>JAFZAC010000017.1 GCA_017548365.1 Muribaculaceae bacterium
AATTCACGCAGAGTACTATCCTCGAATAACAAATAAAATGAGACCTGATGGCACAGCATGTGCCAAGATACGGAGATATATGCTGAAGCATAAATCGTTGCAGAATGTTTTGTTTCCTGCTATTACCTATCAGGTTGACAACAATACTACATTTTGCTCGATACCACTCATTCACGACTACAATACTTTCAAAAAGATTGGTCCGACTGCCGTCACGTTCATCACATACATCAATAAGCACGGAATGAATGCTTTGGTAAGAGGTGGCAGCCATGACAACCAATTCTTTTTCATCACTTCACACTTCTTTGACCGCTATATGGAAAGGTTCTTGGATGAGAAGATTTCAAAAATTGATGCTATAGCAGAGTTCTTTGCCAACAACGGCAGCTTTGTGATGACTCCACATCCAACAAAAGACAACCCAAACAACATGATTGGTACTGCCAATGATATTGTTTTCTTTAGCGAAAGACTGACAGACACGATTTCAATAATGAGAACGTGCATCACTCGTGAACAGTTATTCGACAACCAAACTCATTCAGCCGAACTACTTGATAAACTTGTCGAGGAATTTGATGTAGAGCGTGAGACACTTAAACAATACATCGTGAGCAACAGAAAAAATCCTTATGTTCACGCACCATTTCTATAACTATGGACAGATATCCGTGTAAAGGAGATTTAATAGACCTAGTGAATGGGCTGTGCCTGATTCAAGATAGGATTCAAGCAGAACGTGGGTTTGACTTTATGAAAGACCCAAAACTCTCAAACGTGGAGGCATTAAAGGTTCCGATGTTCTATGTGTGGAGCAGACTTTATGGTCATACTCACACTCTATCACCTCGTGGAACAAGCGCCTATTGGTTGGCTAGCTTTAAAACCTCGCCACCTGAATATCTCACTGAGTGTATGCGCCTACTGCGTGAGGGAGAGATTCCATACATTGATATGGAACTCCGCAATTCATTAATCAATTTCTACTCAGAACTCGCAGAAGCATATAACGCTTAAATCTGAAATCAAAAGCACATAAGTGATATTATTGCGAAATTATTGCAATATTCTTTGATATATCAGAATATAATTATAACTTTGCGTGGTGATATAACATATACTACGCATTGTTTTTTATTTTGAATATGGAAGCAAAATTTCTAAATGTCAAACAAATTAGAACAGACTTGGGTATTACTCAGCTAGAACTAAGCAAGAAAATGGATATGCCACAAGGATATCTGTCGCAGATAGAGAATGGAAAGAGGAAACCATCAAAAGAGTTTCTCAAGAAACTGAAGTCACTATATGGCAAAAAAGTTAAGATAGACAAATACTGGATGGCTGAACAACCAAAGAAACCAGTTATCAACTCCCCTATCGAGAAGTCTGATGGTAATCTTGGACAACAATTATCAGCCATAGAGAAGCTGATTTCTCTACTTGACAAAAGTCAAGCACGAGTAGAAGCACTGGAACTCGAAAACCAAAAGCTGAAAGCAGAGATTGAGCAACTGAAATCTCAAGACAAAGTTTAGCTTAAATAATAAAACATTCAAATAAGAGCCAGCCCCGAAACGCAAAACGTTCGGGGCTGAGTCTGTTAAAAGCATTAAAACTCGATTCTTTATCTCGATTAAAGTTTTTCGATTTCATCAAGAACTTCCATTATAAAGAAGGCTGCTAAGGTCTTCTCATTTTCTTCGATTTCCTTCTCACGCCTTTCGATGCGAGACCACAAACCATCTATCTCATGATTGTATTCTTTTATCTTTCTTATAGTCTCAGACTTGTAATCAGGATTGATAGCTTTCTTAATGAACATCCTCCTACGGCACCGCTCAATAGGATCTAAATCATAGTCTTTTTGGACATTTAACGCATTAGTTGCAACTTTTGCTGCTGGTTTCCTGCAACGGAATTTGTATTGATAATAATAGTAATGTGGGTCCTGAAACATCGTTCCATTACCGTAGATTAGCCATTCCAAATCGAAAATGTCACCGAAAGTGCTATTGAATTTCTTTATAAAGTCCTCGTTTAAACATTTGGTGTCTCCATCAAAAGCTCGATAAATAACATCGCTTTTTATTTTCATTTCCTTTGCAAGCTCGAGGTATGAATTAAAACCATACATCTTCTGAAGATGCTGATAAGCTATCCAGAGACGGTCTAGAACATCATAAACGACACTAAGAGACAGCAATTTCTCATAATAGAAGGCAACCAATGACTCATCTGCCATGTTGCTCTCTATCAATGATAGCTCATCATGGCTCATGCCAATTAGTCTAAGAATCTTAGCAAGTCGAAGTTTGTTGACTCTCTGCAACTTCTCCAACTCCTGCATGAATGACTCATTGTCTGGTCTCATAGTCTATCAGTAGGTTATTATTCCTTTGAATCACATGTGCAAAATTACTGTATAATCTCCGAACCTACAAGTATTCATGCGGGTTTCAACACATTTTGCCTTATAATTGCATTATTTCTGCGTTACACCTATTGTTAACTGCTTGATATACAAGGCTCATTTTGTTTGATAATCTTATATTGCCATATTCTGCCATATTTTGCCATATTTTGCCATGCCATAAAATTGCAGTTACATGTGAGTTACATTACGGTTACATGAAATCCAAAGCGCAACCGACAAACGTACTTGTTACTGAAAACTGTGAACTCATAACTTAAAACTATTCATTAGTATGGTGCAAGCACCATTCATTCGTTTTAGCTGAGCTCTCCGCTTGGTCGGCCTTCAGAATGATAGTGATGCCGCCATGACGATTTTTTCGCCGTGATTTCGTCTACTGCTATCGCTGTGTACAACTTTTTACGGCACAAAGTTAGTGCAAGCCGCTCTCTTGCAAGGCCCATGTCGAGTTGACTCGAAAATAATCTCACATTTTTTTCTTTACGCTACGCTGAAAATAATGCTGCGCCCCAAGGGGTGAGATTTTTTTCGGTCAAGCCTTGCCTGTCGCTTCCCTTGACTCACTTATCCTGCACCGAAAAAAGATTATACGCGATATACGTAGACAAAAATTATTCACTTCAAAAAAATTTCATCATCATGACAACATCAGTAAACATATCATTCCTTATCTCGGCTGACCAGGCTGCAAGCACAGCAGAGAAAAAAGATTACCGCTCTACCGCATCCAATAATTATTCCGCCGACTTGGTGGACCTTGATAACGAGGTTTACACCTTTGAGGTTGAGGCACGCACCGAGAGCGAGGCAAGCGACAAGGCGGAGCGCATCGCCTTCGAGATGGGCATCCAAGTGAGTTACATCAATATCTATAAAGTCTAATTTTTTCAATTCACATATTTTATTCACTATCAAAATTTTACTACTATGGCAAATTTAGTTTTAGCATCGAAGAGAGAGTTAAAGAGCGGTTCGTTTTGGCACGTTTACCGCAGTGAGGACAACAACAAGAGCGAGGAGTTCTACTTCGCCAACCCCCTCAAGGCACTGCGCTACGCCTTCATCCTGCGCTCACGTCATGGCGCCATCATCCCCAAGGGAGTCTACTCCAAGCTGATGGCAGACGTGAAGGCGAGCAAGCCCGAGCAGAGCGAGAGCACCGCACCGGTGGAGAGCACCGAGCAAGCACCGGCAGAGAGCAAGGCAAAGCGCACACCACGCAAGCGCACCGCCAAGAAAGCTAACACCGAACCAAGCACCGAGAGCAAGTAACAAGATGTTTAACCGAGTGGTGGGGAGCACCCCACCACTCACAGAAACCTAACCATTATGATACAAGTAGAACAATTTGAATGGCACCCAGGGAGCGAGCTCCCAGAGTGCGGCCTGGTACACCTGGGCATCGAGACAAGCCACGAAGTGATTGCAATCGTAGAGGAAAACCGCTACCGCTCAACCCTAGTGCTGCAATACCACATCAGCGAGGGATGGCAGTACGCCAACGGTGTGGGACTTGACAAGGTTTTCCCTGAAGCTAAAGTACTGCAGTGGGCGCACACTCCTAGACCCGTGCAGTGGTGGCAAGAGAGCGACAACGACGAGTAATTAACCACGTGGTGGGGACACAAAAAGATCCCCACCACTTAAAGAGACCGAATTATGATTTACAGCAAGATGACCGATAGAGACCTCGAGAAACTGCAGACGCTCGCTATAGAGGCGGCACTGATAGTGCAGGACTACCGCCCAGCAGGGATGGGAACCATTGAGTGGATGGCGCAGTGCGACCAGTACCGAGAACTGGCGATGATGGGCAGTTACTGCCTGCTGGAGTTGCAGACTAGACACAAGGAAAGGACAAGGAAGTGAAAAATTTTCGCGAGCGCATCCAGGTGCGCTCGCTGCTTGTACACAGGGAAACCCGGGCGGCTCGCTTCGCTCGCGGTTTTGTCTTTTAGTGAATGGGATCTGTATGCTACATTTGCCACAGAGAAACCGAAAACGATTTTTATATGGCAATCACACTCTCAACTCAGATACCGGCTCTTTTGTTCTCCTCAGCAATCCCTGACCTCGTCATCGCAACGGACACCGATGGCGAGGTGGAGATTGCATTGACCTCGGCTGGTGCCGTGGTATTCGCTGCAAGCCACTTCCCCTTTAATAGACAGATCAAAGTGTTCGACCTTCGGTCTGTGGTGGAAATGTATATGCGTGAAAACAACTCAGCGATGAACGACTTCACCGTGACAGCGACAGCAAACGAAGTAACCCATCAACTATGCTCGTTCAAGGTAATCTACCTTGAGCATAGGTTTGATGGGGACATCGCTGAGTTCCTACGGAACAACTTCCTCACCACTCAATCGTCGAAGATGACATCAAAAGACGCAACCGAGTACCTGTATTTCTTCGCAGCGGCCAATGAAGATGTTTTGGTGCGTCACGAGTTGGTGGTGAGTCACGATGGCGGCGAACCATACCTTGTGGTAAGAAGGGAAAGCAGAGCCTCATACAACCAAGACCGTATAGAGAAGATTGAGGTCACCTACCAGTCGATGATGGGATGGGTGACTGATGGATTAGACCACACACCCGACCGTGTGAGGCTACTCGCCTACAGTCTGCACGCTGGGCAACGCGCCTTCACATACTATGTGCAGGACGGCGAGCCTCAAGTAGCGTTGTATTTTAGAAATGCCTACAACTGCTATGAGCTTTGCGCTCTGAACGCGATCACCACGCAGAAGGCGAAGGTTGACCGCTCAATAGCAGCCATACATAGGCTCTCGACTTTCTACAACCAGCACAACGAGAAGCAATATGAGGTCGAGACAAGCGGTTTGACCATGGAGCAGGCACAATGGATTGAGCAGCTGTTCTACTCCCATGACGTGCGCATGGCAATAGAAAGGACTGACTTCGAGGACGAATACAGTCCGACTTACCAGCCTCAATTTATGCCCATTGTTCTAATCACCGACTTCACCTGTGAGATTGACGACAAGGACGGCGAACTCAACACGGTGAAGTTCACATACCAGTATGCTGACCGCAGGACTTACTTGCCAACAGATTACCTGGCGGTAGATCACGACAGAATATTCACTGAAGAATATGGACCGGCTTTTCAATAATGGCAAACTCTATACACATATCAACGCTGCGCAAGATGCTCAAGGCTGGTGACCCTGTTGACATCAAGCTGTGGACGAAATCGGGAGAGATCCAGGAGTGGAAGAACTGCATTCCGCTGCGCTACAATTTCTATAAAGGAACACGGCAGGTCAAACTACTCAACAGCGGACAAATCAGGCAGTTGAGGGATGTCTGCGTGTTCATGGTTAATGATATGGAAGTATTCTTGTAACTCACATATAACCCACATGTAACTATATATGGAACTTCAATTCAACTCAGTAGAAACCATCGCCAACTTGAATGCTTCGGCGGCGTTTCAAGTGGATAGTGGCAAGGTGTTCAAGGAGGACACCGACATTGTACCGGTCATCATAGATGAACGGCTCTCGTATATGCCGTGGGGCGGCGACAATGAATTGCCCTACAATATCCTTAATCTGATTGAGAGCGACGAGACGCTCTCGACGTGTCAGCAGTTCAACGCTGAAGTGTGCTACGGCAGCGGTCTGCGTTACAACGTTGACCTTTGCACCAAGGCTGTCAGGCAGGAGGTCGAGGACTTCCTTCTTGACAACGCCATGGCGCAGTACTGGCTCGGAGTGTGCCACGACTTCAAGCACTTCGCTTTCTGTGTATCAGTTATCATCCTCAACGCTGACGGCACGAAGGTGGTACGACTGATGCGCAAGGAGGCGTGCTACTGCCGACTCACTCCTGCGGAGAAAGACGGCACGATAAAGTATCTTCTCTACGCCAACTGGCGGCAACCTGTCGCAAAATGTGAGGATATCGAGGTTATTGACTTGCTCGACATCAACTCGCCGTGGCGCGACCTCGCGGTGCGAATGGGAAGGGTCGCTGGCGACGACGGCAAGAAGAAGATACGCACAAAGGCGCGAAAGTTTGCCGTGCTGACACGTGTCCCGACACCCGACAGCACGTATTATCCGATACCGTATTACGGTTCGCTGTTCCGTGGGAAATGGTACAACATCAAGCAGCTTATAGGGATGGCGAAGGAGGCGAAGCTCAAGAACATCGCCCCCATCAAGTACCAGATAGAAATCTCCAACAAGTATTGGGATTCAATCTTCAAGAGCGAGGGCATCACAGACCGCAAAGAGCAGCAGAAACGCATAGTCAAGGAGAAGCAGCAGATTCTTGACTTCCTCACTGGAGTGGAGAATGCCGGCAAGGTGTGGTTCTCCACATTCTATGTGGCTCCCACTGGAGAGGTGCAGCACGAGGTCGTCATCAACAAGATTGACAACGACAAGGAAGGCGGAGACTGGTCCACCGACATCCAAGAGGCGGTGAACATGTTCTGCTTCACTATGCGTGTGCACTCGAACCTTGTGGGCTCGGTGCCAGGGAAGTCGCAGACAAACAACAGTGGCTCGGACAAGCGCGAGCTCTACACCATCGCCCACTCGTTGCAGAAACCCTATCACGACCTGCTCTTTACCGTGCATCGCCTGATAATGCGATACAACGGATGGAAGAACGCCTTTCCTGAATGTCCGTTTGTGCAGCTGTCGTTGCTCAGCGACCATGTTGACGCACAGGAGGTAAGTATAAACAATCAGATCCCATCATAATAATTGGGCGCACTAAATACATAAAGCTATGATTGACGAAATAATTTACATGTGTCGTTGCGGCTACTCAATAGAAGAAATTGCCGAACACCTCAACGTGGACGAGGATTATGTGTTCACGATTCTTGAAGAAAATGACGAGCTATGACACGGTTAATCACATCAGATGAGCAGTTGCGCAGATACCTGCCCAACGCTTTTGCTACTGCTCAGGGCGAGGTACCGTTTTTCGAGAAGGTACTGCCGTGGCTGGAGGCCGCGGAGCGGTGGACTTTCTCGCAGTTTATAGGCAACACTTTTCTGCCAATACTAGTGACGATGGACGAGAACCACCCACTGCGCCTGACGGCGTGCAGCGTGGTGGCGCATGAGGCGATAATGCGTGCCGTGCCGTCACTTGACTTGGTGCTCACTCCGAATGGGTTCGGTATCGTGAGTAATTCTAATGTGGTACCGGCAAGCCGTGACCGTGTGATGCGCCTGGTTAAGTCGCTTGAGGAATCGCGCGACATCGCCATTGAGCAGATGCTGCAGTACCTGTTTCAGAACGAGCGATGGTTTGCTAGCTCGGTTCGCCGATGGTTCACCGCTACGCTGTTCCCCAATATCGACTTGGCAAACCTGTGCGGCATCACCGAGAAACGCTGGGCGAACTACCTTGCTCTGCGCCTGAAGGCTGTAGAGGTGGAGCAGCGTATCGCCGAGGAGTATATCTCGCCTGAGCAGATGGACGTGCTGCGTGGCGAGGTGGTCGGCATCGACTGGACGTTCACACTCGCTGACCGTTTGCACTTGCGAGTCATCGAGCAGCTGCGCTCAATCGTGGTTAGCGCTTTGCAAGGCTCACCACTAAATATTCAAGGTCTGCGTGACATCGTGGACTTGATGCGAAAGAACGAGGACATCTTTGCCGAATTCGCCAACAGCGACACAGCAAAGTTATTTCAACCACCGATTTTTGAGAACAAAAAACGAAATCATGGATACTGGTTCTAATTCGGCTTCGCCGAAGTTTAGAGTTGAGAGTTTAGAGTTGAGAGAGCCATGACACCCACCCAATTCGGTAAAAATCTCAAATTATTAAAGGATTTTGTCGTATAGTGGTTGCCATGTCAATGAATATATATATTTTTGTAGTGTATAATATTCACTTCTTAAACTTACAGCATATGAAAAAAACATTACTTTTCTTGATGGCTCTAGTTGCAAGCCTTTCGGCTTGGGCGATAGAGCAGGACAACACTACTGTGAGCCACGATTGCGTTGACCTTGGCTTGCCAAGCGGTACGCTATGGGCAACTACCAACATTGGAGCCACCAACCCCGAGGACTTTGGCGACTATTTTGCTTGGGGGGAGACCCAGCCTAAGGATGTCTATGACTGGAGCACCTACATGTGGTGCAATGGCAGTAACTTCGCGCTAACCAAGTACAACAACGACAGCAGCCATGGCAACAATGGCTTTGTTGACAACAAGACCGAGCTAGACCCCGAAGACGATGCTGCCACCGCCAACTGGGGCTCGGAGTGGCGTATGCCGTCGTTAGAGCAGATTCAAGAGTTGTTGAATAACTGCACTACACAGTGGACCGCAATTAATGGTGTAAATGGCCGCCTGTTGACCAGCACCATCAACGGCGAGACGTTGTTCTTACCCGCAAATGGCCATCTTGATGGCAGCACG
>JAFZAC010000018.1 GCA_017548365.1 Muribaculaceae bacterium
ATTTTACCTGACGCTTTTCAATGTCTTCTTCACATGATGTGAGCAGCACTACACACGCCAATAAGGCAATCATAGAGAGCAAATATTTTTTCATGATATGGAAGTATTAATAGTTACAATATTTCACCGCAAAGTTAGATAAGATTATTTTTCTATGCAAGAAAAACGGGTGTATCCTTACTTTTCACAAATCATTGTATCACAACTGATTATACGCGCAAAAAATGTATCTTTTCATCTTACTTCTCAAAAACCATTGTTTATTTATCGCAAATGATATTTTTCACATATTCAGCAAGCGTCTCTTTTATTCCCATCTTTCTCCTTATTTTCTGCTTGCGTCCTTTACTGAATCGATGTGTCGATAATTTCGGCACACGGCAATAGCGGCATCCGAGAATCCGCAGCACATCAACTTGATGAAATTTAAATCACTGGCAGACAATTGAGGATAATCATTGGCTATTTTATCCATTGCGCCATCATGCTTGATATTGATGTAGGCATAGAGCCCTTCCCAAAATTTCGTATCAGAATCCTTGATTGGCGCAATCTTATGCACCACCTCATTGCTCTTAGAATCCTGTTGCGGGCTGTAAGCACCTGCCATAATCTCCTCAAAAGATTTCAACTTCTCATTCATGGTCTTGCTGAAATGATTGTCGAAGTCCAAAAGGTTGTTCCTCAGCTCCTCGTATTTGTCAAAGCCCTCATCTCTCAATTCTTCGACAATTCGATGTTGGTGTCCTCGCACTTTCCTGTGATAGACGATAAAGAATATCGTTACTACCAATGCTAAAGCTAAAAATGAGGCAATTAGATAATAAATGGTTTTGTTTAATGACGAGACCTTCTTGTCTTTAGAAGCGATTCTCTCGTTATCAAATTCGGACTCAAACTTGCTGAGTGCATACTTTTCTTTATTGTGCTCTAAAGAATCTACAAGATGCTCGTAAAGTTTATTAAGCCTGTTATATTCTGATAAATTGTTCTTTGCCAGCTCTATGTCCATCATGCATTTATAACGCACAACGTTATCGTAAGCTGTGTTTTCATTGGCAACTGGATGCTTCAAGTAATACTCAGCTGAGTCAAGGTTACCTAATCTCGCATAAATGTCACTTAAAATATAGTAATCACAATTCTCTTTAAAGCCTCCTGCAATTTCCCAAGCTCTATTACTAAAATATTTTCCCTCTTCCAAAGGAATTGAGTCATTCAAACATAAGACAGCATGGCTAATAAAAATTCTGTATAAATTGTTGGAGTCATTAATTTCTTTTGCCAATAACTCAGCACGACTGTAAAGATTTTTAGCTTCTTTACTGTCAGTTGCCCTGTACACATTAGCGACATCAATTAATGAAATCATAACCATGCGTTTATCATTTAGTTTTTCATAATAATAAAGAGCTGTTTTAAATTTCTCAAGGTCTAAATTATTACTGGCGTAGTTGTGATAGTACAAATCACCTAAGCGAATATTAATTTGTGCTAGATTGCGGTAGTCGGTGGTGTCGGCGTTGTCTTCGGCTTGTTTGTACCACTTTATGGCAGCAACGGGGTCGCCCATGTCCTCGTATGCACCACCTTTATATAATAAAGCTCGGGTGTAGTACTCACGGTTGTGGTTGTCGCTATAATAGTCTACAGCTTTGCTAATTAACGTGTCGCTTGTCAGTGGGATATTGCAACGGAACTGTGCTTGGGTGAGAAGGAGGGCGTAATATGCATAGTTCTCGTCGCCTTGCAGGGAGTCGCGGTTGATTGTGTTGAGGATGGCAAGCGAACTGTCGGGATTAACCCACATCAATGTATCGGCAAGGACAAGACGCCTGTCCACACTGCGGCCGCACCCAACTGCTGCCGAGAGTGCTACAAAGACGAAAAATATATAGACTAGTTTCTTCATATCGTGTCAATAAGTATTATTTAAGGAAAAACGCTGTCTTAATGCGTGCAAAGTTAGCATATTTTCACAGGACAACCAAAGAAATTGCATGTATCCTTGCTTTTTGCAATCCATTATAGCCCAGACGATTACAAGCATTGAAAATGTATCCTTGCGTTTTTTGAACAAATTACAGCGCAAAAATCAGGCTTTTTGGGCGGGGGTGGTCAAGACTAAGGCGCTGCCTTAGCTAACATTGACGATCGCCTGATGGGGCTGCTTGAACACTGCCTTAACTAATAACGACGATTGCCTGACGGGGCTCTTGGGGCTAAGGCAGTGCCTTAGCCAACGTTGACGATCGCCTGACGGGGCTCTTGGGGCTAAGGCAGTGCCTTAGCCAATGGTGACGATCGCCTGATGGGGATGCTTGAGACTGAGGCAGTGCCTTAGCCAACATTGACAATCGCCTGACGGGCCTCTTGGGGCTAAGGCAGTGCCTTAGCCAACGTTGACGATCGCCTGACGGGGCTTCTTGAGACTGAGGAGCTGCCTTGGATAACGATCACGATCGCCTGACGGGGCTTATTGAGACTGAGGAGCTGCCTTGGATAACGATCACGATCGCCTGACGGGGCTTATTGAGACTGAGGCAGTGCCTAAGCCAACGTTGACGATCGCCTGAGGGGGCTGCTTGAGACTGAGGCAGCGCCTTGGTTAACGATGACAATCGCCTGACGGTTTTTTTGAGCTTGAGGCACTGCCTCGGCTAGCATTAACAACTGGCGGACCATTGCACAACAGTATGCCCCGTATTTTGATTTTTTCATAAAAAAAACTAATTTTGCGAAAAAGTGAGGTGATGAACGAAAAACGACTGGCTGAACGCATTGAATGGATAAAAAAGCATCCAGAGTTCACTCTGAAGCATGACAAGCTTCAGCGCAGGGCTTCGCATGACTATCGGGGCAAGGGCATATACATGATTACCCTATGCGCCCATAATAGGAAAGCGGTTTTGGGCACACTACACGATAGCGACGAGCAGCATGAACTGCCATGGGTCGAACCGAGCGAGTTAGGGAGAAATGTAATTCTTGCATGGCGCGACATTCAGCATTACTACCCCAAAGTGCAAGTTATAGCTTATCAAATAATGCCCGACCATTTCCACGGCATTCTTTACATCACAGAGGACATTCCCCAGCACCTGGGGCAGATTGTGAACGGGTTTAAGATTGGCTGCAACCGTGCGGTGAGGCGATTGTCGGCAATGGCAGAGGCAATGCCTCAGCCCACATCGACAACAACACCCAACGAGGGACTGTCACTTCCACTATGGGAAAAAGGCTTTCACGACAGCATTCTCAAAGGTAAAGGCCAACTGCAAAACATGATGAACTATGTGCATGACAACCCTCGACGGCTGTGGATTAAACGGCAGAATCCCAACTTTTTCACCAGCCACTCTGAACAGTGCATTGCTGGCATTGAAACGACAACCATTGGCAACCAGTTTTTGCTTAATTTCCCTCTAAAAGTGCAAGTGCAATGCTCAAGAAAACTCACTGAAGAGCAAATAGAGGATAAATGGAAGGAGATTTTTGATTTATCCGAACAAGGCTATGTGATAGTGACACCTGGCATTAGTCCTGGTGAGAAAACAATTATGAACCGCGCCATTGATGCAGGCTTGCCCATCATCATTCCCACGAAAAAGAGTTATTCAAGCAAGGAAAAGCCACCAGGAAAGTTATTTGATGCATGTGCCAATGGAATGCTCCTGCTGGTATCACCAAAATTGAAGGAAACAGAAAATAGTCTCACAAGAGTCCAATGCATGGAACTTAATGACTTGACACAGCTAATTTGTGGCATGTAACTTGCTATTTATTCAGAAAATTTATAACTTTGTAGCAATAAATAATTAGGAACTTTTTACACTAAATCAAACATGAAAGTAGCGATAGTTGGCGCGAGTGGCGCTGTGGGACAAGAGTTTATGCGAGTGCTTGACGAGCAGAATTTCCCTGTTGATGAGCTGGTATTGTTTGGATCGGCGCGCAGCGCCGGCCGCATCTTCACGTTCCGTGGCAAAGACCATGTGGTGAAGCTGTTGCAGCACAACGACGACTTCAAGGACATAGACATCGCCTTTGTGTCGATGGGCGGCGGTCCAGCACGCGAATTTGCCGAGACCATCACAAAATATGGCTGCATCATGATTGACAACAGCAGCGCGTTCCGTATGGACGACGACGTTCCGCTGGTGGTGCCCGAAGTGAACGGTGACGATGCCCTCAACGCACCACGACGCATCATCGCCAACCCCAACTGCTCGACCATCATTCTGGTTGTAGCGCTCAAGCCGCTCGACAACATTTCGCACATCAAAAACGTGCAAGTTGCTACTTATCAAGCAGCAAGTGGCGCCGGACTGCAGGCTATGGACGAACTGGCACTGCAGCAGAGCGAGATTGCCCACGGCAAACTCGAGACCACAGTGAAGCACTTCCAGCATCAGCTTGCCTATAACGTGATACCTCACATCGACATTTTTGCCGACAATGACTATACCAAGGAGGAGATGAAGATGGTGCGCGAGACCTGCAAAATCATGCACAGCGACATAAGGGTGAGCGCCACCTGCGTGCGCGTGCCAGTGATGCGCACCCATAGCGAGGCTGTGTGGATTGAGTGCGAGGAGCCAATCTCACCCGAGGAGGCACGTGCAGCATTGCAGCTCGCTCCAGGCATCGTAGTGATGGACGAGCCCGCCAGCAACACCTACCCCATGCCTATCACCTGCACAAGGAAAGACCCAGTCTATGTGGGCCGCATCCGCATCGACACCAGCAGCGATAACGGCTTGACATTCTGGGTTGTGGGAGACCAAATCAAGAAAGGCGCAGCCCTGAATGCCGTGCAGATTGGTCAATACCTGATATCGCACCGCGGCTTCCCAAAGAAAAAATAATATATCGTTGGTATTGAGACAGTTTGGATGACAGCCAATACAGGTTGTTAAATACTAACGTTGTAGCACAACAACACGCAAGAAACTAAAAAATAACAATATATGGCACTGATAAGTTGTGATGAATGTGGGCACATGATATCGGACAAGGCGCAGTTTTGTCCCAAATGCGGAAAACAATTGAACGTAGTTCAGCAGCCTCAGTATTACACGGGAGTGCAACCAACAAGAGACAACAACGTCTACAACTGGTTATACGTGCTCATTGGGGCGCTCGCCGTTATTGCTATTATCGCATTGCTTTTACTGGTTAAAACATGTGGAACAGAAAAGCCGCCAACTCCCGCTACCACTGCTGTGGAACAGTCGGCGACACCTGCATCACCTGCCGTAACACACCACTCCGAGCCTTCACTACGGAGCGGTGTGATAGTGGATCCTGTTGATGATTATGTGAATGTTCGCAGTGGCAAAGGCACAAATCACAGTGTTTTACAACGCTTGGATGTAGGCACCACAGTCTTATACGAGCCAGGACACAAATGGGTGAAAGTGTACGATACCAACCACTCATATCTAGGTTATGTCTATCACGACCGAATACGCTAACAACAAAATGTCCTCAAAGCGAAAAACTTTGAGGACATTTTTGTTATTGAGATTTCTGTTATTCTTCTACGTCAGCAAGCAGCTTTGCTTTGGTGACTTGGAGAACGCCAGAGTTGTTATAGACGAAGGCTACAATAGAGATTTTTTCGGGGTTCCAGTCTTCATCAAGGATAATGGAATGATCTATGAGGGTTGAATATCCCTCTTGAACGGAAACATCCTCGCCCCAATCGCCATTAACGGCAGCTCGGAACACATGGTTGTGAACGTAGTTGTCGTTGCGCGTGCCATCGGGCATCATCTGGAAGGCAGTGACCTCATCCTCAACAATCCATAGCTGGAGTTTGCCTTGAGTGTCGCCATCAACACCTTGAATCATGGTGTAAATATCGAAATGAGAATCATCTCCAGGAGTCACATCAACATTAATATCAATTGGTGCAGACTTCTGCAACTCTTCACGAACAAGAGTGCCCCAAGCGGTATACTCGGTAGGTGCGCCACGGTCAATCAATCCCACTGGCTGGTATTCCAGATTCCAGAATGTATAGTAAGAGTCGCCCAAATCGGTGCTGAGCCCGTAGAAGCGGCTGTTGGTATGGAACCCCAACGGTCCTGAATGAATGCCCACAGCAATAATGGCATCCTCACCATACTGCTCAATGAGTTTCTCAATCTCCTGTGCAGCGTTAGGACAGTTCACACAACGCTGCCCGGTGAAGTCCTCAATCAGGACGCTACGCTCAACGGGAGCCGGTTTCACATAGATGAGCTGTTCATCTTCGGGAATGTAACTACAGGCCGAAATAAGCATTGCAGCCAGAGACAAAAGTATGTAAAGCTTAGTTCGCATAATTTCAGAAAGTGTAGTTATAAGACAAAGAGAAACCTCGGCTAGCTGGAACGTATCGGCAAACGCCGCCCGAGCAGTTATAACCCGCGCGAGTGCGTCCGAAGCCTAACTGAATGCGATGGGCCGCAACGGTGTAGGTCACATCGCCATGATAGTAGTGGATATCGGTCTCACCCACATTGTACATGTCACTCACGGTGAACATCCAGTGCGGAGACAATGAGAACTCGGCAAGTCCATACAGCCAGTCGCCCTTATCGTCGGGAGTTGACAAGTATTGCAGCTCGGTGCGCAGGGAGGTTTTCTTCGAGAGCTGGAATTTGGCGTCGGCAATGAAGATATTAGAACGCACCATTCCGCCATGTCCTTCAACCACCGTCATGTTGTAGCGCTGATTCATGTACATGAGAATGAGTTTCACATTCTGCGACAACTTGCGACTCAATGTCACGTCAATGTCCTGGTAGAAGGTCTCTCCTTCCCAACGAACGTGCGAGAAATTGAGTTTCAGGTTCATGCCATACTTGCCGCCCAACTTAGTCTTGCGCTTGAAGTTGTAACCCAACTCGGCCTGATAGGCCCATTCACCGCCAGCCAGCTGTGTGGCATAGGGGTAGAGAGCAGCAAGGGCGTAGGTCTGCTCCTGCGTGAACGCCGGCAGATGGTTGATGAACGACGAAGTGCCAATCATGCTGCGACGACTGCGGAACGACATATTCTCGCTGCGCTTGGCTTGCAGCAAGATGCTCAGCCCCTTTTGTGAATAAGATCCAGAGATAACCACAGCAGTACCTTTATCATACTTGTAGCCGTTGTCGAATGAGGGGTCTTGGGTCTTTTGAGCATACTCGGCATGAATGCTCCAAGGGCCAGTGTTGAACGAGGCTCTCACGTCCCAAGCATTTACAAACTCAGGGAGATTGAGCATGTGGGTGGGATCAACAAAGATTTCTTCTTTTTTCTCGTATTTGTTCACCCACGAGCCGCCAATCATCAGCTCGGTACCGCGATTGCGCAGCGCTGGAATCCACTCGTTGATATTAACTTCGGCATCAACGCCGCTCACGAGTCCCTTGTTCCAGCTCCAATAGCGGCGCTGGCGACCTGAGAGCGCCTTGATGGTGACACCCTTGGTGGGACGAGTCACGAGACGGGCTCCCAGCAGCGAATTATCGATGCCCAGCGAACGTTCCTCATAGGTGCGCAGCACAAGTCCCAAGCCGAATTGCTCGTAGAATGTACCCACTGTGAGCTCGGTGTTTTTGTAACGACCTTTCACCCAGAAATTAGGTACACCCCACCCCTTGAAGTCCTTCTCAAAACCAGGCAAAGGGTGATCGAGATACTCCACCCTTAGTCCAGCGTCAACATATTTGCTTTGCAGCATGACTTGGCCGTAGGTGTTGGTTTGGAAATCTTCGGTTTTCTCGGCACCTATGGCCTCGTCACGCATGGGTACAAGCATGTCGCTCTGTATGCTACCAGTCACCTTAACCTTCTTTTCGTCCTGGGCAGGCGAGCAAAGGTAGCAACACAGAATCACAATATACAGGATTGCTCTTTTCATTGATTGATGAGTTCGCGTACTTTTTCTATAAGTTCATTCTCATCACCGTTGTTATATCCTGTGTGCTTGTAAACAATTTTCCCTTGTCCGTCAACAATCATAGTGAAAGGAATCATCTGAACGCCCAACGCCTGTTTAAGGTCTTCATTGGCATCGATAAACACCTCATAGTCCCAGGCATGATTGCTCACAAGGGGTTTAACTTTATGGACATTTTGTGCCTGGTCGATACTCACAGCAAAAATCTTGACGCCGGTTTCTTCCTGCCACTCGTCATAAACCTCGGCAATGGCATCCAGCTCACGCAAGCATGGCTTGCACCAAGTTGCAAACATATCAAGAATGAATGGTTTGCCTCCATTGTTCAGAGTGTCGATTTTCACAGTTTGTCCATCAATCGTTTTCACAGTCACTGCAGGCAGTTGAGCATAGATATTGCTCGAAGCCATCAATGCGAAAAGACAAAATAGTAAAGCAATTTTTTTCATTGTCAATTTTTTGTTTTAATTGGTGGATTCTATAAAAAACCATTCTTCAGGAATTTACAGAACCCACCAATTAGACTATATTTTCTGTTTAAGGATTAACCTTGGTGATGACAATGGTCATGTGCTCAAGATCCACAGTGAGATTGTAAACAACACCTGTTGGAGCCTCAAAAGCCCTCCAGTCGGTGGTCACAAGTGGAATTTGTTGACCAAGAACATCGTCAGAAATCACAAAATTGGTAAACTGATCGGCGGTTGTGGGACCGAAACGCTTGTCTTGAATCTCATCCCAGTTGTCATCGGAACTTGCGAGAGCCTTAGTCAACGCAAAGTAACTTGTGGAATATCCACCACCAATTGAAGTTGTGGTCACCTGTACAGTAAAGACTTTACCATTAGTGGTGTTCATCTGCACACCAGTGGCTGCACCCCAAGAATTGCCATTGACTTCACCGAGTACATAAACATTCTCAGTGGTTGGCTGTACATTGCCAAGCAGGATGTTATATATTATTGTAATATCGGCTGCAGTAATTACCCCATCACCATCCTGGTCGCCATTAACAACACCTGCAGAATTGTTGTTGAGCAGGACGTTATAAAGAACGGTAATATCATTAGCTGTTACAACACCATCACCATCGACATCGCCAGGAACAACTGGACCTCCTACAGGAACAACTGTAATAGTCATATCGTTGGCGTTAACACGGAAGGTGTACTTGCCACCATTCTCAATACGGAAGTTTGCTCCATCAACCATAGCAATTGGTGTATTGAGTAGACCGTTGTTGATCAAGAAATAGCCACCGCCATACTCATCAATACCACCATACCATGTCCAATCATCACCATTAGGAGTGATAACCTTGAACTCGGCATTGGCACTGAGGGTACCTGTAGCCTCATAAACGCCATCTTCGGCAGTAGCGGCAAATACAAGACGGCCACCATCCGCAGTGGTATTCCAATCGTTGAATGTACCAACCAGATAGAATTCGCTTGGAGCTACAACTGTTCCATAAGGATTGATCTTGACCTGTGCAGCATTGATGATTTTATTGGCATCTCGATCAATGAGCAGAGCAGCCATTTTCAGTCTCGACTTATCTTGGATTTTATTATTTGAAGATATGTCGGCAAGGAAGTTGTAGGGCAGCGACACACCTGCATCAAACGAGGTGGGAACCGAACCGTTAGCTCCACTCAAAATGTTCCATGCGGCCACAGCCACAAAGTTATATTCTAAGCCAGAAACTCTTGAGCCTTGACCAACCCACCATGACATATAAGAGGGGGCACTGGTTTGACCACTATAGTAGTTGGCCTGTCCCCAATTTGTGCCAGAGCCTTTCATACCGTCCTCGGTAAGCACCAAGGCAATACCATAATTACTATTCTCTCCAGCAAAGGCAAACATAGACTTGGCATTAACATCAATCTTTGTCATAGCCTCGTCATTCCATTGAGCAACTAAATCAATCTTACCTGCAGGAACATCGAGCAGACTTTGATTAATTGCGCTCTGGATAGCATCAGGGTTGGGGTCCAAGTCAGTTGCGCGGTCGGAACGAGCATCGGGGAATCCGCTTACTGTATTCATCACGGGATTATAATCGGAAATCTCCATTGGGTCGCCATTATGTGCAGCAATCAGCACAACCTGGTCGCCAAAAAGCTCATTTGCTGTCTCCATGCCCACGAAACCTCTTGGGCACCATCCGCACCAAGTTCCGGTGAATTCCTCAATAACAGGAACTTTGGTGAACAAGTAAGCCATAACAACAAATTTACCACTAGCTACACACTGATTGGCTTGCGCTTCGTTAGCCTGTCCATTGACCTTAGTGATAGTAATAGTCCTTGTTGCACTCATAGCCTCACTTGTATCAAAAGATGCATTGAATGTCGCGGTACCGCCAAAGGGAATATTGTTCAGGGCTACTGTAACCTCAGGTGTAGCAGTAGCAGGATCGTTATTGGTTGTAACAGAATAAGAAATAGAAGTAATTGGGTTCTGACCTTTGTTCTTTATCGTAATAGGCAGAATCGCCTCATCGCCCACTTGATAGTTGTGAGTTCCAAGGCTATTTGATGTCATGACAGCACAGTTTTGAGGAACAACTGCACCCTCGGCGAGAAGTTGCATAGCGAGCTTGCCATGATCGGTCACCGAAGCCCAGTTAGTCTGTCCAGAAGTGGCACGGAAGAAGAATGTACTAGCTTCATACTCGCCACCATTCATGATAGCATTATCCTGACTGCTAAGAGTCATAGTAAAACCAAAGTAAGTGACAGCATTATTAATCTCAAAAGGAGTAGTGAGCGCAATATCGTTGGCACCAGCAGTCAAAGTTGACAAGTCAACATCTTGAACATACAAAACACCTTGCGCGTTAATCTTTAGAGATTTAGTCACCCAAATCTTTAGGCTGGTAATCTTGGGAATAGTAGTTCCATTAAGCCAAATGCGCATTGCTTTGACAGTGGCATTTCCCATGATAGGGTCATTCTTTGCAATTTTAATTGCAGCCTCATAATCGGCTAAAGCGTTCACTCCATAGCCTGAGAAATTAGCAGCATTAGCATCATTGTCGGTGAAGTAGCCCCACCAGATTTCTCCAGCGCCAGGTGTGATAGAGCGCTGTTGTGCAAAAGTTGATGTTGCCAATAAAACGGCAAACAGCAATAGTAGTGTTTTCTTCATTTTCATTGTGTTTTTATTAGGTTAATAATATTATATTTTTCAAATTAATTACCAAGAAGGATATTGTAAATAATAGTAATATCGCCAGCTGTGATTGTGTCATCACCATCCTGGTCACCATTGACCATAGCGCCACTATCCCCATTAAGCAAATAGTTGTAAAGAACAGTGATGTCACCAGCAGTAACTACTCCGTCACCATCAACATCACCAAGAACCACTTGTTGTTGCTCGACGTTGGTGAATTTAATCTTCACTGTGCGTGTCACCCCGCCAATGGCTGCAGTGAGCGTAGCAAGCAAGTGACCATCGCTCGCAATGTCATTGGCCTCAAACTGTACTAAACAAATGTTATTATTAAACGAGAACGTTTTGGTGAGCGAAGTGTTATTAGCGATGGGGCTACATAGACCACCCATACACCAAGTTACATTTTCGCAAATAAAGGTAGTCTCATTAATAGCCATCGTAGCAGCCCCTTGAGTGTAATTGCCAGAGAGCATTTGCAAAACAAGTCCATTATTGGGATTGGAACTTGGATTTGTCTCACAAGCGATTTCTCCAAAATCGTTCTCCTCGGCTGCTATTGTCACAGTCGCGCCATCAGCGAGAGATATACCATGATAACGAAACTCAAAATTAGCGTCATCTACTTGTTCGCCATTGATAAATTTTATATTTACCATACGGGTAACTCCGTCAACAGTGGCAGTGAGAGTAGCGAGCAGATAGCCATCGCTCGCGATGTCAAGGGCATCAAACTGCACTAAACATATGTCGTTATTGAATGAGAATGTTTTGGTGAGCGAGGTATTGTCGCCGAAGGAGCTACATAGACCACCCATACACCAAGTAATATTTTCACAAATAAAGGTATTCTCAACAACAGTCATTGTAGCAGTACCTTGAGCATTATTGCCCGATAACATTTGCAAAACAAGCCCATTATTGGGATTGGAACTTGGATTGGTCTCACATGCAATTTCTCCAAAATCGTTCTCCTCAGCAACAATGGTCACAGTTGCTCCATCGGCGAGCGACTCGCCGTGATAACGAAAATCAAAAGTCTGAGCAAAGACTGAAGGCACCGACAAAAGTAACACTACTACAAACGAGAGTAAATGTTTAATCATAAGTTATCATTTAAGGCGGGCCCTTTAAATCCATTTTTAAGCCATAATAAGGGCAGAACCCATTAACCCCTAATAAAGCTAGTATTTATCGTTACAAAGTTATAATTTTTTATTAAAATAGTATAACACTTAATATATATTTAACTTTTATTGACTATAGAAAATGTCCTCACCGGCGAAATGCCAATGAGGACATAATATTGATCAGTTTTATTAAAACTTGAATAATCTCACATAACACGACGTAGAGCCGAACTCGAAGTCGTTATGTCAAGGGGAAGATAATTTATTACTTAATAATAACCTTCTTGCCGTTGTGGATGTAGATGCCAGGAGCGCTAGGCATGTTCTCGAAGCGTACACCCTGGAGGTTGTACCAGGCGTTGTCAACCTTGTCGTTGCTAACGTTAGTGATAGCCTGTGGAGCATTCTTGGTTACCACCATTACGAGAGGCTCTTGCACGGCCTTATTGCCTTGCTCCATAACCTTGATGGTGAAGTTACCAGACTCTTCAACCTTGAAGTTTGAACCGTCAATGAGTTCGATAGGTGCATTAAACAGGTCTTCGTTAAGGAGGAAGTATCCAACGCCATTGTCGTCTCTACCACCAAACCATTTCCAGCCATCACCGTCAGGGGTGATAAGCTTGAACTCTGCATCAGCCTCAAGGTCCAAAGTGCCCTCAAATGCGCCTTCGTTCTCTACGAGTTCAATCATACCATCCTCTTGGCTCCAGTCGTTGAATGTACCAACAACATAGAGCTGCTCAATGCCAGCAGGTTCCTCACCAGGAATCTCGAAGTAATATTCTTCGATACATGGAGTGGATACTGCATTCTCGTTAGGCAGCTGAACCATGCCAAACACCTCGGCGCTGTTATCGCAGGCGATGATGTTGTTAGCATAGTCAAATGCGAAGTGGTTCCAACCAGTGAAGCTTGGGCAGCTGTACTCATAGAGTTTGGTGAGTTCGCCATTATTTACTGAATAAACTACTAGCTTCTTGCTGTAGCCCTCACCGCGAACCATTAAGGTGTGGTCCTTGTTGAACGCCATGCCACCGTTGCGGCTATAGACGTCAGTAATGAGCTGGTCAATCTCCTCGGTCTCAAGGCTAGCATGAGCATAGCTGGGCTCGCCTTCTGTTGGAGCACCACGCCACTGGCTCATCCAGATGCCACCGGCACCATCGTAGGCCAAGTTGATACCGGCATAGTTGATAGCCTTGTTGTCGAAGGCTGTGAAGTTGCGGCTTGGAGCATCTCCCCAAGAGGTTGCGGTTCCAAGGTTATACTCGTTGGTCTTATACTTGGTAACATCGGTGGTTGTACCAGGAGTGCAGGTCATCATCATGAGCTTTAGGTTCTCGCCGCTGCCAATAACGTCGAAAGCAACGCCTACGCCTGCAGCAACCTCAACTTCACCATTGGTAACGATACCTGTCGATGTGTCGAGTGTTCCTTCAAATAGAGGAGTGGCCTGTAATGTTGCACGGTCAATCTCATAAAGAGGATAACCAGTGTTTACTCGCTGAGAGAGTATGAACATTCGATTGTCCTCACTAATTTGGATGCGAGCAGGGCGCCAGTCGATAAGTGAGCCAGCTCCAGCGCCAGTACTCTGCATACCGCAGTTGAAGCCATACTTGCCTTCCTCGTTCTTGATGCCGTTGAATTGTGGGTCAAATTGATAAAGGCCACAACCTACCGCACCATTGTCGGGGGCAGTGTAATAGGCGGTACTTGAGCTTGCGTATGACTCGGTAACATACATAGTACCAAAGTTTTCGCTTTCAGGATTGACATCCACAGCAACACCAGCTGGTGAGTAGAATTTTTTCACCTTATCGGTGATTTCCACTGGAGCCTCAAGGGTTTCGCCAGTCACTGCAACTTTCCAAGATATTGACTTCCCTGCGGGAATTTCAGGATTCTCAGCAAAGTTAAGAACGTACTCATGGTCACCAGCTGTAAGCATGTCATCGACCATGTCGATAGTTTTTACTGCAGTTTCTCCGTCATAGAGTTGAATTTGCACTGCTTGGGCTGCGGCGTTGAGCGAGTAGCGAATGGTGATTCCCTCCTCGTTCTGGTCGCCAGCACTTAACTTGTAAGCGTAGGGATTCTGTGCGCTTACACCAATGAATGTTGCCACCATGGCAACTAACAGTAGTAATTTCTTCATTGAATTAAGTTTTAGTTAGTAAAAATGAAATTATATAAAAACCTATTGTTTTAAATGAATTCAATATTTCAGCTAACAAAATTACGCAATAATAATTGAAATAGCAAACAAATTCTTAAAAAATCAACGAAAACCATAAAAATTATTTTCATATTATTATTTTTATACCTCACATTAGAGATTATCAATATGCAATATGAGCTGAGCAAAATATCATGCTCAGCCCATACTGTATTAAAATCATGAGAATAGAGTTAGTTGCAATCTATTTTCACATGGACAATAAAAACCTATTTTATGTGTGTACCACCATTGAGATCGCTGAAACGGGCGACATTGATGAGAACAACTTCTTTAACACCGTGGTCTATAGCCGAAAAGGCATTGTCGATAGTGGAAAAAGCACTCGACTTTACAATACCCTTTTCACGCAATGCTTTGTATTGTGTGCGACGCAGCATGGGAATGATGCTGTCGGGGTTGTTCTCGTTGGTCAACACCCCGTTCTCCTCACCCATCACATTGATGACGGTTACATCGTAGGCAAGAGTGAGCGTGCGAGCAATCTCATAGGCAAACATCTTCACGTCGCCGTTCAACAAATTCCCTTTTCCATCATGAGTAATGGGAGCTATCACAGGTACGACGCCTTCCTCGAGAAGCTTTACAAGCATCGATGAGTTCACACGACGCACGGTTCCCACTCGCCCCACGTTCACTGGTTTAATGGGCACTTTGTTGCTAAGCACCAAGTTCAGATCCACACCAGTTAGACCTAACGCATTAAGTCCTCGCCACTGCATAATGGCAACCAGACGCTTGTTGACAAGTCCGCCATAGACCATAGTCACGAGATCCATTACACGGTCGTCAATAATGTCACGACCATTGCTTGTTTGGCGTATGGTGAAGCCCATTTTCTCAGCAACCATCGATACCATGGTACCCTCACCATGCACAAAGAGCTTGAGCCCCTCGATAGCGGCAAAGTTCCGAATCAAGGCCCTGAGATTCTGTGGATCCTCCACCACAATTCCTTCAACATTAACTATAGTAAGCTTCTTCCGCATATTTCTTAAAAGACTATTAAGGACTATATTCTTTTGTTTCTTAATTGTCGTACAAAAAGCTACTCGTCGGTGGAGAATTCCATGAGATAAGCTTTGATGAAGTCGTCAATGTCGCCGTCCATGACTGCGCCCACGTTGCTAGTCTGATAGTTAGTGCGATGATCTTTGACACGGCGGTCGTCGAAGACGTAGCTACGAATTTGACTGCCCCACTCTATCTTCTTCTTACTGTCCTCGATTTTGCGCTGCTCCTCGCGGCGGTGCTCGAGTTCCTTGTTGTAGAGAATAGACTTGAGGTTGCGCAGAGCGTTCTCGCGGTTCTTGGGTTGATCGCGTGTCTCGGTATTCTCAACGAGGATTTCCTCCTCCTCGCCTGTGTAAGGATCCTTGTACATGTAACGCACACGTACACCACTCTCAACCTTGTTCACATTCTGTCCACCAGCGCCCCCGCTGCGGAAGGTATCCCACGAGATGCGTGCAGGGTCAAGCACAATCTCGATAGTGTCGTCGACCATAGGGCTCACGAAGACAGAGGCAAATGAAGTCATACGCTTTCCCTGGGCATTATAAGGAGACACACGCACGAGGCGGTGAACGCCGTTCTCGCTCTTGAGGTATCCGTAGGCGAAATCACCCTCGATACCTATTGTAACACTCTTGATTCCTGCCTCATCACCATCCACCATGTGCTGAATGGCTGTCTTGTAGCCGTGCTTCTCGCACCAACGCAAATACATGCGCATGAGCATCGACGCCCAGTCCTGACTCTCGGTGCCGCCAGCACCAGAGTTAATTTTCATGATTGCACTAAGCTTGTCCTCCTCGCGACGCAACATGTTGCGCAGCTCAAGTTTCTCGATTTTGTCGAGAGCGTCAGCATAGAGTCCATCTAATTCGTCCTCGGTGAGCACTTCTTCCTTCACGAAGTCGAAGCCCACTCCCACTTCTCCTACTGCCGCTTCCACCTCGGCGCATTTCTCAATCCACATTTTGAGTGTCTTGATTTTGCGCATCTGCGCTTCGGCTTTCTTTTGGTCACTCCAGAAATCGGGCACATGTGTGCGCAATTCCTCTTCTTCTAATTGGATTTTCTTGTTATCGACGTCAAAGATACCTCCTCAACGCATCCTTGCGTTCTTGTATCTCTTTTAGTTGGTCGGTTGTAATCATCTGAGCTCAATGATTTTATGGGTTAATAAATTAAGTTATTTAATTAAAGGAGATAAACAATTTCCTTATTATACATTAACTGAAGTCAACTTCAAGCTTTTCTTCTTTCTTGCCTTTGGGGCGGTAATCGACGGCATACATGGCATCGATTAGCTTGGCATAGCGCTTGTTGATTACTGAGCGCTTGATTTTGAGCGTGTTGGTAAGTTCGCCATTCTCCATCGTGAAGGGTCTTGGAAGCAAAACAAAACGCTTGATTTGCTCGTAGTTAGCAAGATTCTTCTGATACTCATTTATGAGTTTTTCGAGCATTTCGTGAACCTTTGGATCGTTGACGAGCTCCTCATTGTTCCTAAACTTGATTTTGTGTTTAGCAGCCCAAATGCCCAGTTCATCAAAATCTGGAACAATGAGTGCCGAGACATATTTCTTACCATCACCAATCACAGCCACCTGAGCCATGAATTTGTCTTGTGCCAACAGGGATTCAAGCATCTGTGGAGCGATATACTTTCCATTGCTGGTCTTGTACATGTCCTTAAGGCGTTCGGTCATCACTAGGTGGCCTTTCTCGGTAAGTTCACCGCAATCGCCTGTGTGGAACCATCCATCAGCATCAATAGCCTGTGCAGTTTCTTCGGGCTTGTTAAAATAGCCACGCATCACAGTGGGCCCCTTCACCAGAATCTCATTCTGGTCACCAATCTTCACTTTCACACCGGGAATGGGCTCTCCAATAGTTCCCAGCTCCCAGCCAGTGTTGGGATAGAAGCATACTGATGCGTTTGTCTCGCTAAGACCGTAGCCAATCACAATATTGATTCCCACAGCATGTAGCAACTCGGTGATGTTATCGCTCAACATGGCTCCTGCAGTGGGGAACAGCTTGCCGTTCTCCACACCAATGGCCTTGCGCAAACGGGAATAGACCTTCTTCTCAAAGTATTGATACTGTTTCTCAATTAGATAAGGTGCCTTCTGACCATTACGGGCATACTTGATGTTGCGAATCTTACCAATTCTGATAGCGGTCTTAAAAAGAGTCTTGACCACAGGTTTTGCGCCACTCACGTTGTCCATGATAGCTGTGTAAACCTTCTCCCAGAAACGGGGAACACTGCACATGCAGTTAGGACTTATTTCTTTCACGGCACGCTGGATGTCGTGAGGGTTGTAATTGATAGCCACCACCAAACCATGAATCAAGCAGAACATTGTCCAGCCAAGCTCAAAAATGTGGCTCAACGGCAAGAAACTAAGAGAAACATCGTTGTCATCGACATAGGTCAGTCGCATGCCATGAGCCATCATTGCCGCACTGAAGTTGCTGTGTGTGAGCATTACACCCTTAGGCTGTCCTGTTGTGCCTGAAGTATAGATTAAGTACATCAAGTCATCGGGACGTCCCTCATCCATGCGCTTGGCAAGAGCACTTCGTGCCAGCTCGCCAGCTTGTCCACCATCACTCAAGAATTTGCGCCATGTGGTAACCTTCTTCAATTGTTTGTCAACATCCACCTTGGTGTTCATCACCACAATGAGCTTTAGGCATGGGCACTCATCAAAGAGTTGAACAGCTATGTCATACTGTTGCTTATCTCCAACCATGAGCACAGTTGCTCCCGAGTCGTTGATTATATAAGCGGCCTCATCCTTGCTGCTTGTAGCGTAGATGGGAACTGGAATGGCACGGTTGTAAAATGACGCAAAATGGGTAATAAGTATTTCTGGGCAGTTTTGCGAGAACACCGCCACCTTGCCCTGTGGCTCAACGCCGGCATGAAGCAACGCATTAGCGCAACGCTCTATGTCTTGCTTGAAACTATTCCACGACATCGATGTCCACTGGTCGGTAACGTAGTCGCGATAACGCAACGCTTCGCGGTTACCATATTTCTTTGCCTGATTGCTTATCAGACTCACAAATTCGTTTTGCATATTATTTCTAAGTAAACAAGTTGACAAGTAAACGAGTAAACAAGGCAATAGTATTCTTTGTTTCTAGATAGAGAAACTTGCTTTATTTATCTTCCATTATTTTTATCGTGCAAATTTAGTGAAAATATAATGATTATGCAACCACAAGATATAATTTTTGAAGCATAACATAATTTGACAATGCTTTAATACGTTATAAAATAAAAACATAGATTAAGTATGACACGAGAGATTTATTTGGCAGGTGGATGCTTTTGGGGCACAGAGCATTTTTTCAAGTTGATTGACGGTGTAGTTGATACTCAAGTGGGATATGCCAACGGCACAGTTGAGAGCCCAACATACGAACAGGTGTGCACTCACAAAACTGGGCACGCCGAAACGGTGAAAGTGGTCTACGATCCAGAGAAAATTGGTCTCGAGTTCTTGCTCGACATGTTCTTCACTGCTATCGACCCCACCCTCGAGGACCAACAAGGGCATGATGTGGGACCACAATACCGCACAGGTATCTACTATACAGACCCAGCAGACCTGCCAACCATCGAGCAGCGCGTAGCTGTCGAAGCCGAGCGCTATTACAAGCCCATTGTCACCGAAGTGCTTCCACTTAAATGCTTCTACCCCGCCGAGGAGTACCACCAGGACTACCTCGACAAGAACCCCGACGGCTACTGCCACCTGCCCCTCGGACTCTTCGAGCTCGCCCGAAGAGCAAAGCCGTGAACGAAATGAATAGGCACTTCTTGAAATACCGTCTTCTTATGCTATTATTTATAATGGCAAACTTTGCTATGGCTAATGTCCTTGAAGGTAATTGGAGTTATAGCACTAGAAAAGGTGACACTATATTATCGTATAATGGCGATAAGAAATTTGCCATGCACAGTGTCATGAAATTCCCGCAGGCGCTGTATGTCGCTCATTATCTTGCCGAGAAAGAAATCAGCCTAGACCAGCGCGTAATGGTAGAGAAGAAGGATTTGATGACCGACACTTGGTCGCCTATGTTCGACACATTTGATGATAAGAAAGAATTCAGCTATCGTGAATTATTAGCCCTCTCCTTGCAGCAAAGCGACAACAATGCCTGTGATATACTTTTCAATCAATGCGGTGACCCCAAAAAGGTTGAAGAGTATATCAAAAGTTTGGAAATCAATGATATTTCCATAAAGAAAACTGAAAAAGAGATGCATGACTACCCATCCTCTGCCTATGAGAACTGCTGCACGACGGCGGGCATGGTGATGCTACTTGAATGGTTCTACGACCACCACAGCGACAATGATTATCTGCAATACATTTGGGACTTGATGCTCAACTGCAAAACCGGGCAAGATCGAATCCGAGCCGCCATACCGCCAGGAGCGCAGCTCGTCAACAAGACTGGAACAGGACCAAGATACTATGAATTATACTGTGAAACCAATGACGTGGGAATAGTGCTGATGCCCGATGGCACACATATCCCTATCGCTATATTCATTGGGAAGGGAACATATACCGTTGACATAGCCAATATAGCTCGTGGATTATTGAAATAAACTTATTAAAAAGCTGTTACTAATAAAATTATTTCATATCTTTGCTGCATACTATACAACCACCTAAAACCTGACTATTATGAAAAAGACCATTATATTCTCATTACTGCTGCTCACTGCATTTTCGGTGGGTGCGACAGGGCAAGATGGCGATATAATTTATATTGATGGCGTGGAATGGCAACTGCTGGGCAAACCGCTTTGCCAGGATTCAGTAATCTACAAACAAGTCCTTGCCGCATTGCCAGAAGACCGCAACTGGACAACCGCCAATTGGGACGGTTATACCGCCGTGTGGAGCATTAAAGACAATAAACTTGTGCTTGAAAGCGTAAGCAACTTGTCGCGAGACAAACTGATAAGTATTTTCCAAAATGCAGTATACAAACCACTCGTCGCATCTTGGTACAATGGTACCATAAGAGTTGCAAAAGGAAAATGTATCTACTATGTACACTCAGGCTTCATGCGCAATTATGAGACCGAACTCCACCTAGAAATTGTAAATGGAGATATTATCAACAAAACCTTGTATAACAACAAGATACTTGCCGACGGTTTCGCAATCACCGGCAAATTTAACAATAACGACTTAATAAAAAAGCATTTTCCTATAGATCCTAACAAATACCCCGAATTGAAAGGCACAAAAATTGTAGTATCAATAGAAGACATAAAAGTTGATGCCGAGGGCAACCTAATTAACTACAATTTGGGGGTACATGGTGTTGACAAGTCTTATGCTAAATATCAACAACTCGAGGACGAAATCAACAACATGGCAAAAGCCATAAAGCCTTGGAGGACACTTCTGATAAATGGAGAAGTGAAATCTGAAACTAAGAATATCATTTTCAAATTAGATTTCGACGAAAAATAAACACACACATATTGCTCATTAACAAATGAGAATATACTTGTATACAACATAAAAGCGGTTGGTTTACCTTAGCGTAAATCAATCGCTTTTCTTTCTGAACCTTCCAAAAACGACTATCAAAACAATAAACCCAAATCTGAATAGACATAAAAAAACAACCTATCGTCGCCTAATGACCGATTTGGGATTAATCTTAAAAAAGTAAAAAATTGAACAGAAAATTCCCTAAAAGGCAATTTAGTGTTCAAAATTTTACTATCTTTGCGGCATGAATCACAATTTAGAAATAATTGGCAATATTCCTGCGAGCAATTCTGTCGTGTCAAGTTTGTTTCCTGAAATTAAGGGAAAGAACAAAAAGATTAGCATGCTGGAAAAGTCGGGGGATCTCCTACGGCTCAAGCGTGGACTGTATGCGGTCTCTCCCAAAATTACAGGAAAGCCACTATCGGTAGAGTTAATTGCTAATCACATTTACCCTGTCTCGTATGTGTCATGCCACTCTGCATTGCGATATTATGGTCTGATTCCAGAAGAAGTATTTGTCATCCAGTCAATGACAACGAAGCATAGTCGCACGTTCATCAACGAGTTTGGATGTTTTGAATATATCCATATTAATCACGAAGCTTTTCCTGTAGGTATCACTCAAATCAACAATGGAGAGAGCTCTTTTTTGATTGCTACCCCCGAGAAGGCGCTCTGTGACCTTGTGGCAATAACACCAATGATAAATCTGCGATACATTGAAGAGACCAAGACATTTCTCTCACAAGACCTACGCCTTGACATGGACGAGTTTTACAAGATGCGAATAGACATTTTTGAGCAATATGCCTCAGTGGGCAAGAAAGCCAATAGCATAAGAACCATAATTAAATTATTAGAAAATTAATGCACGGTGAATGAAATCCAAACTTGTTTGAGATTTCTGAACAGCAGCCTAATTTATCAAAAAGCAATGAACGACTTGTATCAGTTGATGCTCAACCAATATGACCTGTCCACTACACAAAAGCAACGCAATGCGACTTTTGAGGTGAATCAACAAATCATCCTTGCGGGACTATACCAAGGAGGATTTTTCGATCATGCAGCATTCTATGGTGGCACATGCCTGCGCATTTTCCATGGAATGCAACGTTTTAGTGAGGACATGGATTTCTCTCTGCTTCGTCATGAGGAGAATTTTGACTTTACTAAATTTTTCCAGCCAATAATTGATGTGTTTGATATTGTTGGGCGAAATGTTGAGATTACCAAAAAGGACAAAAAGTCTTTCGGCAAAGTAGAGTCTGCTTTCCTAAAAGATAACACCGATGTTTATAACATTTCATTCAAAACAGAGAAGTCAATAAAGATAAAGATTGAAGTAGATACAGAACCACCTTTACTCTTTGAGACAGAGCAAAAACTTCTTATTCAGCCCTATTCTTTTATGACTCGTTGCTTCACACTTCCATGCCTATTTGCAGGAAAGATGCACGCTTTGGTTTTCAGAGCATGGAAGAATCGCGTAAAAGGTCGCGACTGGTACGACTTTGAGTGGTATGTGAGAAATCGTGTGCCATTAGATTTCAAGCACCTACAAGAGAGAATAAGACAATTTAATGGTATGACTGTAAGCCAAGATGAGTTTATGCTGATGCTTAAAGAGAGACTCGCAAATGCAAGCATCAACCAGGCAAAACAAGACGTGATGCCATTCCTTCGCAACCCCAAAGAACTTGATATTTGGTCAAATGACTATTTCATTCAACTTGCCGACATGATTGTGTGGCAATAAATCAATAATGACGAAGGAAAAAAACAATAAAAAGTAAAAAATTGAACAGAAAATTCCCAAAAAGTAAGAAGTTTGTTACTAACAAAGTTGTTTCATATCTTTGCAGTGTAATAATAAACCACTTAACCCCTATCAATCATGAAAAAGACCATATTATTCGCATTACTGCTGCTCTCTGCATTTTCAGCAGGGGCAACAGAACAAACTAATGACAAGATCCATATTGATGGCGTCGAATGGGAATTACTCGACAAACCGCTTCATTTCACTGAAATTGAGTTTGACGTCCTTAGTTATTTACACCCATTAATAACGATGTGGGAGGCCCACCAAAAAGGCTATACTGCCACTTGGAGCATAAAAAACAACGAACTTGTGCTTGAGAGTGTCGACAACGTTCCACAAGATACCCTAAAAAGCATTTTCAAAAAAGAAGGTTACAATTCATATGCTGCCTCATGGCTATCTAGTACAATTCGTGCTAAACAAGGTGAATGTATCTATTCTGATCTCAAAGGACGTAGACAAAACTATGAGTCTGAGCTCAATGTGATAATCGCCAAAGGAGAAATAATTGACAAATACTTTTATCACAACAAAGTACTAACCGACGGATTTACCCTCACTGGCAACAATTTAGATGATGAAAAAAACTTGAATGAGAACTTCCCCATTGACCTTAATAATTATCCTGATTTAAAGGGTAAAAGAGTGGGAATATCCATCTTTGACATAAATGTCGATCCATGCGGCAATTTAAAAAACTACAGATTCCAACTTATTGGGACAAACATGTCAAACACTCAATATATGCAACTTGAGCAGGACATCAAGAATGCCCTCCACAACATCACCTGGAAAACATTACTAATTAATGGTGAAGTCAAACCATACACAAGCAGTTTCCTCTTTCCATATGGCTTTATAGAATAAGTGACATTATTGTCTCTAACACAATCAGAAAACGTAAATTACCCGTGCCGTTTCAAATTTTGCATTGAATTCAAAATCATCCACACTCTATGAAACAACTTCTCCTATCCATTTTGTTGGTTGTCGCCACTATAACAACAAACGCCCACAACAGCACAATTACAGGCGACAGCATTAGATTCCTGTATCGAGGACATCTCTACCTTGATGCGACTATAAATGACACAATTCAATGCCAAGTGATTTTTGACACAGGAGGCGCCGATATGTTTGGCATTGACAGCGTGTTTCTTGACCACTCATCATGGAAACCAAAACACATAGGTACTGCAATTGCTGGAGGTGGAGCAGGCGCCACTAAGGTACAAGTAATTAGCGAGCCAACAAGAGTAAAAACCGGCAACTATATTGAAGATTTTGATTATATACCAATCTTCAAACTTCGTGATGTTGTAGATTGTCATGTTGATGGCATCATCGGCATCAAAGACATAATGCTGCATCCATTTGAGATAAACTTTGAGCACGGCTACATCAAGCAGCACATTGGAAACAAGCCACGAACTGATGGATACATGAAAGTCCCTATCATTTACAAGGACAAACGAATCTTGCTCCAGGCTGAAACTGTAATTGCTGGTAATAGCATAAAAGGCACTTACTTGATGGACACTGGCGGTGGTGGCACAATTGATTTCACAGCAGCAACAACCCGTCAAAACTCACTTGAAACTATCGAGGGGAAGAGAATTGTCACCGACTACACCCAATTCGGCCTTGGCGACAAGGAACAAGAAACGATAGTTACAATGAAATCGCAGCAATTCATCATTGGCAATGACACTATAACTAATAAAGAATTTGATTATTTTCCTAATGGTACAGGAGCTTTTAGCGATCGAGAATATCTAGGAACAATTGGCAACAGCATCTGGTCAAAATACAACATCATAATTGACGCCAACGCTGGATTCATGTACCTCAAGCGATTCAAGCAAGGCAAACAAGACTGTGAATCTTACGGCTACAATTTCCGCAACCGCACCGACATTGGAAGGGGATGGATTATTAGCAGCCTTGAGCGTGGAGGAGCTGCAGCAATAGCAGGGCTGCGGCTCAATGACATAATCATTTCGGTCAACGGCAAAAACGTAGAATACTACACTTGGGAAGAAGAATGGGATATCGATGACCTCCCATCACAAGATCTAGTAATCAAAGGTAAAGATGGCGCCTTGAAACACATCCATCTCGAGCCAAAAGACCTTTGGAAATAGTATAACAACCTTCTAAAGCACATAACAATGGAAATGAAATGGATTGACGGCTTCTCGATTGCCGTGAAAGTTGAACTTAACGCTGTGACTATCACTGCCAACAAGGAAGGGTTGCTCTCGCTAGCAAACCACTTGACGGCATTGGCCCAAGACAATGCTCATGGAGCGCACTTCCATCTCGATGAACACAATTCCCTCGAGGAAAACTCCACCGAACTAATTATCGAGAAGATTAATTAAAAAAGCGCATTGCCCTATTGAGATTGCTCTCAAACCTCTGTGCATCACATCTACTATAATTTTGCAACATCAAGGATTTTCTCGATGTTGCATCTTTTTTATTAATTAATGGGCCTTGTTAACAAGTTTTTTCTTATTTATAGATGTGTAATTACACTGTAATTCGGGTGAAATTTGTATATTTGCAAATTATTTTAGGCACCAATATGCATTTATCATGGATTATCAACTGATAGCCAACATATTACTTGCTGTAGCAACCTGTTTTGCACTTGTTTTGATGTTCAGGTGGGACTTGATTATGCTTCAGCATAATGACTATTCGGGCAAGCAATTCATGAACTGGCTCCAAGAGACCGATGAGAGCTACAGCACCAAGCGCATCTTACCAATGGCTACACTAGTGGCCTGCGCCACTCCATGGGCTCGCGAGTCATGGATGGTGGTAATACTTCTTGCTATCACTATGTTTGGACTTGGCATAGTCCTGATGCGCACCAAGCACGAAAAGCAACTAGCATGTTCACGTCGCATAACTATCACCTTCTTAGTGGTAATTGCCGTGGTTGCGATGTGCGCCATTTCTCTCTTCACAGCCCACTTTACGCTCGAGGCAGGAATGCTGCTGATGCTCTTCACAGCATTCTCCTACGCACTCGTGCTGGGGGCAAACTTGATAATGGGCCTATTTTACAAGAAGAAATAACAAATTTACATTTCATATAATCACAATGAAGAAATTTAACGAATACAACAAGTTCAATCTTTCGGACATCAACAAGGAAGTCCTGAAGAAATGGGACGAAGAAGACGTGTTCACCAAGAGTATTGAGGAACGTGAAGGAGCACCTGCTTTTGTTTTCTATGAAGGTCCTCCCAGCGCCAACGGCATGCCAGGCATCCACCACGTGATGGCACGCACCATTAAAGACATCGTGTGCCGCTTCAAGACCATGCAGGGTTATCAAGTACTACGCAAGGCCGGATGGGATACCCATGGCCTGCCAGTAGAGCTCGCCGTAGAGAAAGCCCTGGGCATTACAAAGGAAGACATTGGCAAGAAAGTGAGTGTTGACGACTATAACGCCACCTGCCGCAAGGAGGTTATGAAATACACCCGCGAGTGGGAAGACCTCACTCACAAGATGGGATACTGGGTTGACATGAAAGACCCTTACATCACTTTCAAGAACAGCTACATCGAGTCGCTGTGGTATCTCTTGAAACAGCTCTACAACAAGGGCTTGCTATACAAGGGATACACCATTCAGCCCTATTCCCCAGCTGCCGGCACAGGACTTAGCTCGCACGAACTTAACCAACCCGGTTGCTATCGCGACGTCAAGGACCAGACCGTAACAGCCGAGTTCACAATCGTTGACAACGGCCACAAAGTGCTTGAAACTGTAAAGGCTGCTGCCGACGAAAAGTTCCGTGACAATTTGCGCATCCTCGCTTGGACCACCACTCCATGGACCTTGCCCAGCAACACAGCATTGTGCGTTGGTCCAAAGATTGACTACGTTGCTATCGAGAGTTATAACCCCTATAATGGAAATCCAGCCATCTATCTTATGGCAAAGGCCCGCGTCGACGCCTATTTCAAACCTGAGGGCGCCGAGAAGCCTCTTGACGAGTACACCCCTGGCGACAAAGTGATTCCTTACAAGATAATCGCCGAGTTCAAGGGTAGCGACATGCTCGACATCAAGTACAAGCAGCTATTCCCCTGGGTTAAACCCGTCGACAAGATTGACGACAAGATAGTGGGCAATGACAATGGATTCCGCGTCATCCCTGGCGACTATGTTACTACCGAGGACGGTACCGGCGTTGTTCATATCGCACCCACCTTTGGTGCAGACGATGCCAACGTGGCTCATGCAGCAGGCGTTCCTGCTCTCTATATGATAAACAAGAAGCTTGAGACTCGCCCTATGGTCGACCTTACCGGCAAATACTATCACATAGAGGACCTTGATGAGGATTTCGTCAAGAACTTCGTCAACGTTGACCTATACAAGGAATATGCAGGGGCTTGGGTGAAAAACGCCTACGACCCCAAATTCACCGTAGATGGCAAGTATGACGAGGCAGCAGCCAACAAGGCCGAAGACCTGAACATCTATATGTGCATCCGCATGAAGCAGGACGGCACAGCCTTCAAGATTGAGAAGCATGTACACAACTATCCTCACTGCTGGCGTACCGACAAACCAGTCCTCTACTACCCTCTCGACAGCTGGTTCATCCGCTCCACTGCCTGCAAAGACCGCATGGTTGAGCTCAACAAGACCATCAAGTGGAAACCCGAGCATACCGGAACAGGTCGCTTTGGCAAGTGGCTCGAGAACCTCAACGACTGGAACCTGAGCCGCAGCCGCTACTGGGGCACACCACTGCCCATCTGGCGCAGCGAGGACGGCGAGGAGAAATGCATTGGCAGCATCGAAGAGCTTTACAACGAGATCGAGAAGGCCGTCGCTGCCGGAATTATGGGTGGCAACCCATTCAAGGACAAAGGCTTCGTGCCTGGCGACTACAGCGAAGAAAATTACAACAAGATTGACATTCATCGCCCCTACGTTGACTACATCACCCTCGTGAGCGACACTGGCAAGCCCATGAAGCGCGAGCTTGACCTAATTGACGTATGGTTTGACAGCGGTGCAATGCCTTACGCACAGCTGCACTACCCCTTCGAGAACAAAAATCTAGTTGACGAGCGCAAGTTCTACCCCGCCGACTTCATTGCTGAGGGTGTAGACCAGACTCGTGGATGGTTCTTCACACTTCATGCCATCGCTACGATGGTATTTGACAGTGTAGCCTATAAATGCGTTATTTCCAATGGTCTAGTGCAAGACAAGAACGGCAACAAGATGAGTAAGCGTCTTGGTAACGCAGTCGACCCATTTGGCGCTATTGAGGAATATGGCACCGACCCCTTGCGCTGGTACATGATCAGCAACTCGTCGCCATGGGAGAACTTGAAGTTCGACCCAGCAGGAGTCGAAGAAGTGAGCCGCAAGTTCTTCGGCACGCTCTACAACACCTACTCGTTCTTTGCCCTCTATGCCAATGTCGACAACTTTGACCCAGAGACACCTCAAGTGCCCATTGAGAAGCGTCCCGAGATTGACCGATGGATAATCTCGCTGCTCAACTCTCTCGTGAAGGAGGTGACCGAGCAGTTCAACGATTATGAGCCAACTCGCGCAACCCGCGCAATAAACGAATTTGTGAGCGAGAACTTGAGCAACTGGTATGTGCGCTTGAACCGCAAGCGCTTCTGGGGAGGAGAGATGAACGATGACAAGCTCGCCGCCTATCAAACCCTCTACCAATGCCTTGAGACCATAGCACGCCTTATGGCTCCAGTATCGCCATTCTACAGCGACATGCTCTACCGCGACCTCACTGGCAGCAGCAAGTCGGTACACTTGGCACTCTATCCCAAGGCCGATGAGAGCGTGATTGATACCGACCTGGAGCACCGTATGGCAATGGCACAGAAGGTGACCTCGATGGTGCTGGCATTGCGACGCAAGAAGAACCTTAAGGTGCGCCAGCCACTCACCGCAATCATGATTCCTGTAACCGATGATGCCCAGCGTGCTGCAATCGAGGCCGTGAGCGACCTTATCACAAGCGAGGTGAACGTCAAGGAAATCAAGTTTGTAAGCAATGACGAGTGCATTCTTGTAAAGCGTGTTAAGCCCGACTTCAAGAAGCTCGGTCCCAAGTATGGCAAGATTATGAAGGCTCTGGCGGCACAGCTCACCACCCTGCCGCAGGCCGACATTCTAAAGCTCGAGCAAGAAGGCAGCATCAAGCTCATGGTTGGCGACCAAGAAGCTGTGGTAGACATAGCCGATGTTGAAATTATCAGCGAAGACATCCCTGGATGGCTCGTTTCCAACGAAGGCAACCTCACCGTAGCGCTCGACATCACTGTCACCGATGAGCTGCGACGCGAAGGCATGGCTCGCGAGCTGGTTAACCGCATCCAGAACGTACGCAAGAGCAAAAACTTTGACATCACCGACAAGGTGGTTGTCACCATCTCCCCCGACGAGCGCATCAACGATGCCGTGGAGAGCTATGGCGACTACATAGCACGCCAGGTACTCGCCACAGCCATCAATGTTGAGCCTGTTGAAGGCGATGACGCCATCGCACTCGACATGGACGGATGGACACTGGACATCAAGGTTGAAAAAGCATAATCTAAGGTTGGCATAGCAATTGCTGAGCCAACCTTATTAACTACGATACTTATTTAAACTGCAATATTATGGCAAAAGAACAAGAAAAAACTCGCTACAGCGACGAGGAATTGCAAGAGTTCAAACAAGTGATTCTTGAGAAACTCGAGGTCGCAAAGTCTAACTACGAGCAACTGATGGCTAAGATTCAGGCCGACGAAACAAAAAACAGTTTCAACATGCTTGAGGAAGGCGCTGCAACACTCGAACAGGAAGAGGCAAGCCAGCGCGCTGCACGTCAGCAGGACTTCATCAAGAAGCTGCAAGCAGCGTTGGTACGCATCGAGAACAAGACCTACGGTGTGTGCCGCGTTACCGGCAAGCTCATTCCCAAGGGACGACTCATGGCAGTGCCACACGCCACCCTCTCGGTAGAAGGCAAGGAAATTGAGCAGGAGCTCAAGAAAAAACGTTAACGGTTAATCTCTACACAACCTTTAATGAAGAAAATATCTAACGGCTGGCTGGCAACTATCATCATTGTCATTGCCATCTTTCTTGACCAAGCAACAAAAATCTGGGTCAAGACACACTTCTACTATGGCGAACAAGTAGATGTCACGTCATGGTTCAAGATTCTGTTTATCGAGAACAACGGCATGGCCTATGGCATGGAGTTGGGCAGCAAAACCATCTTGACATGGTTGAGAATAATTTTCTCGGCTCTGTTCATATATTATCTTATCAAGATAAGACGCCGCACCGACCTTCCCAAGGGATTTGTCGCTTGCATAGCATTCATCACGGCAGGCGCCATTGGCAACGTCATCGATTGTGTTGCCTATGGTCAGCTCTTCAACGACCCTATCGCACCTCAAGTAGCACAATTTATGCCCAGTGAGGGAGGATATGCATCGCTGTTCAACGGCAAAGTTGTCGACATGCTTTATTTCCCGCTCGCTGAGTGGGACTGGCCACAGTGGATGCCATGGGTGGGCGGACAGCACTACTTGTTCTTCCAGCCCATTTTCAATATTGCCGATGCTTGCCTCACCACAAGCATTATCACCCTGCTCATTTTCTACAACAAGCAACTAGCTGGCGACAAAAAGGACAAGAAAGAACAGGCCGAAGAGGAAGGCAACGACAACGAGGCTCAACAATAATGACCAGTTAATCAACAATAGCTCAAACCACCACACAATGAGAAAGTCGACATTGGCACTCTTGACATGCGTCCTTGCAGCAAGCATTTTCACGGCTTGCCACAAGGCTCCCCGAGGAGTCATCCCCGAGGACACTATGGCACATGTGCTTGCCGACTTTGCTCAAGCCGAAGAACTGATGGAGCAAAAGCCCAACATGTTTCCCGACGACTCGTCAAAAATGGCTCTCAAGCAATCCATTCTCAAAAAATATGATGCCGACCTAGCAATGTACGACTCCTCGCTCGTGTGGTATGCCCACAATCTTAAGCTATATGCCGAAGTACATGAAAATGCCATAAAAATCATTGAGAAAGAAGCCGACATCAAGAGTACTACAAGTGGAAACAAGTGGCTCACTGATAATGAAAACGGCAAAGCTGCTCCCGTCAACCAGCAACAAAGCGAAGCTAACCATAACTTCAAGACCGAAGGCGACAGTGCCAACATTTGGAATGAGCCACAACAGTGGATTCTCACCAGTGCTATGAAACGCGGATATATCACGTTTGATTACAAGCCCGACAAGGAGAGCAAACGCGGAGACGTCTACACTCTCAACTTCAAACTCATGAACGACAACAGCTCCATCAAGATTCTTCTCGCGATTGATTACACCGATGGAACTATGAGCTACATCAACCGAACGGCACATGTGAAAGGCTGGTCAGACTTTGCAATTCAAGCCGACTCCACTCGCAATGTGAAGAGAATATACGGATTCATCAACTATGATATCAAGCCCTTAGGCGTTGCTTTCATAGACAGCATCTACATGCTCAGAACGCATCTCGATGCAGCTAAATATGGCATGTTTGGAGTTCAAAAATTTATTGGACCCAAGGCGGTTTTAGAGAAACAACAACAAGAACGACAACAAGCCCAAGAGGGAGACAGCTCGCAACAAGGACAATACAGGAACTTGCCCACCCCTCAAGGCATTCCTGGACAAGGGCCAAGGCAATTACCAGGAAATGGCGAGGCTTCTTCGTTCAAGCCCAAGCCCGGTCTCAATAAAGCGTCCATTCAAAGGCGAGAAGGCATAAAAAATCCAAACGGCGATCATGTGCCCAAACCGCCAGTAAGATAACACCCACCCTACCAGCTGCCCTATTTTCAGGCAATTCATGCATTGGTTTAACAACTCACTATGATATTGATTGTCATAATTGTCATTGCCCTTGGAGCAGGAGTCGCTCTCACTTGCAGGGGCAACACCAATCTGCACGACTTCGACACTCGTGCCACATTACCAGTGCGTGGTTTAGCTGCGTTACTGATAGTGCTGTATCATGTGTCGCTCAACGTGCCCGAATCACGATTTCTCAACTTGTTCAGCGGTACGGGTGCTCTTTTGGTTTCAATATTCTTCTTCATCTCGGGATATGGGTTGATGGTATCTTATGTAAACAAGGGACGTGATTACTTGAATGGATTTCTTGGCCACCGTTTTTCAAAGTTGCTGCCACCGTTTCTGATAGCCGCCATAGGCTATGAAATATACCAGTCCACACATCCCGACCACAGCACCATTGCCAGCATAACGGCAATTGCTCATGGTGGAACTATACTGCCAGACTCGTGGTTTGTCATCACTATCTTAATCTATTACTTGCTTTTTTATCTTGTTGCACGCTTACTTCGCACACCAGTGAAGATAGTGATTGGTCTATGGTTAACAAGCGCAGCCTACATCGCATTGCTTTATTTCCTGGGATGGGAGCAATATTGGTACATCACAGTGTGTGTGTTCAACTTCGGGACAACCTATGCCTTGCTCGAGGACAAAATAAAGGATTTCTTTGCAGCTCATCGTGGAGCATTGCCATGTGTTGCAGTGTTGACATCAATTTTGATAGTGGCATGCTACATGATATCGGTGACAATGCCCATTTTTTACCTGCTTCCTCTGATTATCGTCTTTGCAATATATGCTATGGGCACTCTGCAATCAAGAGTTCTTGCTTTTCTGGGCACCATCTCCTACGAAATCTACATCATGCAGTGCATTTGGCGCCACAAACTATTTGCCACAGCCGACATACATTGGTCGGTATACCTTCTTGCCACTCTGGCGATGACCATCTTTACAGCATGGCTATTGCACAGGGTATGTAAGGCACACATTATACCTACACATGGCAAGGAGAAAGAATAATAATTTGAAATAACACTCCTCATTATGAAACGATATATCTCAAACTACACTATTCTTGCCGATGGCAATGAGGTTATTAACCACATAACGTCGGTGGATGATAACGGGAGGTTGATTTCTATCCAACCTTTTGACCGAGAACTTGGCAACACCGTTTATGTGCCTCAGCCATTGTGCGTCGCGTCCACTGCTCACATCCACCTTGTGGAAAAGGCGTTCAAACTGTGTGCCTCGCGCCAGCAATTGAAAGAGCAGCTTGCTAAGCTCAATGTGACCCAGCCAAAACTGGGCGACTCGGTTGTCGTGCTGAGACTTGACTTTGCTCACAACACCCTAACCCAATTATAATCATGGAACAAATAGAAAGAATAAAAACTATGGAGGAGCACTTGAACAAAGCTTCCCAGGCAGTAAAAGCGCTGAACGATGCGCTCGATCTTTACACCGACGCAATGGAGTCGATTGAAATCATCGACGACTACCTCGTGAGCGACGAGTGGCAACAAGACTACAATGACAGCGAGGCAGGACGTCTGCCCAAAGACCTCAAGTGCGGAGTACTCAGTGAAGACGGCATTTGGAACGTAGTCGAAACTAACCGCGAGCTACAAGCACAAATGCTAGAAATCGTAGCCACCCACCTCCGCAATGAGTAAGCAACACACCTGATATATTCAAAAAGCAACATTAAAGCCACATGAGAAAAATAACTCTTGTGGCTTTTTAATCTTGTAACTATTATTAATAAATGTGATACCTTTGCCCTGCTGTCAAGGAAAAGCACTCATTGACATTATCATTACTTTTTTAAAATACGTCCCAAATATTATATCAAAAAAGTCTATCATATTCACGACCTCGTTTCTGAATCTGTCATACCAGCGGCGAGATACTTGACCGCATCACTATCATTCTATCGGCCGACCAATCGGAGGGATTATCTTACACGATGAATGGTGTCTTCACCATACATATAAACAAAAGAACCGTTTAAAGGCGGTTACTAAACAAAAAAAGTCATAACTATTAATCTTTTATCATAATAATATTATATATCCTTTTTATTCTTGCCAAATAATCTTGACACAAAAGATTTTCTGTTTTTTTGTGTTGGCTCATTTGTTTGTGCTTCTTTAGAAAATACTGTGGGCTCTTCATTCAAGTGCAAAACACCATCCCAAAGAAAAATATGATTGCATTTTGGACATTTGACAAATGCAGTTCTATTTTCTTTAAGAAAAGAAGAATTTATATAACCACATTTTGGACATTCTATAGCTCTTAAGATTTCATTTAGTTTATTGATATCAATATCTACTTTTAATTTTTCATATAACAGTATTTTAATCTCATTAAGATGATTATTTATTGAAGTAAATTCATCTTTGTTGAGACTGTGTTTTGCAATAGCTTCTTGTGCAGCAAATTGTAAATCAGTTAAATTCTCATCTTTATCTATAAATGGTGAGACTAAATCATTATATAAGACAGAATGGCGAAGATTCAATTTTTGTCTAATTTGTTTTATTATCTGTTCAATAACAATAATATTATTAAATGTTTCAGATTCAGAAGATTGGAATATTTTAAGTTCCTCTTTAATAGCTTTAAAGTTAACAATAGATACATTGATATTTCCAATACCACGAAGAAATCCTTGAGCATAAGAATTCAAATTTGAATATTTTTCATCTAATGATATATTAAATCTTGAACAAACTAAATTATACGCTAAAGCAAATGTGTCAGGTGTGATGTATCCTATATTATTATGATAAGTTGTCGTAATTTGTTTGTTCTCTCCATTCTCTTGAACTGTTTTAGTTGAAACAGAAGAATGATAGCATCCATTAAGACTTAATTTACCAAATCCTACATATATAGTTGCCAAATCTGTTAAGATCTCGTTTTTTAGTTTTATGGTTGGATAATATAATCCACTAAGGAAGAGTACTTTGTGGCATATTTCATGTGCCATTATGGCTAAAATTTGGTCTGAATTGTTTCTATACTTATTACTAATTTGAATATATACATTCTTACTATAATCTAATTCAATATTTCCACCTTCTGATTCTTTTGTAGTAACAAATGTTATTAATGGTATATAATCATTTAAACCTACAAATTTCATCATATTAGAGGCTGCTTTTTGTAAATGTATTATATCTCCAGATAAAGGATGTGGTTTATAAAACTGCATTGATTTAAACTTTAAATGTTTTTCAATTAATGCAAGTTCAGATAAAATCATTTCTTTTGAAAGAGATATTTGCTTGTGTTCTTGCTCTGTCATAATGATTGTTTTAAATGTTATAAGCTTCAGCGAGTTCTGAGTAGAAGTTTATTAGTGAATCTCTAAGTTCTATGTCAACATATGGTATATATCCTTAACGCAGTAGACGTATACACTCAGACAGGTATTCAGGCGGCGAGGTTTTAAAACTCGCCAACCAGTAGGAGTTGGCACCACGAGGTGACAATGTGTATGTGTGGCCACAACCCTGTACTGACATAAATTCTAAAACGCCACAAATTCATGTGACGTTTTATTGTATAGTAGTAAACAATAGTTGTGTTAGATGATTGGGAATAGGCCGTATAGCAGACCGTCGATGCGATCGGTAACCTTAGCGAAATCCTCGGGACGATCGCCAAACTTGCAGTTGTCGCCTTCGATGATGATGAGTTTGCCGTCATAGCCTTCTATCCACTTCTCGTAGAGGCGCTCCAAACCCTGCAAGTAGTCGAGGCGGATGGTCTGTTCATATTCACGACCGCGTTTCTGTATCTGTCCTACCAGCGTCGAGATGCTTGAGCGGATATAGATCATCAAGTCGGGTTTCTCAACCAGCGACATCATGAGCTCGAAAAGGTCCTGGTAAGTCTCGAAGTCGCGGTCACTCATCTTGCCCTGGTTGTGAAGGTTTGGAGCAAAGATGCATGCGTCCTCAAAGATTGTGCGGTCCTGGATAATCACCTTGTCGCTCTGCGAGATTTCCACCACGTCTTTAAAACGCTTGTTAAGGAAATAGATTTGGAGGTTAAACGACCACCGCTCCATGTCGTCGTAGAAATCGGCAAGATAGGGATTGTTGGTCACTGATTCAAAGCGTGGCTCCCAGCCGTAATGCTCGGCGAGCATTCGGGTCAATGTGGTCTTTCCACAACCGATGTTTCCTGATATTGCTATATGCATAACTTTTTAAGTGTTAAGTTTTAAGTGTCAAATGTTAAGTGCACCTGCGGTGCGGGAGTCTGAAATCGGAAATCAAAGATTCTCTCACCCCTCATCTATCCCTTCTTCCATCGGGAATAGTCCATAGAGAATACTGTCGATGCGGTTAGTGATACCAATGAAATCCTCTCGACGGTTTTCGAAGTCAAGATTGTCTTTATCCACTATCATCACACGGCCCTTATAGTGGTTGTTGATGAAGTCCTCGTAGCGGCGATTGAGATTGTCAAGATACTCGATTTGCATCGTCTGTTCATAGTCTCTACCGCGTTTTTGGATATTTGCCACCAGATGCTCTACCGACGAGCGCAGATAGATCATCAGGTCGGGCAATTTCACTATTGAGAGCATGTGCTCGAAGAGTTCCATATAGGTAGCGAAGTCACGCTCCGATATGTTGCCCATCTCCCGGTTATTGGCAACAAAAACATATACCCCCTCAAATATCGAGCGGTCCTGCAGTATCGTGCCCTGAGACTGCGATATCGCCAAGAGATCACGGAAACGCTCCTTGAGGAAATACACCTCAAGGTTGAACGACCAGCGCTGGATATCGTGGTAATAGTCTTCGAGATAGGGATTGTGAGCCACCGATTCATAGCGGGGAGTCCACCCGTAGTGCTGCGCCAGCAGCTTTGTGAGCGTTGATTTTCCTGAACCTATATTTCCGGCTATGACGATGTGCATAAATTGAGCAGATTTTTCTCGACGACAAAGATAATCAATAATATCGTACTTTCCTAAAGAAAAAGAATAAATATTTCAACAATGTTTCATCTATTTTCATCTCCTCTTACACCAAGCACCCATATATCGAAATAAAGGCGCAAGCCAATGCTGCGCCCTTATAGTAAGTAAGTATGATACCGCTTTTTAACCCTTTGCAGTGGGATAGAAAGTAATAGTGTCACCCTCATCGTTGCCAAGCACCAAAACCTTGGTATTAACCTGTACAACCTTCACATGGTCCAAGAAAGCTGGTATTTCATCAAGCATTTCCTCTTTAAGCTGAGGTTCCATCTTCTTGATTTCTGGTCTAAGCATACTTTCCATCATCTTTCTTGTTTGTGGATCAAAATTCGAAAGATCAACATCTATGTTAATATCGGCCTTCTTCTTGTTGAAGCTGATTATGAGATCCTGCCCTTCCTTGTCGTAGATGCCAGGAACCGACATTGACATTCTGATAATCATATCATTTTCCATCTCTTCGTGAGTTAAAATCATATAGCACTCACCATCATCATCGAAGTTAAGCACCAATTCAACCTCCTCATCTCCAGGAAGCATAGTTGACCAAGCGGTTCTTGTCAAGTTCTGTGCCTGAACGGCAACTACTGTTGCCATAACCAGCAAAATTGTGAATAATGTTTTTTTCATATTAGAATAATTAAAAAAATGAATAAATAAATATTTATAATCTTGAATATTATTGAACTTCAAAGAGCATCGTGTCACCGTCACAGTCTTCAAGCTCAAGCTGTGATTCGGTCCATTTATTGATTCTCATGCCCTCAAAGATAGATTTATCATTTATAATACTTTCTTTAAGATTTTGCTTATAACTCTCGACCAGTTGTTCTACTAAATCTACTTCAAGGGAAGAATTATCATGTTCAATCAAGCTTATATCCACATCAACCTTGTCACTATCAAATTCAAGAAACAGTTTCTTATCACGCAACTTATAAGTGCCATGTAATATAGCTTTTAAGTAGAACAGACTATCAACATCTCCACTTAGGGTCATCACCATTGTACCATTATAATCAAACACTAACTGGGCTTGGGCATTTTCATCAGGAATATTATACACCCAGGTTTTTCCCGTCAAGCTTTGTGCCTGTGCTGCAATTACAGCAACAAGCATCAGCAACAGAGATAAAATAGTTTTCTTCATTTTCATTTAATAAAAGACATTTCTAAGTGTATTAGACATTTACAACTGACAAAGGTTTATAACCACAACTGCCAAAAACTGCATTTTCTATGTTACTCTCGTGCGATTGTAGCCATGTTTCAGGCGGTACTTGCGCACATCGGCAAAGAGGTCGGTAGCGTAGACAAAGTTATTAAGATTCTCATTGTCAACATTGTAAATCTCGTCTTTGTTGCCTACCCAACCAACATGGCCCTTGTAGATAAACACGATGTTCTCCCCTATTCCCATCACTGAGTTCATGTCATGGGTGTTGATGATAGTGGTGATGCCAAACTCATGGGTAATATCATAAAGCAGATCGTCAATCACAATCGACGTCTTGGGGTCAAGTCCAGAGTTTGGCTCATCGCAAAACAGATACTTGGGGTTCAATGCTATGGCACGAGCAATGGCTGCGCGTTTCTGCATACCGCCACTCAACTCGCTCGGGTACTTGTTCTCGCTTCCTGTAAGGTTCACGCGGTCGATACAGAACTGCGCACGCTCTAGCTGCTCGGCATGACTCATCTTTGAGAACATCTTCAACGGGAAGATGACGTTGCCCATCACCGTCTCGCTGTCAAAGAGTGCCGAGCCCTGGAACAACATACCTATCTCCTTGCGCAGCTCCTTCATCGCCTTGTCATCGAGCTTGGTGATGTCGCGACCATCATAAAGTATCTCGCCACTGTCGGGCTTGAACAGCCCCACAAGGTTCTTGACCAGGACTGTCTTTCCCGAGCCACTCTGCCCTATTATAAGATTGACCTTGCCATCATAGAACTTGGCATTGATGCCAAACAAAATCTGCCGGCGGCCTCCTTCCTCGTCAAACGACTTCTCAACATTTTTAACTTCTATCATAGTGCAAAAAAATTCAATTTAATATTACATCATCAAGAGCTTGGTAAGGAGCACGTCGGTGAGCAGAATCATGATATTGCTCATCACCACGGCATCGGTACTTGCCTTACCCACTTCGATTGAACCGCCCTTGACGGTGTAGCCGTAGAAGGAGGAGATGCTAGAGATGATAAAAGCAAAAAACAGCGACTTGATGAGCGCAAACCATACATACCACTCTATGAACAAGGTCTGTATGCCATAAACGTAGGTGTCGACATCAATAATTCCAGTAATCACGCATATCATGTAACCACCAAAGAGGCTCGTCGCCATACAAATTATCACCAAAAAGGGCATAATGGTTACAAGTCCTGCTATCTTAGGCATTATCAAGTAGTTGGCGCTGTTGATTCCCATAATATCGAGGGCGTCAATCTGCTCGGTGACACGCATTGTGCCTATCTCGCTGGCAATGTTACTGCCTATCTTTCCCGAGAGGATAAGACACAAAATCGACGACGAGAACTCAAGCAAGATAATCTCACGTGTAGTCAATCCCACCGTGTAACGCGGCAGCAAAGGATTGCTGATGTTGAGCTTGATGAGAAGTGTACACAACGCACCAATAAACAATGACACGATGAGAATCAAGGGAATGGAATCAATTCCCAACTTATATATCTCACCCATATAACGCTTGAAGAACTCCTTCCATTTATCGGGAATTCCTATGCTGCGCCACATGAGCAAGCAATATGAGCCTAATTTCTGTAGTGAGTTTGTTAAAACCATATTTCTTGTTTTTTTCCAATTATTGGAAATAACTTGCAAATTTAGTAAATTGTTTTAATTAACACATAAGGGTTTTTAATTTAAATTCCTAAAAAAGAAAAAATAATAGTTTTTACATCACCATAACTTTTATTTTCATACTGTGGAACCGTTTTAATAAAAATCTTAAAATCACACATGATTTCTTGCTCGGTATTACTTTTTTTTGTACTTTTGAAAATTAAAAGTTTTCAACAGAATTGTTCTGTTCTAATGCATTATTTTATGGAGAAAGAGAATTTAATCATACCGAGTGAATATTCCGACATCTGTCCCATTCAGGACAAGGATTTCCACAATGAGATGTCGATTCTGGTCAATGAGCCTATGTTCAAGCAGGTCCTGCAGGTTGTCATGCCTCAGTACAACTACACCCAGCTCAAGATGCTTCTTCTGAGCCTGAACTCGAAATATGACCTGCAGACCAAATTCATGAAGCCCTTCATCGACGGGCTGCTCGCCAAGACGTCAAAGGGTCTCACC
>JAFZAC010000019.1 GCA_017548365.1 Muribaculaceae bacterium
CATAGATCAATGCATGGAAGACATAAGGGGTAGAAAGCATTTCCACTTCTTCTTCCTTGAGAAAGATGTCAACGAGCTACAGATTCTCTTCCTGCCGCAAGACGCGACAAGAGAGCAACAACTGGAATTCATCCACGACACATTCTCCAAAGGGTGGTCTATACGCAACATAGCTGCTCACACAGGCATCTCCAAGTCAACAATACACCGACTCCTCGCAACAACAAGAGAACAACTCCTCAACACACAAGAAGAAAAAGAAGAACCTCAAGTAGAAAGAGAAGAGAGAGAGGAACAAAAAGAGCAAGAACTGCATAAGGAAGGAGAAAATAAAGAAGAAAGGGAAGAGGAAGAAGAGAAAGAAGAAGTCTCCAATAGGACCAAGAAAACCAAAAAAGAAAATGACAAGAAGAAAAAGAACAAGAAGCACAAAAAGTGCCGCAAAAACTAGCATTGTTGGTGTCAAAGTATAGCAACCTTTAGCTTGACTGAGCGAGTAACATCGTTGCTGTTCATGTATTGCAAGCGTCAGTCTTGCACGAGAATCCTGGGCGTTGTTCAGTATTGCGCCGCAAAATTAGTGCAAGCCGAGCTCAAAGCCATGCAAGCATGGCCTTTGACGAGGCGCAGCCTAATTTATCCAACCGCGGCGTTCAGATTTTTTTGCAAAATCGTCCCATGCTAAATTTTTGATTAAACAATATAATATCATATCTGAAAGGCTTCCTCGTACTGCGAGTTTCCAACTCGCATCTAGCCTGGGCGCTGTTGGTGCATTGCGCCGTAAGCACGGCGTTCATTCTGCATTATGAATTACCCTAGCGAGGGCGTTGTTTGAGTACTTCACCACCTCCGCGGCGTTCAAAAAAATTATCGCAAATCGTCCCATTCAAGTTTTTGATTAAACAATAAAATATCATATATGAAAGGCTTCCTCGTACTGCGAGTTTCCAACTCGCATCAACCCTGGGCGCTATTGGTGCATTGCGCCGTAAGCACGGCGTTCATTCTGCATTATGAATTACCCTAGCGAGGGCGTTGTTTGAGTACTTCACCACCTCCGCGGCGTTCAAGAATTTTTTTTCCAAAAAATGTCCCAAACAAGTTTTAGGTAATTAAGTATAAGTCCAGCGTTTTTATTATCTTTGTGCCATGTTCAAAACATTATTAAAATAAAATATTTACTCCATGAAATACTCTATCGTCGATGCCTTTACTACCCAGCCCTTTGGCGGGAATCCTGCTGGAGTGGTGTTGCTTGAGGATGGGAATGACTTTCCTTCCGACAAACTCATGCAGCAGCTGGCCGCAGAGTTCCGCTATTCCGAGACGGCTTTTGTCAAACGTCATGGCGGCAATAAATTCACCGTGCGCTACTTCACCCCTAAAGGCGAGGTGCAACTGTGCGGACATGCCACAATAGCTACTTTTAGTGTGCTGCATAAAACAGGAATTGTTGCCACTGGAACTATGTGCATCAACCACACGTTGGCTGGTGATCTAAAGGTGAAAGTTGATGATAAGGTGATGATGGAAATGGCTGTGCCACAAGTTCTGTCAGCCGAGGTCGATGTTGAGCGATTGCACCGCATCATGGGCGTTGAGGGCACGCAAACCAATCTCCCTGTAATGGTTGTAAGCACTGGCCTCCCCGATATCATGATGCCTGTGACAAGCGTTGACAAGCTCAACAGTCTCGCCCCCGATATGGAGGCGTTATCACAACTCAGCGAGGAGCTGAATGTGACGGGAGTGCATGCCTTTGCCATTGGCGATGACGGTTTCACTGCCCATGTGCGCAACTTCGGCCCTCTTTACGGCATCCCCGAAGAGAGCGCCACTGGTACCGCCAACGCCGCCCTTACCCATTACCTCTATTGCAACGGTATCATCACAAGTCCTGCCGAGTGCCGCTTCCTTCAAGGTGAGACTATGGGGCGTCCCTCGACTGTTGAGACATCTCTGCACTGTGATGGCTCTATCTGGGTAGGAGGAAAGAGTACTATAATCGCTTCTGGCGAAGTGCTTGTATAGCGAAAAATACTCCAAAAAAGGCTGAATAAGCAAAAAAATCGTCTTAGGTTTTGGCTGTTTCAAACTTTTGACGTAATTTTGCATCCGCTTTTCGGCTCAAGGAGCACGAGAGCGGTCCCATAGCTCAGTTGGTTAGAGCACCTGACTCATAATCAGGGAGTCCTTGGTTCAAGCCCAAGTGGGACCACGCTAAAATCCGATAGCTATTTGATTTTCAATGGTTGTCGGATTTTTGTTTTTAAAAATTGCCCACTTTTTGCCCACTTGACCCAAAGTGGGTGTGTCAAAATGAAATGAACCCAAAAGTTTTTTGTCTAACTTTTTGGGGGGCAGTTCACAAGTGGCGCTTGTTTTGTGATTTTGTGCCACCTTTGATAAGCGGCAAAACAGCCGACGGCTATGTAGGAGAACGGTATAGCAAGTGAATTACTTTTGATTGAAAATAGCTTCTGCTATTCCAATCTAAGAACTTCAATATTTGTGCTGCTTTATGGGTACAAAACAAGCAGGTCACCGAATATCGGCGACTTGCTTATATATTAACGTGATTTGGATGAAAAACAGATATTTATTGCTGGCCCCCCCCCCTTCCATCACGGCGATTTTGCCACATGGGGAATAATATTTTCATAAAAAACATAAATTGTTCTTATTATTTTTGTACTTTTGTAAGCCAATAATTTTCAAGAATCAAAATAAACAACTTATGAAAAAGATTATTTCTACCTTATTGCTTATGCTCTTTATAAGCGTCAATGCATTTGCACAAACCGAAAACATAACCGGCAAGGCAAAAGAATATTACGAGAAAGCACAGCAAGGCGATACCGAGGCGCAAAATAATTTAGCATTTTGTTATTATGCGGGGGAGAATGGTGTTTATCTTAATTATGAGAAAGCTGTATATTGGTGGCGCAAAGCGGCTGAGCAGGGAAATGCTCTGGCTCAATTTAATTTAGGCACTTGTTATGAGAATGGTAGAGGAGTAAACCAAGATTACAGCCAGGCTGTGTACTGGTACCGCAAAGCGGCTGAGCAGGGACTTGCCAAAGCGCAATATAATTTAGGCGTTTATTATAAAATTGGTAGAGGAGTAAACCAAGACTACAGCCAGGCTGTGTACTGGTACCGCAAAGCGGCTGAGCAGGGACATGCAATGGCTCAAAATTATTTAGGCGTTTGTTATGACAATGGCGAAGGCGTGAACCAAGACTACACCCAGGCGGTGTACTGGTACCGCAAAGCCGCCGAACAAGGTTATGCCGAAGCGCAATATATTCTTGGCTATTGTTATGAAATTGGCGAAGGTGTTCCCCAAGACTTCCGGCAAGCTGCAGAATGGTACCGCAAAGCAGCTGAACAAGGTCATGCCAAAGCGCAAAATAAACTTGGCTTTTGCTATGCTGCCGGCAAAGGTGTCCCCCAAGACTACCGGCAAGCAAATGAATGGTTTCGCAAAGCCGCCGAACAAGGTCATTACGAAGCGCAACGCAACCTTGGAATCAGCTATTATAATGGCGACGGTATCGCAAAAGACTACCGGCAGGCTGCAGAATGGTATCGCAAATCTGCCGAACAAGGCTTTGCCGAAGCGCAATATGATATTGGCGAATGTTATTATTATGGCAACGGTGTCGCAAAAGACTACCGGCAAGCAGTAGAATGGTATCGCAAAGCCGCCGAACAAGGCCATACCGAAGCGCAATATTACCTTGGCAAATGCTATTATGATGGCGAAGGTGTCACTCAAAACTATCGGCAGGCAGTATACTGGTTCCTCAAAGCCGCCGAACAAGGCCATGCCGATGCGCAATGTGGTCTTGGTATCTGCTATCAAGAAGGCAGTGGTGTAGAGCAAGACTACCGACAAGCAGTAGAATGGTTCCGCAAAGCTGCAGAACAAGGTCATGCCATTGCTCAAAGTTTCCTTGGTGTCTGCTATGCAGAAGGCAATGGTGTAGAGCAGGACTACTGGCAATCAGTAGAATGGTTTCGCAAAGCTGCCCGTCAAGGATATAAAAGGGCTCAACAGGTTTTAGAAGAAATAGGTGAAAGTTGGTAACCGATATTTTCTCGTGCAATTTCAGCCTAATAATCGGGAAATTCGGTTCTTTTCTTGCTCAGTTGGTTAGAGCACCTGACTCATAATCAGGGAGTCCTTGGTTCAAGCCCAAGTGGGACCACGCTTCCAAATCGCTAATCGCTTGTTAATGAGGGGTTAGCGATTTTTCTTTTTTAAATGCACTTGCTTGTTGTCCCAAAAAAGGACTATTTTATAGTTGAATTAGCGAAATTTGTTTTAATTTTGCACATCATATTAAAAATAATAGCTTAATGGAAAGACTATTACCACTAATAGTAGCGATAGCCTGTGCTATGTGCAACGTCGTTGTTCAGGCGCAAGACGTTGAGAATGTTGACAGTATCGATCTTGCTCTGACCATCGAGAATGTTGACGGTTACACTTCGCAACCCGACGATGCGCCAGTTTTAACTGTTGCTACCGAAGTGGTTGAAACAAGTCCTGTGGCAGTCGGTTATGCAGCGCCAAGCGCCGAACTCAAACTCTATGAGCCTCCCAAGGCTCCGGACTTCAACTTCATCAAGAGTCGCACAAACCCTGCTGTGAAGCCCTATCGGTTTCTTGATGACCAGACTTGGGTGGGCATACCACTATTTTTTGCTGGAATGATAGCAAAAGGTGAGAAAACTGCCTTCCGTCAGGACTATAACAATCCTAACACAAAGATACGTCTCATCAAGACCAATTTCCACAACGAGATTGACAACTATACTCAGTATCTGCCGTTGGCACTGACAATAGGCCTGAAGATAGGTGGAGTGGAGAGCCGTAGTGATTGGCCCAGGTTCTGGGCTTCGGCAGCAGCCTCATCGGCTATAATGGCGGGACTTGTGAATGGCATCAAATACACCGCCAGCGAGATGCGCCCCGATGGCTCCACGCGCAACTCATGGCCCAGTGGCCATACTGCCACTGCCTTCCTAGCTGCGACAATTCTGCACAAGGAATATGGGCTGACGCGCTCGCCGTGGTACTCTGTAGGCGCCTATACTGTGGCCACAGCCACTGGTGTGATGCGAGTGCTTAACAACCGCCACTGGATTAGTGATGTGCTTTCGGGAGCCGGCATCGGCATCCTCTCGGTGGAGCTTGGCTACGGTCTTATGGACCTCCTGTTCAAGAATCGCGGCTTGCAGCGTGGCGACTTGAGCGTTTATCCCGACTTGCGCAACAACCCGTCGTTCTTTGCCATCTCAATGGGCATTGGGCTGGGCAACAAGAACTTGACCCTGCCAGCATTTAACTTTGACATTCCAAGCGAGATTCTCGATGGTGAAAGTGCGAGCAGCGACGAGCCGTTGCAGCTCAAGTTCCGTTCGGCAACCGTAGTGGGTGTCGAGGGAGCTTATTTCTTCAACCCCTACATTGGCGTGGGTGGACGATTGAGAGTAAAGGCCACTCCTATCAACGGATGGAGCAAGTTTGCACTGAGCGAGGAAGAAGATATGCAGCAGTTTTTTAATGATCCTCTGTTTATCAATTCTTCTCAGAACATTGCTCTTACTATCGAGAGTGATCACATCACCGAGTTTGCAGCCGATGCGGGTGTGTATTTCAGCTGGCCATTCTCGTCTCGATTTGCCTTAGGCGCTAAGGCATTGATAGGCCGCAGCGTGATGGACGATATTGACATCAACGCAAGTTACTCAGGCGAGCAACTCAAGTTCAACGAGGAATGCATGTTTGATGATAACGCTCCCATGTTCACTCCTTCGGGAGAAATGGTTGACTATAAGTGGGACTATATCGATGTCTCGGCTTCCAACTCAATGAAATTTGGCACAGGCATCTCTTTAACCTATGCTCACAAAAACAACTTCTCATGGCGTGTGTTCTGCGACTATGATTATTCGCGCAAGACCTTCAAAGCCATCTATCATCCATTGGGACTGATGGAAGGGCTGTCGCCCGATGTAGTATCTTTCATGGAGGTGTTTGGCTGGGATATGATCAAGCCGGCAGTGTCGAGCGTGAAGAAGAACTTGCACCAATGGGTGCTGGGCGGAGCGCTGTGTGTATCTTTCTAATTGGCAACTAATATTTGACTATATGATAAAAAAAGCTTTAACATTATTACTCCTGACTCTTGCTGCCTCGACTGGATGGGCTCAAAACAGCTACATCCCCTATAAGACATTTGACGGTGAGCACAAGAACGAGATTTCGGGCTATGTGATGGGTGGTAACAATGTTGTTACCGACAAGTTTGGAGGACTTGAAGTCTCTTACACACGGCACCTCACTCCACGCTGGCATGTGGGTGGTGATGCCCAAATGCAGTTTGGCAAGGAATTGTTCTCAGTTGACGTGCAAGGCGGTTATCGCCTGCCCATTAAATGGGGAAATATCTCTTTTGATGGTAAGATTATGTATAACTTCTATCACAAGTTTGGATTCCATGAGATGTCCTACAATATCTCGGCAACATGGGAGAGTGCCTACGTTGATTTTCGTCTTGGCGAGACTCTTGTCCACTACCACAGCCATGTGTGGGGCATGGGTTGGGGATATACCGAGACCCCACTGCTCACCTTTGGTTTTGGCGTTAACATACGTCACCGCGACAATCCCTGGAACATGGGGTTGTTTTTCCGCAATTACGACGATTTCTATTATGAGAACTGGAACATCAATTGGGGTATCCGATGGTATGCCAAAGTTAAGGAGCGTTGGAACCTCTTTGGTGAGTTCAACATTCGCCCGGCAGGTTCGATGAGCCAGTTGGCAAGTAAGTATGAGGGGTCAGTAAAATTAGGTTTGAAATATAAATGGTAAGCACAACAATGAAAGCAAAATATATATTTATCGCAGCATTGGCTGCAGTAGCAATGCTCAACACCTCATGCGAGAAAGTGAGCCCACAAGGCGTTCTCATGGGTAACACTGGTGTGGAAGACCGTGTGAAAATGTCGGAATTGTATTTTAAGGAATACCTTATGTCTTCTACTAACAACATTTATGTTCGACCCAAGGAAAATAATGATTACAGCTATTCATTCTTAGTGGGCGCAGATAGCCATTTGACTACCGACCCAGGGCGAATGGATGAGATGTTTGCCCTCGGACTTGAGAATGACGACTTGCTCTATTGCCACCTGGGCGACATTGCCGACACAAAACCTGAATATTACATTGTGCTCGACTCTCTTATTAAGAAAGCCAAAGAAAGATATGTGAATAAGTACTATGAGTTGAATGACTTAAATCGATGGCGCGAGAAAATCGACCCCTACGATATGATTGGCAGTGCATATGATGACATTAAATTCCCTTTCTATCCTGTAGTGGGCAACCATGACCTCACCCACAACGGCTGGGCATTGTGGAGCAATATTTTCCACTCGTCTTTCTATGAGTTTGATGTCAATTGCGGATATGATGAGAACGGGGTTCCAATTTGCGACCACTTTATCTTCCTCGACACTGCCAGCGGCACACTGGGCAAGCGTCAGGTGGAATTGATAGAAGAGGGCTTGCTTGACGGCGAGAACAATTACCGTCACACCTTCGTTTTCGGCCATACAAACATATTTTTGCCATCAAGTATGGAGTTTGCATCAACTTTCCCACGAGAACAAACTTACTTCTTGCTCAAGCAGTTTGACAAATGGAATGCGACGATTGTGTTCTGTGGGCATGTTCACAAGTGGGATGAGCAACTTTTCAACGCGGTTTACTTCCTAACCCTTGACTCGATGAGCGAGCGCAACAGCCCCAAACCAGGCGACTACCTCGTGCGAATAAATGTCGATAAGGACGGATTCATCGACCTCGAGAAGGTTCACATGAACTACGTGGCGCCTAAGAAATAATATTTTAATAGGTGGCTGCAAGAATTGAAATACTAAGGCATTTCACCTTGGTTGATTGTGTGGTGAAGGTTGCTAGCGTGGAGCCTCTGGGAGCACCAGGGGCTCTCGTTGATGCATTACCTCTATTATCGCACTATAGGCGCGACAAAGTGATCCGCTATCGCTTTGATCGCGGCAAATGGCTCAGTGCCGGAGCTGGTTTGTTGCTTGACAATATGCTCATGGAACATGGCTTGCGCGAGCGCGATATGCAATATGTAGAAGGCGAGCATGGCAAACCTGCCTTGGCAGGCCATCCCGATTTGCATTTCAATCTCTCTCACAGCGGCACATTGGTGGCATGTGCCTTGGGTGGGCATCCAGTGGGTGTTGATGTACAGACCATTGTGAATCCTAGTCCTGGTCTTGTGAACTACACTCTCGATGAGCGGGAAATCGCACATCTTGAAGCTCAAGCCGATGATGAGAGCAAGAGTCTCTATTTCACTAAACTGTGGACGCTAAAGGAAAGTTATGCCAAAGCTACGGGCACAGGTCTGACGCATAGTTTCCCTTCGTTTGCCATCGAAGCCGATGGCAACACCATTCCCCTATCGCCTCTCTATCCACCAGTCACATTCAAGACTGTGCTTGTTGCCGGCAGTGTGGTAACAGTGGCAATAATCACCTAAAGCGATGAAGTATATTGGTGAGATAATCTCGATTGGCGTTGCGTTCTCATGGACTGCAACGGCTTTGCTTAGTGAGTTTGGCAGCAAGCGTATGGGCAATGTTACTCTCAACTTCATCCGTATGGCCATTACGCTGCTGTTCTCGGCAATTTTCTTCTGGGTGGTGACTGGTAGCCCTTTGCCTGCAAAAGCGAGCAGTGAGGCCTATTTGTGGATGATGCTCTCGGGATTGGTGGGTTATGTTATTGGCGATTTCTGCTTGTTTCAATGCTATATCATCATTGGATCGAAGTTTGGTCAACTGTTCATGACAATGGCTCCCATCACTGCCGCAATCATGGCGTGGATAACTCTAGGTCAAGAGCTCAAACCCATCAGTATAGTGGCTATGGCCGTTACCTTGATTGGTATTGCCATAACTGTGCTTGGGCGTGACAGCCAAGGTCACGGTTTGTCGCTCAAGCTGCCGTTGGTTGGAGTTCTTTTTGCCGTTGGAGCTGCTGTTTGTCAAGGTGTTGGTTTGGTGTTGAGCAAAATAGGTATGAACCACTATGAAGCCAGTATGTCAAACCCTTGTCCTGCATGGTTGTTGCCATTCTATGCTAATGTGTTCCGTTGTATAGCCGGTATAGTTGGTTTCTCGGCATTGCTAATGTTCAGGGAGGGCTTTAAGCCGCTTTTCAAGAACTTGGGCGACCGCACGAGTATGACAGTAGCCACTTTGACCACAATCTTTGGCCCGTTTGTTGGTGTGGGATGTTCTCTGCTGGCGATTCAATACACCAGTGCGGGCATAGCTAGCACTTTGATGGCTCTCACGCCCATTATCATCATCCTGCCGGCTTGGTGGCTGTTCAAGCAGCCAATCACGTTGAAAAGCGTAATTGGAGCCATCATCTCGGTGGCTGGTGTGTCTCTGTTTTTCTTGTTGTAGACTAGTTCCTCTACCCTATTGTGCCTCACTGAGACAGTTTTTTTAATAAAAAATTGTCAATCTGTTTGCTGATATGAAAAATTTATCTACCTTTGCAGTCGCAATAAACCTTGGGAAGATCGCATAGTGGCAATTGCGGCGGACTGTAAATCCGCTCCTTCGGGTTCGGTGGTTCGAGTCCACCTCTTCCCACGAGAAAGCCTCGACATTAGTGTCGGGGCTTTTTCTTGTAATGCATTAATGTGTGTAATGTAGTGAAAATCAAGGACTCCCCTACTCTATTGGGAGTCCCTGTTGTTATCTATTGTTTGTCGAACAAGCTGTTGTATAGCGTTGTGATTTTCTCGTAGAACCTATCGTAGTTGAGTTTTGTGTCGAAGTCGGCTTTAGCTTGTTTTCCGAGCTTGGCTCTCAGTTCCTTATCGTCACACAGAGTGTTGATGGCTTCAGCCAGCTGCTCTGGATTGTTGGGCTTGATGAGTAATCCGTTCTCCATGTGGTTGACATACTCGGGCTGGGCTCCATTGGAAGTAGTGATGATGGGTTTGCCCTTCTTCATGTACTCGAGGTTGCTGATGCCTTGTGCCTCGGCTATGGTAGACGGCTGAACGCCAAAGTCGCATTGTTGCAGGTAACCCCTCACATTTCGTTGAAAACCAAGCAGTTTCACGTTATCTACCAGCTTGTTCTCGATGATAAAGCTTTTAATTCTTGTTTCGGCTTTAGGTTGCCCAGTGCCAAGGACAGCAAGTTTGAATTTGTGTCTGTCGACCATGGTTAATGCCTTGAGCAACACGTCAATACCCTTGTCGCGGCAAAGCCTGCTATGGAACATGATGAGCGCTTGATTGTCGTTCATTTTCATCATTTTCCTCAGTTCGGGTACATTTTCCCTCGCGCTGGTATCAATATGTAGCACACTCTCGGGTATGATCATTGCTTGCGCCTTGCTGATGCGTGGGGCATGAGCCACAAAGTAATCATGGGCGAAGTTTGAGACGAAGACATAACGGTCGATGTTTCGATACACCTTCTTGGAAATATAGTTGAGCTTGGGTCGTTTCAGGCCGTGAGGCGTGAAGACAACTTTAGTGTTAGGGTTGTCGCTGATGATACGCGCCATGACAGCCGTTGCTGCATCGCGATAGGTGTGCACGTGGACTATGTTTTCCCCTTTTCGCAGCATCCTGGCAAGTCTTACGGGGCTGTCCAGGTCTCGAATGCCCTTAAGCGGGAGAATTGAGACTGGGATGTCCATTTTTTGGAACTGCTCGATGATGTCATCATTTTTGGCACTAACGACCTCAACGTAGTAATTGGGGTCATGGCGCATGTTGGCAACGAGGTCGCTGGCATATCGTTCTGCCCCACCCCATGTCTTGCTCGAGACAATGTGAAAAACATTTATCATGATAAAAATTTTTAGGTACTAATGATTTTATGTGACGAAGATAATACAAAAAAATGAAAGTGGGAAATAATTCATATTCTTTTTGGTTTTTAGGGGCTAAAATAGGATTTAGAGTCGGGTATTTGGTCAAGAATTGATTGAAATATCCCAAAAATGGCAAGAAAACGAGTTAAAATGATGATATTTGGACGGTAGAGTTTTGGATTCCAGTAATTTAGATGGTTTCATGCCTTGTTAGGACTTTTTAGTCAGAAAGAGTAAAAAGAGGCACTCCCCTATTTATGTATCGCCTCATAGACGATACCTGCCTTATTTGGCCCTACTACTTGTGAAATTTCGTCGAGTGTCGCTTCTTTGATGCGCTTCAAACTCTTGAAGTGTTTGAGAAGCGAGTTGCGTGTTTGAGGTCCAATACCCTTGATATCGTCGAGCTGACTGTGAATTTGTGATTTGCTTCGCTTGTTGCGGTGATGCTTGATGCCAAAACGGTGTGCCTCGTCGCGAATGTGCTGGATGACACGTATGGTCTCACTATTTTTGTCAATATATAATGGCACCGAGTCGCCCGGGAAGAAAATCTCGTCAAGCCGTTTGGCAATGCCAATGGCGGCAATTCTTCCTCTCAATCCAAGTTCGTCGAGCACTTCCACAGCAGAATTAAGCTGTCCTTTTCCTCCGTCAACCACCAGCAGTTGCGGCAGAGGTTCGCCTTCGTTAAGCAGACGGGTGTACCGCCTGTTTATCACTTCTCGCATTGAAGCATAATCGTCGCTGCCGTCAGCCGTCTTGATATTGAAGTGTCGATATTCCTTTTTTGCGGGTTTTGCATTCCTGAATACCACGCATGAAGCCACGGCGTTTGTGCCCGATATACTACTGTTGTCGAAGCACTCGATATGACGTGGGAGTTCGTTAAGATGTAAATCTTTCATCATTGTGGTGAGGGTACGAGTAGCGCGCTGTTCAGGATTTAGTTTCTCCATGCGCTTGAGTTTGTCCGCACGATATTGTTCGGCATTTTTTAGCGAAATTGCTACAAGTTTACGTTTGTCTCCTCGCTGTGGCACCACATATTCAAGACCTTCAATTTCGAAATCTGGGACAATATTCACCAAAATTTCTTTTACTCGGTCGTGTTTGTAGATTTCGCTGAACCGCTCCCTGAAGTCACGTACTGCAGTTGATAGAATCTCCTCGTTTGTCTCGTCGGTGCCTGCGTCCTGGAATTTGTATTCAACGGTGATGCTCTGCACGATTGCACCATTGCGCATGTGCATGAAGTTTACGTAGGCGGCGCCATTGTCTCTCACAATTGAGAATACGTCGATATTGTGAATTGTAGGGTTGACGATAACCGATTTTGCGCGGTAATTCTCCAAGAGTTGGTATTTGCGCTTAATCAGTTCCGCCTCCTCAAACTTCAGCTGTTCGGCTTTACTCATCATCTCTTGCATCAAGAAATCGCTTACTTGCTTAGTGTCGCCATTGAGAATTTTGATGATGTCATCGATATAGCTGGAATATGTTTCATGTGAAACAAATCCCTGGCAGCAGCCTTCACAATTCTTGATGTGGTATTGCAGACAGAGTTTGTATTTGCGAGCATCCACATTGTCTCTAGTGAGCGGATGGCGACAGGTGCGGATAGGGTAGAGCTGCTTGATTGTGTCAATTAGCGCATGGGCGACTTCGGTTTTAGGGTAGGGACCAAAGTATTTTGCTCCTTTGGTATGTTTTTCACGAGTCAGGAAAACACGCGGAAACAGCTCCTTTGTCACGCAGATCCAAGGGTAGGACTTGTCATCTTTAAGCAGGACGTTATATCGTGGCTGGAACTCCTTGATAAGACTGTTTTCCAAGTCTAGCGCCTCTTCCTCGCTATTGACGACGATATACTTGAGGTCACGGATGTTGCGAACGAGCAGATTGGTGCGCACAACGGGATGCACACGGTTGAAATAGGAGCTCACGCGTCGCTTGAGGTTCTTGGCCTTGCCCACATATATGACCGTCCCCTCACTGTTCAGGTATTGGTAGACACCCGGACTTGTGGGAAGAAGCGATATTTTGAGCTTTAGTTCGTCGCTCATCCGCCTTATTTGTTACTTGTTTGTAGTTTATTGTGCGAGCGCAAATCTGCCCTCGCACTTAATGACGTTAAACTTCAACTAAACTTAGTCGTTTTATTCTCCCTCGAAGTCGAAGAGAGAGGTGACCTCTACGTCGGCAGGGAACAGGTCGCGTCCCTTGAGGTCGACGAGTTCGCAGATGAAGTTGATGAAAACCTTTTTGGGTTTCATGGTTTGAACCAGGTCGAGTGCGGCAGCCATGGTACCTCCGGTGGCGAGCAGGTCGTCGTGCATGAGAACCACGTCGTCTTCACCGATAGCATCCTCGTGTATTTCGATGGTGTCCTCTCCATATTCCTTGGTGTAGGTCTTCTGGATGGTCTTAGCGGGGAGTTTTCCCGGTTTGCGCAATGGCACGAATCCTGCTCCAAGACCTGCAGCGAGTATGGCGCCAAAGATAAACCCGCGCGCTTCGATGCCTACAACCTTAGTGATGCCCTTGTCTTTGTAGAGTTCAATGAGGGCTTGCTCCATGATGCTCAGTGCCTCTGGATCCTTGAAGGCCGTTGTGAGGTCTTTGAACTGGATTCCTTTAACTGGGAAGTCAGGAATGTTTCTTACTTTCGCTTTGACTTGGTTGATTTTCTCTTGTTCCATAATTGTTAATGATTATGCTGTTTTTTTGTTTTTTGCGTTAGTAGGGTAGTGGTTGTTTCACGTGAAACATTGGTTTTGTTTTATCGCCCCATGAGCACAAGCAGTATGTTGATGTCGCTAGGGGAGATTCCTGGAATGCGCGACGCCTGACCAATGGTTTCGGGGTTGATTCGCTCAAGTTTCTGTCTCGCCTCAGTCGAGAGTTGGAGGATTGAGGGGTAGTCAAATTTGTCCTTTATATAGAGTTTGTCCAGCCGTCCTATCTTCTCGGCGATCATCTCTTCGCGCTGGATGTAGCCGTGGTACTTAATCTTAATCTCTGCAGCCTCGACGATCTCTTCCTTGCGTGCGTCTTCGAGAGTGTTGATTTTCTCTTCAAGGGCAGGGATGAAGTTGGCGAGCAGATTGATGTCGAACTGAGGGCGAAGCAGAAGGTCATAGAGCTTCGAACCTTGTTTAAGTGACTGAAAGCCAGCTTCTTCGAGCAATGGATTTATTATTGATGCCTTCACTGAGTAGTCGCGCGCAAATTGCACGAGGTCTTCCACTTGGTTGCGCTTGGCTACCATAAGGTCATATCTTTCCTGTGTGGCTAGACCTATCTCATAGCCACGTGGTGTAAGGCGCATGTCGGCATCATCCTGCCTCAGCAAGATGCGGTGCTCGGCGCGCGAGGTGAACATGCGGTAGGGCTCGTCAACACCTTTGGTGACGAGGTCATCGATAAGAACGCCTATATAGGCCTCGTCGCGGGCAAGGATAAACTCCTCCTTGCCTTGCACCTTTTGGTGTGCGTTTATGCCGGCAATAAGCCCCTGACCTGCGGCTTCTTCATAGCCTGTGGTGCCGTTAACTTGCCCTGCGAAATACAGGTTGTTGACGAGTTTTGTCTCGAGGGTGTGGGTGAGTTGGCGCGGATCAAAGAAGTCATACTCAATGGCATAACCTGGGCGGTAGACCTGAGCGTTGCGCAGCGCCGGGATATGGGAGAGGGCATCGATTTGCACGTCCCACGGCATCGACGATGAGAATCCATTGAGATACATTTCATGAGTGGTCTCACCCTCGGGCTCAATAAATAGCTGGTGTGAGTCCTTGTCGGGGAAGGTAACCAGTTTTGTCTCGATGCTGGGGCAGTAGCGCGGTCCCACACTCTGAATCTGGCCGTTGTAAAGAGGAGAGTAGGGTAGTCCCTCGTGCAGCACATGGTGCACCTCGTTGTTGGTGTACACTATCCAGCAGGGGCGTTGCTGCAGCTCGCTGCGCACATCGGGCAAAAACGAGAAATGATGGAAGTCATTCTCGCCATCCTGTCGAGTGGCTTGGCTGTAGTCGATGGTGCGTGCGTCGAGTCGCACCGGTGTGCCCGTCTTCATGCGGTTTGCGCTGAATCCAAGCCGCACAAGTTGTTCGGTGATGCCACGTGAGGCAGGCTCCGAAACCCTTCCGCCCTCAACCTGCACACTGCCCACGTGCATGAGTCCGTTGAGGAATGTGCCTGCAGTGAGGATGACGGCTTGGGCATTGAAAGTGACGCCAAAAGCGGTCTTTACCCCTTTTACCACACCATCGTCGATCACTAGACTGGTGGCGCTATCCTGCCACATATAGAGATTGGGCGTTTCGTCTAAAATCTTACGCCAGTTCTCAATAAAGCGCGTGCGGTCGCTCTGTGAACGCGGACTCCACATCGCCGGTCCCTTACTGCGGTTGAGCATACGGAACTGGATAGACGAACGGTCGGCAACAATACCCATTTGACCACCTAGAGCGTCAATCTCACGCACTATCTGGCCCTTTGCTATGCCGCCCACAGCGGGGTTACAGCTCATTTGCGCCACCTTGTTCATATCCATGGTAATGAGCAGGGTGGGGGAGCCCAGTCGCGCTGCGGCACATGCCGCTTCACATCCGGCATGACCTGCTCCAATCACTATTATGTCGTAGTCAAATCTCATAGTGTGAAAATATCTTCGGGCAAAATGGCCAGCGCTTCGTTCTCGTGTTGTTCCATAATCTCACGTTCGCCCGGGCCCTTGTCGTTAATACCACACAGGTGCAGCACGCCGTGGACAATCACGCGAAGGAGTTCGGTGTTGTAGTCTACGCCCAACTGTTCGGCATTGGAGCGCACGGTGTCGAGTGATATCACCATATCGCCAGCAATGCGGTGGCTGTTGCTGTAGTCGAAGGTGATAATATCAGTGTAATAGTCATGGCCCAGGAACTGGCGGTTGGTGGCAAGGATGTATTCATCGTCGCAGAACACATAGGTGAGCGCACCTACACGTTTGTCGTGCCTGTGGGCTACCTCTTGAATCCACTCCTCGACGGCTGTAGTGTTGAGTTGTGGCATTTCTATGTCTTGTGCCATGAAGCTGATTTCCATAATAATGGTATTTTCAAAAAACAAGATGCAAAGATAACGAAAAAGATTGAGAAAAGCAAGAATAACAAGTGTTAAGTGAAGCTACTTTAATGCAGAATGCAAAATGCAGAATGCAGAATGAGCAGCGCGGTTGACTGAGGCTCGCTGATCGCACACCTTGCTTCGCACGACTATTGCTGCTCGCTCAGTCGAGCTGCAGGTTCATCAACAGCGCCCAGGATTCTTTGGGACAATTAAAGAAAAAATAGCGAGCGAAGTGTATTAAACAAACGATGTTGCTGAAAATGAACGCCGTGCTTACGGCGCAATACGGAACAGCGCCCAGGATTCTTTGGGACAAAATTTTAAAAAAAATTGAGCCGAAGGCACTGCCTTGGCTAACGATGACAAACGCCGTTTCTCTTTTTTTATATTTCATGGTTGTATATAATTTAATGAACGTATGCATGCAAAGATAATGCGATAATGGCTTTAAAGCCATATTAAAAAGAGATTGAATTAAAAATTTTAAAGAATAACACTTAAAATGTTGTGTATTATTAAAATAATGTATATATTTGCGACAATTCAAGTAAACTTGTAGAGTCGAGCTCTTGCTTGAAGACATAAAGAAGCGTTTTGCTTATCGTCATTGCTGAAAACTTAGGAACTTTTCAATTGTGATAGAGCGATATCAAAGCGGTTCTACGCTATATGCGTGGGCTGCTTGTTCTCATTTCTATTACATGGTTTCCTAAGACCATCAGCAATAGTGTGACAATTCAGTCCACGTTATTTTTTTATTAATGTTTTTAACTTTGCGGATAAATATAATAGTAAAACTCTAATAATTTCATATCATGAAAAAATATTTACTCTCTCTAATTGCCTTATTGGTATGTTTGTCATTGTTGGCTTCATGTGAAGAAGACATTGAAAAGCGTCAGGTAAAATTCACCGCCATGATGCCCAGTGATGACTTGTCATTCTCACGGCTTGGCAGCATCATAAATGGCGTGCCGGCGGCTGACGGCTTTAATCTGAAAGCCCAGTGGAAAGACGGCGACAAGATACAGATTTTTGTCCGTCAAGACGGCAAAGTGTATCAGGCAGAAAGTCCAGCTACCGTTTCTGACATAAGCAATGACGGAAAGACATGCTCATTCCAGCTCACGTTGCCAAAGTCA
>JAFZAC010000020.1 GCA_017548365.1 Muribaculaceae bacterium
ATTTTACCTGACGCTTTTCAATGTCTTCTTCACATGATGTGAGCAGCACTACACACGCCAATAAGGCAATCATAGAGAGCAAATATTTTTTCATGATATGGAAGTATTAATAGTTACAATATTTCACCGCAAAGTTAGATACGATTATTTTTCTATGCAAGAAAAAATTGTATCTTTACTTTTTTTCAACACACTGTATTTTAATTAATTACAAGCATTGAAAATGTACCTTTTCATTTTTATCCTGTCATTAATAAGAAAAGCGTGGAGATTTGCCTGGTTTATTTTCATAGAGGCTTCGGCATGCCCGTAACGAAATAAACAGTCAATCCCACGCCATGCCGATATATCACCCCTTGTCTCAGGTAAATATTGGCAGACGAAGGCGTCGTAATACTGTTTATCCTTCGTTACTGAAATTTGCCGAATTTCTATGAAAAGATAAAACAAAACGCTTTCAACTATGTCTTCAAACGAGAGCTTGACTCTACAAGTTCGCATGAATTGTCGCAAATATATACAATATTTTAATAATACACAACATTTTAAGTAATATTCTTTAAAATTTTTAATTCAATCTCTTTTTAATATGGCTTTAAAGCCATTGCCGCATTACCTTTGCACGCATCAAGCGTACATTATTAATATTATAAACTCGCAACCATGAAACACAAAAAAGAGAAACGGCGATTGTCATCGTTAGCCAAGGCAGAGAGCGATGTGGAGTTGAAACATTTGCATAATTAGCACAATTCGCCGTTTTTTTTCAAATCTGTCCCGACAGCCGCCCCACTTATCACTTAACACTTCACACTTAACCCTTAAAAGTGGTAGCGCTGGCCGAAGGCCAGTACGTCCCCAGAGGGGACGAAGTGAGGTAACCCTACGGCGCATACCCCGAAGGAGTGTGTGGCGTAGGGCTTTCAGCTTCCAATCATCTCCCCTCTGGGCCCCGAAGGGGGCCAACCTATACACAACCGCAACCTTCACTTCACCTCACATCCGATCACGATTCCCGTTTTTTTTCAAAAAATCCCACTCGCAAGAGAATCATCTCAAAAAGCTGCACCTCTCGGTATCAAAAAGCCACTCATAGCGCGGTGTTTAAATAATTCCGGCGAAAGCCGGCTTTTCGACGAACTCAGTTCGCAACTTTTCGAAAAAATCAGTAATCTGCACAAGGCAGAAAGATTTGTGCAAATTTTTGATATTCAGCATTAAGTTAGGCGCAGCCACATGTTGGCGTCAGCCCCATTCTGCATTCTGCATTGTACATCAGCATTAAGTTAGGCGCAGCCCTCTCTCCTCTTCCCACTCACCAGAAATCACAACAACATGATAAGGACAGGTATTGGTATGCGTCCTGAGAAAGTGTAGAGGATATCGCTGGTATAAGTGCTTCGACCGCGGTAAACATGCTTGCCACTTACGGTGTAGAGAATGTCGCTGGAATAGGTGCTTCGGCCATCATAGAGATGCTTTCCATCCCATGTAACGATGATATCGCTGGAATAGCTGCTGCGACCTTGGTACATATAACGTCCATCCCATGTGCCGAGAATGTCGCTCGAATAAGTGCTTCGTCCGGCATACAAGTACTTCCCGTCCCAGGTGAGAAGAATTTCACTGGAATAAGTGCTGTTGCCGCGATAGAGATAACGACCATCCCATGTTGCTATAATGTCGCTGCTGTAGGTGCTGTTGCCTCGATAGATGTGAGACACGGCATTAGCCTGCATTGCCATGGCTATAATGGCAAAAAGTAAGATTAATGTCCTTTTCATTATTCATCATTATTAGTTGTTTCTTCTTTTTGCTTGAAAGTCACTGTGCGGTTGTATACATAGTTGGCAATGGTGTAAACCACCATCGAAATAACCATCACGATGTTTTGTCCGGCATTTTCCATGGGGAGGAAAGGTATTGTATCGACTGGCAGGTTCTTCCAGCCCAATCCCTCAAGTAGGAATAGACTCACACCACCCTGGAGAATCCAGCAAATCACAAATCCCACGCCAAAAAGCAATGCCTCGCGCTTGATGTTTTTCTTGGTTTTGAACACCCAGTTACGGTTCCATATGAAGCTGTTGATGACACCAAGAACATAACCGATGATATTGGCGGCTCCATAGGGAACATTTAACCAAGTATTGAGTAAATAAAACGACACAGCAGTTATGAGTGTATTCATAACTCCAATTACTCCATACTTGAAGAGTTGGATAATAGTTTTCTTAGCTTCGTCAAAGGTTATCATCTTATTGTAATAATTACAAACTCAAGCAAGCTCTTGTGTCATTAATATAAAAGACTCGAAACTCAAGTCAGGGTTTAAACATTCACCAAATCCCCACTGCGCGAAAATAAAAGGCACTCCAGCACTGTGGGCCTGGTCGCAGTCGGCTTGAGTATCGCCCACATAGACAGGTTGCGTTAATGAATAACGTTCTATCATGTACCTTAGGTTCTCGCTCTTCTCTACAGGGCGCTCGCCTTGCGTGAGAAGTCCTTCAAAAAAATGGGCGGTTCCTGTTGTATTGACAAAGTTCACCAAACCACGAGCTGAGCAGTTGCTCAACATGAAAAGACGATATTTCCCGCTGAGTCGCTCAAGAGATTGGAAGGTACCAGGATAGAGCACGCCTCCCAGCTTTGGCATCATTTGGTCCTCATGCTTTGCCAGCGATTTCAAGAATTGCTCCTTGTCTATATTGAGCTGATCGCCAAGCAGATGGTCAAGAATACTTTCAAGGCTCATTCCCATGAACTTCTCCAAGTGGGCTCCCCTGAAAGCAGCTTCAATACCATACTCCTGACATGTGGTGTTCCAAATCTTGGCATAAGACTCGGTGGCGTTCCACATAGTCCCGTCCATATCAAAAATAATCGAGTCGATATTGTCAAGTTTGACCTTCATGTTACCGATGTTATTTGCTAGGAGTGACAATCACCCCAATGTCAATCACATTCTTGACAATATCACAGTTGTTCATTGCCTGCCACACCACAATAGAGTTGACTTGCGATGGCGACACATCTTGAGCGATAATGACGCTCGACTGATAGAGAGCTCCAAATCCAGAACCTTTCCAATTGCCGTATCCATCGCTGAGCTCAAAGTCAATATTACTGCGGGTAACATTCTTGACGCTGTCAACCAAGTCTACCACCAGACTCAAATTACTGTACTGATAGTCATTATTATGGCGGATAGCCAGAGCAATGTCATAATGGATTGACGAGTCGGCATATTCAGGAGTAAACTTTATGGACATGGACTTGCGCCAGCCTTCATCGGGCAAAGTTTTGAATTGCGCCATTGAGTCTTGCCCGAATGAACAACCATTCAAGCAAGACGCAGCGCAAATCATTACCGCAACAACGGCAAGGATGTGTGATGACAATATTTTTGCCCTGATTTTCAGCATTTTCTACTTATCTAGCCATTTAACCCTATCATTTAGGGAACTTAGAGGTGTTATTGTCGTTTCGCCTTGGGCGGAACTCTCTCTGTCCTTGAAATTTACCTTCATCACCATCAGACTTGTTCTCAAAACGCTTGCCCTTGGGCTGCTTGCGGTTGTTGTCATTCTTTGCAGGCTGTTTTGAAGAATTGGATGGTTCTTTAGCCAACGATTTGCCTCGATTCTTCTTTTTCTTCTTTTTCTTGGCTTTATCAAATCGGCTGATGCTGTCTTGCCCAACGAGATCCCCATAGGCACTACGCTCAAAGTCCACTTCGTTGTCCGAATCTTGCAACTTGTCGGGCTTAATGCCTTGGCTGTTCATCAAAGCTACCTCCTCAACACGCTCGGGAGTGATAGTCACCAAGTCGGTGGGCACGCCTTTTTGAGTGGAATAAGTTATCTCCTTCTTCAAGATATCGGTCTTGAAGTGGTAATAACTGTTGTCTTTAGTTTCCAGTACAATGTCACGTCGTGGCAGCGACTTAGAAACCTCAACATAAGTATCAACCTCAAAATTGATGCAGCACTTCAGTTTAGCGCATTGTCCGGCGAGTTTTTGCGGATTCAGCGACACCTCTTGATAACGAGCAGCGCTTGTAGCAACCGACACAAAAGTGCTCATCCATGAGGCACAGCACAGCGGCCTTCCACATGGTCCTATTCCACCAATGCGTCCAGCTTCCTGCCGAGCTCCAATCTGCTTCATCTCCACACGAATCTTGAACACGTCGGCAAGGACCTTGATGAGCTGGCGGAAGTCAACGCGTCCATCGGCGATATAGTAGAATATCGCTTTATTACCGTCGCCTTGATACTCCACGTCGCCAATCTTCATCTCAAGCCCTAAGTCCTTGGCGATCTGTCGGGAGCGAATCATCGTATCGGTCTCTTTAGCCTTTGCTTGTTCAAATCGCTCCAAATCGGCAGGCTTCGCTTTACGGAACACTCTGAGAATTTCAGCATCAGGACGCAAACGCGTACGCTTCATCTGTAACTTCACCAGGTTTCCAGTAAGCGCCACGGTGCCAATGTCATGCCCAGGATTGGCCTCTACTGCAACCATGTCGCCTTGCTTGAGGTCAAGCTTAGCTGAATTGCGATAGAAACCACGCCGGGTGTTCTTGAAATGCACTTCCACGATGTCGAAGTCGTTCTTGTCGCCAGGCACATCATTCAACCAGTTGTAGCTGTCGAGATTAGAACGGCAACGGCACACCGAGTCGCACTTCTCCTTGCATTCGGCACAAGGCTTGGTGGTGATGGCTTCTTTACTATTTAATTGATTAATGTCATCCATGATGCTTGTCATCAATTATTTAGCGAAGCTCACAGCACGCGTCTCACGAATGACAGTGATGCGCACTTGTCCTGGATAGGTCATCTCATCTTGAATCTTCTGTGCTATCTCGGTAGAGAGTTTCTCGGTCTCCTGATCGCTGATCTTGTCAGCACCAACGATTACCCTCAACTCGCGACCTGCCTGGATGGCATAGGTCTTGACAACTCCTGGATAGGACATTGCCAACTTCTCAAGGTCGTTAAGTCGCTTGATATACGCCTCAACCACCTCTCGACGGGCACCAGGACGAGCACCCGAAATGGCGTCACACACCTGAACGATGGGAGCATAAAGACTGGTAGCCTCTTCCTCGTCGTGGTGAGCTCCAATGGCGTTGCAAATGTCAGCTTTCTCCTTGAACTTCTCGGCGAGCTTCATACCCAGCTGAGCATGTGGCAATTCGGGCTCATCATCGGGCACCTTGCCAATATCGTGCAACAGACCTGCACGACGCGCTTTCTTAGGATTCAATCCAAGCTCACTGGCCATAACAGCACACAAGTTGGCGGTTTCGCGCGAGTGCTGCAGCAAGTTCTGTCCATAGCTAGAGCGGTATTTCATCTTACCAATGAGCCTAATCAACTCAGGATGCAAACCATGAATACCCATATCAATGGCAGTGCGTTTTCCTGTCTCGACAATCTCTTCTTCAACTTGCTTGCGCACCTTAGAAACGACTTCCTCAATGCGGGCTGGGTGAATGCGACCGTCAGCTACAAGCTGATGCAGAGCCAGGCGGGCAATTTCTCTTCTCACTGGGTCGAAGCTAGAGAGCACGATGGCCTCGGGGGTGTCGTCAACGATTATCTCGATTCCTGTAGCCGATTCGAGAGCACGAATGTTGCGGCCTTCACGACCAATGATGCGTCCTTTCATCTCATCGTTGTCGATGTGGAATACTGTCACTGCATTCTCAATGGCAGTCTCGGTAGCTACGCGCTGGATTGTGGCGACAATTATTCTCTTTGCCTCCTTATTGGCGGTGAGCTTTGCATCGTCCATGATGTCGTTGATATAACTTGCGGCAGCCGTTTTTGCCTCATCTTTGAGCGACTCCACTAGTTTCTCTTTAGCTTCCTCGGCCGAAAGACCACTCACATGCTCGAGAGTGTCACGAACCTTAAGCTCCAACTTGTCAACTTCTTTCTTGCGGTCTTCAAGCACGGCAATCTGGTTGTCGAGATTTACCTTAAGCGCATCGGTCTCGCTTTTTTTGCGCTGCAACTCCTGCTGCTGCTGATTTACTTGAATTTCGCGTTGTTTCAGTTTGGCTTCACTTGATTGGACCTTAGCCAAACGAGCGTTGGCTTGTTTCTCGCTCTCGCTCTTGATTGCGAGTCCTTCTTCCTTGCCTTTGAGTACCTCGTTATTCTTCAGCACTTCGGCCTCAAGTTTAGCTTTTTCAACAATTGTATTGGCTTGTGATTTAGCACTGCGCTTTGCAATCATGCCAGCAACAACAGCTCCAATCACGAGACCTACAATTGCTACAACAATGTAAATTAGTATATCCATTTAAAAATAAATTTTTATATAAAACTAAAAATGCACAACTTGCCGCATTAGTCACCACTTCAATCATGGTGAATCAAGCGCAAGAAGTGCAGGAACCTGTTTAATTCAATATATTAATATGTCGGCTGAGGCTCAGACCCTTATGTTTAACAACCATAGGTCATGTCGCCCTTAGACAACATAATCTTATATCTTTACAACCACATCATCGAGCTGCTGCTCAAATGCGGTCAAAAATTTGTTCACAGCGACATTTTGATTATAAGACTTAGAATAAAGCCTTGCAAACTGGAACGCAACCATAGCCATTACCCTTTGTGAGGAGTTATCGCCATCAAATTTTCCAATCCACTTGTTCCACAAGGTGTTGACAAGCTTCTCGGCTTCACGATAGGTTTCTTCCTCCTTGCTGGGTATAGTGAGCGCAATGGGCTCAACATCAGCTAATCTGATTAATATGTTCAGGTTGTTCTCGTTATTTGCCATAATCGTGCATCATTCATTAAGTTGAGAGATGCATTTGTCAATGTCCTGCACCAGTTTGGAGATTAATTCTCTGGCGTCAGTCACATTATCAAGATTGGGAGCAATTACACGAGCCATTCTGAGGTATTCCAGTTCTTGCCTCATTGCCTCGTTCTCTTTCTTCATTTGCTCTATATCTTCAAGAAGTTGCTTCTTTTCACTAGCCAGCGCTTTGTTGATTTCTTGCTGCGCATGATATTTTTCAACCAAGATTTCACTCTTGTTGATAATTCGTGCTAATGTCTGTTGCAACTCATTTGCCATAGTTCTCCAAAAATCAGACAAAAGTAGTAAAAATAATTGATTATGACAAAGTTTTAGTGTTTTTTTGAGACTTTTGGTTAAAAAAACAGTTCTACCACTACTGATTTTGGCTTTTCTGCGCCAAATAAGCCTTTTTTACCGAGGTGAATTGCTTACAGACGCAACATCACATAGCGTTCTGCTCGCCACTGATGGCATTGACAACTGTGAGGAACATTATCTTGATGTCAAGCATAAAGTTCCAATTCTCGGCATACCAAACGTCATACTCCACGCGTTTCTCCATCTTCCAAAGCTCATCGGTTGGTCCACGAAATCCGTTCACCTGAGCCCATCCAGTAATGCCAGGTTTAAGAGTGTGACGTAGCATATATTTGTCGATTAACTCACTATATTCTTGAGTTTGCTGCACCATGTGAGGACGTGGTCCCACAATCGACATATCGCCCATGAACACATTGATGAACTGCGGCAACTCATCAAGGCTTGTCTTCCTGATGAAATTGCCAAACTTTGTCTTGCGAGGGTCATCCTTGGTTGCTTGCAACGAGTCGCTCTTGTCATTGACACGCATTGAGCGGAATTTCAAGCAATTGAACGACTTTCCGCGATAGCCTGTGCGCTCCTGCTTGAAGAACACAGGTCCTGGTGAAGACAATTTCACGCCTATAGCAATTGGCAGGAATATTATGGGCGAAAACAACAGCACAATCGACGAGACGAGCAAGTCGAAACCGCGTTTAATCGCCATATTCACAGGATTATTCAGTGGATGAGGATGAATTGATAGAACAGGTACAGCACCAAAGTTCTCAATCTCAAAACGACGAGATATGTATTTACTGAACTGTGGCACATAGAAGAAATCGATGGCGTTGCGCTCGGCAAGGCTGATGATATTCTGCAGCTCTTGACGCTCGTTCTCAGGAATGGCACAATAAACCTCGTCGACAGAATTCTCGGCTACAAACTGCTCCAAATCACCAATGCTTCCTTTGTAATAAGATATATCGGTAGCAGGTTCATCACTGAAGAAACCCACTATGTGATATCCATAGCCCTGATCATGCTCCAGCTCTTGCATCAATCTCACGCCGGCACCCGAGGTTCCACTGCCCACTATAACTATTCGCTTATAGTTGAAGCCTTTGCTTCGATACCACTTGAGCAGCTTTCTCGACACAATCCACCATAACGATAGTGCGGCAGTGAAAATTAAATAGAATAGAATTATTGTCTTCCACGACAAATCGAGGTCCACAAACGAAAGCAGCATCAAGAAAATCACCGAATGAAGCAGTACATACTTGAGCAGCAACATCAATACCCTGTCTATATACACCACTCGCTTGTCGTGAAGTGTGCTGAGCACATAAACCACAACAAGAAATGCAATATTAAGCATCAGCCACACTTGCTTGTTATAGAATGGCTGAACTCTGATGTCGGTAAGTAGACAAGTCGTTATGTAAGACGCATTGAGGACAATAAAGTCAACGACAAGAAATATCCAACGGATAAAATGTCCATATCTACCCTTACTTTTCAACGCTTCAATATTTCTTGATAAAGTCCACTCTCTGCATAACAGTTTGTTGCAGAGAGTGGCTTATTGATTGGATCAAATTTTTTCGTCTATAATCTTTATCTTCTGCTCAAGCAGTGCAATCTCGTCTTTGAGATTAGAAATCTTGCGCTCCAGCTCTTTGACGATGGTGTTACCGTCTTTTGAACGTGCAGTGAAGAATCCCATGTTGTTCTCATAGGTCTTAAGCTCGTTGCACTTCTGCTCAAACGCTCTTACCAGTCTTTCTCTCTCGTGGTAAACCTTGTCACCGCCCGACTGGCTGATAGAGTTCTCAAAGTTGGTGAGTCGAGCACGGAAGGCTTTCATGTCAAACTTCTCAAATGCCTTGTCAATAGCCTCCTTGTATTGAGCGTAGATTTTGTCTTTCTCTTTATAAGGCACGTGACCTATTGACTGCCATTTCGACATGAGGTCTCTAATCTTTTGAGGTGCTTCCTCGTCATCGGTCTCCAGGATAGCATTTATTTGAGCGATAACCTCTTTCTTGGCCTTCAGGTTGTCGTGCTCTACCGAGCGCTGGCTGGAGGTCTGTTTCTTCTTCTCCTCAAAGAAATGGTCACAGGCAGTAATGAAACGTTTCCACACGGCATCGCTGTGTTTCTTCACTACTGGTCCAATGGTCTTCCATTCTTTCTGTAGTGCGATAAGAGCATCGGTTGTAGACTTCCAGTCGGTAGAGTCCATCAATGCCTCCGCTTTCTCGCACAACTCATTCTTCTTTGCCAAATTTGATGCCAGCTCTTCCTTCATTGTCTTGAAGAATGCTGCCTTCTTTGCAAAGAAATCGTCGCATGAGCTGCGGAAGCGGGCAAACAATGCTGCATTTACCTTGCGGGATGCAAATCCAAGTTTCTTCCACTCTTCCTGCAGACCAATAATCTGTTTAGTCACTTCGTCCCATGCTGCATAGGTCTTCAGGCCGTCGGTCTCAATCTGCTCGATTTTCTCGCACAGAGCGGTCTTGGCCTCAGCATTCTCTTTCTCGGCGGCCTTACGGGTCTCGAAAAATGCCTGATGCTTTTTATTTATCACCGACGAAGCAGTTTTGAACCTTGCCCATAGTGGCTCCCTGATATCTTTTGCCACAGGACCTGTTTCGCGCCACTTGTCATGAAGTGCCTGGAGTTTCTTGAAGGCGGCAATAACATCGGTCTCTTCATCAAGAGCCTCAGCCTCCTCACAAAGTCTCTGCTTGATTTCAAGGTTCTTCTTGAAGTCATAGTCACGCAGTTCCTTGTTCATCTTCAACAAGTCGTAGAAGTTCTCTATTGCTTGCTGGTAGGCCTTCCACACCTCGGTAGTGTTTGCCGAAGGAACCTCTCCTATCGCCTTGAACTCCTGCTGAAGTTGCTGAACGTGAGAGAATTGCTTGTTGATATTATCGGGGTCTTGAGAGATAGTGTTTATCTCATCAATTATTTGTTGTTTCTTTTCGAGATTGGATTTCTTCACAGCATCTTGCTCGGCATTGAACTCGGCGCGTTTTTCCTTGAACTCTCCAAGGAGCTCTTTGAGCTTTGCTTCTGTCTCGTCTTCTTGAGGTGCAAAAGCAGCTTCCTCATTGCCCTTGGCAAGGAACTCTTCTTTCTCCTTGGCAAGCTCTTCTTTACGCAATGCGAAGAACGCCGATTTAATTTGAGCTACTCGATCTTTAACGCTTTCTACAGGCAGAGCAAGCAGTTTCTCAAGCTCGGCAACAAGACCGTTTTTATCAAGAGTGGTGAGATCCACCTTAGGCAGCTCAACTTCTTCAGCAACTGGCTCTTGAGGCTTTTCTTCCTCGACAGGCTCCTCTGCTACTGGCTCTTGAGGCTTCTCTTCCTCTACAGGCTCCTCAGCTACTGGCTCTTGAGGCTTCTCTTCCTCGGCTGGTTCCTCGGCTACCGGCTCTTGAGGCTTCTCTTCCTCGACAGGCTCCTCGGCTACCGGCTCTAGAGGCTTCTCTTCCTCAACTGGCTCCTCAGCAACTGGCTCTTGAGGCTTCTCTTCCTCGGCTGGCTCCTCGGCTACTGGCTCTTGAGGTTTCTCTTCCTCGACAGGCTCCTCAGCTACTGGCTCTTGAGGCTTCTCTTCCTCGACAGGCTCCTCTGCTACTGGCTCTTGATTATTAACTTGATTTTCAACTGCTACATCGGTTTTCTCCTCTGTAGATTTGTTCTCTACTGACTCTGCGGCATTAACAGCCTCAGTTTCAGGATTCAGGGTTACGTCTTTCTCGATATTTTCCATCGATTCCGACTTTTCACGCGTTACCATAATAAACAATTTTAAAAGGTATATTTAACCTAATTTTTAATTTTAACCCCAAAAATACTACTTTTTTGTAATATGGAGAAAAAAAACGGCTGTTTTTTCTAAAAACAACCATTATTTTTTATCCTAACGACTAAATCTTATAAAAAAGTAATACTAAGCTCACGCATCAGGTCCATAGAAAATCAATGAACAATTGTCATCATCAAGAATGCGTGATGCCACTTCCTGAACTTCTTCACTTTTCACAGCTCGGTATTTATCGTTCTCGACATTTATTCCATTTGCTCCCCACATCAATTCATGGTTGCATAGCGACACTGCCTTCTCGGCATAGCCCACATTCTCAAACAACTTGTTCGACAGGTATTTATTTACACACTTGACCAGTTCGCCATCATCCACTCCATCGTCTATCAATTGGGTGAGCACACTGTCGATTGCCGCATTGGCTTTTTCAAATGCCACTCCATCGGCCAGCCGAGCTCTTATATAGAACAAGCCTGGGTCGCGAGAGCCCATAACCGATGCATCAATATCGGCAAACATATCGGTTCCTTGAATCAGTTGACGATAAAACCTTGACGACAGACCATTGCCAAGCACATCGCTCAGCAAGTCCGTTGCAGCATAATCCTCATCACATCGGCTACACATGTGATAGACACGGAATATCATGTTGCTTGGCACCTCGCTTGTGTGTGACAAGAACTTTTTCCCTTTCTGCTCTGGTTCTTGTGGCAATTTTCTTGTTATAGGCTCACATGACTCAATATCGCCAAACCATTTCTCGACTAGCTTGACAGCTGTCTCAAATTCCACATTTCCCGAAATTGATATGACCAGATTTCCAATGTTGTAATAACGACGGTGGAAATCTAAAATATCATTGTCAGTAAACGTTTCTATCGTCGCAGTGTCAAGACCTATCGTTGGCCACCTATAAGGATGTTTCTCATAAGCCAAGCCATGCATCAAGTGCAAAACATCACCGTATGGTTGGTTTAAGTAGCGCTGCTTAAATTCCTCAATCACAACGCTTTTCTGAACTTCAATATTTTGAGCTGTCAGATTCAGGTTTAGCAGCCTCTCACTCTCGAGCCACAGGGCGGTTTCAATGTTGTGACCAGGAAGGATGTCGTAGTAATTTGTCACATCCACACTGGTCCACGCATTGCTGTCGCCACCGGCACGTTGCAGCATGTCGTCAAACTTTTCTACATGCTTCGTGCCCGAAAACATGAGATGTTCCATCAAGTGCGCAAGGCCTGTCTTGCTGGGATGCTCGTCTCTCGACCCAACATCATATAGCAGATTGACAGCAACCATCATGGTTGTTGCGTCATAGTGGTGAACGAGCCTTAGACCATTGCTAAAGCGGTGGCAGGTGAAGTCAATCATTGAATGATTGTTGCCTTGATGATTTTCACATCACTCACAGGGCGGTCATGATTGCCTGTCTCTACATTCTCTATCTTTTCTACTACATCCAAGCCTGACACAACTTCGCCAAACACGGTGTACTGACCATCAAGGTGAGGAGCACCGCCCACGGTGGAGTAATCACGCATCTGTGATTCCGTGAATTTCACTGGATTAGTCGCATAATTAGCCTCGGTTATTGCAATCAATTCATTCTGCAAGTTATTCAATGCAACAGTGTCGCCCTGCTGCTGGTAGGTCATGATTTCCTGCATGCGCGACTGGGCAAGCTGTTGGAAAATCTGACCTTTGCGTTGCTCACCCATTCGCTCAGCCATCATCTCAAGCTGACCAGTCGAGAAACGGCGACCAGTAACAATATAGAACTGAGAACCAGAGCTCTTGCGCTCGGGATTGGTTTCATCACCCTCGCGAGCGGCAGCAAGGGCACCGCGTTTGTGGTAGTATTGGGGATAAACAAATTCTGCGTCAATATCATAGTCAGGACCTCCACTGCCTAGGAATGCGTCGACTGTAGCATTTTTCGAATCAGGATCTCCTGTCTGAATCATGAAATCCTTAATCACCCTGTGAAACAGCACACCATCATAATAGCCTTCCTTTACTAGCTTTATGAAATTGTCGCGATGCTTAGGGGTTTCGTTATACAATACGATTTCTATGTTTCCAAAGGTTGTCTCTAGCAACACCTTGGTACGGTTGTCTTGTTGTTCATTTTGTTGCATAGCGGTAGAGTTGTTTGCTTTAATAGAAGTCGTTGTAAAAACAACTGCACATGCGGCAAGCATTATCGATGCCGCCAGTGCTATTCTTGTCTTGTTTTTCAGTTTCATAATGATAAAAATTGAGATTATATAATATAATTACATCCCCACTGGATAAAGTCGCTTGTAGACGCGGCGGAAGTTATCGTCGATGGCAACGAGTGATTCTGCACGCTCCTTATAGTCGTCTCCCCAAATCGACGCAGCGAGAATGCCAAGATAGGCGCGCTCACGGTCTACGGTTATCTCGGCTTTTATCAAGCGGTCGATCTGTGGGGCAAAACCTTCCTTGTCGATAGCGTTGAGGTAGCGGGCTGTGCTGACCACAAACTGACCCGTCTTGTCCACATTTATAATATTGTCGACAAGTTCATCAATTTCTTGAGCAAAATCAGCTTTATTGATATTATTGGCTATATACTCATACGTGAGCAGGCCGTTTTCATCTTTCTCCAGTCGGTGCTTTATTTGATCATCCATATAAAAACAGTTTTCATTGACTCCCACAACCAGGAGCTTAGTTTTCAAGTTGCAAATTTAGAAAAAAATTCTCAATAAAAAAATATCCCTCCTTTTTTTCCTTTTCTTCCTTTCACTCCATTTTTTTAACATTGCTCTCTCAATCACTCTTTTCCTACCTTTGTGATATAACATTAAAAAAAAACTATGAGCAACAAACCTAAAATTTTCCGTAACGCGCTAAAAGCAAGCGACAAGCAACATCGCAAAACATACTGTAGCATCATCCCTTCTATCTTCACATGTGACACAAAACCTAAGCAGGAACCTGAGTTCGACTCCACCAACCTCTGGCAGGGACTGTGGGCGCAAGGCGAGATGGCATGCCTTTTCGGCACGCCATGCGTCGGCAAGTCCATCCTCGCCATGCAAATCGCTAAAGATCTGCAAGACAGAGGCCTGAAAGTCATCTACTTCGACCTTGAGAACGTCATTTACCCTGTAAATCCACTCGTTGACACATGTTCGCCAAGCAACGACGATTGTACTCCCGATGAAAAACTAGATTTTATCGCCAAAGAAATTGCCGTTAAAAAACCACAGGCGGTAATCATCGACGACATCAGCTTGCTCATCGAGCCAAAGGATTCCGATTCCATGCGCAAGGCTCTCAATGGGCTGCGCGTAATATGTAACCACAGTGAAACTGCAATGCTCCTGCTCGCACACTCACGCAAGCGCAAGAGCAAAGACCTCACAACCATCGAAGAGCTGTCGCACCCCTACGAGATAATGCATGCCTGCGACTCCGTTTTCTCGCTTGCCACGACAAGCAGGCGCAACTCCACCATCTTCCACAAGTCGCACTACATCAAGCAGCACAAAAACCGAATGGCGCCAGTCATTCTCAGCGATGATGCTGTAATGTCGGCACAACTCGTCAACAACGACGACGGCCACTTCATTTTCACCAATTTCCAGCGTAATGAGAGCGAGAGACGCTTAGTGCGGGACAACGGTTTCGACTCACGAAACAAAATCAACAATGCCATCGCCCACTACCGCAGCCTTTGCTACTCCACTCGGGAGATAGCCGCCATTGTAGGACTCTCGCAGGCACAGGTGTCACGCATTGCTAAAGCCCTGCAAGAAGCCGATGCAAGTGATTCATGCAACGTGGAGAATAAAACAAGTGATGCAAGTGATTCATGCAAACCAAGTGACGTGAGCAATGAGCTTGAGTCCGGTATTGCGAGTTGCCAACTTGCCACCATAAGTCGCCCCAAGTGTAATATGCGAAAAGGAGAGCATAGGCGTTGAAAGCATTGCGCAGCATGAGCGGCGTTCAAGAAGCCACCTTTGTAGGGACACGGCATGCCGTGTCCACGATGACGCAAGGTAACCGCAATCACCATAAGTCGCTCCAAGTGCAGTATGCGAGAAACCAAGCGTGGGCGCTGTTAAAGCATTGCGCCGCATCCGCGGCGTTCAAGCTACTCCCTCTGTAGGGACACGGCACGCCGTGTCCGCGGTGACCGGAGGCGATTCCCATTGACGCGCCCGTGCGGTCAGGGCATGCCCTGACCCTACAATTATTGGATGTTTTATCTCTTAAAGGCGAAACTATAGAGCCAAGCGGAACCCAAGGTTGTTGTTGCGGTTGTCGGGGAAGAGCCCGCTGCGACACGTAACACGGCAGTCCTCGGCGTTGACGAACCAACTGCCGCCGCGATACACGCGGCTAGAGCCCGAACTAGGACCACGAGGGTCAACCTGCGCTTCTGAGCTATAGCTTCCGTACCAGTCCTGACACCATTCATATACGTTGCCGCTCATATCATAGAGACCAAGTTCGTTAGGCTGCTTTGTGCCAACATCATGAGTTTGACAATTATTATTTTCAATTTTTTCCGAATACCAATTTCCACTTAGACGGCTATCACCACTGTTAATCCAATACCACGCCACATCGTCAATATTGTTACTGCCACTGTACTTGTAACCCTGGCTCTTATTGCCGCCACGCGCGGCATACTCCCACTCTGCCTCGGTGGGCAAGCGGAAGTTCTGGCCCGTCAATGCGTTGAGCTTGCGGATGAACTCCTGGCAGTTGTTCCAGCTCACCTCCTCCACAGGACGCTTCGCACCCTTTCGATCGCTCGGGTTGCTGCCCATCACCGCCTCCCACAGCTCCTGTGTCACCTCGGTTTGACCGATTGAGAATTTGCTGAGAGTGACCTGATGAGTTGGTTTCTCGTCAATGTTAGCATCGCTGCCCTGCTCACTTGTCGCGCCCATAGTGAACGTGCCGCCCTTGACAAGCACCATAGTGAAAGAGACCCCTTTGACGGTGAACGTCTTACGGCCATTAGGCCATTCTTTTATCTCTCGCGCTTCAGCATCGAGGGTCGCATTATAAAGTACATCTCCTCTCAGGTTCTCGCTAAGGGTTTGCAGTTGGTCCTTGCCACCAGTGAACCCAGAGGATAGCATCTTCTCGAAATTTGAGATTACTCCATCGAGGTAAGGGCTCGACACAGCTTTCTCCTCATTACGTCCTGCATAATAGTCCTTGTAATATTCAAGCTGATGCAACAAGGATGAGATTTCATTGCGAGTGTCATCGGTAATCTGCCCGGCTTTAGCATAGACAAACATGCGCTTGATGAAGCTACCTAACTCGGTTGTGTGGCGATCATAGTCTGCCAACAGCTGCACATAGCGGTCACGGCGAGCCTTGTAAGACTTGTGGAACACGTTGTCGAGCAACGGTTGCAGCTGCGAGCTCAACCATGTGAATGCTCCCTTGGTGTCGCACGGCTGTGACAAAACATACTTGCAGGCATCCATTAGCACATTGTCAATTTCCTCGCGCATATCATACCATTGCTCCACCACCTCATATTTCTGCTGGCCAAGCACATTGTACTGCTCGTTGGTGTCACTGATTTCGCACAGCTGGCTCTCTAATATATTAATCTTAACGTTGAGTTCAGTTATTTGAGTTGCAGTCCTAACATAATTGGAGATAGACGCGAGATAATCGGCGGGGCTTGTCACAGCATCATTTGAGGGTGAGAGACTGACAATCAACTGTTCAATGTCGTCCCGGCTGTTGTCGAAGCCTCGGTATCGCAAGGATACCACACGCTTCACACACTCGTCTAGGAAGGGGATGCCACTGTCGTCGCTGTTGGTGACAAGGTTGATATAGGAGCTGTTATCCCAAGCATCATCAAACTTTTTGATTGCTGGCGAGCTCTCCTCGAGCTTGCGCCAGCCATTCTGCTCAAGAGCCGCACGCAGCGCCACCAACGGCTCTCTGAGGCCCTGTGAATAGCTTTCATATTTCTTGAGCATCTCAAGATTCCCGATTGCCGACGGCTGATGATAATCTTTCAATGCCGTCACCGCCTGCGGGTTGCAGCGCGAGTTGAGCAGGATGTTGATATAGTCGTTGATGGTCTTGCTCAAATTGTTGTAATTAGCGGTTAGTGTCGCCAGCTCGTTCTTTTTGCTCTGCAGGTCGCTACGCATGGCATCTAACTGCTCCTTGCTAACATCCTCGGGCATGGCATTGAGCTGCTGCTCAACAGGCTTCACATTCACATTGTAAAAAGACTGCGCGAGTGGTAGAAGTTCATCTACTTTCTTTTTACACTCTTCCATATAGTCCCACTGCTCCCATGTCTGTGCTTGGGTTAACACTGGCGCCACCGCCAGCAGCATCAGGACAAAGCGTTTAAATGTCAATATTTTCATGATTATTCGTTTTATTTTGTTTGTTGCAAAAGTAATGAAAAAAATAAACAAACGCAAAAAACAAGAAAGAATTTAAGTGCGCTATCGCATGTAGGGACACGGCACGCCGTGTCCGCGATGACCGTAGGCAACCACCCCTTTGTAGGGACACGGCACGCCGTGTCCGCGATGACGCAAGGCAACCGCAATCACCAAGAGTCGCTCCAAGTGCAGTATGCGAGAAACCAAGCGTGGGTGCTGTTGGTGAACCTTCAGCTCGACTGAGCGAGCAGCATAAGTCGCACCAAGTGCAGTATGCGATTAGCGAGCCTCAGTCAATTGCGCCGCAAAATTAGTGCAAGTCGAGTGCAGAGCCATGCTTGCATGAGCTTTGCCGAGGCGCAGCCTAATTTATCCAACCGCGGCGTTCAATGTCCTCATGGTCAAGCAAGAAGAGTGTTAAGTGAGAAAGCCGTGTGTAAACCAAGCATGGGCCTTGTTAACCGTGGCGTTCAAGCAGCTCCCTCTGTAGGGACACGGCACGCCGTGTCCGTTATCTATCTGTATTTCTTGGAACTTCCTTGCGTGTTACATCATCGCCAGATTTTCTACTGCCACTACTTGATGATTGTTTTGCACGTTGCTGCACAGCAGTTTGTGCGGGTGTGGGTGAAGTAGTTGACTTAGAAGGCAGTTTAGGAATATCAATAGTCTTCGTTTGTTGCTGAGGAGTGGACGCCTGCTGTGGCTTAGAGACAGTCTTTTGTTGAGTTTGTTGTTGCGATGGCGATGACTTCTGAGCCTGTTGTCGCTGAGATTGTTGAGCACTACTGCTCTTGGGTTGCTCTAGCCCACTCGACGGGGTAGATTCATGATGTTGTGAAGGGGCATCTTTGTCTACAACCTTCTCATGCTCAACATTGGACACAGAAGTGACACTATCGGTCATTTCCACATTATCAGACTGCTCTTGCTCAACATTGCCATTACCTCTGTTGAGATTAAAAATAATAATAGCCAGAATTGCCAATACAGCAACCCCAACGAGAGCAAAGATAAGAGTTTTCTTGCTTTTTGACTCTTTGGCCTCTGGTTCTAAAGGCAAACTGTTGTCAGCTGGCGCATCAGGCTTATTCAAGATTGTATTCTCATGAGAGTAATCGGTCTTGGGCGCTGCCACAGTGACCTGAGGCATCGGCTCCTCAATTGCAACCTTAGGTTTAGGTGAAGCAACTGCAACCTTAGGTTTAGGTGAAGCAACAGCAACTTTAGGTTTAGGTGAAGCAACAGCAACTTTAGGCTTAGGTGAAGCAACAGCAACCTTAACCACAGGCTTAGGCTTCACAACTGGCTGTTGCATGACTTGGGGCGGCTTAGGGATGCTCTTGCCTTTGACACCTTTTATAATATCATTGATTTGTGCAACGCTTTGAGGACGGTCACTAACTTTATAACTCATCATCCATACAATGAGCCTCATCAAGTCGTCTCTTGAGCCTTGTGGGAAATTAAAGGCATTAACTCCCTCATTGAGAATTTCGTAGGCGCCGGGAGGTTTTTGATTTGTTGCCAAGTTATAAAGCGTAGCTCCCAGAGAGTAAATATCCGACCAGGGACCAATGGACTTGTAGTCATAATGTAGAAGCTCCAACGGCGCATAAAGCTTCGTGAACGACAAGGTGCTCGACATTGTGACATGGTCTCCTGAATTTGGGTCAATCTGCTTGCTTGAGCCAAAGTCGATGAGCGTGAGATTCCCTTGTTCGTCAACCATGATATTGCTGGGCTTAATATCGAGATGCCACAAATTTGTTGCATGAATGCCACCCAATGCTTCAAGCATCTGAGGAAGAAAGCCCTCCATAAGCCATTGCTGGTCGAAAGGCTTTCCTTGCGCTTTAAGCACACCACTCAAGGACTGTCCTTTTATGTATTGCATTACATAATAGGACGTGTTGTTTTCCTCAAATATATCGTAAACCCTGACAATGTGAGGAATATTCCTCAAGCCAAGCCTATGCAGACGCTTTGCTTCACGCTTGAACGTGTTTAGAAGCTTTTCAAACATCTCCACGTTCTCCTCGTTGCTTACACTAATAGACAGGGAGTCGTCGTCACGCTCCGACACGCCACGCATAAAGAACTCTTTCACGGCTACTTGCTCGTCAAACTCGGTATTGGTCGCTAAATAGGTATTGCCAAAACCGCCGCTTGCCAAGTAGTCGTCAATGCGATAGATGCCACGCAAAATCGTGCCAACTTTCAACATAGACTTGTGTTCATTTTTCGCTCCCATCTTTTGTGTAATCGTAAAAAACGTGTAAAATTAGCTATTTTTTCTGATACGACACACAAATTGACGTTTTTTTAGTGGAAAAGGTCAGCCTTTCCTAGCCACTCCTGTCTTTACTTGGCAAGCGACACGTTGATTGAAATACCGTAATTGGTGTTGGTTGTTGGGTAGGATGTTGATGAAACGAGTGGTGTATTGACTTGGTGATCGAAGAATGCACCCAGCGTGATGCGCTTGCTCATCACATAGTTTGCAGCAAAGTTTATACCCAGCGTGCGAGTTCCACTCGTTGCCTGTGTGGTGTTAACGTCGATTTTACGTATTAGCGCTGTGTTGTTATTGAGCTGCAGGTTGAAATTGAGTGTGAGGTCATTGTTCACACCTTCTTGTTTCTTCTTGATCTTGAGCACCGAATTGAAGTTGGCAATCTTGTAGCTTGCGCCTATGACGAGCGACTTCTGCAGCGTCTCAACAAGTTGAAGCGACGATATATTGAGGGCCAGAGTACGCGCATCACGGTACTCGACATTGAAACTCATGTCATTCTTCAATGTGGCATTAACACCAATCAGCGGCGCAAATTTCTCAGTTATCGAGATAGACGAAATATTGAAAGGCGAGTTGGGGATGGGAGCACCAGTTAGCGCATCGGCAGTGAAGCCAAGCCCCTCGCCTATCGTTACCCAGTCGGTATAACTCGAGAACGAGCCAACCGAATAAGTACACTGGTAAGCATGAGTAAGAGTCAAATTCTTGAGCACCTTCTTCACAGCAGGAATCCTTGACAGCCCATCATAGGTCACACGCCAGTTGGGCAAGATGCTCTTGAGTCCTGGGAATGGATTGAGGTCGACCTTGGCGGCATCTCTTCCGGAATAAGCTGCCATGAAAGCTGGAATCATCACGTCGCTGCCCCAAGGGTTAACAGAGCCATTCTCGGGGTTGAACGGCGTATCGGCATAGGCGGTTCCGCGCAAGAATCCACGTCCTGGATAGTTCTTGCCTATGTACTGGCTCTCGATGCGGCCTGCCACAACAGGGATGTTGTTCAAGAACTTGTTGAAGGCATCACTGTAATACTCATTATCGGCACTCACGCCCTTGAGCGCTGTAGCAAGTGCCATGTGAGTCTTAGTATATGTACCGGAATAGAGCACACCCACGTCGTCATACATAAACTGAATCTGATTAGTGCGGTTGTCGGTTCTGTTACCGGTAAGAGTGATTTTCAAACCCTTGATGGGCTCGATAATCGCCTCAACATTGAATTCCTGAGTGCGTGAGAAGATTGCTGGTGACGTCTGGGTAGAATCGCCCAACAGCCATCCGCGGCTCTTGGCCTTATCGATATAATCCTGACCAACGAAACCAAAGGCAAAGTCCAATCCAGGTGCCATCACATCGTAGTGGGTGTTCTGACCAAAGATGTCTCCCACACTTGGCACATACTGAGGTATAGACAGCGACTGGGTTTGCCGCCATTTCACATTCACGCTCCTAACACTCATCAACAATCTTGTGAAGTATTGAGCGAGCTCAGTACCAAAGTTCTTCTTATCGCTTGCCAGCACCTCGGTAACAGTAACCTTGATGCTCTTGTCATCACGATTAAGAATCTCGATGTTGTTATTGTCTTTGATGTTAAACTTGACAGGATAACGCTTGCCGTCAACTGTGGTGGCAGTGACTCTCACCTTCTTCACATTCATGTTGTGCTTCACCATCGTTGTTGTGTCGGCACTAAGCTGGAATGTGCGGTCAAATTTCTTGGCCTTCTTGGGTGGTGTCTTGCCCTTGCCTTTTTCATTGCCCGAGCTGCCTCCCGATGATGCAAAACGTTTATTCACATCGCTCAAATAAGGAATCTTGCCATAAAGCGTTTCCATGTTAAAGCGAGTATCAACTGTGAAGGACGACTGGTTGGCTATACTATTGCCCGAGAACATCTCGCCTATTACAGTACCACGATCCCAACGATAAGTAGCATTATAAGTTGCGTTGGCTGTAATGAAGCTCAAGATTGGTATTGCGCTGAACGGTGCCTTATAAGAGGCGGTGAAGGTCTGATTATAAGCCCATGGAGTACCCAGGTCCTTGATGCTTCTCATCACGCTGTCGCGCCAATCGCGATATTCATCGGGGAAGAGTCTTTTGTTCACTTGTCCTATAGGCTCCAAGATATGGGCTGTAGTCTGACTGTTGAACGACATGTTGAGCGACTTGGTGAAGTTCCAAGACAACGCAAACTGCCTATCCCACAAGAAATTCTTGCTCACCGACACAGGCAAGACAACATCAACATCGGTCTCGTTGCGAGTTTGCTGCTCAAAATAGTACCTTGATATATTGGTACTGAATGCTAACGAATTTGGCAACCACCTGAATTCCCACTCACGGAAGAACTTAAACTTCTTGTTCTTGGCATCGATAGCCTTCTCAAGTGGCTTGAAAGGCTTGATGTATGGCGTCCAAGCATATTGCATGCTACCACGATAGTCGTTGGTGTTCTCATACACATAGTCAGGATTGGTCTTGTGAGTCTTGTTGAATGAATAATTGAAGGAGAAGTTGGCAGGATCCCAAGGCATGGGATTCTTGCTCTTCACATCAAATTTCAAGCCCGAAATAGAGAAGTTCTGTACAGTAGTCTCCGATACTGCATAGGCCTTGATGGAGTCTTTCTGCTCTTCGGTAGCACATGCATCGAGAGCGTCTTTGAGCAAGATGTCTTCATCAAGAGGATTATATTTAGGTGTTATCTTCTCATTGCTGTAAGAATAGTAAACTGGAGCATGAAGTTTCACCTTCTCGGGTATGAAGCGTCCCAAATCGGCTTGAACAGCAACGTTGTACTGGTCATAATTATCGAGGCGACGCTGAGTCATACTCTGGTCTACCGAGCCAAAACCACTGGTCTCCTTGTGCCATCCCACATTCACAGTACCAATGTCACTAAGGTTCAAACTCATGTTGGCTTTAGCAGCCCAACCACCCTCGCTGTCAAAGTCGGTAACTCTGAGCTCATCAACCCATATCACGAAATCTTTAGTCGTTCCAGCTGTGTTGTTTCTCACACCAATGAGCATTACCCTAACCTTGCTCAATGACGGATTACCCATCACATAGACATGGTTGCGAGGATTGTTGGGGTCTTGTTCCTGATAACGCTGAGTATAGGCCACATCGGGATTTCCTGCCATTTTCTCAGCATTACGGTTTTTCTTGACTGCAGTGAGCACATCAAGGTCAAGGTCAAGCATGTTTTCACTGGGCCACACCGCAAGTCGATCGGCCGAGCTGTTAGTACTGTATCGTCCTGGAGGAGTTACCTTCAGTGGAATCTCATACTCATAATAGTTGTTCTTTACATCCGAACCCAAGCGAACGAAGAACGAAATATCGCCATTTTTAAGGTTGGTGGCATCGTTAATAAACGCCTCGTGGTGAACAAACATCTGAAGACGCTTATAAGTGCGCAGGTCAAGGTTGGTGTTGCGGTACACACCACGGGCATCACCAGCCTCCAAGCCCTCAACTTTCATCTGCATTGACTGCTCATTGAGCTGGGTGATTTGTGATTGTCCCGAATCGATGATGCGTGAAACGCCAGGTGGAAGTACATAGTTCACAGGCTCACGTGCTGCGTTCTCCTCAATGTTCACAGTATTAACGTCAATCGTTCCGCTTCCAGGAGCATCGTTACGAGAGTTGAGGTTGTAGTCATAGTTGCGCCACTCTCCTCTCACAAGTTCGAGCGAAGCGAACCTCAAATGAGTAGTTTCCTTGAAATTAGTGAGGAACATGCGCATGAACCTTATCGACGAGAAATCGTTGATAGAGCCCACAACTTTCTCATAGCTCTTGATGGGAATACAGAACTGATACCATGTCACATGCTGATCCTCACCGTTGCGAGTGCGCTGAACTGACTCCTGCTTGTCAATAATGAAGTTCTTGCCCACTTGAAGGTCTTCGGGACGTATCGACACCTTGTATTGGAAATAACGCTCATACTCGTTGAGGGTATTGTCCTGGTTGATATCCTCCACATCAGGCACACTACGAGCACTCTGATACATAGCATCGCTGGCGTCCTCTTGTGAAAGAGAGTTACCTTCGGTACCGTTGTAATGCTTGTAACGCTCGAGAATCGACAGCTTTTGCTCATCATAGTCGAAACCGCGATAGAAGTGATAATTGTCGCCTGCAGGGTCGTTGATTGGCGAGAATTGATCGCTTTCCATCTTCGCTATCGTCTCGGCAGGCAGCATGCTGCGTAGCTTGTTTACATATTCTTTATAAGAGGGGTAATTCTTCTCATCAGCAGTGCTGAGTCCATTGAGTCCCACATCTTGCTTAATGCGAGAACCTGTTGCCGTCTCAAAAGCATAGGTCAGCGACGACTTAGTGGCAATCCTACCCCAGTTGGTCTCATTCAAGGCTGTGGTATCGGAATCGAGGTAAGGCAGACCGTTCTCATAGCTCTTGAGACCGTCCTTGAGAATATCCTCGCTAATTTCACCAAGATTGATATAGAAATCACCACCTTCTAGATTGGGATTGGTTTCGTCAAGGAATGGGTCTAGCATCCAAAACTTGATGTACTCAACATTGTTAGTGACAAAATCGGTATTCTCAATTTTGCGCATGATACCGCCCCATCGCCTCTCAGGGTTGAGAAGGTTGCCGTTGGCATCAAGGTTTTCGGCATCAAGGTTGTAAGGTCCGCGCTCTTTAGGATAGAACGAGAGATTAAGAGTTTGAATTGTCGACGACTCGCCATAGTTGAGCTCACGTCCGGGGAATACCTCAGTGTAAGGAATCTCACGAACGTAGGGATTTGAGAGCTGGTCAAGGTCATTCTTTATATAACCTGGCACATAGGAAGAATTGCGCTGTGTGAACAGGCGGTCGATGTAGTACCATGACAGGAGCGAACGGTTCTTACCATAGGCGACATCGTTGGACAATGCTGCCTCGGGGAAGAGAGCGTCGCTGCCATTATCATAAGGCGTAGATGCTAAGAACCATGAATAAGGTGAACGCAAGTCGATACCAATTTGTGTTGACTCAAAGTCGTCGATATATGAACTTCCTGCGTTAGAACCCGTGCGTGACTGATGCGGCAAGAGCTGTGCAAACTCACCATTGATATTCACCTGTGAAGGAGCTGTGGCATTGACTGTTGGTATTTTGTTCAACAGGTTGGTAAGCCACATGAAGTTTGACTTATAAGATACTCTAGCTCCCCAAATGGTGTTGTTCACAATCTCATTACCAATCGATACCTTCTCGGTAATATTTTTCTCACCATAATGCATCAAAGTTCCACCAACGTGGAAATTATCGTTAAAGGCATAATCAAGGTCCAGTCCCAAGAGTGTCTTGCGCTGAGTACTGAAAGTTGATTGGTTCTCCAGCGAGACACTGATGTTGGTGCCGGCGTCGATAATACTCTGATTTGTAATTGTCACCGTACCCATAGTATAGTCGACGGTATAGTCGCTATTCTCGGTAAGTGTGACACCACCGGCGGTAACCACAACCGACCCTCTTGGCACATTGGTTGCATTGAGGCTGATAGTGTTTTTGTTGGTAGACTGATACTCTCCTTGCAGCACAAATTTGTTTTTGTCTTGAACTTGCTGGGCATCGGTGAGTTGCATCGTGTATAGCTCCTGATACACATATTTGTCGGCTATGGCATCGTTGCCAATCATCTTACGCAAGTGAGAACCAAAAGGCTCAACAACGGGGAAAATGACTTTACCACCAGAAGAAGTAATGGTAAAACCATCAATATAGTCAAAGCGGCCGTCGCTGTTGTAATTGCCACTGGCATCTAAGCGGTCAAGGTTCATCACACGAATCAGCGGCTCACCGGCAATGTTGCCTTCACTGATATAAGGCATTTCTATACCAGTTGTATCGTTCAAGTACTTAATGTTCAGCTTGAAATTGGATTGTTGCACTTGATATGCACCAAGCGAATAGATATTTTTCATCATTAAGTCCCACATAGGAACTTTAGTGTTGATGGTCGTCGATTTGAGCATCTTAACATATAATGACTGCTCGGTAGACGCTATGTCGCTGGCAAACTCTCCCACCTGATAGGTCTTTCCCATATAGGTGTATTGATAAGCCACCGCAAGCACCTCGTCACTAGCAAGGGCAGTATTGAGTGAGATGTATCCAAGTGATGAGTTGAGCTTGTATTCATTGGTCGAAAGCAATCGCGCACTCTCTATCTTCTCATAATCCTTTCCTCCTTCAAATTCATAGGCCGCGAGGGGCGCCAAGGCTGTTGACGCCTGGCTGATGTATCGTGCCTCGGGATAGGAGTTTTTTATTTCATCAAGCAAATTGTTAGATGTATTGGTGGGATTAGGAGAGCTTGTTGTCGGTGTCCAGTGACTATTGCTTATGTGCTGACTCTCGCCGGCATCCATAAATGCCATAATATTGCGCGATTCATTGAAATTTCCGCGCTTATTTGTTACCCAAACCTCTATCCTTGTAATGTTTATACCGCTTGAGACAAGAGGAAGCTTTGATGTCCATGTGTCGTAGTTATCACGGAAGAAATGCGACAAGAAGAAGTGACGGTTCTGATCATATTTATCGGCTGTAATATAGAAATCGGTGGTTTGTGCTCCACCACGGGTGTTCACGGTCTGTGACTCGGAGTTCTGCTGTGACACAAGGGCAGTTGCTGTCAGGCGTCCAAACTGCAACTTTGTTTTCACACCAAAAAGCGCCGAACCACCTCTGATGAGCGAAGAACCAGTCGTCATGCTCACGTTACCTGCCTCGATATTTTTGATTATCTCGTCTTCTTTTCCCTCATAGGCAAGTTTGAGATTCTTGTTGTCAAATTCAAAAGTTGCATCGGTGTTGTAGGTCATGTTAAATTTCATCTTGTCACCTACCGACGCCTGAATTGTGGCTTGTATCTTCTGGTCGAAATCAAAATATGTTTTACGCTTTGCTGTAAGTGACAAAGCTGGATTGTCGGTCTTGTTGGTCTTAACTCCCATCTTAATCTGAACCGTTCCTTGAGTCTTGAGCTGAACACCACCAGGTCCGAACACTTTTTCGAGAGGACCAAGGCCGAACTGCATATCCAAGAAATTGAAAGGATCTTTCTTTTTAGCTTCGGCAGTCTCAGCATTCTTTTGGCGGTAATACTGCATCATCGACTCGCGAAGGGTGAGATTGTTGTACTCATCGGCCGTGAGAATGAATGGAGTCACAATGTCATAGTCGCCCACTTTGGTATGGATGATATAACAGCCTGTTTCATAGTCATACTCAGCTTCCGTCTTGATATTGCCTGGAGTCTTTAAGTCGGCAGCATATTCTCCCTCACGCAAGTCCTCATAATTCTCAGGAACAGTGGGATGCACATTATAGCGCATTCTCGGATTGTCCTTCTTTTTATCTTTATCGACTGCATTCTTATCGGGAACAGGAGGTGGTGGCGTTAGAGTAGAATTGTTGTATTGGGCATGCGCAACATTTGTTGCTAAAACGCTTATCACAACGCTCAGCAACAATGTTGTCAATGTTTTTTTACTATTTCCTGAATTTAAAAAATTCATCGTCAACAATTATTATCTCAATGGTGGCCTCTCGCACACCCCTCGTCGCACGATGTAACTACATCATCTTCAACGCCTTCTTGATAGCCTCTTCCACTGTGATAGCGGGATTCTCCTTGAAGAGTTTCTTAAGGGCCTTCTGCGACATTTGTTGGGTGAAGCCAAGCATCACCAGCGCGGCCAGTGCCTCGTCGTAGAGTGCACTCGGGGCGCTATTACTATCTAATAACGTATCGGATGCCACTTTTATTTTATCCTTAAGGTCAACTAATATTCTTTGTGCGGTTTTTCCGCCTATTCCTTTCACCGATTTCAACATTCCCACATTGCCGCTGGCTATGCATTGTTCCAAATCGCTTGGAGACAGCGAAGAGAGTATCATGCGAGCAGTGTTTGGCCCCACACCACTCACACTGATAAGCATCAAAAACAATTCGCGTTCATGCTTTGAAGCAAAGCCGAAAAGCACATGCGCATCCTCTCTAATAGCCTCAAAAACATAGAGTTTAGCAATCTCGTCTTTGGCAAGTTTCGATACCTCGTTGTAGGTCGTGAGCGAGATATTTATCATGTAACCCAAGCCATGATTATCGATGACCACATAGGCTGGATTAAGCTCCGTTATTTTTCCACTAATATAGTCGTACATTTTTCAGTTTTTATTTTTTTATGCACAAAGTTAATTCATTTTTCAATAATGAGCAAAAATAAACTTGAAGCAAAGATAAAATCCCCTAAAAACAGCAAAATACATCGTAACTCTATCGTTTGGCCATATTTGCTCGCCATAACATTGCCACATTCAAATCTTTACAACATTTCTATTGAAGTGTTCGTTTAATTTAAACCAATATAAATATGACACATTTAAACTCACTTATTATAAGCAATTTCGAGAATTATCATTAATGTATTTATTCATCTTTACTAAATAATCATTATTCACCAAATTAAGTTATATTTTTATCTATAAATACTAACTAATAGTGATTGCAAATATCTACTAAAACCAATAATTTTGCATAGAATATAATTTTGAAAAAAAGTATGCTACTTTCAGAACTAAAAACCGGTGAAAAAGGTGTCGTTGTCAAGGTTATGGGCCACGGCGGATTTCGCAAACGCATTATCGAGATGGGATTCATCAAGGGAAAGACTGTAGAGTCAATCCTTAACGCACCCCTTCAAGACCCGGTAAAATATAAAATCATGGGCTATGAGCTTTCGCTCAGGCACGATGAAGCAACGATGATTGAAATCGTTAGCGAAGAGGAGGCTTTGGCTCAACGACTCAAAGACGACATAAAATCCAATGGCGGAGAAGTCGTTGAGGAAGAACAGGTTAGCAGAAGTCTCAAAGATTTGGCGACTAGAAAACGCCGCACCATCAATGTAGCACTCGTAGGCAACCCCAACTGCGGCAAGACTTCACTGTTCAACTTTGCTAGCGGCGCCACTGAGCATGTAGGAAACTATAGCGGAGTAACGGTTGATGCCAAGGAGGGAAAATGCGAATTTGAGGGATATACATTCAATCTAGTAGACCTCCCTGGAACTTACTCGCTCACTGCCTACAGTCCCGAAGAGCTCTATGTACGCAAGCAGATTATCGAGAAGACCCCCGATGTGGTAATCAATGTCATCGACTCGAGCAATCTAGAGCGTAACCTTTATCTCACCACACAACTCGTAGACATGAATCTGCGCATGGTTTGCGCACTCAACATGTACGACGATCTTGAACGCAAAGGCGACAAACTCGACACTTCTAAATTAGGGCAGCTCTTCGGTGTGCCCATGATTCCCACGGTGTTTAAAACCGGCAAGGGAGTGGACCTTCTTTTCCACATCATCATCAACCTCTATGAAGGGGCCGACTACATCGACAAGAAGGGAAACATTAATCCCGAAATTGCCGCCGAGATTCAGAACTGGCATCGTGAGTACAGCAAGACCGTTGATCACGAAGAGGACTTCGCGACAGGCGATAAAGTGAAAAACAACGTGTTTCGTCACATCCATATCAACCATGGCGCCGATATCGAAGAGGCCATTACCCTCGTGAGAAGTGAGCTTGAGAAGAATTCACACATCCGCCACCGCTACTCACTGCGATACCTTGCCATCAAGCTACTTGAGAATGACAGCGATGCTGAAAAAACCGCCCTGGCCCTGCCAAATGGCAAGGATATTATTGCAGTGCGCGATGAGCAGACCAGAATAATCAAAATCAGCACCAACGAGGATAGTGAGAACGCCATAATGAATGCCAAGTACGGCTTTATCAATGGCGCACTCAAGGAGTGCTATGTCGAGGGGAACAATACCGATGCCCATCAGCTTACAAAGGTTCTTGACAATATTGTCACCAACCGTTGGCTGGGATTCCCGCTGTTTTTCGTGTTCCTTTGGCTCATGTTCTGGGTTACATTCACCGTGGGACAGTATCCCATGGATTGGATTGACGCTGGCGTAGAGTGGCTAAAAGGATTGGCCGAGACACACTTACCTGACGGACCTCTCAAGGCGATGGTCGCCGACGGCATTATTGGTGGCGTGGGTTCGGTAATCGTATTCTTGCCACAAATTCTTATCCTCTATTTCTTTATCTCAATTATGGAAGACTCTGGCTATATGGCACGAGCTGCATTCATCATGGACAAACTAATGCACGGCATGGGACTACACGGCAAGTCATTTATTCCCATGATTATGGGATTTGGCTGCAATGTGCCAGCAATAATGGCCACACGAACAATCGAGAGCCGCAACAGCCGCCTCATCACCATGCTGGTGCTACCGTTTATGAGTTGCTCGGCACGACTGCCCATCTATATTATGATAATAGGTGCGTTTTTTGCCAGTTACCAGAGCCTTATTATGCTCTCACTTTATGCCATAGGCATCATTGTGGCAATAATAATGAGCCGAGTGCTCAAGCGATTCTTTATCAAGGATGACGACACGCCATTTGTAATGGAACTGCCACCCTATCGTTTTCCAACCGGTAAAGCCATCTGGCGGCACACCTGGTCGAAAGGCAAGCAGTATCTGAAAAAGATGGGAGGCATCATCCTCGTGGCTTCAATAATCGTGTGGTTCCTGGGCTACTACCCCAACCATGACGCCTACGGCTCAAGCCAGGAGCAGCAGGAGCACAGTTACCTGGGAATGATTGGCAAGACCATCGAACCGGTGTTCAAGCCCAACGGCTTTGACTGGAAGCTCGACGTGGGCCTTATTGCCGGCGTAGGAGCCAAAGAGATTGTGGCATCAACCCTAGGCGTCATCTACAGCAACGACGACAGTTTTGCCGACGATGAGACTGTGAGCGACGATACAGTGAAATACAGCTCACTCAACTCCAAGATGACTGCCGACGGCATCACACCCCTTGCCGCATTCAGCTTCCTGCTCTTTGTCCTGCTTTATTTCCCCTGCATAGCCACAATAGCAGCAATCAAGGGAGAGACAGGCAGCTGGCGATGGGCAATCTTTGCAGCCCTCTACACAACTGCCGTTGCTTGGATAATCTCAGCACTCGTGTTCCAAATAGGCTCCATGATATTATAACAAAGGTGCGCCTTATGAAGCGCACCTTTTTGTATATCTCATTCAGTGATATCGAATCACTTCTTGATTAGTTTGATTCCGATTCCTGGGATGTCGTGGAGTGTAATCTTACCGTTCTCTACAGTCATGCCATCGAAGCGGTCGTTAGCGATGAGCAGGTTTCCATCGAGATCGGCGAAATCAACAACTGGTGACAGGTTGGCTGCTGCAGTAACAGCGCACGAAGTCTCGGTCATACAGCCAATCATCACCTTCATGTCGAGGGCACGAGCCAATGTGACCATCTTGTGTGCCTCATAAAGACCTGTACTCTTCATCAACTTGATATTGATGCCGTCATAAACGCCCTTAAACTTCACGATATCGGGCAGACGCTGGAATGCCTCGTCGGCAATGATGGGAAGCGGTGAGCGCTCGCGCAACCATGCTGTCTCGTCTATCATTGTCTTGTCAAATGGTTGCTCCACGAAAATGCATCCACGGTCTTTGAGCCAATAGCACATCTCTAGAGCCTCTTCCTTGCTTTTCCATCCCTGATTAACATCGACGCAGATTGGAACATCGGTCATACTCTTGATAACCTCAACTGTCTCCTTATCGTTGTCAAGACCCATTTTCACCTTCAGCAGCTTATAGGGCGAGGCCTCTTCAACTTTTTGACGAACCACCTCCTCGGTGTCGATACCAATTGTGAAACTTGTCACTGGAGTCTTGTCTGGGTTATAGCCCCAAATCTTGTACCAAGGTTGTCCCATGATTTTACCCAGCAAGTCGTGAAGAGCGATGTCGACACTTGCCTTCGCTGCGCGGTTGTTAGGAGCAACGTTGTCAACATAGGTCAAAATGTCTTCAATCTTGAATGGATCATTAAACTGACTAAGGTCGAGACTGCTCAAGAACTTGGTAACGCTCTCTACGCTTTCACCCAGATAGGGGGGCATTGATGCCTCACCATAGCCAATGATGCCATCGTACTCCAACTGAACCTGAACATCAGGAGTAGTAGTACGACTGTAACGCGCCAAATTGAAAGCATGACGCAACTTCAACTCATAAGGTTCGAACGACAAATTCAGGCGTCCTGTCTTTGCCACTTTCTTAGTAGCTTTGCCTTTTGCAGAAATTGAAATGGGGGCCGAAGCTGCTATCAAGCCAAGACCTGTTCCCACAAGAAATTTTCTTCGATTCATGTTATTTTTATTTAGTGTTAATTATTTATCATTTATTAAAATACCAATCATGGTCACGCACATACTTGATGCCTTTAGTGCCAATCTGGCCTCTGACACGGCTTATAGACAGTGGGCTGTATAAATAATCCGGGGCATCAGGATTCAGATCATTAATCTTTACCTGACCAGAACAGTGAATATACTTGCCGTCACGCAAGTAGAGCCCCACATGGGTAACCCGTCCTGTAGTGCTGTTGCCAAAGAAGAGAAGGTCGCCCAGCTGAGCATCGTGCCAATCGGCAATCTTAAGTCCCGTAAGCGCCTGTTGCGAGGCATCGCGCTGAAGTATGATACCATTAGAGAAATAGCTCACCTTCACCAGCCCTGAGCAGTCGGTCACCTTAGTTGTAGTACCTCCCCACAAATAGCTTGAACCCATCATACGCTTGGCAGTCTTCTCAATCTTTTCCAAGTCTAAATCCTGCTGAGCCCAATTATCGAAATATTCCACATTGGAATGCTTAATCCACCCCTTGCGTCCGTCGGGTGTAGAAAGAAGTACCCATCCATTCTTGAGCTCTTCGGCTTTTAATATATCACCCATTACCAAGTCGCTCACTGTCTCATCGCCTTCAGGTTGCGAAACAAGTCGGTCGTCATAAACAGTGACAATATAACGAAACTCGTTATTCCATGCTTTGAGCTGTTCTTGTGAAACAAAAATCACCGAACTCTCAGGTATATAAGAAATATATCCATCGGGGCATTGCACACGATACCAGTCACCCGATTTCTCAATCACTCTCAAAGGCATACCCATGGTACCTTGCGTGTCAATCTCGGCTGAATGTTTGGGCTCGCCTCGGAATGTGGCAATCGCAAGCTTAATAATTGCCCACTGCTTGGCACGCTCAATTCCATTTGCGAGTACCCGTACGTTATTCTGGTACTTAATGCCATATTTGTCAAGCTCTTGAGAGATTGCATCTTTTTGCTCTTGATAACCCACGCTGCCCTCAACAACAATAATATCACCATTAGTAGACGATTTAACGTCCCAAATGGCAACGCGCTTATCTGGGACGATTCTAGCCTTCAGGTCTTTAAGTACTTGGTCGACATCGGCCGCACTTGCGGCAATGGCAACAGCCATCACCAGCATCATCAATAAAACTTTCTTTATCATTACTGTTTAATTTTTTCTATAGAATTTACTTTAAGGCTCGATTTCCAAGAATCGTAGTACAAGTTGCCCTTGCGCCACTCCACCTCACCGGGTTGGAAATCGACTGTCTCACTGCGGATGAACTTTTTCGCTGGACTCAGCTTATCGCCTATGCCTTCATTAGAGGCCATTCGGTAGACATCGATACCTGTAGTATAATAGCTGTTCATGGGAGTTCCCACGGCGCTGCGTCCGAACGACTGGTCGGTTGGAACCCATCCAACGCCTTCAAAATATGTCTCCCCCCAATCGTGCCAGTTAATCTCGTCGGGATGAAGCATCCAACCACTCTCCCATCGCGCCGGAATGCCGAGACTACGCACGAGAGTGATGTATAGCAATGTCACCTGTCCGCAGTCGCCGTGACCATTGGCAAGGACATACTCAGGGATATTGGTCAGAGTGCTGTATTCACGTGCGCCTGCCCAAGGATAACGCATCGAAATCCAGTCAAAAATCATCGATGCCTGCAATACAGGATTTGTCTCTTCGCCCACGATCTCTCGGGCGAGAGCATGCATATCCTCGGTTATTATGATGTGTGGTGGATAGTTACCTGTATACTTCTTATAATCGGCAGAATTGGTTTTATAAGGCTCAACCATAGCGATCAAATCTTGCTGCGCTATGTGACGCTCGGCAACGTCATAGCTGAATGTGTATTCAAAGTGAGTCTTTTTGCCTTTAACCGCTTGAGCTTCCATATACACAGTGTGGTGAAGGCTTCCCTCGCTCATAGTCACAGGACGGTTGCTGTGCTCAAGTTTGATATTGCGCTGACGCATGTTTTCATAGGGGAAAGGCATCCACACCCTAAGTGTCTCACCATCGGGCACTGCGTCGGCATTTACATCAAGAGTGAATGTGATATTCACATGACGCCAGTCACGAACCCCATTAGCATCGGCAGGTGTCTTCATCGCCTCAAGATAATATTTGCGTCTTGTCTTGTATGTGTCCATCTTGTCGGCTTCGTGGTCTTCCTTGAGTTCGTCAGCAAGCAGCCACAAGTTTCTCACCGATTTGCGGAACCACCACTCCTGGCCGTCGATCATCATATACTCAATCTTACGGTCACGCTTCCAACGGGCAATTTGTTCATCGGTAGCCTGTGGCATCTTCTCGCGTATCAATTTAGCGCCCTGCTCAGGTGTCATGTTGAAATCCTTGCGAATGCGTCCCATGATTGTATTCAAGGAGTCAATGCGCACTTCTTGATCAGCTTTTACCTGGCGTGGCAATGAATTCATGTAAGCTTCGGCTTTCTTAAACTCGCCTTGCTCCATCATGTTTTCCACTTCTTTCAACCAATTGTCTTGTGCCATAGCCCCCATTGCCACAAACAGAGAGATAGCAACAATCATTATTTTTCTCATAATCATAATATTATATCAAGTAGAGATTTATAATTTACAAAATTAAGAAAAAAATATCATAAAGTAGCAATTTCTTGATTTTTTTGAAGAAAAAAATCGAATGGCAACAACAACCATTCGATTATGATAAAACTAATCCTCGTTTCTTGCCAAAGCTTCCTTCAAAGCTTTGGCTAACTGATCTGGGCATGACGTTGATTTATATCCGCACCTGATACCCTCAAGCTTTGAAATCGCCTCCTCGCAGCCCATCCCCTCAATTAGTCGTGAGATGCCTTGGAGATTCCCGTGGCATCCGCCAGTAAACACCACATTGTGCAATTTTCCATCAACAATTTCCCAATCTATAATTCTTGAACAAGTACCAGAGGTATAGTAAGTGTACTTCATTTCAAATCCATTTTGGTAAGAACTGAAATTATTTGCTTTCTATCATTAATAAACATTGTGGTGGTATTGGGCATTTCTATCATACCTTTATCGAGAAGATAGTCAATAGCAGCCATCAATGCCGGGCGACGAGCACCAAGGAGGTGACACAAGTCACGCTGCCTGAATGAAAGTGCTATGTGTTCTGAACGTTGAGAAGTAAATGTACTAACAAGCAATGCAATACGCTCTAAAACCGAGGCCTGCTCTAAGTTCAAAAGATGAGTCTTCATGCTTTGAGAGTTGCGAGATAGATAGTTCAAAATATTATATAAGAACACTTTATCACTCTGCAAAATCGTCACATAGTCTTGCTTGTCGACCTGAAGAATACCACACTCATCTACCGCATAGACACTGAATGGATAACTCGTGTCTAGTCCAAACAGATAATCGGGAGAAATTACTTCGGGAGAAGATAATTCATGCGAAATCTTGAACTTCAACGCCTTACTCTCATATTCAAGACGCACTCTTCCCGAAATCACAAACCTCACATGAGTACAGGGATCGCCACAATCAAGAATTCTCTCGCCTTTCTTGAACTTGAGAAAATGAAAAGGGATTTTTTCAACTACCTCCCCCAACCGCTCTTGGGTGACACCCTGAAACAAAGGAAGATGCAACAGCTTGTCAAAAATGTTCTCCATATTACGAAAGAGTTGTTATTTCAGCAGTGAAACAGCTTCATCAATGGTATAATTCTTCTGCTCTCCACTTGCCATATCCTTAATGGAAATAGTGCCCGAAGCCAATTCACTCTCACCAACCATGGCAACGAAAGGAATGTCTTTTGAGTTAGCATAAGCCATCTGCTTCTTCATCTTAGATGACTCAGGATAGAGTTCACATGAGATTCCATTACTGCGCAGCTGAGTCATGAGCTGCAAACAGTATTGCGCCTCTTTCATACCAAAATTAATGAAAATAACCTTTGTTGTGGCAATAGTGTCGGCAGGATATAAGTCAAGAGTATTGAGAACGTCAAAGATGCGGTCGGCACCAAAGCTGATACCCACGCCCGACAATCCGTCCATTCCAAACACACCCGTTAGGTTGTCGTAACGACCACCACCACTTATACTACCCATCTCGACATCGAGAGCTTTAACCTCAAGGATTGTTCCTGTGTAATAATTCAAGCCTCGAGCCAGCGACACATCAACCTCAACTTCACTCTTAAGATTGAGTGCCAATGCATTATCAAGGACAAACTTGAGTTCTTCTATTCCTTTCATTCCCACCTGTGAAGACGAGAGCAAACTCTCGAGAGTAGACAACTTTTCGGCATTCGTGCCTGAGAGAGTCAATAAGGGACGCAACATATCAATCGCTTCTGCCGACAGTCCTTTCTCCTGCAACTCAGCGTTAACATTATCAAGACCTATTTTGTCAATTTTGTCGATTGCTACTGTGATATCCACAATTTTGTCGGGAGCACCTATGACCTCAGCTATACCACTTAATATTTTGCGGTTGTTAAGCTTGATAGCTATATTGATGCCAAAACGCTTGAACACTTCGTCAATCATAGAAACCAACTCCACTTCATTGAACAGGGAATCGCTGCCAACTACATCAGCATCACACTGATAGAACTCACGGTAACGGCCGCGTTGTGGACGGTCGGCGCGCCATACGGGCTGAATCTGATAACGCTTGAAAGGCATCTGAAGGTCATTGCGGTGCTGAACAACATAACGTGCAAAAGGCACCGTCAAGTCATAACGCAATCCTTTCTCGCTCACTTTTGTGATAAGATGAATGTAATCTTTGTTCGCGAGCAGATCATCAGGAGCAGATTTTAGAAAGTCTCCACTATTTAAAATTTTGAAAAGCAGTTTGTCACCTTCTTCTCCATACTTGCCCATCAGCGTTGACAGGTTTTCCATTGCCGGTGTCTCTATCTGCTGGAATCCATAAAGCAGGAACACACTTTTAATTGTATCGAATATATAATTGCGCTTCGCCATCTCAAGCGGCGAAAAATCTCTTGTACCCTTAGGAATAGATGGTTTCTGTGCCATTAGGAAGAATATATTTCTTTTATACTTGTTTTTAGAATAATTGATTAATGTTTCTTATGACTATCAATCGCGGCGGCGGCCCATCAATATCATCACATAATACATCAAAGTTGCCAACGAACTCAATGCCGCAACAACATAGGTATAGGCAGCAGCATGGAGAGCGTCTTTGGCATGCTCGGTCTTAATACCCTGAGTAATGCCTGAACTCTGAAGCCATGCAATTGCACGACGGCTGGCATCAACCTCAACAGGTAAAGTGATAAAGCTGAAAAGTGTGGTTAATGCAAACAATCCCACACCTACCTCCAACACAATTGGGAATGTCTCTATCAATAATATACCCGCCAGCAACACCCATGTTACCCAGTTTGAAGCAAAACTCACAACCGGAACAAGCTTTGTTCGCAATTTCAAGGGGGCATAACCTTGAGCATGCTGCAACGCATGACCGCATTCATGAGCTGCAACAGCAGCCGAAGCAACACTGTTAACCGAGAAAACCACGTCACTGAGGTTCACCGTTCCATTGGCTGGATTGTAATGGTCGGTCAACTGTCCATTGACGCTTGTCACATTCACATTAGTCACACCATTATCGTGAAGCATTTTAGCAGCCACATCTCTACCAGTGAGAGGAACATCAAGAGGCTCCTGAGAATAAATGGAGAACTTATTCTGAAGTGAATGTTGTACAAGATAACTGATTATTGATATTGCAATAAATATTATATATATCATTTTGCACCTATATTAAAGTGTTATATCTTTATATACAAAAAAAACACTTTGTTAGTAAAAAATAAAGGATTTCTTTTTGATTTTATAAAATTTGATGTAAATTTACGGCGAATTTCTGAGATGAAGAAATTTTTCAAAGAAATTCTTGTTTAATTTATTATTTATTAATTTTATTTACTAACTTTATTATTTATTTTTTTATGAAAAAGTTATTCTTACTGTTCGCTGCTACTGCCGCTTTGAGCCTTGTTTCTTGCAACAATACTGGCACCACTTCTGCATCTACTTCTGGCGACAGCATCACTCCAATCGAGAATCCAACCGATTCTAACGCTATTTCTGATACTCTTCAGCAAAAAGTTGACGCTGCTAACAAAGAGGTTAAGGAAGGCGCAGAAGCTGCCGTAGAGGCTGGCAAAGAGGCTGGTAAAGAGGCTGTTGACGCTGGCAAGGATGCTGCTAACAAAGCTGTTGAGGCTGGCAAGGACGTAGCCAACAAGGCTGCCGATGCTGGTAAGGATGTTGCCAACAAGGCCATCGACAAAGGCAAAGAAATCGCTGGCAAAGCCATCGAGCAAGGAGCGGACAAAGCTAAGGAAGCATTAAAAAGGTAATTTAAATGCTAGTAAATTTTAAATGAGGGAAGCACTCACTGTGTTTCCCTTTTTTTAATCCAAAATCATTATGACAAAGGAAGAAATCGTTATAAATGCCATCAAGGCTCTAGATATCACCTCGCTAAACAGCATGCAAAACGAGGTCATCGACAAGTGGCTGCACAACCCATGTGATTTGATAGTCTATTCTCCCACTGGCTCGGGAAAAACGTTGGCTTTTCTTGTGCCTGCCCTCTTGTCGCTCAACACTTCTAACGACACACTTCAAGCTGTCATAATTGCGCCGTCACGAGAAATTGCGACGCAAACCTTTGCCGTAATGAAAAAGATATCACCTCTCACTAAAACCGCCTGCTGTTATGGTGGTCATTCCACTGCCATCGAGAAACGAGAGCTTGAATCCCATCCAATGGTATTAGTTGCCACACCGGGACGATTGCTGGACCACATCAACCGCAAGAATATTGATTTACATGATTTGTCATGTCTGGTACTCGATGAGTTTGACAAATCGTTAGAGTTGGGATTCACTGACGAAATGCAACAAATAATGGCCCTTTGTCCCTCAAAAACGAGAAAAATCCTCACCTCAGCCACACATATTAAGGAAATACCAAAATTCTTGTCACTCAACAATTATCATACAATCGACCACCTCACAAACAAAGAGCTTAAAGTAGAAGACCGCTTTGACATTTGGAATGTAAAATCCGACAGTGACAAACCCAACACCTTGGTTGCGCTGCTTCACAGCATACCCGACGAACAGGCAATTATCTTCTCAAGCACCAGGGAGTGTGCCCAAGAAATCTATAACCACCTTTTGAAGAAAAAGATGGATGTTGTCTTATATCACGGGACTCTTGAACAAATTGAACGTGAAAAAGCAGTGGCATTATTCAGCAACGGCACTGTAATAGTAATGGTAGCCACCGACCTTGCCGCACGTGGCTTGGACATAACAACTGTGAAGCATATAATCCATTATGATTTACCTTTGACACAAGAGATTTTCATTCATCGCAATGGCCGCACAGCACGCGTTGACTCTCATGGTGATGTCTATCTTATCACAACGCCACACGAGTCATTGCCATCCTTTGCCAGTGGGTGCAAGAAATATGAAATAATGGCCGACACTCCTCACAGAATGAAGGTTTCAAATATATCTACACTGTACATCAGCGCAGGAAGAAAAGAGAAAGTTTCACGAGGCGATGTCGTGGGATTTATAGTATCTCATGCAACGATGATAGCCGCCAGCGAGATTGGCAAAATAAACATCTATGACCATCACTGTCTTGTGGCTGTGCCAAAAGATAAAACTGCCGAAATTATCAAAGCTGTTTCATCCTTCAAACTAAAAAAGTTGAAGGTAAAAGTGAGTGTGGCACATCCTCGGCTACGCTTTGCCAAGCCTACAAATCGCTAAACATTTTATCGAGATAATCCTCGGCCTGTGCCCCTACTATCTTATTAAGTACTTCCCCCTCTGAGGAAAGGATCACAAGTGTGGGAACACCTTTTATTTGATATTGCCGAGCCAATTCCGTATCTTGATCGATATCAACTTTGCGAAACTCTATCTTGTCGCTGTATTTCTTCTCCATCTTCTCTATTACTGGCGCCATGGCTTTGCAAGGACCACACCATGTGGCAAAGAAATCAATGACAACGATTTTAGCTTTTCCATTATTTTTCTTTATTTCTTTTTTGTCAGCCTGGGCGACAGTGTCTTCATCAGCCTTAAGGCTATCGATCTGCAAGGTTGCTTCATCAAGAGTGTTTTCCATTTTGGCAGAAATAGTTTTACTTTCCTCACCATTAGAGCTGTTTCCAACACACGAAGTCACTCCAAACAGGACTACAGTCAAAAGTGACAATATCAAAAAACGTTTCATAATCTATACCTGTTAAAATAATCATTGAAGTTCTCCCTTGCCCTGGCGCACTATCTCAGGTTCACCATCGGTGCAGTCAACAACTGTAGAGGGAACAAGTCCTCCGCGTCCAGAATCCACAACAATGTCAACACTGTTACCCAATGCCTCGGCTATGAGCTCAGGCTCACAACGGTAATCATCATCCTGAGCTGGTACCGAAGTAGTAAGGATGGGATGACCAAGCTCTCGCTCAATGGCGGTTGCAATCTTGTTCTGAGGAATTCTGATACCCACTGTACGACGTCCTTTAAACGCCTTTGGCAACTTAGACATTGCTGGGAAAATAAAGGTAAACGGACCAGGCAGGTTGTTCTTCATCAGTCGGAACTGGATGTTGTCGAACTTGGCATATTGTGCCACCTCAGATATGTCGCTGCAAATGATAGACAGATTGGTCTTTGCCGATTTCATCGCCTTGAGAGAGCATATACGCTCAATCGCCTGATTGTTAAGTGCATCGCACCCAATGGCATAGACGGTATCGGTAGGATAAACAATGATGCCGCCATCGCGCAACACGCTTGCAATTTCCTCAATGTGTCGCACATTGATATTGTCTTCTATTATTGGTAAAACTTTCATATCAAAAATCTTTTAATATCGTTGTTTCAATATTGGTTGCGTTTGCATATTTCTCTAATAGCCTTGCTGTCAACTCAAGTGTTTCATCAAGAGGCAGCTCGGGACCAAATGCATTGATGTTTATTTGAACCTTGCGAGTTTCGGTGGTGAATTTTGTGCGCTCCTCATCACTTGTAGGAGTTGCTATGCCTCCCTGTGCATCACGATAAACAGGCATACCTTCTATATTGAGCAGCCCGCGGCCAATGCCGCAATATGGCTCATCCTTCTCTCCTACTCCCATCCGCAGTGTGCCGCCTAATATTTTGTCGGCATCTAGACCGCTTATCGGATAACCACTTTTTATTGATACCAGATTCACAATATCAATTAGAGTTGTGAGACGATAGAGCCCTAACCCTCGGACTATGCGACGACAAAGCGCCTCGCTTGCCACACGATAGCGCCCAGGATCTTTACCCAATGCTTTGTAGAGCCTACGGGTAGCAGCAATCGCTGGACGTTTATTTATTTCTAGTAACTCATAACGTCGAGCAACATCTGCAGCCTCACATTCCAACTCGTTCCACAATTCATCACAAGTCTCACCATTGATAACATCGGCACTTAAAAGGCCTATCTGAATGAGTGGACAAGCAGCTAAAATTCGGGCATCGATTTCAACATTAATCATCTTTAATATTATTTTTGTGCAAAATTAATACAAAAATCGGTTTTTTTTCCTATTTTTGCAAAATCATTAACATGTCAATCATTTTTTATCAATTAATTAATACACAATGAAACATCTTTTTCTTACTTTGATTGCTGCCAGTTTAGTATTTGGCGCAATGGCCGATGACAAGGTCGTAAACCCCGACAGCACTGGGTTTAAATTCACCGACATTAAAGTTGTGAAATCGACTCCTGTTAAGGACCAGAACAAGTCTGGTACTTGCTGGTGCTACTCAAGCAACACTTTCTTTGAGAACGAAATCCTGCGCAAAACAGGTAAAGAGATTCACCTGAGCGAAGGTTTTGTAGTTTATCACTGCTATCTCGACAAAGCTATCAAGAACGTTCGCATGGATGGCACAAGCAACTTTGCCGAAGGTGGAGCAGGCCTTGACGTGGCATATGTTTGGGAGAACTATGGAATGGTGCCCAATGATGTTTACACCGGAATGACCTATGGTGATAAGAAATTCAACACTGCAGAGCTCACCAGCATGCTCAAGGGCATGGTTGATGTAGTGAACCAGCGAAAACTCAAAAAGCTCACACCTTCATGGATGGATGCTTTCAAGGGTGTTCTTGATGGTTACATGGGTAAGCTTCCCGAGACTTTCACCTACGAGGGCAAGACTTATACCCCTCAAAGCTTTGCTGCTTCATTGCCTCTGAACATGGACGACTACATTTCTATCACCTCGTTCACACACCATCCTTTCTACAAACCTTTCATTATTGAGGTTGCCGACAACTGGACTTGGGAGAAGTCTCAAAATGTACCTCTCGATGAGCTGTGGGAGATTGCCAATTATGCCATTGAAAAAGGCTACAGCATTGCATGGGGCGCTGACGTGAGTGAGCGCGGCTTCAAGTGGCGCAAGGGATATGCAGTTCTTGTTAAAGAGAAGAATGAGAACGATCTGAGCGGCACCGATCGCGAGCGTTGGGACCAGATGAGCGACAAAGACCGCGACGAGCAGCGTTGGGAGATCAAGGGCCCAGGAAATGAGGAAACTGTAACTCAGGAATCACGCCAAGTAATGTTCGACACCAAGGAGACTACCGACGACCACGGCATGGTAATCGTGGGTACCGCTGTTGACCAGGAAGGCAACAAGTATTTCAAGGTACAGAACAGCTGGGACACCAACCAACTCTATCATGGTTTCTTCTATGTGAGCGAAGCCTTCTTCAAAGCTAAAACGCTGAATATCATCGTTAATAAAGAGGCTATACCTTCTCATATCGCAAAGAAGTTGGGTCTCAAGTAATAAAATGACGACATCACTTTAAGGCTTCAGGCAACAGCTTGAAGCCTTATTTTTTTCTACCCTTCTTGCACACTAAAAAAAATCGTTGTAATTTTGCACTATATGGCAACTCTCGAGATAAGACGAATTGAAGAAAACAGCGATCTCTCACTGCAATTGTATGAGAACCGCATTCAAGCAGGATTTCCAAGTCCTGCTCAAGGCACCTTTTCCGATACAATCGACCTCAATCACGAACTTATCAACAATCCTGTAGCCACATTCTGCGCCCGGGTAATTGGCGATTCTATGGTGGATTCAGGCATTATGGAGGGCGACATGCTTATTATCGACCGCTCGATAGAGCCACACGATGGTGACATCGCAGTATGCTTCTTCGATGGAGACTTCACCGTCAAGCGCGTAATGATTCAAAACGATGAGGTGTTACTAGCTCCCGCCAACCGCAAATACCCCGTAATCAAAGTGCCAAAAGAGAGTAATTTCATCATTTGGGGAGTTGTATCACATCTCATTAAAAAGTTAAACCGTTAGAGTACACCTTAATAGTTATGACAACAAAATATAGCACTAAGCCAGCACCCATTGGAGTTTTCGACTCTGGATTTGGCGGACTCTCAATCCTGCGTGAGATAAGAAAGACGTTGCCGCAATATGACTACATATTTCTGGGCGACAATGCACGTGCGCCCTACGGAAACCGTTCCTACCAACTTGTCTATGAGTTCACGTTGCAAGCGGTGAAGCACCTTTTTGAGCAAGGATGCCACCTCGTGATTTTAGCTTGCAACACTGCATCGGCCAAGGCATTGCGCTCCATTCAGCAGCGGGATTTAGCAAATCTCGACCCCAGCCGACGAGTTCTTGGTGTTATTCGCCCAACAGTGGAACAAATTGGCAAGATAACAACCACTCGCAAAGTGGGTATATTTGGGACGCCAGGCACCGTACAGAGCCTTTCATACGATATTGAAATTGCAAAGATGCACCCCGACATAAAGGTGTTTAGCCATGCCTGCCCTATGTGGGTCCCTCTTGTAGAGAACCGTGAGAGCGATGGCCCAGGCGCCGATTATTTCATCAAAAAAGATGTTGAAGCGCTAATGGCTCAGTGCTCCGAAATCGACTCGGTGATTTTGGGTTGCACCCACTATCCTCTTCTCTACGACAAGATAAAAAAATACGCTCCAACAGACGTTAAAATAATTGAGCAAGGACCAATCGTTGCCCAAAGCCTCAAAGACTATTTAGAACGTCATCCTGAAATGGAACAGCGCTGCTCCAAGGGAGGCACATGCATTTACAGTACTACCGAGGATGCCTCACGCTTCTCCCCTCTTGCCTCAATCTTTGTCAACCACACTGTAAATGCACAGCATGTGATTCTATAGTGCTTCAGAGACCTTCACCACAAAACTATTTTATTAAGGGTTATAGAGGTCATGGTTATAGAAGTCTAGAATTTCCAAGGCATGAGCATAGGCCTGTTTAGCAGGACTCTCTGTGTCACGCTCCGAGGCTTTGAGCCAACTACTCATTGCTTTGCCCCAGTCGCCAAGCTGGCGATAAGCATTACCACGCAAGTAAAAAAGCTGTGCGATAAATTTCTTATTCTCCTCAGTCTCCTGATTCTCGATAATGTAGTCGCAATGTGCTATCACATCGCGCGACTCGCTGCGAGCGAGCATGTCCTTTATCTCTTGAATTGTCTTTTCCATTTCCATGATGCAAATATAGCAATAATCTCAATATCTCACAAATATTATCACCTTCAATCCTTTGTCCTCAACATGTCAGCAAAATGGCAAAAAACTCAAAACTTATTAACAATAAGGACTTTTTCACTACAAATCATTTTGTATATTACAAAAAAATGTGTATTTTTGTAGGATATAGAACAAAATTGTAGTAATTATGTATAAAGACAATCAATTTTATATTGCCCATGGACCCAATGGAGCAATATACATCAATGGAAAGATGGCTAACCGCCATGGTTTAATCGCAGGCGCAACAGGTACTGGTAAGACTGTTTCGCTGCAAGTAATAGCCGAAAGTTTCTGTAAGGCAGGTGTACCTTGTTTCATGGCCGATATCAAGGGCGATCTTTCGGGCATCAGCCAGCCAGGAAAAGTATCAAGCTTTATTGAGAAACGACTTCCTGAGTTTGGACTCGATGAGGCTGAGTTGGAATTCGAAGGGTGCCCAGTTAGATTCTATGACGTGTTTGGAAAGCAAGGACATCCCATGCGCACACGCATGTCCAACATGGGGCCTCTGCTGCTTTCACGATTGCTTGGTCTCAACGACATTCAGAGCGGTGTGTTAAACATCGTGTTCAAAGTAGCCGATGAACGAGGATTGCTCATCGACGACATTAAGGACCTGCGCGCAATGCTCGATTATGTAGCAAAACATGCAGCTGAATACACTACCAAATATGGTAACGTCTCATCAGCCAGCATTGGAGCCATCCAACGTTCTCTTCTCGTTCTCGAAGATCAAGGAGGCGACAATTTCTTTGGAGAGCCATCGTTTGATATCAACGACTTGATAGCGACCGAGGGAGGAAGGGGTATGATGAGCATATTAGCAGCCGATGAGTTGCAACACAATCCCAAGCTCTACTCCACATTCCTGCTGTGGCTCATCTCGGAGCTTTATGTAACTCTCCCCGAGGTAGGTGACCTGGAGAAACCCAAACTTATATTCTTCTTTGATGAGGCGCACATGCTATTTGAGGACACATCCAAAGCTCTTGTCGACAAGATTGAGCAGGTTATAAGACTGATGCGAAGCAAGGGTGTGGGTATTTATTTTATCACTCAAAGTCCAGCCGACTTGCCCGAAATTGTTCTTGGGCAGCTCGGAAATCGCATTCAGCATGCCATGAGAGCCTATACCCCTCGCGATATCAAGGCTGTGAAAGTGGCAGCCGAAACATTCCGTGCCAATCCAGAATTCGACACATCCGAAGCTATCTCAAATCTCGAGACTGGCGAGGCGCTTGTTTCATTCCTTGACGAGAAGGGAGCACCAAGTGTTGTTGAACGCGCCAAGATTCTCTTCCCACTGAGCCAAATTGGCCCCATTGACCAGATGACACGCAATTCGTTCATCAACCGCTCGAGCATCTACGGCAAGTATGACGAAGCCAAGGAGCGTGAGAGTGCATTCGAGGTATTGCTCGCTGAGGCCGAAAAAGCCGAGAAAGAAGCTGCCGAAGCTGCAGCAGCTGCCGAGGCCGAAAAGCAAGCCGAAAAAGAAGCAAAGGAGGCCGAGAAAGAGAACAAGAAACCTGGTTTCTTCAGCAAAGTGTGGAAAGCTATTATCACTGCAGTCACAGCAACTATCGCAACAATCATTGGCACCAAGGTTGGAAACAAGATCTCAGGCACAAAAGAACGCAAGAGCTCTACCACCACAACTGGCAAGATTGCGAAAAATGCCACTAGTGCTGCCACTCGCACTATCACTCGCGAGCTCACACGCAGCATATTAGGCAACTTGGGCAAGTAATTTTTCACTACACTATTTATGGCAAAGAAAGACAGGTTAAATTCCTATAAGATTGAACGTCGGGAATTTCATGATAAAGTAATAAATTTCTTTAACGAGCATGATGAAGCGTCGTTCAACTACAAGCAAGTGAGTGCTCAGGTAGGCGCAAAGTCTCCCAAGCAGCGAGCTCTTATAGTCGAGATTTTAGAACAACTGTCAATTGACGGATTTATCGTTGAGATTGCCCCTGGCAAGTTCAAGGCAGCCCAACGCAACAATGTGGCTGCCGGCATCTTCATTCGTCGCAGCAACGGCAAGAACAGTGTTGTGCTTGAAGGTGACGACAGCACTCCCATTATGGTTGCCGAGCGTAACTCGATGCACGCCCTCAATGGCGACAAAGTGATGGTTCACATCAGTGCGGCACGCAGCGGTTTTGAGCCTGAGGCCGAAGTTATCAAGATTGTGGAGCGCAAAGAACAGGTATTTATCGGCATTCTCAACATAAAGAAATATTTTGCGCATTTGGCAACCAACAGCAAGTTCCTCGCCACCGACATTTTCATCCCGCTTGACAAGCTCGCTGGAGGAAAGACAGGCGACAAGGCTGTGGTGCGCATCATCGAATGGCCCGATGGTAGCAACAGCCCAATTGGCGAAGTGGTTGATGTGCTTGGAAAAGCTGGCGATAACAATGCCGAGATTCATGCCATTCTTGCCGAGTTTGGACTACCCTATCGCTATCCCGAAAATGTGGAACGCGTAGCAAACAAGCTTGAACCGGGCATCACACCTGAAGAGGTGGCTCGCCGTCGCGACATGCGTGGAGTTACGACATTCACCATCGACCCTGCCGACGCTAAAGACTATGACGACGCACTCTCAATAGAGAAACTTCCAAACGGACGTTGGCAAATTGGCGTTCACATTGCCGATGTGACCCACTATGTAAAGCCCGACTCCGTTATCGATAAGGAAGCCTACGAGCGCGCCACTTCGGTATATCTTGTAGACCGCACAGTGCCAATGCTTCCTGAGCGCTTGTGCAACTTCATTTGCTCGCTTCGTCCTCACGAGGACAAGTTATGCCACTCGGTAGTCTTTGAGATGGATGACAATGCCAAGGTATACAAATACAAGATTTGCCACACCGTCATTAACAGCGACCGCCGTTTCTGCTATGAGGAGGCTCAGGAAATAATCGAGACAGGCAAAGGCGACTTAGCAGAGGAAATCCTCACCTTCCATAAGTTGGCGCAGAAACTTCGCAATGAGCGTTTCAAAGAAGGCGCTGTGGAGTTCAACCGCGAGGAGAAATATTTCGACATCGATGAGAATGGTGTGCCTACAGCAGTGCATCTCCACGTGTCGAAAGAAGCCAACCAGCTTATCGAGGAATTTATGCTGTTAGCTAACCGCACTGTGGCAGCTCACATTGGCAAAGTTCCCGCAAGCAAGAAAGCCAAGGCATTTGTTTATCGCATCCACGAAGAACCTGACCAAGAAAAGCTTAACAACGTTGCCGATATTGCGGCACACTTCGGCCACAACCTCAAGATTAGTGGTAGCGCCAAGGAGGTTAACCTCTCTATCAACAAGCTGCTGAAGGACATAAAGGGCAAACCTGAGGAAGAGCTGATTTCGCTTCTCGCCATCAAGTCGCAGGCCAAAGCGGTTTATTCAAGCGAGAATGTTGGTCACTACGGTTTGGCGTTTGACTATTACACACATTTCACTTCGCCAATTCGTCGCTATCCTGACGTGATGGTGCACCGACTGCTTGACAAATATGCTGTCAAGGGCGCTCGCACTGTGAATCCCGAGAAACTTGAAGAGGACTGCAAGCACGTGAGCAGCCAAGAGCAGCTTGCCGCCAATGCCGAGCGAGCCTCCATCAAGTACAAGGAGGTGGAATTCATGGGCGCTCGTCTTGGAGAGGTATTTGAGGGTAAAATTTCGGGAGTCACCGAATGGGGTGTCTACGTCGAACTTGATGAGACCCACTGCGAGGGCATGATTGCCGTGCGAGACCTTGACGATGATTTCTACGAATATGACGAGAAGAACTATATGATTCGAGGTCGTCGCAGTGGCAAGAAATACCAGCTTGGAGATCGAATGACTATTCAAGTGGCACGAGCCGACTTAGTTAAAAAACAGCTCGACTTTGTGCTAGTCGACAAAGATAATCCCGCTGGCAGCCATCGCATCGACAAGGCTCCTATTACTTATATGTCACAAATGCCGAAAGAGACAGCTACCGACAGGTTGCGTGCCGAATACGAAGGCGGACATGCCTCACGGCGTCACAAACGCGGTCAGAGAGGCAACAGCACACGTCGCGAAGTGTCACGTGGCAAAGCCGCCAAGGGTGGTAAAGGTGGCAGGCGCCGTCGTCGTTGAGTTTTTTAAAACGATTAAGGACAAACGTACTTTATCGTTAGAGACAGTTTTAAGGACAATTATCTCCGTATAAAAGAGGCAATTGTCCTTAATAATTTATAAACGATATTGTTGTCCTTAATTGTCTTATAGAAGGGTTGCGGGATCGAGGTGCTGGCTCTCGATATCTTTGAAGTAGCGATAGGTGCCAACTTTAAGCTCCATTGTGGCGTCCTCATCGCAGACGATAATTGCCTTGCGGTGCATCTGCAATGCGCTCAGTGTACACATCTGCGAAACACCACCCTCAATAGCTTGTTGCAGGGCACGTGCTTTCTTATAACCATTAACGATAATCATCACGCTGCGGGCTGCCATTACGGTACCAACGCCTACTGTCAACGCAGTCTTTGGCACCTTGTTAACATCATTGTCGAAGAAACGGCTGTTGGCTATTATGGTGTCCTGGGTAAGCGTCTTCATGCGTGTTAGTGAAGTGAGAGATGAACCAGGCTCATTAAAGGCAATGTGTCCGTCGGGACCAACGCCGCCCATAAACAGGTCTATTCCACCGGCAGCCTCGATGCGTGCCTCATAGTCGGCACACTCTTTCTCCAAGTCCTCGGCATTTCCATTGAGTATATTCACGTTCTCCTTTTTGATGTCGATGTGCGAGAAGAAGTTGTTCCACATGAAGCTGTGATAGCTCTCGGGGTGCTCTTCGGGCAGACCCACGTACTCGTCCATGTTGAAAGTCACTACATTCTGAAACGACACCTTGCCGGCTTTGTTGAGTTCGATGAGTTTCTTGTACATGCCCAGTGGCGAGCTTCCTGTTGGGCATCCCAGCACAAAGGGTTTCTCGGGAGTTGGGTTTGCAGCGTTTATGCGTGAAGCCACATAATTGGCGGCCCACGCCGATACCTGCTCGTAGTCAGGTTCAATGATAAGTCTCATATCAATAGTTGTTTTATATTTTAGTATTCGATTTTATCTTCTTTTGACGACCATTTCTTGAAGTGGTCGATGGCGTTTTTGTCTTTTACATGGATAAAGGGGATGCTGCGAATCTCATAGGGCTTGGCAATCTCCTCATAGATAAAGTTGTCGTCAAAATCGATGGCTGCAGCGTCGAACTTGGTGTTGGCATAGTAAACCTTGCTGATGCCTGCCCAGTAAATTGCGCTCAGGCACATGGGGCAAGGCTCGCAGCTAGAGTAGATGACGCAGTCGTCAAGCTTGAAGTTTTCACACTTCCTACATGCCTCACGAATGGCAGTCACCTCGGCATGAGCCGTAGGGTCGTTGATTGCGGTCACTCGGTTGCATCCTGTAGCCACCACTTCACCGTCCTTCACTATCACGGCGCCAAATGGTCCGCCGCCGTTGTCTATATTCTCACTTGCCAGTTCACAAGCCATCTTGATGAACTTTTTGTCGGTTTCGGTTATATTAATCATCGTCTTAATGTTTATGATATTAAATTATTAGCGTCTTCTACTGGGCTTGTAGGCCTTGACACGATAGTCACAGTCGACCTTGCCCTTAATCATGTTGTTGAGTTTGTTGCGAATCATCTGTTTGCGTATCGCAGATATATGGTCGATAAACACATGACCATCCAGATGGTCGCACTCGTGTTGAATCACTCGTGCCAGATAGGTGTCTATGTCCTCATCGTGTTCAACCCAATTCTCATCAAAGTAATGAACATGTATTTTGGTGTGGCGTGTCACGTTCTCATGAATGCCAGGGACACTCAGGCAACCTTCCTCACGAGTTTCGGTAGGGCTTGTCTCATCGACGGTAATTTCAGGGTTGATGAGCACCATTCGCTTGTCTTTGAGCTCTGGGAACTTCTCGCCTAGAGCGTCAACATCGATGTAGACGACTCTTGCACTCACACCCACTTGAGGCGCTGCGATGCCAATGCCGTCGCTGTCATACATAGTGTCCTTCATATTCTGGATGAGTTCGTCAAGTCCTGGATAATCCTTGTCGATGGGTTCAGCCACTTTGCGCAGCACGGGTTGTCCGTAAATATAAACAGGTAATATCATAGTCCTTTAAATTGTTTGCTTTGTAGATAATCGTTAAGGATAATACTTGCTGCTATAGTATCGACGCGGGCTTTGTCGCGACGGTCGCTCTTTTTCATGCCCCCGTCAATCATCGCCTGATGGGCGATAGTTGAAGTGAAACGCTCGTCAACCATTTCAATGGGCATGTCGGGCATCTCTTTTTTGAGGCGGTTGATGAACGGCGTGATGTAGCGCATGCTCTCGCTGGGCTCACCATTAAGCTGAGTGGGAAGCCCAATGACAATTAGCTCCACCTGCTCGCGGCTCATGTAGTCTTTCAAGAAATCCATGAGCTTGTGTGTTGCCACTGTCTCAAGACCATTTGCGATAATCTTGAGAGGGTCGGTAACTGCAATGCCGCATCGCTTGCGTCCATAATCTATAGCAAGAATTCGTCCCATAAAACATGCAAAATTACTACATTTACTTCAATTGCTGAAAAATTGTCTAATAATTTTTTATAAAAAGTCAAATAAAACCTAATGACCGATTGGGGATAAAGGTGTGTAAACAAAAAACGACGACCAGTAGTGAGGTCGTCGTTTTATGTTGGATAAGTAGTCTTATGGATTGACTAAAACGAGTCGTAATCCAATCTCATTACTCTTTTGGTTGTGGAACCAGCAGTCACGTTTGGAGACTCGGCACCAAACGTAAGCAGAAGTGAAATAACCACCACGCAGATTATGATCGCCCCATGTCCCAGCATAACCAACTGGGTCGGTTTGTGGAGAGGAAGTATAATTTACATAATGGTCATTGCACCACTCTTCGACATTGCCGCTCATATCATACAAGCCCAATTCATTGGGTGCCTTTTGACCCACTTCGTGAGATGTGCCATTGGAATTCCCTGTGTACCATGCCACATCATCAATAGTATTGCTGCCTGAATATTTGTATCCCTTGCTCTTATTGCCTCCACGAGCGGCATACTCCCACTCGGCCTCGGTGGGCAGACGGAAGGTTTTACCAGTTATCTGGTTCAGCGAGGTGATGAATTCCTGGCACTCGTCCCATGTCATATTCTCCACGGGCAGATTTGCACCAACATGGCTGCTTGGGTTGCTGCCCATCACAGCCTGCCATAGTTCTTGAGTCACCTCGGTTTGTCCTATGCTGAAAGGACTCAGTGTAACCTGATGAGTTGGTGTCTCATTATCTGTGGCATCACTGCCCTGCTCGCTAGTGGCCCCCATGGTGAATGTGCCGCCTTCAACTTCCACCATTCTGAATTTAATGCCAAATACATCAAACTCTGTCATCATGATCTCGTTGCCTAAAAGGATGTTGTAGATTAAAGTAACATCAGTGCTTGTCACAAAACCGTCGCCGCTCACATCATATGCCAAACCAAATGTTTGGTCATTATTCAGTAAGTAGTCGTAGATTGCTGTCACGTCGGCCGCAGTCACTGTGCCATCACCGTTGACATCGCCAACAACAGTCCCTTGGCAGTACTCTCCATCGTAGTCAATCCATCCTTCGGTAGATCCTTGAGGATAATGCTTTGGCCACCATCCCTTGTCACGAGCAGCCTGAACTTGCGCTGGTGTCATCATTGAAGGATTTTCATCGTAATAACTCACCACATTCAGATTGCCTGTTGGAGTGCTGTAAGTGACAAGACTATTTACAATCTCATCAATCACCAAACCTTTAAATCCACACCCATTAATGTAAAGGTGC
>JAFZAC010000021.1 GCA_017548365.1 Muribaculaceae bacterium
AGCCCAGCAGGAGGTAAGAGACAATGATTATCGAAAAAATAAGTATTCTTACTCCTATACAGATAATGATAATAATGAGGTGGTTTGCACTTATAAAGACAACCCACAAAAATTTGAAGAACTCCGCAATACTCGCCCACATTGGGCGGCTTTTATCATGCTCGACGGAATGAACAAATAAGAACGAAAAGAGATTATAGAGTAAAAGAATGGCACAATTTTTTAATTGTGTCATTCTGAGGAAGAATGATTCAAACTTTTTGTCTTCCACATGTTTTTTTTTGTAATAATTATCAATAGGCGTCAATATAATTAAAATAGAAGATTAAAAATAATATCTAAAAAACTGCTCTTGTATTATGAAGTTGTGAAATATTACGTCTGAGAAAACAAACCTGTAAGACAAGAAAACACTGTTCCAACGATAGCCATCAGGCTTCCAGTCAAAATCGAATCATAGCGAGTGTGGTTCTTTTGTGCTTCATCATTTATGTCCTGTTCTACTTGCGAAACGATAGCTTCGGCATCGTTGAGTGTGACGCCACTGGCCACAAGAGCATAGACTGTCTGCTCATGCCCAAGTCCGTACTTGAACATGAGCTTTGATGCGTTGTTATAAAGTTTCTGAAGTCTATCCATTTCACGATCATGCGCTATAGTCATCACATTACAGCAGTTATTGCGCATAGACATTCGGGCTAAAATCTGTTCGTATGTAAAATAAGTTTGCATTATGATTTATGTTTATTGGTTGATTGATTAATGTTTACATTGCAAATTTACAACCACAACATACTAAACTCCAAATTTTCAGACACCTACATGACAACTCACAGGTATTTAATGATGAAATACATGGGTTTGGTGATTTTTCCAAAATTGATATGGTAATGAATAACACACAAGCAGCCACCCTAGACTGAGTGGCTGCTTGTGTGTTTAACTCAATGTAGAAACATTAGATTACAAGAGTGTTAGTGCATTGTTTAGCATTGAGCTTATCCATGTCGGCCTTGGGGAGTTTAGCCTTGAAAATGAGTTCATACTCATCTTTTGGAGCAGTCTTTAACCATTCAACAAATTTGGTCTTGGTGTCTTCTTCACCCATGAGTGTGAGTTTCACATCCTTGTTGTCATCGTCACGTCCGCTGATCCAGAGCTCTGCAGGCTTGGTCATATCCTCTACCTCAACCTTTTGGGTTGTGTCGCTGGGTGCTTTATATTGCACTTTTACTTTTGCGGTAACATCAAGGATGTCACCCTCACCAGCCACCTCAAAAGTGATGGGAACACCCAAACCAACAAGATGGCAATTCTTAGTTCCAGTTGTTCCGCTGATGCCGTTTTGAACTGAGAATCCCGCAGCTTGGTCACCTGCAGCTTGGCTGCCACTTCCATTTGAATTGCCAGTGCAAGAAACCATCATTGCAACAGCAGCAATCATCAATAAAAACTTTTTCATAATAATGTGTTTTTTGGGTTGATTCATGGTGAAATCAGGTCAGCGCCCCTTTTCTCAACATCGAATCTTGAAAAAAATTTGTTTTAAGTCAAGTTTTTTCTAGGCACGCTGCGCTGACACGGCCCGTTTTTTCAAATGCAAAGTAAAACAATCTTTTTGAAACATTTTATAAGATTAAAGACATTTTTTCATGCAAATTTGATTTTTCTTGACTAAAAATGATGTTGAACGCTCAGAATTTGATACTTTTGTAGCAGCTAAACAATATATTATCTATGAAAATATCTATCATCAACGGTCCAAACCTCAACATGACTGGGAAACGGGAACCTGAGATTTATGGCACGCAAACTCTTGACGAGTATCTGCGCTTGCTCGCAGCTGGATATCCCGACATTGAATTCACCACCTTCCAAAGTAATGTGGAAGGTGAGATAGTAAACGAAATTCAACGCGTGGGACAAGATGCTGATGGCATAGTGATAAACGCTGGGGCCTACAGCCACTACAGCATAGCTATTGCCGATGCTCTGCGTGCGGTGCCAGCACAAGCCGTAGAAGTTCACATCAGCAATATCCTGGCGCGCGAGCCCGAACGCCGCCATTCAGTGCTCGCCCCTGCTTGCGTGGGCATTATAACAGGCTTTGGCCTTGACAGCTATCGCCTCGCCATAGAAGCCCTAGACTCAATACACAGCACCTAAAGACTCTCTTACCTCTCATCTCTCCCCACTCCACTTATAAGATATGACTCAAGAACTAGAAGACTACATATTATCGCACATCGATGCAGAACCTGAGCATCTGCATGAGCTGGACCGCGACACACACATCGAACTGCTATACTCTCGCATGTGTTCGGGGCACCTGCAAGGCCGGCTGTTGAAAATGCTCGTACGCATGATACGCCCCAAGCGAGTGCTCGAGCTAGGAACATATTCTGGCTACTCTGCTCAGTGCCTTGCCGAAGGTCTGCTGGATGCCGATGCTGTAGTCCACACCATCGAGGTGGAAGATGAACTCGAAGACTTCTTGCGTGCCCATTTTGCCAAATCGCCTGTGGGGGAAAAAATCAAGCTCCACATTGGCGACTGCAAAGATATTATTCCTAAGCTTGGTGGCAACTTCGACCTAGTGTTTGTAGATGCCAATAAGCGGAAATATGTCGACTATTTTAACCTCGTGATTGACCATGTGAAACCCGGTGGTTTCATCATTGCCGACAACACCCTGTGGGACGGCAAAGTCACCGACCTACACGGCAAGAAGATGGACGACCAGACGCAAGGCATCCTCGACTTCAATGACCTCGTTGCACGCGACAACAGAGTTGAAACTGTTATTCTTCCTCTTCGCGACGGACTTACTATTCTATATAAAAAACCTTAAATCTGCTGTAAATTGGCTCATTATTGCGCAATATTTCAGCACTTTAGCGTTTTATTAGTATAATCATCTAAAGTCTTTGTGATATGAAATACGGCAAATCAATCTGCAACACGCTCAAGCAAATCAGACTTGACATTGCTCGTGCCAATGGGATAGCATACAGTCCTGCCCCTTGCAATCACGAGGGCGATTGTGCTGGCAGCTGCCCAGTATGTGAGAATGAGATGCAATATCTTGAAAGAGAGATTTCCCGCAAACATTCTTTAGGAAAGGCTGTGCTAATTGCTGGTGTTGGCCTTACAAGTCTTGCAGCAACGGCTGGCACACCAAGCAAGACCGCGATGCCTATCGAGAACAGAATCCCAAGCCAAGTGTGCGATACCACAACCTCGAGTGAAATCTTTGGTATGAGCCCCTATCGCATGCCAAGCTTCCCAGGCGGAAATGAGGCTTTAATGAGATTTTTAAGCGAACATGTGGTATATCCCGAAGAAGCCTACAAAAATCATATTGAAGGCAAAGTGGTTGTACAGTTCATAATTGAAGAAACTGGCAAGGTGGGCGAGGTGAGAGTAGCCCGCTCTGTGAACGAAGACCTCGACCGAGAAGCTGTGAGAGTAATGAAATTGTTGCCCGAGTTTTCACCAGGTCGCAACGCAAAGGGTGAGCCAATTAGAGTGTGGTACACGTTGCCCGTAACCTTCAAACTTCAAGGTGAAGATACCGAAGGAGCAGAATAATACTTCAAAATACATTTTAGAGGTTAATGGGTGAATTTCATCTGTAATCCCTGACTGACAGTGGATTGCAGCCTCTCATGCGCTTAAAGAATTTGTTAAAAGCCGCCGAAGTTGAGAAATTAAGTCGGTCGGCAATCTGCGCCACTGTAAGCGAAGTGGACTTCAGTAGCCAAACTGCCTCAACAGCCAGCATCTCGTCAATGCACCCGACTACTGTCCTTCCCGAAAGGCTTTTCACAATGCGTGACAGATAGGTGGTTGTGATATTCAACGCATCGGCGTAGAACCCGATGTTATGATGCTCTATGTAGTTTTTCTGCAACAATACGTAAAATGAAATGAATATTTCCTCTGATTGCTTTGTAATGGAAAGGCGTGTTTTTTCAAACGCCTGGATACTTATCAAATCGTCAATAAATACGGAGTAAAGCATTTCCAGGATCTCATTTTTCAGTGACAATGGTTGGGAGATATACTCGCTTATC
>JAFZAC010000002.1 GCA_017548365.1 Muribaculaceae bacterium
AGATTTCCTCATCGCAAACATCTCAATGATCTCTGGCTTACGGCCCCCGCACCCCTTCGGCAGGGCGTCAAAAAAACCGCTCAACTCGGAACGGGGTCCTCGTGAGCCGAAAAGCGATGCAAAATTACAACCGATTTTCCACACGGCAAAATATTTACGGGGGTTTTTTCGGGAAAAAACGAAAATTTAATGGTTTTTTGCGGATTTTTGAAGATTTTTACATTGCTGGAACATAAAAACGGGACGGACACATATTTATAATATACGCGCGCGAGGGGACGCGACAGGACCACGGAACAAAAAAAGAAAAAAAATGCACGTCATGTAGATAGGATTGCTTATAATGTTCACGCACATGGCAAAAATAGTGCTTGGCGGAGTGGAAAGCGATATTAAAAAACAGGAGAGGCAGGTTGTTTTCCTGTCTCTCCTGTGGTAGTTTTTATTGCTGTCTATCCCAAAATGTTCTTTTTAGAATAATGACATCTGGTTCTTCTCGTCTTCGTCGTCGGAGCCGGTGAACTCGATGCCGTCGTCGAGATTGTCAAGGATTGGATTGTCATCCTTGCTTGTCTGCAGAAGCTGCTTCTTAAGAGATGCAATTTCTTCGTCCTTTCTCTTCATGAGCTCATCAAACTTGTCAATCTCTTCTGCCAACTGTTCGGCCTGAGCAAGTTCTTCGTTTGCTTTATCGAGTTCTTCGGTAGTCTGGTCAATTTTACGGTGAAGCCAAGCAATTTGAGCACCCATGTTGTCGATCTCAGCATCTTTCTCCTTGATAATATCATCAACATCAGCCGTTGGAGCAACGACACCGCCTTTTGCCTTGAGCTCGTCAACTTGTTTTTGAAGCTGTGTTATTCTCTCCCTTGACTTGATGGCCTCATTTCTTTCCTTGGTTAGTTCTTCGTTGAGCTTGAGCAGTTCTTCCTTAGCTTTATCATTGCCTTCACCTTTCTGCTCGTTCATTTGTAGCACTTTCATCTTGTTTTGCAGACTACGGTTCTCCATGTCGGTTTTTTCCTTTTCCGCCATGAGGTTCTGCATTTTCATCTGCAAGTCGTTATATCTGGTGAGAGTGCCTTTACGAGAGTTTTCGGTAGCCTTAATCTTTTCTTTCAGCTCCTCAATCTCATCATAGGCTTTGAGTGCCTTATCATCGGTCTCCTTGAGTTTTTCAATTATCTCTGCTCTCTCCTTGTTCCACCTTTCGGCCGCACTGTCAAGGACTTCTTTCCTGAGATTTGTTTCATAATCACGGAATTGTGGTCTAAGGCTCTCAACGATGGCTCTGGTCTCGGCATCAACATTAAGGTTATTGAGAATGTGAGGCGAGAGGTTGCCGTTGATGATATTCATGAGTCGCTTGAGAATGTTCTCAGGCACACCATCATTTTTAGAATTGGCCAATCCAGTCATATCCACTTCCTGACGTGGCAGCTCCACTCTTGTGTAAGCTGGTTTGGGCTGCTGCTGTTGCTGCGCTTCAGGCTGGTTGACTTTATCATCGTTGCTTTTTGACTTTTTATCGTCCTCGTCTTTGCGCCAAGGGTTGTCATAATTTCTCTTCTCGAAGTAATCGAGATCGTCAACCCCTTCTCCAAAGTCGCCAAGACCCAGTACTTTCTTTAGTGCATTGTTAAAACTCATAATTCCAATATTTTAATTTTATTAATAATTTCAATATATGCTCGTTTAAGAATTCATTACTCGTTCAATTTCATTAATGAACATCTCATCGATGAAACATCCATCATTCTAACCCAGTTAAGAAGTAATTATCCTGAGAGCGTGTAAAGTTACAATTATTTTTTTCAATTTCGGTAGCAAATTTAGGATTATTTGCAAAAATAATTGTTTTGGGCTTTATCCAGACACGATATTTAATGTTTATAGACATACTAAGCCCTATCCTAGCACATTGCTACATATGAGTTAAAATCACTCTCTCATTTTTCATTTGAGACTGCAAAGTTAGTGTTTTTACATTAAATAATAGTCAAAATACATAACCTAAATGTTTTAAAGAGGTGAAAACGGTTGCTTCAATAGGGGGTAAATTGTCGTTCACCATCACTTTCATGTCGTTAGCCATTGACCTCGACTATATACCTAAACCATTGCCACTCATTTCAATCTAAACTACAGAAAGCGATGAGAAACGTCTCGCAAAACAGAGTAAAATGTCGTTCACCATCACTTTCGGGTCGTTTACCACCAACTTAAGGTAAAGGTATTGCACAGGGTGGAAAGCCACTTTAACTTTGCAACAAAGAAATATATTAACCGCTGGCAACAGCATTAAAAACTCAAGAATTATGAAGAAAATGATTTTTAGCATCGTAATCATCCTGGTGACTGCAGGTCTGACTTCACCACAGGCAATGGCACGCGGAACACGTGGCGGTGCATCGAGCAACAGATCAAGAGTTGAAATGCGTGGTCCAGGTCATGGTCCTCGAGTAAGCAAACCACAGCCCCCAATTGGTGGTCATTCAGGCAAAATGCACTATGGCATGCGCTTCACCCACCGTCCAGCTGGAGTTGCTGTGAACTTTGGAGGCGTGAGTTTCATCTACGACAACGGAGTATTCTACAGCGTGATTAACAGCGGTTATGAGGTAGTTCGTCCACAGATTGGCATGATCGTTCCTTCGCTACCCGTTGGTCACACAGTAATTACCCGCAACGGCAGCAAGCACATCGTGCACAATGGTGTAATGTACAGCCCAATGCGCCGCAACGGCATAGTCGTATACCGCGTAGCTGGATTCATCTAAGAAAAAAACAATAGTGGGCTCTGTAACAAACCTGCTTCATCACAGAGCCCACTTATATATAAAATAATCATATAAATATTAATATACAAAATTTATTGTAACATGAAAAAGACGATTTTTATAACATTAGCGATGGCTTTAATAGCCACATCGGTAGTAATAGCAAAAGATGGTGACCAACAATGCAAGCAGCGTGAGCGTCGCGGACCGGATCCGGAAAAACGCATTGAGCACCAAGTGGACCAAATGGACAAAATACTCGACCTCACCGAAGAACAAGAAGCAATACTGAAGGGGTACTTCAGCGATTTCGACAAAGCCCAGCAAGCTCGCATGGAAGAGATGCGCAAGCAAGAGAAAGCCGAACGTGAGGCTCTTGACAGCAAGATTGAGTCAATTTTGACTGCCGACCAGAAAGCAAAGCTTGCCGAGATGAAAGAGAAAGGCAAAGAAATGATGAAAGACGGTAATCGCGGTCCTCGTCATGGAGGATATGGTCCTGGCGGAATGGGTCCTGGTCATGGCCCTGGTGGAATGGGTCCCGGTCATGGCCCTGGCGGAATGGGCCCTGGATGCAAATGCCCAGGCAACGGTCCTGGCAAAGATGCCCCTAAATTCGAGGACAAAGATTAAAACCGCTTACACATACACATAAAGAAAGTAAAAGTTTTTTCATAAGCATTTGATAGGTTGATAATTAATGGAATGGCTAATAAGGAATGACTAGTATAGCCCCGAGGGCGTGTCCAAAAAGACACGTCCTCTTTTTTACAAATTTGCCATTGGTATCATAGACTGTAAACAACTTCTAATCTATCATTCTTACATGAAAAGTAAGATAAATTTGTTTTTTCACTTTGGTTTCATTAATTTTGCACAAATTGCGTAAATGCCAATTACTTTGAAACAATTATAAATCCATAATAAACACTATGAAAATCAAATTATTATTAGCAGCTGTTGCTGCATTGCTGGCCGGCACCGCTCTGGCCGAGACCCCATTATGGCTACGTTTTGCCCAGATCTCGCCTGATGGGCGTGAGATAGCCTTCTGCTACAAGGGTGACATTTACAAAGTGCCGTCAAGCGGTGGTCAAGCGGTTCAGTTGACAACCCAGCCCAGCTATGAATGCAATCCCGTGTGGTCGCCCGATGGCCGCCAAATTGCTTTTGCAAGTGACCGCAAGGGCAACTTCGACGTGTTTGTAATGCCTAGCAACGGAGGCACCGCCAGCCAGTTGACATTCAATAGTGCTAGCGAGACACCATGGACTTTCACTCCCGACGGTCGCTACATATACTTCTCGGCGGCAATTCAGGACCCCATCAGCAGTGCGTTGTTCCCATCTTCGCGCATGACCGAGGTATATCAAGTTACTGTTACGGGTGGAGTAAGCACTCAAGTTCTTGCCTCGCCTGCCGAAGAAATCACCTTCAACAAGAACGGCCAATTCTTTGTTTATCAAGATCAAAAAGGTATGGAAGACGCATTGCGCAAGCATCACACTTCAAGTGTGACTCGCGATATCTGGCGCTATGATGTGCTTACAGGACTCCACACCAATCTCACTGCTCATGCTGGTGAAGACCGATGTCCAGTATTAAGTGCTGATGGCAACACCGTCTATTTCCTGAGCGAGCGCGACGGAGGTTCGTTTAACGTATACTCATTCCCCATCGACGCACCTCAGAACATAAAGGCGCTGACTACGTTTAAGAAAAATCCGGTTCGTTTCCTATCAATAGCGTCCAACGGCACTCTGTGCTATACCTACGATGGTGAAATATACACTCAAACACAAGGCGGAAAGCCAGCTAAGGTTAAAATAGACCTCATCCACGATGATGCTGAGCAAATTAAGAACCTATCGTTCTCGAGCGGAGCAAAGAGCGCATCGGTATCGCCCGACGGCAAGCAAGTGGCGTTTATCGTGCGTGGCGAGGTATTTGTGACCTCGGTGGAATATGCCACCACCAAGCGCATCACCAACACACCCGAGCAGGAGGCTGGTGTGTGCTGGGCTCCCGATAATCGCACAATAGCCTATGCCACCGAGCGCAACGGCATTTGGCAACTTGTACAGGCCACTATTGAGCGCAAGGAAGACTTGAATTTCCCTAATGCCACAACCATCAAGGAAGAGATACTGCTGCCTTCAACAAGCGTAGAGCGTGCTATGCCTCAGTACTCTCCCGATGGCAAGGAGCTCGCCTTTATCGAGGGCCGCACAAAACTCATGGTAATGGACCTCAAAAGTAAGAAGACTCGCCAAGTAACCGACGGCAGCACCTGGTATGAGACCAACGGCGGTTTCAACTACGAGTGGTCACCCGATGGCAAATGGTTCACGCTTGAATTCATAGGAAACGGACGCGATCCTTACAGCGACGTAGGTCTTGTGAGCTCCAAGGGGGGTACCATTTACAATCTCACCCAGAGCGCCTATTTCAGTGAGAGCCCACGCTTTGTGCTTGACGGCAATGCCATCTTATACAAGACCAACCGCTATGGCATGCGTAGCCATGCCTCATGGGGCTCGCAAGATGACTTGGCTATGATTTTCTTAAATCAAGAAGCCCTCGACAAGTATCAGCTTAACAAAGAGGACAGCGAGCTAATGAAGGAAGCTGAAAAAGAAGAAAAGAAGGCCGAGGATGAAAAAGCAAAAAAAGATGCAGAGAAGAACAAGGACAAGAAGGATGAAGCCAAGAATGACGACAAATCTAAAGACATCGTGGTGGAACTTGATGGAATCGAGGACCGTATCGTGCGCGTGACCACCAACTCTAGCGACATAGCATCAGCACTCATCACCAAGGACGGCGAGACACTATATTACCTCTCGGCGTTTGAGAAAGGTTATGACCTATGGAAAATGGAGCTGCGCAAGCGTAGCACTTCGCTTGTGAACAAGATGAACTCTAAATGGGCCAATATCGAGAGTTCGAAGGACGGAAAAGAGTTCTTCATTCTGGGTAGCGGCACAATGCAGAAGCTCACTGTTTCGGGTGGCAAACTTACTCCAATAAGCTACAGCGCAAAGATGAAGATGGACTTGACAAGCGAGCGTGAATATATGTTCAACCACGTCGAAAAGCAGATTCAAGAAAGATTCTATAACACTAACTACCACGGCGTGAACTGGAAAGACAACTGCAATACTTATAGAAAGTTCCTGCCTCACATAAACAACAACTACGACTTTGCCGACCTGTTGAGTGAGCTTCTGGGCGAGCTTAATGTTTCGCACACTGGCGGCCGCTACTATCCCAACGGCGGTGAGGCAACAGCCAACCTGGGTCTGCTCTATGATATGAGCTACACAGGCAAAGGTCTGAAAGTTGCTGAAGTTGTTACCGGTGGCCCATTCAACAAGTCAAAATCGAAAGTTAAACCAGGCTGCATCGTTGAGAAAATCAACGGCGAGGAAATCACTTACGAGAACGACCACACCATTATGCTTAACGGACAAACTGGTGTGAAGACTCTAGTTTCGTTCCGCAACCCAGCTACAGGCGAGACGTGGGATGAAGTTGTAAAACCTATCAGCCGCGGCACTATGAACAGCCTGCTTTACAAGCGTTGGGTTAAGCACAACGAACACATTGTCGACAGCATCTCTGGCGGTCGTCTAGGTTATGTTCACATCCAGTCGATGAACGATGCCAGCTATCGCGAGGTGTATAGCAAGGTGCTGGGCAAATACAACAAGTGTGACGGTATCGTGATTGATATCCGCTTCAATGGTGGTGGCCGTCTGCACGAAGACATTGAAGTACTCTTTACTGGCAAGAAGTACTTAACACAAGAGATTCGCGGACGAGATGCATGCGACATGCCAAGCCGTAGATGGAACAAGCCAAGCATTATGCTACAATGCGAGGCTTGCTACAGCAATGCTCATGGTACACCATGGGTATACAAGCAAATGGGCATTGGCAAGCTAGTTGGTGCGCCTGTTCCAGGCACCATGACCAGTGTGTCGTGGGAAACCCTTCAAGATGAATCACTCATCTTTGGTATCCCTATCATTGGTTACCGAACAGCTCAAGGCAACTATTTGGAGAACAGCCAACTGGAGCCCGACATTCTCGTACTCAACAACCCAGCCGACGTGGTTTTGGGAATCGACACCCAACTAATCACTGCCACCAAAGAACTAATGAAACAAATAAAATAATACTAACCTCTTTTTCACTACACTATTATGACATTATTGCAATCATTTTTTGACCCAACAGGGACATTTTTCTACATTTGCGGTATAATTGCTTCGGTGGGACTTATTCTTGGATATGTACCACAAGCTTGGCAAACCATCAAAACCCGCAAGACCGACGACATTGCTCTGCCCACCTTCCTGATGATTGGCATTGGAGGCATCGCCTTCATGCTTCAAGGCGCTATGCTTGGCATTTTCGGTGAGGGATTCGCCATATTCTGGACGAACCTCGTCACTACAGTATGCAGTGTCATCATCTTTGGCATCAAGATGTATAACGACTATTTCAAGAAAGAGAAAGACAAAGACAAGGAGAATAAATAGCCTTTATCGCATCTATAACACAGTAGGCTCGGAATGATTCCAAGCTTACATAGAACAAGTTCCTGAAGTTCTAGACATTTCAGGAACTTGATATTTATTTAAAGCGTATGAAAAAAGAGTTCTTCAATAAAGCCAAATTGAGGACAATACAACCAATTACAATTTGGAGTATATGCGCACGCCAACTCATAAGGCTGCTCATATTGGAGCGCAGCGTATGAATATATTTCATTCATCACCTCACTTAATATTAATTGTTGATTACATCACAAATTTACAATACAAGTGAGTTAAAATGCAAATTTTCAAGACCATACATGACGACATAGAGGCATTAAGTTATAAAATAGCAGGATTTGATGATATTCTTGGATAAAACAAAATAGGTACAAAAGGAGAAAAATCAAAAGAAGTGACAGGAGAAACAAGGTCCTTGTTTCTCCTGTCATTTTATTGTTGCTAGCAAAATCGTTTGCCTTTAATCCAATAATTATTGTACTCCATTGTCTGATGAGAGTTTATGAAGCATTTCTTGTGCAGTGAGGTTTAGGATTGGGTGTTCCCATGATGGGGCGAGTTCTGCCATGGGTTTCAGGAAAAAGTCGCGATTTGGCATGTGGTGGTGCGGCACTTGTAGACTTGGCAGATCAATGACAAGGTCGTCGATTGCCATGATGTCGATATCAACCAAACGGTCTACATAATTGCCCTCGCTGTCGCGGTGGCTGTGACCGCGGTTGAGTTCGTGCTCGATATCGTGAATGATGTTGAGTGCCTCGATGGGCGTGAAGCGGCTATCGACGGCGATTCCCATATTGAGGAAAGCATTGTCGCTATCAAATCCCCAAGGCTCGCTCTCAACAATAGATGAACGTGCTATTACAAATCCAAGGTCAAGAGATAGTCTTAAGTCCGCCGCCCAGAGGTTGCCCTCACGGTCATCGAGATTGGAACCGATGTTGAGATAATAAATCATGAAAGGAATTAAAAGAATTAAAGGAGTAAAAAAAGAAGTTCTATAATCTCAATAAAAACCGAAAACTATAGAACTTCTTTGAAAATCTCGTTCGTTTAATGGTTGTTTTGCTGTTTATCTCACCATAGGCTCCGATAAACGATAAACCATAAACGAGATTACAGCGTCTTCTGAACTTCGATTTCCTCGAAGGCTTCTACAATGTCGCCTACTACGAGGTCGTTGAAGCTCTGAATGCTGAAACCGCACTCATAGCCACTTGTAACCTCCTTGGCGTCGTCTTTGAAGCGCTTGAGCGAAGCCAGACTACCTGTGTGACGCACAATACCGTCGCGAATCACACGCACCTTGCAGCCACGTTTGAGTTTGCCATCCTTGACCATAGCGCCGGCGATTGTGCCCACCTTGCTGATGTGGTAAACCTCCTTGATCTCGGCGTTGCCAATAACTTCCTCCTTGATGTCGGGCGAAAGCATACCTTCCATAGCGCTCTTAATCTCCTCGATAGCATCGTAGATGATAGAGTAGATGCGGATATCCACACCCTCCTGAGCGGCCAAACGCTTAGCATCGACCGAAGGACGTACCTGGAAGCCAATGATATATGCATCACTGGCAGCAGCCAGAGTCACATCGCTCTCGCTGATGGCACCCACAGCCTTGTGGATTACGTTCACCTGAACCTCGGGAGTAGATAGCTTGATAAGCGAGTCGCCCAGAGCTTCAATAGAGCCGTCAACATCACCCTTGACGATGATGTTAAGTTCATGGAACTCACCCAGAGCACGCAGACGGCCAATGTCCTCGAGTGTGCGGCGGTGCTGAGTGCGCTGCATCTGCTCACGCTGCAACTGCTCGCGGCGGTTGGCAATTTGACGAGCCTCCTGGTCGGTGTCCATCACGTTAAACTTGTCACCAGCGGTAGGTGCACCGTTCAAACCTAGAATAAGAGCTGGCGACGAAGGCCCAGCCTCCTTGATGCGCTGGTTGCGCTCGTTGAACATAGCCTTCACCTTACCATAATGAGTACCGGCAAGAACGATGTCGCCCACACGCAAGGTGCCGTTGTCCACGAGCACTGTGGCGATATAGCCACGCCCCTTGTCGAGCGAAGATTCGATAATCGAGCCAGTAGCTTTGCGGTCGGGGTTGGCCTTGAGGTCGAGCATGTCGGCTTCGAGAAGCACCTTCTCCATAAGTTCTTCCACACCAATACCCTTCTTAGCCGAGATGTCCTGGCTCTGATACTTGCCGCCCCACTCCTCAACAAGGTAGTTCATGTTGGCAAGCTCTTCCTTGATCTTCTCGGGATTGGCGCCATCCTTATCAATCTTATTGATAGCGAAGATGATGGGCACACCAGCCGCCGAAGCGTGGTTCAGAGCCTCCTTGGTCTGTGGCATCACGCTGTCATCGGCAGCCACAATTACGATAACGATATCGGTAACCTTGGCACCACGGGCACGCATAGCGGTAAACGCTTCGTGACCTGGAGTGTCGAGGAAGGTAATGCGACGGCCGTTGGGCAGTTTCACATTATAGGCACCAATATGCTGAGTGATACCACCAGCCTCACCGGCAATCACATTACTCTTGCGAATGTAGTCGAGCAATGAAGTCTTACCATGGTCAACGTGACCCATCACGGTAACCACTGGTGGACGCTGCTGGAGGTCTTCAGGATTGTCCTCCTCTTCGTGAATAGCCTCGACCACGTCGGCACTCTCATACTCAGTCTTGAAGCCGAACTCCTCGGCAACAATGTTGATGGTCTCGGCATCGAGACGCTGGTTGATGGAAACCATCACGCCCAGGCTCATGCAAGTACCAATCACCTTGTTGATGGGCACGTTCATCATCATCGCAAGGTCATTGGCAGTCACAAACTCGGTGAGCTTGAGAATCTTCTTCTCGGCTGCTTGCAGAGCTGCCTCCTTGCTCTCCTCCTCGCGCACTGCCTCGCGCTTCTCGCGACGCCACTTGGCACCCATGTTCTGCTTCTTGTTAGTGAGGCGGGCCAAAGTCTCTTTTACTTGACGCTGAACGTCTTCCTCATTAATCTGTGGACGCAGTGGTCGCTTGCTCTTCTTCTCTTTCTTCTTGCCGCCCTCGTTATCTTTCTTTGCGTTCTTACCGCCAGCGTTATTCTGGATTTGCTGAGCGGCTTTTTCGATATCCACTTTCTCGCGTCCAATGCGACGACGTTTTTTCTTTACGCCGTCCTCGCCGAGTCTTGCTTTCTCCTTGGCAAGACGCTCTTGCTTACGCTCCTCCTTAGTTTTCTTCTTAGGCCTTGTTGACTGATTGATAGCCGAAAGATCGATTTTGCCCACCACATTGATGTTGGTCTTGAGCACAGGTGTTGATGGGGTGAAGATATCTTCCTTAGCCTCGTCGCCAGCGGCAACTTCCTCCAACTCTGCCTTCTTCTCCTGCTTTGCTACAGGAGCATCCTCAACCACAGTTTCAACTGCAGTCTCGACAGCGGCTTGTTCCTGTTTCTCATCGACAACTTCCTCAACAGGCTTAGCTGCAGAATCTTCCTTAACCTCGGGTTCGCTCTTCTTATCGGCTTTGCTCTTTGCAGAAGCCTTATTCGAGCTTTTCTTGGTAGCCTCAAGATCAATCTTGCCTAACACCTTAGGCTTCTTTATCTCGGTCTCGATTACCACCTCTTCGGGTTGCTTGGGAGCTTCCGCAACCTCTTGTTTGGGTTTGTCCTTTTCCTTCTCTTTCTGCCTAGAAGATGTAAGGTATTCCGATTTAAGCTTCTGCTCCATATCGGGTTTAAACTCCTTAATGAGGATATCCAGAATGTCCTCAGGAATCTTGGTGTTGGGGGTCACCTCCAGATCTATCTTCTTCTTAGCGAAGAAATCCTGGATGGTTTGCAGTCCAACATTCAAATCTTTGATAACTTTACTGATTTTTACACGCATAGAAATTATGATAACGAGTTTTTATTTTGTTTGCTAATGTAAAATTTTTGTGTTGAGAGGAGATTATCTTTATTAGTCCTCAAACTCAGCCCTGAGAATCTCGAGAACCTCGTCAACGGTGTCTTCCTCAAGGTCGGCCTTGTCAACCAGGTCTTGGCGTGGAGTGTTGAGAACGGCCTTGGCGGTTGCACAGCCAATAGCCTTCAGTGCATCGATTACCCACTGGTCGATCTCATCGTTGAAGCGATCAAGATAAACGTCGTCCTCATCGTTGTCAAGGTCACGGTAAACGTCGATAGTGTAGCCGGTGAGCATCGAGGCAAGTTTGATGTTCAAACCACCACGGCCAATGGCGAGAGATACCTCGTCGGGACGCAGGAACACCTCGGCATGCTTGGTCTCGTCGTCGATGCGAATGGTAGTTATCTTAGCAGGACTCAGCGCGCGCTGGATAAAGAGCACGGGATCGCTGGTATAGTTGATAACATCAATATTCTCGTTGCGAAGCTCGCGAACGATGCCATGGATACGAGAACCCTTCACACCAACACATGCGCCCACGGGATCAATACGGTCATCATAGCTCTCGACAGCAATTTTTGCACGCTCTCCCGGTTTGCGGGCAACGGCGCGGATGACGATAAGTCCGTCATGAATCTCAGGAACTTCAAGTTCGAAAAGCCTGCGCAAGAACTGCTCACTAGTGCGCGATACGATGATTTTAGGGTTGTTGTTCTGATTGTCAACCTTATGTATCACGGCACGCACGGTATCGCCCTTGCGGTAAATGTCGGTGGGAATCTGCTGCTCCTTAGGCAAGATGAACTCATTCTTGTCGTCGTCAAGGAGCAGAGCCTCGCGTTTCCAGCTCTGGTATACCTCTCCGCTCACAAGTTCACCCTCAAGATCTTTGAACTTATTATATATGGCGTCCTTCTGCAAGTCAAGTATCTTGCTTGCCAGAGTCTGCCTCAGGTTAAGAATAGCTCTACGTCCAAACTTAGCGAAGTCGATCTTGCGAGTATGTTCCTCACCTATCTCGCAATCGGGGTCATCATCCTCGCGAGCGTCGCTGAGGCCAATTTGCTGGTTGGGATTCTCAACCTCGCCGTCGGGAACAACCTCAAGATTCTGATAAATCTCACAGTCACCCTTGTCGGGGTTCATAATAACGTCGAAATTCTCGTCACTGCCAAACATTTTGGCGATCACGCTACGGAACGACTCCTCCAAGACACTGATCATAGTGGTCTTGTCGATATTCTTCAACTCTTTAAACTCCGAAAACTGGTCGGCCATATCGACCGTTTCTACTTTCTTAGCCATAATTGTGATTAAAACTGTAATATATTTTTAGTGTATTTTATTTCGTCATATTTGAACGTGTGCTCCACATCTACCATCTCGGGGCGTTTTTTACCCTCTATTTTGGTCTTAGTGGGCACTGTGATGGTGAACTCCTCGGCGTTGGCAATGTACAGCGTGCCTTTCAACTTCTTGCCGTCGCGTGTGAGCACTTCCACCTCGCCACCCAGGTTTTTCTCATACTGCTTGAGCACCTTGAATGGCTCGGTCAAGCTGTATGAACCCACGGTGAGCTCATAGTCCTCGATATCCTGGTCAAAAGCCTCATGAACGGCATTGTTCACTGAAATACAGTCGTCGATGGTTATGCTATCGATGCTGTCGAGCTGCACATCAATAATATTGTCGTGTGATACAGTGATGTCAACCAAAAACATCTTGGTGCCTTCCAGAGCCTTCTCTACCACTGTAATAAGTTCTTTTTTATCGATCATTACCTTGAATGTTTTCCAAATTATAACAAAATAGAGGAAGCTTATGAGCCCCCTCATCATCGGAATTGCGCTGCAAAGGTAGGCAAAAAATCCTACTTTACCAACTCTAACACAGTGCAAAGCACTATAAATGCCTGTCAAGCGACAGAATTTTAAGGCAATTTAACGGGATTTAATGTTTTTTATTCCACTTCAAATACGCAAACCCTCCCTTAATCTTAATCAACACACATCAATCAGCAAAATGCTACAATCAATATTCAACGATAATACGATGCTGAAACAAAAAAAGTTTGTATCTTTGCACGTTAATATGCCATCAATCCAATTTTGACAAAAACAAATCTACAATATGAATATCTTAGAACTTAGCGAACAAGAGATAGTTAGACGCAACAGCCTCAACCAGTTGCGTGAGTTGGGAATCGACCCTTATCCCGCTGCCGAATACGTGGTGAACGCATGGAGCGACGAGATAAAGGACTCCTTCAGCGACGATGCCGAACCTCGACAGGTGAGCGTGGCAGGACGCATCATGAGCCGCCGCATCATGGGTAAGGCATCATTCATGGAACTCAAAGACTCGAAGGGACGCATTCAGGTATACATCAGCCGTGACGACCTGTGCCCCGATGAGAACAAAGATCTCTACAACGTGGTGTTCAAGAAGCTGCTCGACATTGGCGACTTCGTGGGCATCGAGGGTTATGTTTTCCGCACTCAAACAGGTGAAATCAGCATTCACGCTCAGTCTCTCAAGGTACTCAGCAAGAGTCTCAAGCCGTTGCCCATCGTCAAAGTGAAGGACGGCGTGACCTATGACGCATTCGACGATCCTGAGCTGCGTTACCGTCAGCGCTACGTCGACCTTGTGGTCAACGAAGGTGTAAAGGAGACGTTCCTCAAGCGCGCCACTGTAGTACGCACTATGCGTCGAGTGCTCGACGAGGCGGGATATACCGAGGTGGAGACTCCCACCCTTCAGGCTATCGCTGGTGGAGCCACTGCTCGTCCGTTTATCACTCATTTCAATGCCCTGAACATCGATATGTACATGCGCATTGCCACCGAGCTCTATCTCAAGCGCCTTATTGTTGGCGGTTTTGAAGGTGTTTATGAAATTGGCAAAAACTTCCGCAACGAGGGTATGGACCGCAACCACAACCCCGAGTTCACCTGCATGGAATTATATGTGCAGTACAAGGACTACAACTGGATGATGTCGTTCACCGAGAAACTGCTCGAGACCATCTGCATGGAGGTCAACGGCACCACCGAGGTGGAAATTGACGGCAAGACCATCAATTTCAAGGCTCCTTACCGCCGCCTCCCCATCCTAGACGCCATCAAGGAGAAGACTGGCTACGACCTCAATGGTATGGAAGAAAACGAGATTCGTGAGGTCTGCAAAAAACTCAATATAGAGATTGACGAAACTATGGGCAAAGGCAAACTCATTGACGAAATCTTCGGCGAAACTTGCGAGGGCTGCTTTATCGACCCAACCTTCATCATCGACTATCCGGTAGAGATGTCGCCGCTCACCAAGATGCACCGCAGCAAGCCCGGCCTTACTGAGCGTTTCGAGCTCATGGTCAACGGCAAAGAGGTGGCAAACGCCTATAGCGAGCTAAACGACCCAATCGACCAAGAGGAGCGCTTCAAAGAGCAGATGCGACTCGCCGACAAGGGCGACGACGAAGCCATGGTTATCGATCAGGACTTCCTGCGAGCACTGCAGTATGGAATGCCTCCCACAAGCGGTATTGGCATTGGCATCGACCGCCTTACCATGCTCATGACGGGCAACAGCTATATTCAGGATGTACTCCTGTTCCCACAGATGCGCCCCGAGAAGGTGCAGCACCGCGACAAGGAGGAGGCCTACACTGCTCTTGGCATTCCAGCCGAGTGGGTAGCTCCCATCCAGAAGGCGGGATTCCTCACTGTCGAGGCACTCGGTGGTATCGAGAAGCCAGGCAAACTCTTCCAAGACCTGCTTGAAATCAACAAGAAGTACAAGCTCGGCTACAAGAACCCTATGCCCGATGATGTGAAGCAATGGGTCGAAGCCGCAAAAGGCAATGCATAATTGCAAATGCGAGATGCATTAAAGAAAAACGGTTTTTTCATCCTTGCAGGGATTCTTATCATCGTGATGCTCATGACGGTAAGCGTCACACTCACGCGCACAATGTTTGGATCTTTGTCCAACCAGCCACTTACTAAGTTCTTCTTTAACCATCTTGCCGACGCCATACTGCTCCTGGCACCATGCTGGATACTCAAGTGGCGGCGCACTTGGGCGATTGTCATCTGCTGGCTCGTGGCGATTTGGAGTTTTGCACAGCTGCTCTACTACCCCACCTATCGCGACGTGATGCCATTCTCGTCGTTCCTGCTTGTCAAAAACATATCCGCCACTCTCATCAAAAGCACCGTAGGTGCCGTCACCAAGAAATCGTTAGCGGTCCTACTGCTTCCCTTGCTCCTGCATGCCTACCACTTGTGGATACGCCACAAAAAGATAAGCGAAGCATCACAACCAGCAAGCAAAGTGAACAAAAGACACTGGCTTGCATTTGCCGCCACAATCGCCACCTTTGTAGTACTGCGCATTACCATCACATGCTGCATCTACCTTTCCAACCGTCAAGGCTACGACAATCTGCACGACGCCTTCTCCACACGCTATGCCAAACTTGGCGGACGACACCTCAACTACATCATGCACAACGGCGTGATGAGCTATGCTCTATTCAACTTCATCACGAGCATCAACACGGGGGTGAGCGACAATGACAAGGGGCTGGCTCAGAAGTTCATCAAGCAGAACTGTCCCGATTATCACGACAATCCTCACGTCACCACTATTGACTGCCCCAACCTCATCTTCATCATGGTAGAGTCGCTAAATGCATGGGTGGTGAACTTAGATATCGACGGCAAACCAGTCACTCCCACACTCAACGCCCTTGCGGCCGACACCGCCAACATTGTATGCCTGAACATGATCTCACAAGCTAAGCATGGGCATTCGAGCGACGGCAAATTCATGTATCAAACGGGACTGCTCCCCATGCTCGACAAGTCGGTAGCAATGGAGTACAGCGACCGCACCTTCCCAAGCATCACCTCAATGCTCAAGCACAGAGGCTACAAGACGATGGAGATATGCGGCGACGAAGCTAGCCTTTGGAACGTGGAAGCGATGTCTCGAGCCTACGACTTCGACACGCTCTACCACCAGCCTGAGTTAAGAAAGGAGCTTGAAGCATGCAACTACAACATCGACAAGGTGGTGATGGAATTTGCTGCCAGCTACCTGCCCACCATCAACGGGGCCTTCTTCGCGCAGCTCTTCACTGGAGTTATGCACAATCCCTATGACGGCACTTGGAGTCAGCCCACGTGGATATCCTCAAGCCAACAGTTCACACCTGAGGTTCGTAACTATCTCGAAAGGACTCACTACTTCGACACGCAGTTGGATACCTTCCTCAAGAGCCTAAAACAAAGCGGGCTCTACGAACGAAGTGTTATCGTTATAGCCAGCGACCACAGCGAGCCAGTCGACGACGACCCGCATGGCAGACCGTCGCTCAGCCGTAACGGCAACGAGTGTGTGCTGCTAGTGGTCAATCCCCGCAAGGGAAAGTTCGTGAAGGGCCCCATAGGGCAAATTGATGTTTATCCCACCATCCTTGACGTGATGGGGCTCAACATCAACAGCTGGAAAGGTCTTGGACACAGCATCTTGCGCAACGATATCACCTCGGCAGCAGTAACACCCGACGAGGCAGTAGGCACATCTGCACTACTGCCATCACAGAAACAGGCATGGAGCATTAGTGACATTCTTATCCGCGCCAACTGGTTTAAACCTAATAAATAAAACACTCTCACGAAACGAGTTCTTGCCATATCGCTTTTGTGCCTTGCAGCTTTTGTGGCTAATGCAGGACGAGCCGACGTGAACCGCGACGGCTCGGTGACGGCTGTCGACATCACCGCTGTCTATAACGTTTTGCTAGGCATCGATAACAGCTATATCATCACCGCCGATGTTAACCAAGATGGAGTTGTCAGTGCCATTGACATCACCATTATATATAATGTGCTATTAGGCATTGAGCCCGACCCAGAACCACAGCAGCTGGTGGTGGCAGCCTATTGTCCCTACTATGCTGGTAACCGTTTACCCAATCCTTTTATAGTCACTCACATCAACTATGCTTTTGCCGAAGTCTATGTGCGCAACGGCAATTACGTTAGTTTTGCCCTCCAGGACGACGACAACACATCTATCCTTAGGCAGCTCATCGCTTTCAAGCAGGACAACCCCGACCTTAAAATTTGCCTTTCGTTCTCGCACACAGTGGTGAATTCCGATAACTATCAGGACGGCGGATTCTCGGCTATTGCTGCAACCGACGACAACAGGCGACGTTTCGCACAGGATTGCCTCAACTTCTGCCAACAATGGAAAATTGATGGCATTGATATTGACTGGGAGTTCCCAGGGCTCTCTTGGAGTGGTGCCGCTTGCAACCCGGCAGTCGATACACAGAACTACACCCTTCTCATGAAGCAGCTCAGGCAGACGCTCGGCAACCGCTATTTGCTCACCTTTGCAGGGTATGTCAAAGACAAACAACCCACCACAGGCGGATTCCGATACATCGACATCGCAGCAGTGGAGCCATACGTCAACTTTGTTAACCTAATGAGCTACGACATGGACGCAGCTCCGAATTTCCAGTCGGCAATCAACCATCCGGCATCTTACTGGGACTGCCAACGAGCCATCAACGCCTATGCCGCAGCAGGATTCCCTATGAACAAGATAGTGCTAGGCATACCATTCTATATGCGCCATGCTTGGGACGGAACTAACGCCGTAATCGACTATCGTAACCTCAGCTCGCTAGGCGACGAGTATGTAATCGACAACTGGAGCGACGCGGCACAGACGCCATATGTAACCCGTAATGGCACATTCTTCGGCTCATACGACAACGCACAAAGCATAGCAATAAAAGGACAATGGGCACACCAACTAGGACTCAAAGGAATGCTCTATTGGGAATGCAGCGAAGACGACGACAACAAAACACTCTCTCACGCCGTTTGGAACGCCGTAATGGCACCAGCCAACCAATAACAAACCCATTCGCAGCAACTAAAAACGAAAAACGCTGTACTTTGATTTTGTATTTGAATAAAATGCTCACGCTCGAAAGGCATTGAGCAAGCTCAGCTTTTGCTCGCTTAATCGCATTTTTTTCTTGGCTTGCACAACGACTTTTCTTAATTGTGCATTGTGAATTGTGCATTGTGAATTATTTTGTGTAATTTTGCACCTTGAAAATTGAATTATCACTAAACACACATATATATAATTATGAACTTTGTAGAAGAATTAACATGGAGAGGCATGATTGCCAACATCATGCCAGGCACAGAAGAACAGTTGAACAAAGAGATGACGAGCGCCTATGTGGGCATAGATCCAACAGCCGACTCGCTGCACATAGGACACCTGGTAAGCATCATGATGCTCAAGCACTTCCAGCGTGCTGGCCACCGCCCTATCGCCTTGATTGGCGGCGCCACAGGTATGATTGGCGACCCATCAATGAAGTCGCAAGAGCGCAAACTCATCGACGAGGAGACCCTTCGCCACAATCAGGAGGCGATACGCAAGCAGCTCGCACATTTTCTTGACTTCGACAGCGATGCTCCTAACCACGCCATCCTCGTGAACAACTACGACTGGATGAAGGAGTTCTCGTTCCTGAACTTCATTCGCGATATAGGCAAGCACATCACCGTCAACTATATGATGGCTAAAGACAGTGTTAAGAAGCGTCTGGCAGCCAACGCCGACCACGGCATGTCATTTACCGAGTTCAGCTACCAACTGCTGCAGGGATATGACTTCCTCTACCTATATGAGCATGAGGGATGCCGCCTGCAGATGGGTGGTAGCGACCAATGGGGCAATATCACCACCGGCACTGAGCTCATTCGCCGCATCAACGGTGGCGAGGCCTATGCCATTACCTGCCCATTGATCACCAAGGCCGACGGCGGCAAGTTTGGCAAGACTGAGAGTGGCAACGTATGGCTCGACCCAGCCCGCACCTCTCCCTACAAGTTCTACCAGTTCTGGCTCAACGTGAGTGATGCCGACGCGGCCAAATACATTAAGATTTTCACCGACCTACCTCAAGAGGAGATCAAAGCTCTCGAGGAAGAGCAGGAGCGCGACCCAGGTCTGCGCCCATTGCAGAAGCGTCTTGCAAAGGAGATTACCACAATGGTACACTCGGCCCAGGACTATGAGATGGCTGTGGAGGCTTCGCAAATCCTCTTCAGCAACAAGGCAAAGGACATTCTGCACAAGATTGACGAAGACACTTTGCTATCGGTGTTTGAAGGCGTGCCTCAGTTTGAGGTAAGCCGCGATGCCCTCAGTGCAGGAGTTCCCGCAATCAACCTGCTCACCGACGACGCAGCAGTCTTCCCGAGCAAGGGAGAAATGCGCAAGATGACTCAGGGCGGCGGCGTGAGCATCAACAAGGAAAAGATTGCCGACCCAAACATGACTGTCGACAGCTCATACCTGCTCAATGACAAGTATATCCTGGCACAACGCGGAAAGAAAAACTACTTCCTGCTTATTGCTAAATAAGGGAAGATTTTTCAATGCAGAATGCACAATGCACAATGCAGAATGCAGAATGCAGAATTTAGCTCTGCGCGCAAAATTGGTAAAATCCTCTAAACATTAGCTGGTATTCAGGGAAGAGGAGAGAGATTAGAAAGGAAGAAGAATTAAAAGTTCTTTTTCCTTTTCTTTTTTATATAAACGATTTGAAATCATGGTTAGATTAGGACGATGGGGACTCTTGAGAGGATAGGGATTCTTGGGACAGTTGGGACGGCTGTTCATCTTCGTGGTAAGGGTGTCCTGGTGGATAATAGGGAGCATAACTGATGGGGGTATCGTCGCCGTAGAGAAGAGCCTCTTCTCCCTCATCAAGGTAAACATGAGAGTTGATGGGGTAAGGGTTGAGTTCCTCTTCGGAGACTGGAGGTAGTGGTTTGCGCTCGTCATCGTGTTGTGGCTTGTGTGGTGTGTAGTGTTCCTTCAGCAGTCGATGCACCTGTGACTTTGACACTCCGACCATCTCGGAGATTTCTCGTATAGAGTAGAATTTTTCCTTAAAGGCGATGATGGCTGCGATTATCTCTTGATCGGTGTAGTATCCAAAGTCACGGATTAGTTGTCGCTCGTTTCCGTTCTCGCAAAGGTCACACATTGAGAGTGACTTGGTGTCGTCGTCGAAACGCATCTTAAGAGTAATAACATTTTCTTCATCGTACCTAATCTGGCCCATTCGTGTCTTGTGCTGCTTTATGTAGTGTGAGATGCCTCGCTCCTTGTCGTTGAAGCGGTTTGCCTTATTGAGCGAGAATATGGAGTCGAAAGAATAGGCGCACTCGAATGAGCCAGCAAGTTGCTCGATGTTGGCTAGCTGGTTGAGTCCTTTTTTCTTGGAGTGCGCCAGCACGAGAATGGAGACTCTGAGGTATTTTGTCCATGACCTGAGTTCGTTGAGCACGTATCTCACGTCGGCCTGATTTCCTGAGCCAAAGAGGTGAGTTATGTCGTCAATTACAATAATGTGTGCACGTCGCAAGATGATCTGTCTCTTGATGTAGCTGAGCATGCTGCGATTGTCTTTATTGATGTTTTTGTTGGCATAGTTTAGGGACAGGATGCTTACCAGTGGTTTATCTTCTCCTTTATATCGCGGCAGAAGCTGGTGCTCAGCGTTCTCGAAGTCGAAGTAGAGTATATCCTGTCCTCGCTTGATGACGTCGGTGGCGATTTTCATGGCGAGGATGGTCTTGCCCACGTTGGGCTCGCCGAAGAGGCACGCCATTTCACCCTGGTACCAAAGATCGTGCCAGAGGTTGACTGGCGGCTGTGTATCGCTAACGACGCCCTCTATAGACTTGGAATTGAACACCTTGCCGAGTTCCTTGTCATTGTAAAAATCGCTATAATTTATTTCCTCCTCTAGTGCGCGGATGCGGAAGATATTGGTTATTGTGTTTTTTTCTTCACGTGTTGCCATAATAGTGGATTTTAAGAGTTAATTTTTTATTTTTTGCGACAAATGTAAGAACTGATTGGTGTGGGAAACAATATTAAAAAAACAGGGGAGAGGGGAGAGAAAGAGGCGTGCTTTGCACGCTGAGGGATGCGAGCCGCTTAGCTCGCAGTACTGAACACTACCCCGCCGGTTTTAGCTGCAACACTGTTGCAGCTCACATTGACAACAGGCTCGATTTTGAACGAGACAGGTCTCACTACTGCCCCAAGAAAATTTTAACACTGTATTTGGGTGAAACTAAATAAAAAAAATCGCAAAAAATTTGGTAGATTGCTGAAACTGCAGTAATTTTGCACCGCATTTGGGACTAAGAGGTGAGTTCTACAAATTGCTTAAGTCAAATCTTTATTGATTTTTGAGTAAATTTTGAGTCAACAACAATAGACATTGTAGAAAACTACATGTCAAGTTGATGAAACAAAAGAAGCCAAAAACTAAAAAAAGATGACTTAGAAAATAAAGAATTAAATTTCTGAAATTTATAGAACACACCTCAAGGTCTCATAATGTTAAGATTGTCCTATAGTGTAATGGTAACACAACGGTTTTTGGTGCCGCATTTCCTGGTTCGAGTCCGGGTAGGACAACCCAAAGAGAGTCAAGCAATTATGCCTGACTCTCTTTAATTTTCATTCTTCTTTTGTAATTTAGAGGGCTTTACCGTCCGTAGCCATTAAGCTTGCGGTAGTTGTTTGGCGACTGTCCAAGATGCTTCTTCACATACTTGCCGAAGAACGACAGGTTGTCGAAGCCTAATTGCAAAGCAATCTCCTTTATGCTTAGCGAACTGTAGAGCAGCATCTGCTTGATATGCCCCACGGTGTTGAAAGTGATGAGGTCGCTCGCCGTCTTACCCTCGTGCTTGCGGCATATGCTAGTGAGGTACTTGGGCGAGACGCAGAGCTCATCGGCATAATCTTTCACGCTGTGCTGGGTACCGTTGCTCTTTGCCAGTAGCAAGATGAAGCGGTGAAATATTCGGTCGCTCTGGCGCATCATAGCCATATCGTGGTCCTCGCCGTAGTGGCTAGTGAGGTTGGCTATCATATCAAGTACGTAGGCGCGCAGAATTGTGTGCATCGTCTCTTTGCCACTCGATCCCACGCCAGGGTGCTCCATCTTGAAAAGAGCGAGCTCGTAGTAACGGCTCATAAGCTCTATCTCATCACGCGAAAAGTGAACAACAGGGTTCTGCTTTATTCGCAGGAATGCTTCAAAGACACTCTTGGTCATGAAAGTGATGCCTCCCTCAAGCGAGATACATATTATCTTGCAATTCATGTTGCTGTCATGGGAGATGTCGCTCACCACACTCTGCATGTCGATAAGCAGCCCATCGTTGGCCCTGATATCATATTTCACTCCGTTGATTTTCATCGACACATTGCCGCTGGTGCAGAATATCATCGCAACGAAATTCACCTTGTATGCATCGACAAAGGTAGCTGCAGTATGGATGTCATCGGCAAAACCTATTTCACCGTCAAAGTATTTGATGTGTCCAGAGATCTGTGGCACATCGGTGAGATTTATCTGTTGTATTCCTGCTTCTTTCATTGAGACTTGATTTAAAGTGCAAAGATAATCACTTATTTTACAGCGAGCAACATCTCATTTGATTAAATATCATTTTTTACAGCTCAATTATGGCTTTTTTCTTGTAGATTGGCTATTAAAGCACTATTTTTGCAGTGGAAAAATTTAATACAAAATAATATGGAAACTATCAACAACGGAAAAATGGTGGAAATCGCCTACAAAATTTTCCTCGTGGAAAAGGATGGCGACACCTTGATTTATGAGTTTAAAGCCGACAAGCCCGACCATTTCGTCTTCGGACACGAGCCAGGGATGCTCGAGGCTTTCATGAACAAGCTCGAAGGCTTGAAAGCCGGCGACGAGTTTGACTTTATCCTTCCTCCCGCCGAGGCGTTTGGCGAGCGTAATCCCGAACTGGTGCAAGCGCTAGACAAGTCGCTCTTTGTTATTGAGGGCGAGTTTGACAACGAACGCGTATACGAAGGAGCCTTCGTTCCTATGATGACAGCCGACGGTATGCGCATCGAAGGCATTGTGAAGAGTATTACCGACGATACCGTAACTATAGACTTCAACCACCAACTCGCCGGTGAGACAGTGAAATACACTGGCAAGGTGATCAATGTGCGCGAAGCCACCGAGGAAGAGAAGAATCCCCCACGCCACCAGTGCGGTGGATGTGGCGGTGGTGACTGTGGCGGCTGCGAAAGCAACGACTGCGATAAGGAAGGCTGCGAAGGTCACCATCATGGCGATGGCGAATGCTGCAAAGGTAAAGCTTAAACCCAAATCGGTCATTAGGCCAACGGAAGATTATTTTTACAGTCTTTTATGCTATAACAGATTCGGGTTAAATCACAACATACTATAACATTATCAAAAACGCTTGACACTCAACACGGTGCCAAGCGTTATTTATATAACCTGAAAAAACTAAAGGTTGACTGTCTCGAGGTCCATTGGCACATGAATATTGCCCGAGTAGACAGTGCGAGCCTCGGCAGTGTAGTTGTCACGGCGCGCCATCAGTCGAGTGTCCTCGGTGTGATAAAGAAGCAAGTTCTTGACTTGCAGTTCTTGAGCAAGCTTGCCAGCATCGATAACTGTGCTGTGATGCTTCTCGTAAGGGCGGAACTGTTCACGGTCGCGATAGAGACAGAAAGCCTCGCAAAGCAGCCAGTCGCAACCTTTCACATAGTGCTCGCTCGTCGCTTTGTAAGGCTCGTCGCCTAGACATACCACGCGTTGACCGTTGGGCATCACAGCACTAAAACCGTACTGCAACGTTTTATCGGAGCCAATGTCGAAGAAGGTCACCTTCATGTCGTCGATATCGAGAGTTTCGCCGTCATTCACCTCGCGCAGGATAATGGTTTTGCCTACTGCCGACATTATCTTGGCGGGAATCATAATGTTGCACATGGAGAGCAAAGCCTGTTTCACTTCTTTATGGCAGTAGATTGTTAAATTGCCGTTATACTTGCCTTTATACTGCAACGGAGAAATCTTGCGAATGAGCCAGATTACACCCATGATGTGATCGGTATGGACGTGGGTAACGAAGAGATTATGAATTTGCGTGTAATCAATTCCTGCACGGTAGAGCTGCCGGAAGATGCCGTTGCCTCCGCCCGCATCGACCATAAGCTGCCCTGCTTGAGACTTGAGATAGAAGCAAGTGTTGTAGCAACGAGTACACATCGCGCTACCCGTTCCGAGCATCTTTATGTATTGTGGTGAAGGCATAACGTTGTGGTTTATTTCACTTTAGGAATCTCTATAGCAAATGTCGTGCCCTTGCCTACTTCCGATTCCTTGACATAGATTTTGCCGCCGTGATATTCCTCTATAATGCGCTTAACGAGAGTTAGTCCCAATCCCCATCCACGCTTCTTGGTAGTAAAGCCTGGATTGAACACATTCTTGAAGTTCTTTCGTGGGATGCCCTTACCTGTATCTTTAACATAGAGGTGGGCATGCTGTGCGTCGCTGGTTACTACGATGTCGATGCGACCCTGTCCACTCATGGCGTCAACGGCATTCTTCGTTAGGTTTTCCATCACCCACTCAAAGAGCGGTTGGCAAAGCATTACACCGCAATTCTTGTCTTCGTCGGCATGTATCGTGAGCGTCACATGCTTGGGAATGCGAGTGCGCATATAAGTGAGACTCGTCTCCACTGCCTCATTTATGAATGTGAGTTCCTTGTCGGGCATAGAGCCAATTTTCGAGAAACGGTCGGCAATCACCGATAGGCGGTGCACATCGGTGTTCATGTCGGTAATAATGTCTTTATCCACCCCCATCGACTCTAGCATTTGCGTCCATGCCATGAGAGACGAAATGGGTGTCCCCAGCTGGTGAGCCGTCTCCTTCGAGAGTCCCACCCACACACGGTTTTGCTCTGCCTTCTTAACACTGATGAGGGCAAAATAGGCAATGCCAAGGAATAGCAGCATAACGGCAAGCTGTATGTAGGGATAGTAAGCAAGTCGTCGCAGAACGTCACTATCTTCGTAGTAAAGCATCTGCTTGGTATTGTCATCAATACGTATTTCGATATTGTTAGTGGAGTTGCGCAATTTATTCAGCTTCTTGGTAAGGAAAGCTTTATTCACCTTCGAATATTCGTCAATCATCTTAGCGGTATCGCCTGGTTCTGGAAGTTTGAAGTTGCGCTGCTCGATAATATTATTCTGCTCGTCAACCAGTAACACAGGAATGTTTCGGTTACCCTGGATGATGCGGAACAGGAAGTCTACATCGGTTTCGGTCGATGTAGTTAGTTCACGAGTGGCATCGGCCCAAATCTCCATGCGCTCACGCTCCTGCTTGGCGAGATCTTTCACCAAATTATTGGAAAAATAGATAAATACCGCTACCAGTATCAATGATACCGCCAGCAGCGCCATCTTCCAGATGCGTCGTGAATCATAAATATTGCGCAAGTTCATGGCCATAGTTCCAAATTATAGTGCAAAGGTAATAATAAAACGTGAGAACAGCAATCTTATTTTATTACAGTTGACTAAAAGGGGTAAAGGATTTAAAGGAATCAAATAAAAGAGAGCCCGGGGATTTCTCCTCGAGCTCTCCATTAGGGGGCGATTACCTACTCTCCCACTTTCGCAGTACCATCGGCGTGGTGAGGCTTAACTTCTCTGTTCGGAATGGGAAGAGGTGGGACCCTCACGCTATCATCACCTGAATGTCGTTCCGGCTCGCGCCCATCATCGCGCGGGAAATCAGTTCCGCATTATGCATTATGCATTGTGCATCGCCCGCAGGGAACAGGCCGGTGGTGCCTTGAAGCCATGTGACGGGAACGCGCGGGGAGATGCGAAGCGGGACCCCGAGACGAGGTCGCAACCG
>JAFZAC010000022.1 GCA_017548365.1 Muribaculaceae bacterium
GATAATGGTTATGTCGACTGAAGTTATTATTCCGTCGCCGTCCTGGTCGCCGTTGACAATAGCGCTAGCATCGCCATTGAGGAGCCAGTTGTAAAGTGCAGTCACGTCAACACTCGAAACAATGCCGTCGCCGTTCACGTCGCCAGGAATGGCACTTCCAGAACCGGAACCGGGGAAGAGGTTGGTGAAAACCTGTGGCTTGCCACTTGCCTCACTAGGGGTGAGCTTGAGGTAAGCGCTACCAAGGGTTGAGTTGGTAGACGTAGTAGGTCTAACAAAGCGTTGGCTGTTAGGACCTGAAGTGGCGGAGAACCAAACATAACCCACTTCCTCTTCGGAAATATCGACCCAGGTATCAGGAGTTCCCACCAGATAGTTGGTTGACGGAGCCGTAACACTTCCCGAGGGTCGATCGAATCTTTGTCGGCTGTTGGCTTGCAAGTTAGTCAGGAGCACACCTGTTCTGGCGGGTATCTTACTAACCTGTGTCATTGTCAACTCCTTGCCAGTGTTGTTCTTATTGTAGGCGCTGGCATAATAGGCCTTGACTGCAGTCCCCGAGAAATCAACCGGAACCACCGAGCTAAACATCTCAGTGGATGCATCAGGCATAATCCACACTGCAAGTTTGTCGGCATAGCCAGAACCCCATGAGTTGGCCTTGGCCAGGTATTGATATGCTCGGTAATTAGGCACATACACACCATATTTGATGAACTGACTCCACACACATCTACCCATGGTGGGAAGATTAATATCGGGAAATACTATAGAGTTCAGAGTCGAGGCACACAAAGAAAACTCCTCGAGAGTGGTCACCGTGCTCGGTACCAACACCTCACCTGTGATTTTACTGTCATAGAATGCGTCGTGGCCGATGAAAGTCAAACCTTCTGGCAATATCGGGCTGTGGACTTGATAGTCACAATTGCGGAACGCGCTCTGACCAATGCGTGTCACAGCAGACGGGATGTTGCCGCTAGTAAATTTGCTGCCGTAGAGAAGTGAGTCGCCAATTTCGGTGATGAGATACTCGCGCAGGTCGTTAGGGTCGGTCTTGTCGGTCTCCGAAATAGAGAAACCATAGCTATTTGCTGAGGTTGCCGCCTGGATATTGGGATGGTAAACATATTTAGCCTTTCCAGCATAGGTGGTGCCCTGGTAGGTTGTGGGGTTGGCGCTTAAAACGGTCAGGAACCATTTGCCATTATCATAGTTGTTGTAAAAGGCAAAGTCGTAAGCACCAGCCTTAATGTAATTGGCGCGACTGCTTAACTTACTGTTCTGTTTATACTGGTTGACCGTGCCAGTTGGCACGAGGATTCGGCAATCGGCAGGCACACCAGTCAGGTCCCAGCCATTATAGTTATATAAACCGCTACCCTTCAGATTGAGTACCAACTCCGAGAGCGTAGAAGTACCTGAGCAGAAACTGCCGTATATAGTGCCCACAGAGCTGGGCACAACAATTCGGTTATATTTACCATTACCAAATGAAGAAGTTCCAACCAAAGCGACGCCGTAGGGCAATGCGACAGTTCCTGAGAGTGACGACCCTCGGAAAGCATAGCCCATGATATACTTTAAATTGTGTGTAAAGGGATAGCTGGTGACAGCCTGGTTATCGAATGCAGCTACACCAATGGTATCGATGTTGACACACCCACCCACTGTGAAGTTGCTGGTGCGATTGTTGAATGCTTCATCGCCAATCTTGTTGATGACGTAACTCTTTCCATTCATGCTGATACTGGCAGGAATGTAGACATGACTTTCACCGTCATCCCTAGAAGTAGTACCGTTGCACACCACTCGCACGCGACCGTCATAAGTAATGCCATCGGCACCTGTCGCGCTGGCGGTGCTGGTCACAGAGCAAGCCAAGCTGCCATAGCCACATGGAATGTTGGGATAGTCGTAAGCCTGCCGTCCCATATTATTCACATCTTTAAAACCGGTCCATCCTACATTGCCATAGGTCCACTCTTTTTCATAGGGTACATACAGGGACATATTGCTGTTGTCACCAAAGTAACTGCTTGCAACCACTGTGGGAGGATTAGACATGTTGCAAATAATCCAATTATTATATTTGGTGCCATTGAACACACGATCGTTGCTCAAATTGGTGACGGAACTGGGGATACGCACATAGTCCAAGCTACTAGTATTAGCGAAGGCTCCCGCATTAATGGAGGTAACACCATAAGGCAACATTGCGCGAATGATTTTAGTGCAATTACAGTGGCTCCAATTCCACACTGTTTTCAGAGTGGATGCATAAGAAACCTCTCCAGTCTTGGCATTGGGCACTTTATACAACACCGTCTTGTCATAGCTATAGAAGCATCCATCGTAGATTGAGTATTTCGTGCTTCCTGAAGCCAACTCAAATGCTGTAAGCGAGCTGAAATGAAGGAAAGACGTGGCATAAAAACTGAAGTTGGATTTAGGAAGCACCAACCTTGTCACATTTCCAATTCCTTCATTAGCACCCTGACTATCAAAAAACTTGAGATTCGACAGGTTAGTAAGGTCAATGGTCTTGAGTGTAGTCTGCCCTTGGAAAGCATGGGCGCCTATGGTGTCGATTGAGAAGGTGAATCCGTCCATGTAGTATTGTTTATCTGTAGGCTTATAGACAGTACCATTGCTGGTGTCGCCACCACCTATGAATCCGGTGAGTGTGGCACTGCGCACTGTGCTTGCCCCATATTTATCGGGCCAGCCTATACAGTAAGCGCCACCGTCAGTAATATAGTAGTCGTAGGCTTGGTTTGTATTAAAAACGTTAGTAAATCTAGAGAAATTAGGATTGGCTTTATACTCTGCCGGAGTCCTTCGCGACTGATAAGGAATATACAGGTTCATGCCGCTGTTGCTTGGGAAAGCTGTAGAGGCAACCGACCATGGAAAGTCGAAACCGGCATAATAAACAGCTGTCATTGCTGTACACCCTTGAAAGACATCACTCATAATGGTTTTCAGTGAGCTCGGCAGGCGCACGTAGGTAAGGCCGGTGCAGCCTTTAAAAGCCTTGTTCTCTATGGTTCCCACACCGAAGCGCATATTCACGCCCACGAGGTTGGTCGCATTCTCAAATGATTGGGCATCGATGCCAGTCACTCGATAACTCGTGCCGTTGTAGCTCACCACCGATGGGATGGTTATAGATAGGTTCGACTGGCTCTGTGCCGATGTACTAAGTCCTGCACAATAGACATAGCCATTATGGAACTTATACTTGAGGTTTCCCACCGAAAATTCCTGGGCCAGACTGCCTAATGCCGTTACTGTCATGAGCAGAACAGCAATGATTTTGAGTAATTTTGTTTTCATAATGATTTATGTTATGTTAGTAAAATATTCCGAATCAATTAAAAGCTTGTTTAGCTGCTTACAAATTTATGGCATTTCTGCCAATAAAACAAGAGAATCGCAAGAAAATGCTCAATTTCTTGCGATTCCTTATAAATATTGGAAAAATTCGTACTATACCGTGAGAATTTCTTTCTCCTTAGCGGCAAAGACTTCGTCGATTTTCTTCAGGAACTTGTCGTGGAGTTTCTGAACCTTCTCCTCACCGTCTTTCTGAGCATCCTCGGGCATACCGTCTTTCACGGCTTTCTTCAAGCCCTCGATCATCTCGCGGCGGGCGTTGCGCACACTCACTTTTGCCTTCTCGGTTTCGGCCTTGGCCTCCTTTACGAGCTGCTTGCGACGCTCCTCGGTCAAGGGTGGGAAATTGAGGCGGATAATCTCGCCGTTGTTCTCGGGTGTGATGCCGATGTTGGAGTCGAGAATAGCCTTCTCAATCACCTTGATCATTGGTTTCTCCCAAGGGGTGATAGTGATGCTGCGGGCATCGGGGATGGCCACGTTTGCCACATTGGCAATGGGCATCATCGAGCCATAATACTCCACTTTGATGGGGTCAAGAATTTTGGGATTTGCCTTGCCGGCGCGCACGCGTGACAAAGTCTCGTCTAGATAAGCCACAGCCTCGTTCATCTTTTTCTCGGCTGCGTCAAGAAATGTTTTTACTTCTGCCATAATAGTATATTTTTTAAGTTAATAATTTCATATTCTTAGAAAAACGTCACGAAAATAGTCAATTTTTGCCACCATTGCAAGAAAAATGCCAAAAAAGTACACATTTTTACTTGAATGTGAGGATAGAGCAATTGTCGAGGGCTATGGACTGGGCAGCTTGCTGAAGCTGAGCCGGAGTGACACTCATGATGCAGTCGATATTTTCCTGCAAAGTGCTCACAGCTTTGTAGTAGAGCAGTCCACGTCCTGCCGCCATTGCGCTCACCTCGGCACTGTCGCTGGCCACGAGCATCTGTCCGCAATACTGACGCTTGTAGGCATCGAGACGACGCTCACTCAATGGAGTTTGTGCTAAAGAATCAACAGTATTACCTATAAGCTTAAGTGCTTTCTTGAGCTTCTCGTGCTCGCAGCCAAGATAGATTTGTATCATTCCACAGTCGGTAAATGTCACCAGTGACGATTCCACAGTATATACCAATCCACGCCTTTCGCGCAGGCTTACATTCAACAGAGAGTTCATGCCTGGACCACCCAGAATGTTGTTGAGCAAAGCAAAGGCGAAACGCCGGTCGTCGTACATGCCGGGCACTTTAGCCCCCACGATGGTGTGAGACTGGTGAAGCCCCAAATCCACAACATTGCGCTGTGGAGCAATTTCGGCAGGTGCTTTGCGCCTAATACCCCGCTTGGCATGCGAGAGGATGGCAAAATACTTCTCGGCAAGACGGAGCACCTTGTCGGCTGGCGTGCTGCCGAGCGAGAAAAACACCATGTTGCTTGGCACATACAGGCGCTTGAGCCAGTCGAGGCAATGCCCCGAAGTGAGCAGCCTCAAGTCTTTCTCCTCTCCCAGGATGTTGTGTCCCAACTGACTGCCGTTTAGGAGCATATCCTCAAAATCGTCATATACCGCCTCGCTTGGAGCGTCACGATAGCTTGCCACTTCCTCGAGTACGACATCGAGCTCGGTCGAGAGTTCGTGCTCAGGGAATACCGAATTTTCCACAAGGTCGGCAATCAGCTCAACCGCACGCTCCAAATGTTCCACAGGGAAGATGCAGTAGAGCATGGTGCTCTCCTTAGTGGTATAGGCATTTAGTTCTCCCCCAACCTGCTCCATGCGGTTGTTGATGCGCGTGGAGGAGCGGCGTTTGGTACCCTTGAAGATGGTGTGCTCCACAAAGTGTGCCAACCCAAACTGCCCCTTCAGCTCATCGCGACTGCCAGCATTCACCGCCAGTCCGCACCAAGCCACCGGCGAGTTGCGCTGCACATGCACCATACGCAGACCGTTAGGCAAAGTGTGAAGGGTTATATTTTCGTTATTCTGCATTAAAAAAAATGTGCATTATGAATTCGTACATTGTGAATTATGCATTATTTTTACATTCTTGTGTCGACGTGGATGATGTTCTGGACGAACATCAGGTCGCGTATTTCGCTACGCTCGATTTCCATATCATCGTAGCGCTTGTTCTCGCTGCGCAGAATTACCATCGAAGGGTCGTCGTGGCGACGGATGTACTTGACAAGGCGATAATCGTCGAGGATCACAACATAAATCTGCCCCCAAAAAATTTGACGCAGATTGCTGAGCTCACGCACGGCAATATAGTCGCCATTACGAATCACAGGGCTCATAGAGTCGCCGCTCACGCGAACGATGCGGCACTGAGTGCTCGTCATGTCGGGAAGATCGACAAAACCCACTATCTGGTCATCGGTGAACATGCGCGCCTGGGGCTGGTAACCTGCCGTCACGTCAATGTCGTAGACCGGAGTGCCACGTTTTGCCATCACAGCGCTTGGCTGAGTAACAATGCGTGATTCGGGCACAGTAACCAACTGTTGTGGCTGCTGCTTGGCAAAGGGCAAGTCCTCGCCCGTCTCGAGCCACTGCTTCGAGACGCCCAGATTAACCACAATTTTGTTGATTAGCGCCTCGCTCATCGCCAGGCGGCCGTTGAGATACTTCGACAAATTGGATGTGTCGATATCAATCTTTTGAGCAAAATCCACCTGACGGTAGTTCAACTCCTTCATCAAGAACTTAATACGTTCCGCTATTGCGTTATTATCCATAGTAATGACATTATTTTGTGGCAAAATTACCATATTTTTGGTAATTTACCAAAAAAATCTGTCATAATTTTTCAGGAACGGAGCGATGAAAACTTATTAATTCGGAGATGAAGTATAGGTGGCATTTATGATTTCGGGATCGCAGCCAGGGTAACCCTCATCGTTGGTTATAATGGCTGTGCCATTGTTGAATTTGATTGTAAAGGTGTTGGCCACGATCCAATTGGTCCAGTAAAGCTTAATGACCAATGTGTTCTGACTTGTCCACGCATAATTTCCCACAACAGTATAGTCACCCTTAAGACCATCGATTTTCTTGAGATTGACTGGCGATACGGCATTATTGTAGGGCGGCACTTGCGGTGTTGATATTTTAGCCCATCTGGTATAAGAAACTGGATATTTCTGCACGGTGCCATCCTTGCTTGTGAGCGTCAAGTCATATCGTCGATCACCGTCATAATCGAGCTGCATTGTCTTGTATTGGCGTGCATTCTGTCCCAAAGTGAGTGTGATGCTCTTCATTCCATTACTCTCATCACCCGTCAACATTTTCAGAGACATCGTTGCAAGTTTGTCCTCAAGAGCCTTCTGCGCCTTCTCATCTGCAGGCTGTGGCGCGTCTTTCACGCCTGGAATGAGTTTGTCCCATATGCAGGCAAGTTCTTTGCCAGTGTTGTGCGATACCCCTGTGATTACCACTACGAGGTCTCGCTCGGGCGACATTACGATGAACTGGCCATATGCGCCGTCGGCGCGGAAGGCGCCAGGCAGCAGGCAACGCCACATTTGGTAGCAGTAGCCTTGATTTGTGTCGGTTGGTTTCTTGCCTGGCTTACTGTAATTGGTGTGCTTTTGTGAGGCTTCGTCAATCCACTTGGCGCTTACCAACTGCTTCCCTTCCCATTTCCCCTTGTTCATGATGCAAATGCCAGCTTTTGCCATAGACTCGGCTGTGAGTCGAAGCCCCCATCCGCCCACATTGATGCTGTCGGGACTCATCTCCCAGTCGGCTTCATAGATGCCTAGCTGATGGAAAAATCGCTCGTTCAAAAATTCCAGCAAAGTCTTGCCAGTGATGCGTTGTACAATTGCAGCAAGCATAAAGGTGCACATTGAGTCATATTGGAACTTACCTTGCTTGGTAACTGGCTGCGCAAGCCAGGTGCGCGCCCAGTCATTGCTCTCTTGCCGAAGCTCCAATGACGGTTTGATACCAGCCGTCATCGTGAGCAAGTGCTTCACGGTCATTGTCTTGAGGGCAACGCTTTGTCGTTTTGGCGCCTTGTCGGGCAACAGATTGATTACCTTATCATTGACCGAGAGTTTGCCATCGTCGATGAGCATGCCTATGGCGAGCATGGTAAACGTTTTGCTGCACGAGTAAAGAGTGTGCACATCGTCTTTCATGAATGGCGCTGGATGCGCCTCGGCAATCACCTTGCCGTGACGCACAACCATGACGTGATGGATGTCGGTTTGCGGCACCGCCATCAATGCGTCGACAAACTGAGAAATGGCGTTAGGGTCCATGCCTTCTTGTGCCGGAGTGCTTCGAGGCAGCTCTGGGCCTAACTTCACTTCTTCTGTAGATTGACCGTCATCACCATTTTGTGAACTTGATGCCCTGCAACTCATACTTAACGTGAGCATCAACATCAAAACGAGCAAGTTCTTAAATATATTCATAGTGTTTGTTTTTAGCTAACATTATTATCTATAACGTATTATCTATGGCAATAATTGCATCATAATCCCATATAAAAAACCTACGCCCGCTTTTCAAACAAAGCAGACGCAGACAACTAAAAAGGAATGTATTAATTACGATGGTTATATAATGATGAATGTTTTGCGTTTTTGCATTGCAAATATACCAACTTTTTGCCATTGAAACAAGAATAAAAAGCGACGCGACCACTTATTTAATTCTTATTAACACATTTTTAGTTACGTACAACATTTTTTTCGAAAAAGCTGGTCCATTTTAGTCCATTTCACACAAATTTACGGCTTTTCCTATCAATTTTACTAAAACCACAAGAAGAAATGCTCACTGTTGAGCTTCTTTTTTGACACAATTACGGCAGTCTTCTCGTTGGTGAACGATTGACCGTGAGTCATTTCTGTCTTCAGGTATTTCCATAGAATTTTCACACTGTCGCTGCGGTCGATGTTGCGAATTACGAGAACACACTCGCGGGAAAGCATAGAGCCAAATATGCGTTTGAGTGGTTCCAAATCCATTGAGTGGGGAATCGAATTGACAACAATGAAAGGACAGGCTACTTTTTTGATGGCACCATTAAAGTCGCCAACTGCCACTTCAAGCTCGTTGTAACATTCTACTCTGTCAAGATAAGGCGCCAGCACTTGTGCTGCAATGGGATAGTCGCCAATGTGCGGGTCGTAAAGCCATATTCGGCTCAAGGGTGATACATTGAGCAGACTGGCAGCCGTCAATCCATAGCAGGAGTCAATTTGCAAGATATTAGACGGATTGAAGAAGTTGGCAATGCGGAAAATCATTTTCAGGTCCTTCATCGCAATTACCCGTGGATGATTTTTCACATTCTTGAGAGAATGCACAACAACCTGTCGCAAGAGGCCCATGTCCTCGTAGCAGTAGTAAGGCGATTTTTCTCTCAGGACAAAACGCACAAAGTTGAAAGCAAAGGGCGAATGAATGCCATGCCCTTTGCTGCGATGATGCCGGCTCAACGCCGTGCGATATCTCTTAATTCTTCCCACTCAAGAAGTAGTTAACTATGAAAGCGACAAACAAAATCTCAACTACTTTTTAGCTTTTGTTTGCTCACCATCATCCATGGTTTCTTCTTCCACAGGAGCTTCCTCTTTGTTCTTCATGCCCTTGTAGATTCCCCAACCCAGAGCAGCAAGGATGAGCAACAGTATAATGTAAACCGAAGCCTTAGCCAAGCTCTCGGTCTTGTGCACGTCTTGTGGGTCGAAAGTGAATACTACTGTGTGGTCGCCAGCAGGTAGCTGCATGGCTCGCAGCACATAGTTCACGCGTCCAATCTTAGCTTCCTTACCATCGATGGTAGCTTTCCATCCCCATGGGAAGTAAATCTCACTGAACACCGCCAAACCTCCGTTAGCGCTATGAGCTTTATATGTAAGTTTGTTAGGTGCGTAATCAGTCTCATAGATGGTGTCGCCTGGTTGCTTGGCCTTGGCATCGCCCAGTTCCTTCTTAAACTTAACGTCGGCAACAGCCTCTTTAGCTGGGTCAAATTTGTCAAGGAACTTCATCTCCTCATCGGCAGTCTTCACATAAGTTAAACTATCAACAAACCATGCGTTACCCAGAGCTTGCTCATTGAGGAAGACATCGGTGTCCTTATCACCCAACATGAAATACTTAGCATTGAGCATATTGATTACTGCAGGTACAGTATCGATAGTGTGACGCTCATTGATACCATCAATCAACGATTGTAGTGCAGGCATGAGTTGACGATCGATGAGATCGTTATAACGGGTCAGCTTGGCTGCATGATAACCACCAACAGATTTGTGGAAATAGCTCGAACGTGGCTGCGAGAATCCAGGGATGTCGAGCACGCGGTAGTTCTTGTCCTTATCTGAAAGAATCTTAGTGTCGGCAGCAGTTTTCTCAAATGTCGTTGCCGGGATTTCGTCGCGATCAACAAAACGCTCTTCGTTGAGGTAGCGCTTGTTAACGATAAACATGTCGAACAGCACAATGAGAGTCACAATCAATCCAGTTGCAACGGCATTGAGCTTGCGCTTCTCATAGCCAAATATAACGGCAAAACCCAGTAGTATTATTATTAAGCTGCGCCAAGCATCACTGCTCACGAGGCTGTGACGGATGGTCTCTACCGCCATCGCCACACCTGGCAGCTGGTCAAAGGTTGCCTGTCCTGCAAGAGCTTGATTGATGCGCTCGGCCTCATCGGCGCTAGCAGCACCGCCAAAGAGACTTGGCATTAATGCAAACATGAGGCATAATAACGCACACACGCCAAAGACAGCATAAGTGGTTTTGCCATATTTCTTGAAGAAGTCGTCCTGTGTGAACATTTCCTTGAGCGCGAGCACAGCCATCAACGGCATTGTGAACTCGGCAATGACAAGTATACTCGAGACTGTCCGGAACTTGTTGTACATTGGGAAGTAGTCGATAAAGAAATCGGTCAAACCCATGAAGTTGTGGCCCCAGGACAGGAAGATAGAGAGAATGGTTGCTACAAGCAGCGCCCACTTAAGAGGACCTTTTACAACAAATATACTCAAGATGAACAGTGCAAAGATGAGCGCGCCTACATAGACTGGCCCACTCGTGAATGGTTGATCGCCAAAGTACTGCGGGAACGCTTGCATGCCCTGAATGCCCAGTTCGGTGCCATCGGCTATATCGTCGGCTCCGTCCACATCGGCGAGGGTTTTCATGCTGGTACCGCCCTTTACGTTGGGCACCATCAAAGTCCAAGTCTCACCAATACCATAACTCCATTGAGTGATATATTCCTTACTCAGACCGCCGTTGGTTGGCTCGCTACTCACTTCACTCACACCACCTTTATTATCACTGGGGAGCGGTGTAAGTTCGCTATGCCCACCACGCATGGTCTCCTGCGAGTATTTATAGGACATCATCAGGTTTGACGCATTAGCGCCAAGAGCCAAAGCGGCAGCTACCGCCAGTACACAGGTAGCGATGCACCACTGCCCTATCTTCTTGTCTTTGATAGCTATCACGAGGAAAGCAATCACCAGTGGGACAATGATAAACATTGAATAATATGTCATCTGCACATGGTTGCTAATGAGCTGAAGGGTGGCAAAGAGGGCAGCCACAGCCGCACCCAGCAGATATTTTCCTCGATAGGCCCATACAATACCAGCTATTGTAGGCGGTATGTAGCATAATGTGAGCAGTTTCCATATATGACCAGCATCGATAATAATGAAAAAATAAGACGAGAAAGCATAGCCAATGGCTCCCAACACTGCCAGATACCACTTCATGTCAAATGAGAGCATGAGAATAAAGAATCCCAGCATCAAGAGGAACACCCAGCTAACTGGCTCGGGGAAACCCAAAGTAAGAACCCTGCCAATTTTGTTAATCATTGAGTTGCTCTTGTAACTTGGAGCTATCTGGAATGTGGGCATACCTCCAAAGAGGCTGTTGGTCCAACGCGTCACCTCGCCATTGTGTGACTCATTATAAACTTTTGCCTCCTGTCCGTTGGCAGCGCCCTGCAGCACGTCGTTCTGTTGCAGTACATCGCCATTGACATCGTTAGGATAAAAATAAATCCACGAAATGGCAGCAAATGCCAGAATCGAAAGCACAAAAGTTGCCACATTGCGCACCGTGAGAGCGCCTATCAATCGCTTGTCAAAAATGTTTTTTTCCATTATATATCAAGTCTTTTTGTTTGCAATTACTCTTTGAGCGTGTAAAAGTACAAAAAATTAAGCAACTATCAGCAAATTGGTGCAGAGTTTTTATTTAAGGTGTACTCCAATATATAAATTTGAGCTTGAGATACGATTTATTTTCGCTTTTAAATTGTTGTTATGAGTTTTCTTTACTATCTTTGCCAATAGATTATTAACAAAAATATGCTTAAGACTATGAGACGCGTTGTATTACTGACAAGTATTGTGATAATGGCGGCTGGAGTTGCCTGGGGAGGCATAGCAAAGATTAAAGCTCCTGAGCTCAAAACAGAGAAGCTATTTGGCGATTCCTTTAGTACGGAGGATTATCTAGAGGAGGAGGAAGGTATTATCGGTTTTTATCGGGGTATCTCAATCGAGTGGCCTACAAGCATGGAAGGCATAGATGTGACAAACCTTCAGAATGCTGTTGGTAAATTCACTTTCGGCGACAAATTTACCGAAGGCGCCAGCATTGATAATTTAATTTCCAGAAGAATTGAAGTTAAAGAATCTTTGCCTGTTCCATACGAAATCAACAATGCTTTCTACAATTCAAAAGATTTCAGTTGGTTATACGATGGAGAGATATGGAACTTTCATTTTGACCTACAACTTGTACAAGTGATTGACAAGGTAGACGGTGCCTATGTGAGCTACAGCAACAGCTATAGCGGCTGGAGCGGTGGCGTTAGTCACATATTCTACTATTATATGATGTATGATCTTGTAAACGACGAGCCTCTGGAGTATAGTGACATTTTCGTTAAAGGCCATGACAATGAAATCATAAAAATGATTGTAGCTCAACTGATGAAGGACAATAAAGCAAAAACATATGAGCAGCTGAAAGAAGATTTGTGTTTCATGATAGAAACAGAAATGCCTCCCCTTCCAAAGAACATTGTTTACGACAAAGGCAACTTCATCTTCAGTTACAACCCCTATGAGATTGCCTGTGGCGCCTCAGAATGTATAACGGCAGTAATTCCCGCAAAGAAGTTGCAAAAGTTCATGACCAGCAGAGCAAAAACGCTGTTCAAAGTAAAGTAAAACAAAGGGAAAGAAAGGCTATAATAAACCCGAATTGAACATGTTCAATTCGGGTTTATATATTATCAAAACTGCATTTTATTGACTTCTCGTCGCATTTCGGCAGCAGCTTCCATTCCTATGTCGTCATTCTTGGTTTTAGCAAGGTTCATAAGCTGAGTGAGCTCGTTGAGCATAGCCTCTTTAAGCTTCGCGCCTTGCTCTTGAAGAGCTGCGGTCGGCATTTTAGCAAATTCCTTATACACTGCCATAAGCTTATTGTAGCTTGCCCTACAAGCTTTAATCTTATTATTGACGGCAACGTTCTCCGAGACAAACGGTTCCAGGTCGGCTGTAGCCATAGGAGTTACTAGCTGCATGTCCTCCTGAGTTCTTCCTGGCACAACCTTGGTAGATGGTGTTGGAGGAAGCGGTCCCTCTCCAAATCCCTCGATGTGAGTGGGTGGTGGTCCATCAATGGGTTTCACCTCGGCGGCGCCCATTATGGAATCGGCCATCATCAAACTATCGAGCAGAGAGTCGCGCGGCACATCAATAGTTTCTACCTCCAGCTCCTCGACTGGTGTTCCAAACTCATACTCATTGACCATAGTGGTGTCAGGTTTTGGAAGCTCTTTCTCGTTCCTTCCCAGCAGAGCATTCCCCCACTTGTGCACTGGCGGACAGAAGATATACAGCAGAATGATGGCAGCAACTGTTGCTCCCACTATCCACCACAATATCTTTTTGTTGCGCGCTGTCATATGCTCGTTTTATGGTCGTATGTGTGTAATTTTCGAAAAAAACAGTGCAAAGTTAGTTTTTATATTTAGATAAATACAACTAAATGGTGAATTGTTAAGTTTTTTTTATTCTTGACACAAATTCTGCAAAAAAAGAGCATTGATTTGGTATACACTGCACATATGGCAAATGCCATTTATAGTTAAGAATAATCAAAGTTTTAAGGTTGATGAAGTGTTTTTCGAGAAAAACATGTAAATTTGCACTTTATTACTCATTGCTCATGGCAAAGAAAGGTGAAATATTGAGGCCACAACTCTTTAAGTTTGGACTTAACTTGAAGACAGTGCTGTGGGGTGGCGACAAGATCGCCGCCTTCAAAGGCATGAGCTTTGACAATGGCAATGTGGGCGAGAGTTGGGAGATATCGGGCCTTAAGGGCCATGAGAGCGTGGTGCTTGAGGGAGAACATACCGGAATCAACTTGCGCCAACTCATCAAGCGCTTCAAAGGCCAACTTGTGGGTAGTCATGTTTACCGTAAGTATGGCAACGAGTTTCCACTTCTGGTGAAATTCATCGATGCGCATAAAGACTTGTCGGTGCAGGTGCACCCCGACGACGACCTTGCCCGCCGCCGCCACCATTGCAGCGGCAAAGCCGAGATGTGGTATATAATCGAGGCCGAAGAAGGAGCATCGCTGCTTGCAGGCATGAGTCGCACCATCACTCCCAATGAATATCTTCAACACATGGAAGACGGCACACTTCTTGATGTGCTGGCACGACACACAACCCATGAAGGAGACATCTTCTTCCTTCCTGCAGGGCGCATCCACTCTATTGGCGCCGGTAATCTATTGCTAGAGGTACAGCAATCAAGCGACATCACCTATCGCGTCTACGACTACGACCGAATCGACACCAATGGCAAGCCCCGCCAACTTCACACTGACCTGGCAATCGACGCCATAGACTACACAGTGAGCCGCGATTGCCTGCGTCACTATCCTGACCGCGCTGGAAATATCAGACTAATCAAGAGCATCTTCTTTGATGTGGACCGTATCATGATTGATGGAACATATCATCTGCCCATGCCCCATGATGCTTTCCTGTGCCTAATGTGCGTTGACGGTCACTGCACTATTGACTGCGGCAACGGCACACTATACGACATCAATCGTGGCGAGTCACTGCTCGCTCCTGCATGCATTCACAGCCTCGACTTCAAGGGAAAAGCCACGATTATCACGGCAACAACTTAGTTTAACGCATAATGCACAATTGAGAATCTATAATAACAATTAATTCCTTTATATCTTTACTATGACATTAAAACGTTTTTATATACTAATATTGGCGCTAGTTCTTGTTGTAGGGGTTCAAGCTCAAAATAATGTGCGCGAAGTCTTTATCAAGGATATCCGCATCAGTGCCAACAACTATCATGCCTATCCCGATAAAGATTTGCCTAAGCTGACGCCAGCACCTGCAGGCTACAAGCCATTTTTCATGAACCACTATGGTCGCCACGGCAGCCGATGGCTCATCGATCCAAATGATTATAAAATTCCCGTCCAACAACTCGAGAAAGGAGAGCGCAACGGCAAACTCACCAAACGTGGCAAAGAAGTGTTGGATGCGTGCCGCATGATGCTTGAAGCATCAAATCTACGATTGGGCGAGCTCAGCGATATAGGAGCCGAGCAGCATCAGGGCATAGCACGACGCATGTTCTTGAACTTTCCTGAAATTTGGGAGGGCAATGCCTGTGTCGATGCCCGCTCCACAGTGGTGATTCGCTGCATCTTGTCGATGCTTAACGAGACCGATATGCTCAAGTCGCTCAATCCAAGTTTGCGAATCACAACCGATGCCAGTGAGCATGATATGTATTACATGAATTACCACGACACAGTGGCGAGAGCGGCTCAGAAGGCAGCACGTCCTGCCGTTAATGAACTAAAAGATAAAATTTTCACACCCAAGAAACTGGAGAAGATGACATCTCGTCTCTTCACCGACAAGAAGTTTGTGCGCGACAGCATCGACAGTTTCCGATTCGAGTATTTTCTCTTTGACGTCGTGAGCAATATGCAAAGTCATCACGCCTTTGACGGAATGGACCTTTATACTGGCGTCTTCACTGTTGACGATGCCACCGATTTCTGGACATACAATAACGCAAGATGGTACATTTACTCGGGCAACACACCACTCACCAACCATACAGGGCCACTTGCCCATAGGCATCTGTTGCGCAACTTTGTTGAGGCTGCCGACCGCGCGATCGCCAGCGGCACTAACAGCGCCACACTGCGATTCGGGCACGAGAGTGTGGTATTGCCCACAGTATGCTTGATGGGACTTAATGGTATGGACTATGAAACCACCGACCTTGAGACTCTAGCCGAGCACTGGCGCTCCTACGAGGTGTTTCCGATGGCCGCCAACATTCAAATGGTATATTACCGCAAGGCTGGTAGCGACGACATCCTCGTGAAAATCCTCCTCAATGAGCACGAAGCATCACTGCCCATCGCCACCGACTGCGCCCCCTACTACCATTGGACCGATGTGCGCCAACATTTCCTTAATCGCCTTGAAATCCCAAATAATTAAGGTCAAAAACCTAACATAGCGACCCGCTATTCACCTAACAGAATATTGTAGACTATTGTCACGTCGACCGAAGAAATGACTCCATCACCATCCAAATCTCCGTTGACGATAGCGCTGTCGTCGCCATTGAGCAAATAGTTGTAAAGCGCTGTAACATCAATACTAGAAATCAAACCATCACCGTTTACATCATACCTTCTCTGTTGATATTCCTTTTTAGCGTTTTCGAGCAGAACTTTGTAAAAAGTCTCATTGTGAAGTTTGTTCAAGTTACACGCGGCCATCACCCTCGATGCTTTCACGTCGCTGGCATAACACATTCCCAAATACAATCGGCTGTCGCCATACTCGTAACCACGTTTCAACAAGGCATCCTGACAGTCGGGCATAACCTCAACCAGTGCCAGTGCCAGTCCCCACCCTATAAATGCATGTCGCGAAGGATAGGACGACTCGGTGTATAGGTGCCACGCCTCACCTCCATAGGGAATATCCTCTTTGAACTGAATGTAAGGCCGCTTGCGGAATGTGCTTGTTTTCAGAGCAGTAGCTTGCTTACTGAGCATAAACTTCAGTACCTTGACAAAGGAGATGATTTGTGGTGTCTCTTGTTCGGATATTGTAACAACCGGTGAACAAGCATCAAACATATCTATGATATAATTGTCATCCATTGAACAATCGGCTTTAGCTAAATCTCCACGCTCAGAATTTTGCAACGACAAAAAATACCAATATTTTTCCAAATCATCAACAAAGAAGATGTCGTCAATGCTGGGAGGGGTTCCAAGAATGTTTTCAATGGATGGATACAGAGCATTGAGGTCACTTTCAGAAAGCCCTGAGAGCTGAAGATACTCGTTACGTGCCTGTTCCATGAGAGAAGCAAACTGGCTGGCAGCATGGTTTCGCGCCATCGCAGCTGAGGCACACATGAGACCTGCTTCCACATCGCTCTGCCATTCAGAACCTGTTATCACCCCGCTAGAAGCGCACTTCATCGCCCTGCTAAGAATTGTATCTTGTAATTGCGGTGCCATTTGGGACAATGCCAGTGCGGTGCTCCATACCATGGCAGCATGTGCCGAAGGGAATGATGTCGAGTCGCTGAGGCTCGCATTTATATCATTTTCGCCCCAAGGCTGCTCATTCATCATCACAAATGGCCGATTGCGCATATAACGAGGGTTATCAATGCGGCAACTAAAGATGCCAGCCTGAGCAGACGAGTTCATCAAGGAAAAGATGGCAGGTGTGTTACTTGGATTAATGTCGATATCCAAAATACCACCGTAGATTTGGCATAAACGCTCAATATCGCATCCAGAGTCAAGTGACGCCTGCTCTCCAATGTAGGTTTCACGCTGCTTTTTTCCCCATATCCACTTGTAGAAATCCAAGGCAAAACCCACACTTGCCGAATCGGGCGGCAACGGTAGGAAAGCATCGGCTTTAGGCATCACGACCTCACCAATGTCACTGCCATGTGCAACATTCGTTACAGCAAGTGCCATTAGCAAAAGGCATATATGTATTCTGTGTCGAGACATATATATTCAATTATTGTTTCATGCCAGCATATTCCTGTTTTGCCGCCTGGAGCATATTATTGAAAGTGGTGTCGTTGTGCATATTGGCAAGCAGGCATGCCGCCATGACATATCCAGCCTGTACGTCCGACGGATAGTGGTAGCCTGCTATCACGCGGCTCCATCCAATGTCGTAACCTCGCTTGACGAGTGCATCCTGGCAGTCGGGCATCACCTCAACAAGAAGCAATGCAAGTCCCCATCCCACAATGGCATGACGCGAGGGATAGGAAGACTCTTTACTGTAAGCCTCTTCTTCGTTGGGTATCGAAGTTGGGTCGCCAAGTTTCACATAGGGATGATCACGATACAAGCAATTCTTCATCTGAGCAGCGTCAGTCTCAAGCATTTGCTTCACAGTGATAATCAAAGAGGTTATATGTGGTGCTGTTGTCGCCGAAATATCAATTGATGTGCAAGCTGAAAAACCAGCTAAAATGGCATTGTCGCTGAGGTTGGCATCGGCTACGGACTGACGCCCACGTTCAGTTGTTCTCAATGCTTTAGCTTGCCAATAACGCGATACATCTCCATAATAGAAATAAGAGTCATCCTGTTCAATCCCTTCTATTATCTTGACAGGAGACGGCATCGTCGATGTGATTAAATCACTCTGTGTTAGTCCCTTTAACTGCATATATTCCTGGCGTGCAGCAGCAAGATCTTCCTGAAACTCGGTTGTAACACGTGTTCGCGATATTGCAGCACTAGCACATAGCATAGCTGCTTCGACATCGGTCTGCCAATGCGCTCCCACAATCACGCGACTAATGCCATACTCATAGCCACGCCTAAGAATAGTATCTTGCATGTGGGGCGCCATCTCAGCCAGAGCCAAAGCTGTACCCCATCCGCATGCTGTGTGTGACGAAGGATAGGAGCTGTTAAACTCGAGTTCGCCATACATATCAAACTCTCCCCCCAATGTATCTTTCATTACCAGGAACGGCCTGCGACGGAAATGCGCATGCTTCATTTTGGAGACACCATTAGAAGCCGTATTTCCTGCCTTTTCCATGAATCGGTATAAAGCAGGTGTCGATTCTTGTGTGATATCAATTCCCAGTACATCGCTGTAAATAGTACACATGCGCACAATTCCATACTTCGACTCCCAGCTTGCCTGCTCTCCCCTACTTGTTTTGCGCATAGCCTTTCCCCAAATCCATCTGGCATAGTCTCCATTGCCAGCAATCATTGAAGAGTCGGGAGGCAGAGGAAGATAGGCAAGTGGATTGGGGATATCGTCTTTTCCCAAATAATAATCTTGTGCATAGACACTGTTTACCATTAAAAACATAGCAAACAGCATCAATACATATTTCCTCCAGACCTTTTTCATATCATTTTAGAAAATGTGCTATTGTGGCCATTTATTGCCGTTTGGGCACGTCAAAGGTGATAGCGTGGCCAACACAGGCGTTAGGCATTTGAATGTGCAGCATGGCGCAAATAGTGGGCGCCAGGTCCACAATGCGTGTGGGTTCGTTGGTTGAACCATGTGGCACATGCCATCCCATGAATACCAACGGAATGTGGCTGTCGTAGGGATTCCACGCGCCATGAGTAGTGCCTTTATAATCGCTTTTTACCTTGAACGGCAAGTGTCCCGGATGCGTCATGACAACGATGTCGCCGCTTCGTCCACGATGGTAGCCATTGATGAGACGCTGCTTGAGGATATCGGGGATGCTAGCCTCTTGAATTTTCTCATAATCGACTGCAAGCACTAATTCATTCTCTTTGTTCAGGAAATCGACGGCAACCTTTTTCACCTGCTCAATATCGGCACCAACGCTGTCGATTTTCTCATAGTCAAGATAAATGCGGTAGTCATAGATTGCCTTAATGGCATCGGGGACACCACACTCGCTTAATATTTCTTCATTCAAGTTGTTACGAGCACTCCTTGCGTCCCAGCCACCAGCGGGTTGGTCGTGTTCCTTCATGAAGTTGGGATTGTGGGCGCCTCCGTGATCGGCACTTAAGAACAGGAGATAATTACCTCGTCCCACTTGTTTGTCGAGCTCCTTGAAGAAATGTGCCAATTCCTTGTCGAGCTGCATATAAACTTCATAGTTCTCACGGCCACGCGTTCCATAAGTGTGACCTATGGCATCGGTCGAAGAAACGCTCACACACAACATGTCGGTATATTTGCCACGGCCCAATTTCTCGTTCTCAAGAATAGCCTCGGCCATACGGAAGGTGTAAGTCACACCCTGGTTGCTTGTATTGAGGTTAAACTTGGGTTCGGTGTTATATTTGCGGTTGAAATTCTCAACCCAATTTGGCAAGCGATTCATATAGTAGGTGCTAGTAACAAAATGTCCCACTTCACTGTCCCACCAGTAGGCAGCATCGGCACTGTGTCCTGCAGGAAGAATTGCAGCGCGATCTTTAATAGCCACACCAAACACTTTGCATTCAAAATCAAGTGCCTGCTTGAGCTCATCGCCAATAGTGGTGGATCTCAAGTTTCGTGGAGAGTTCTTGCCAGCCTTGCTATCGGTTCCCACGCCATCCACGCTATTATCTTCGGTGCTCGACACAGGCTTTCCGTCAATCATGAAGCCGTTGCCAGCAATGCCGTGAAAATAAGGCACTGAACCCGTGTAGAGGCTCGTGTGTCCAATGGCAGTGACAGTTGGGACATAGTTAATCATCGTGTTCTCGCAAGAATATCCTTCATTCAGAAGTCGCTTCACACCATCATTACCATAGTCCTCATAATAATAGTAGAGGTAGTCCCAGCGCATTTGGTCTACTACAATGCCCACAACAAGCTTGGGGCGCTCTATTTGAGCCATTGCTCCAAGAGCAACAGCAAGCACAGCAATCAATAAAGACAATCGTTTCATATCTGTTCTTTTTATGGTTTTCAATTAAAGCAATTCTGGAAGTTGGAATAATTTGATTCCGTTAGAGCCCTTGATAAGGATATAATAACCATTGATAGGCTCAGCTATCAAGGTGGCTTTCACCTCATCGATGTCAGCAAACTTGCGGTAGTCGCATTCCACAGCTTCAAACTCGCTGCCTACAAGCCACACCTCGTCAAAATTACATTTTTTGAGCTTCTCCACCACTGCAATATGCTCCTCGTGACTTGTCTCGCCAAGTTCTCGCATATCACCCAAAATCGCCATCTTGGGCGACACTTGCATTAGCAAGAAATTTTCGAGTGCAGCAGCCATTGAAGTGGGATTGGCATTGTAGGCATCCACAATGAGGTGGTTGCTGCCGGTCTCAGTAAGCTGCGAACGATTGTTTGACGGAACATATCCCTCTATCGCATTGATGATAGCACTTGGTTCTACCCCGAAGTGCATACCCACTGTCACCGCAGCAAGCACATTATCGAGGTTGTAGCTGCCAATGAGGTGGGTTGCCACGTCATGCCACTCTTCACCTTCACTCTTCCATCGCAAGCGCAGGAATGGATCGCATGCAACTATTTCGCCTTGCACAAAGGCATCCTCTTTATGCTGAGAATATTTCACCGCCCTTACACCCTGTGGCAAGATACCCATAAGGTGCTCGTTATCGGCATTTATGAAGATTACGCTGCCGTCGCGCGTTGCGAGGTTGTCGTAGAGCTCGCCTTTAGTCTTAATAACTCCTTCAAATGAGCCAAAGCCAAGTAAATGTGCTTTGCCCACGTTGGTTATTAGTCCGCAAGTGGGCTCGGCGGTCTCTACCAAAGTCTTGATGTCGCCGGGATGGCTGGCACCCATCTCCACCACGGCAATCTCGTGTTCGGGAGAGATGCGCAACAGCGTCTTGGGCACACCCACGTCGTTATTAAAATTGCCCTCGGTTGCCATCACGTTATACTTTTGCGCTAGCACCGTACGCACCAGCTCCTTGGTTGTTGTTTTGCCGTTGGTGCCTGTGATACCCACCACGGGAATCGTGAACTGGCGGCGATGCTCACGTGCCAAATCCTTGAAAGCCTGCAAAGAGTCAGGCACTAGCACCATGAGCTTGCCATCGAGAGGTTTCTCGAGGAATTGTCTGTAAACCTGCTCATCATCGACAACGGCTAGTGCGCAGCCCTTCTCCAGCGCCTGATTGGCAAACTTATTGCCATCGAACGACTCTCCTTTCAGTGCAATAAAGATGCTGCCTTGAGGGCAGTCGCGACTGTCGGTAGTCACCACCGGATGCTCCTTATAGAAAGCGTATAGTTCTTGAATGTTCATAATTCCATTGTTTTGTTGCCACAAAGTTACACATAAAGATTGGAAAAGCGATTTGATTTAGTAAAAAATTTGGTAATTCAGAGGCATCGTAGTAACTTTGCAGTAGTTTTAACACAAAAGCAGAATAATGAAAAATACAAAACGAAATATTGCCATTGTGTGTGGTGGAGACTCATCGGAGCATGAGGTGTCGCTGCGCTCGGCACAAGGGCTTTTTAGCTGGTTTGACCGCGACCGTTACAATGTTTTTGTCACAGTTATAAGAGGCAACGATTGGCACGTCAACCTTCATGACGGTAGCATAGCTCCCATCGACAAGAACGATTTCTCATTTAAACCTAAAAAAGGCGAAAAAACAACTTTCGACTACGCCTACATCACCATCCACGGCACACCTGGCGAGAACGGCATTCTGCAAGGCTACTTCGACCTTATTGGCCTGCCATACTCCACCTGCAGCGTACTTGTTGAGGCGTTGACGTTCAACAAATATATGCTCAATAACTATATGCGTCCCTTTGGAGTGACCGTTGCCGACAGCATCTTGCTCATAAAGGACGTGGAGCGCAATATCACCGAGGACGACATCGAGCGAGAACTAGGCATGCCCTGCTTTGTAAAGCCTACCGACGACGGATCGAGCTTTGGTGTAACAAAAGTTAAATCAAAGGAACAACTGGCGCCTGCAATCAAGAACGCATTCAAGCAATTCAACCAAGTGATGGTTGAGCGTTTCCTCGACGGAGTGGAAGTGACTGTAGGATGCTACAAAACTAAAACTAAGAGTGTGGTATTTCCTGTTACCGAGGTTGTTACCGACAATGAATTCTTTGACTACGACGCCAAGTACAACGGCCAGGTTGAGGAAATCACTCCTGCACGCATCAGCGACGAGCTCACCGCCGCTCTACAAGAGGAAACCAGCCGAATCTACGACATTTTGCACTGCAACGGCATCATACGTGTTGATTACATTGTCACAAAGAATGAAGACGGCAGCGACTGCATCAATATGCTCGAGGTTAACACCACTCCCGGCATGACAGCCACAAGCTTTATCCCACAGCAAGTGCGCGCCGCCGGCCTCGAAATGCGTGATGTCCTCACCGACATAGTTGAGAACCAGTTTTAATGCGCTTTGCGCGGAAACCAAAAATTTGGTCATAGTGAAATAAAGGCTAACTATGTTCTTTGAACTATTAATTTTGAACTCTTAACCATTAACCCATGATTATAGAGCCCTTTGATATGGCCAACATCGACATTGTGGCAGCAATGCTTGATAAGATGTGGAGAAAGGATATCACAAACCACATTGAGCACAGCCTCGAGTTCTCACGAGAAGTGGTACTCAACTTGTTCTATGACCCACAACTTGCGCTCCAGGCTTGCGATGATGACGGGACAATGCAGGCTGTTGCCTTTGCCCGCATGAAAAACGATGTCAACACCTCGGAACAATGGGTTGAGAATTTCCTAGCAAACAAAGATTGCAACGAGCGCAAAAAAGTGCTTGAAGCCACCAATTATCTGCTCAGGACAGAGCGAGAATTGCTCAGCCTCATGGGTGATGACTGCGCCAAATTTTCATTCCTGATAAGCCATAAGCCCGGATACGCCAAAGCATTGCAGAAACAGATCATGCAGATGCTAACCAATCGTGGCGTTCAATGGACTTATCACATCACCGATAGCACCTGCAACTGGCAATATTTCGACAATCATGGTTATGATAGAGTTCATGAAGAACTCGTGGAGCAATTCAGCACTCCCGCTCAGCCTTACTACTGCTATATGTACCGAAAGTGTATACAATAACTACTATCACAATTATGAACACTACATCTATCACCCATAACGCAATGCTCATGACAGGCAAAAAGGTTCAACTATTGATTGACCTTTTCTTCTGTCTTGTGCTGTTGCCACTTATGATTTACCTGCTGCCTATTGAGCGTTGGCTGGAAAGCAACCTGCTGTTTGTGTGCCTGCTCGTGGCATGGTTATACATAGTATACTTTGTGAACCGCGTGTTCACCATCCCTTCCCTTTTCAAGAACCGCAAGCGGATGATGTGGGTGCTTCTGATAGTGATAGCAATGATAGGCATTACCTACTTGCTGTCGAAATACAAAATGGATTACCCTTTTCGTCATCACCGTCCTCTACCATCACCTGATGGAGAGCCTCCACGCCAGCCCATGACAGCCGCCAAGTTCCGCCTTCACCAGCAAGCGGTATGGTTCCTTTTTGTGATAGTGATGACATTCAGTAGCGCAATAGGGTTGCTGGGAGAGCTGTACCGCCAGCGCGCTCGCCGTCAAGAACTTGAGGCAGCAAAAAACAAGGCCGAGCTATCGCTCTACAAGGCTCAGATTGACCCACATTTCCTGTTCAACACCCTTAACACCCTCTACAGCATGGTGGTGACACAGAGCCCCAAGACCGAAGACGCCTTCATGCAGTTTATAGATATAACACGCTACATCTATAACAATGCAAACCAAGACAGCGTTGCCGTCGACGACGAGGCCCAATACCTGCAGCAGTACATCGACCTGCAACGCAATCGCATGAATGAGTGCACTACCATAAACTTCAGCTACGACAACGACCAGCAACTGCCTGGAGCCGTGATTACTCCCATGCTTCTCATCACCTTTGTAGAGAACGCATTGAAATATGGAGTGAGCTCAAACGTTAAAACGGTTATCGATATAGCATTAAAGGTGAAAGACGGAGTGCTGACACTAACGACTAAAAATCCTGTCCGCACCAAGCCTACCGATGAGAACCACGTGGGAATAGGCATCGAGAACTGCCGCAAGCGCCTTGACCTTATTTATGGCGAGAAATACACACTCGACATTGACAATAATGACGACATTTTCAACGTAAATCTAACCATCCATCTAAAGCAAGACACACCATGAAATGTGTAGCAATCGACGATGAACCCATGGCTCTGGAAGTAATCAAAAACTTCTGTCAGCGCATGGGTGATATGGAGCTTGAAACATTCACCAATCCGCTGGTGGGCATTGAGTACGTGAAGCGCATGCGGCCCGAGTTGCTGTTCCTCGATGTGAAAATGGGCGAAGTGAGCGGCGTGAACCTTGCAAAGGAAATCCCTCAAGGCACATTCCTGGTGTTCACCACTGCCTATGCCCAGTTTGCCGTCGACGGTTTCGACCTGAATGCTGTCGACTTCCTTCACAAGCCATTTTCCTTCAGGCGTTTTGAAAAAGCCGTGACCAAAGTAAAGAATGCCATCCGGCTGGTTAACTACAGTTCTGCCCCACCCCTTGAAGGCGAAGAAATCACAGTGAAAGTGGAGTATAAAAACGTTACTGTGAAACTGGGTTCAATCCTATACATTCAAGCCATGGACAACTATGTGAAGATATTCACTGTCGACAGCCGTCCAATCATGCCACAAATGAGCATGAAATCGCTAGAGACAATGCTTCCCGAAGGCGACTTCGTGCGCGTCCACAAGAGCTATATTGTGCCACGGCACCGCATCGAAAGCTATTCCCGCACGCAAATCATCCTCACTGGCGGCACCGAGATTCCAGTAGGACGCGCCTATGCTGACAAACTAGGGTAATAATTCAAATTTAAACATACAAACCAACAACTATGACACCACTTGAGACAAGAAATGCCCTATTGGGAGATAAACTCATTAAGAACTTACAACGTCGCAATATGGAGGCATTCTACTGCCCCACTGCTCAAGATGCTATTGCAAAGGTTCAAGAACTCATTGCTGACGGCAGCAGCGTGACATGGGGAGGTTCAATGACCGTGCGCGACCTGGGAATCCCCCAGGCATTGAAAGACCGTAGAACACTTAATGTTTTTGACCGTGACGTGGTGGAGGACCCCGAGGAGAAGCAGCAGATGTATCTGCGCGCATTTACTGCCGACGTGTATCTGTCAAGCGCCAATGCTATCAGTGAAGACGGCGTGATAGTAAACATCGACGGCAACGGCAACCGCGTGGCAGCAATCACTTGGGGACCTAAGAAAGTGATATTTGTGATAGGTCTCAACAAGGTGGCTCAAACTGTAGAAGCAGCCATCGCCCGCGCGCGCAGCGTAGCCTCTCCCATCAATGCGCAGCGCTTCGACATCAAAACTCCATGCCATGTGGACGGAGTGTGCCACAACTGCAACAGTCCCGAGAGTATATGCAGCTACATCCATCTGCTACGCAACAGCCGCACTCCTGGCCGCCATGTGGTTGTGCTCGTAGGCGAGGATTTAGGGTACTAGAATAAAATGTTTTGAGAACATCATTAGTTCTCACAATGCTTAAACAAAAAAACAAGAGTTGTGGACTGGCATCAGTATCACAACTCTTGCTGTCTTCAAATATTACGCAATACTATCTTGATATAGCAATGCGGAAACCTATTTTCCCGTTTTTATAACTCTCAAAATTTCGATATGAGACACGACATTGATACTGAGTACTATAGTAATCACCTCCACGAATAATGTGATAATAACCAGAATCTGGACCAGTGGGATTAGTCTGTGGTTCGGATGGATATGTGTCACCATAATTATAACAATCCGACACCCACTCATTAACATTGCCACTCATATCATATAAACCAAGTTCATTAGACTGTTTTTGTGCTACAGGATGCGTTTTATAGTTAGTGGCTGTTGTTTGGTACCATGCCACATCATCAAGAGTGTTACTGCCACTATACTTGTAACCTTGGCTTTTTTTACCGCCACGAGCAGAATATTCCCACTCGGCCTCGGTAAGCATACGGAAGTTTTTACCTGTAATCTGGTTTAATTTAGTTATGAATTGCTGACATTCACTCCATGTCACGCATTCTACCGGCCGATTCAAATCACCTGTAAACTCACTTGGTCTTGTTCCCATCACGGCAAGCCACAAAGCCTGAGTAACCTCAGTTTGACCGACAGCAAAATCACTCAATGTCACTTGATGCACTGGCATCTCAAGGTAAGAGGCGTCATTGCCTTGCTCGATTGTGCCACCCATATTGAATGTGCCACCGTCAACATCTACCATCTTGAACTCTACACCATTTGCAGTATAGGTAGTAACGCCAGGCTCACCTCCATTAAGTAGGATGTTGTAAATGATTGTCACATCAACTGAAGATACTATACCATCTCCATTCACATCACCATATACTACATTGTCATCAGCATTGATTAATGCTGGCATTCCTAAGAACAACAGGAATAAAAAACTGGATAATAAATTCTTTTTCATGTTTTTTGTATTTGATTAAATTTATAAATGATATCATTTCATTACAGTCTTGCCTTGTTGCTGCCAGGCAAGTATGCCGCCATCCAGGTTGATGACAGTATAGCCGGCCTTAACCAACTTGCTAGCGGCCGATGCACTTCTACGACCGCTGCGGCAGTAAATAGCAATAGTTTTTTCCTTTACGAGCTGAGCCTCGACTTGCTCCAAGAAATTGGAGTCACGCATATTGATAAGATAGGCTCCAGGCAGATGCCCTTCATTATACTCATCTTGAGCACGTACATCAAGCAGCTGAACTCCAGCGGTATCGGCAATTGTGCGTTCAAACTCGTCAACACCAACTGTGGTGAAACCATCGTCTTTTCCTTGATTGAAAGCCCATGCAGCCAATGCCACAACCGCCACGAGCAACAAAACTAATAACAACTTGTTCATTCTCCTAAAATATTGCTTAATGTGTCAAATATCTCTTCCTCTTTCTCGTAGGGATAAATCTTGAAATAGCTGTTACCTGTGAGCATCGCCGAGAGCTGGCATTTCTTGCTGTTATAAAAGATGTGAACTGGCTTGCCCAGATGCTCAGCGTAGGCGAGCTCATAGCCCACCCCCAGCGACGGACAAGTACACTCGGCAACCAGCAAATCACTCTCGCGCAACCATGCGGTGTCCTGGTCGTATATGCGTGAATCGCCTTCACGCCCCTGTTCTTGCAGGCACAACTTGCTGCTTCCCACGTGCTCGGTCAGCACCTTGTGATGCTTGCTCATATAATCAATCATGCGACGATAAAGCGAAGCATCTATCCTTCCACCACGTATCGATCCTGCAAAATATATCTTCTTATTATTCATAGCTGTCAAGACATTAATCGATAAATGAGAAACTATAAGAATAAATTATCAAGCATCCTATAATGTAACTAATCACATTGGTGATTATAGTTGCACGCATCACAGTCTTGAAATAATAATTACGCCTCAGGAGAATACTATTGATAATTACTTCAATAAACACAGTGCCTATAAAGGCTGCAGTTAAATAAAGGGCAAACTCAAAGAGCGAATTGGTATTTGTTGTATCAACCTCCAATTGGCTCACCCATGGGAACCAAATTATTAGCATCCAACCATCATTTATTGCCTTTGACACTGCTGCACCTATTGCACCACTAGCCACATTGCTGATAGCCGATGAGAACATAATGCCAAAGTCTAACTTGCGAGGCTTTAATATTTTAGACATCAACACAGCCTCAAAGATGATAATACAAACCATGAATATCCATCCCATTGGCATTGTGGCGTACTTACCAAATGAAGCACTTGTAGTACTTAACAAAAACATAATTAATGAGTTTTTTCCTTTATTAAATAATTAATCAATAGTGAATAGAAATGCAAATGTAATCAATATTTTTCTTCCAAAACACACGTTTTGGCATTTTTGTGCCTTTTAGGGGCAAAAACAAAAGAAAAAGACAACAAAACGAGCTACTTATTTCCAATTTATTTGTACCTTTGCTGAAACATTAACATAACAACTTATAACACCAGAACTATTATGCTAAACTTCAAGAAAATTGCGCTGATATTCGCAGCAATACTTATGAGTGTGACATCTTTCAACAATTATGCACAAACTATTGATGAAGATGATGATATTTTTCTTACACCTGTAGAGAAAAATGGAAAATATGGATTCGAAGACTCAGATGAGAACCTTGTTATTCCATGTAAATATGACTATGCTGGAGATTTCTATGAAGGTTTTGCCGCAGTGAGAATTGGAGATTGGGAAACAGGCAAATGGGGATTTATTAACAAAAAAGGAAAAGAAATAATACCTTGTAAATATGATGATGTTAATGGTTTTAATGAAGGTTTTGCCGCAGTAAAAAATGTAGATGAAGAAACTAGCAAATGGGGATTCATTGACACCAAAGGAAAAGAAGTAATACCTTGTAAATATGATGATGTTAATAATTTTAGTGAAGGTTTTGCCGCAGTAAGAATTGGTGATTATGAAACAGGTAAATGGGGATTTATCAATACCAAAGGAAAAGAAATAATATCTTGCAAATATGATGATGTTAAAAGTTTCAGTGAAGGTTTTGCCGCAGTAAGAATTGGTGATTATGAAACAGGTAAATGGGGCTTCATTGACACCAAAGGAAAAGAAGTAACACTTCGAAAATTTGATGATGTAAATAGTTTCAGTGAAGGTTTTGCAGAAATAAAAATTGGAGATAATGAAACTGGCAAATGGGGACTAATCAACACAAATGGCAAGGAAGTCATGCCTTGCAAATATGACGACATTTATTTAGAAAATGACAGCATTGCAAAAATCAGAATTGGTGATTACGAAACAGGTAAACGTGGACTTTTTGACATCAAAATTAGCAAAGAGTTAGTACCATGCAAATATGACGATATTTATATAGAAAATGACAGCATTGCAAGAATCAAGATTGAAGATGACGAAACAGGCAAATGGGGATTTTTAGACATCAAAACCGGTAAAGAAGTTGTACCCTGCAAATATGACAACATTTATCCTTATTTATTTAGTAACATTTATTATCAAATAAGGATAAGAGAAGGTGATTCTGAAAAATGTGGTATTTTTGACATCCAAGCTGGCAAAGAGTTAGTGCCATGCAAATATGATGATATTACTTCTCCGTCTAATGGGTATGCTTGTATTAAGATTGGAGATGATGAAACTGGAAAGTGGGGACTTTTCAACACAAAAACTGGCGAAGAGGTCGTACCATGCAAGTATGACGATGTTGATTATATTGGAAATAATTTGGCGAGTTTTAAGATTGGTAAAGAAGATACAGGGAAATGGGGTATATTCAACATTAATACTGGCAAAGAGATGACACCTTGCCAATATGATGGTATATTTCAATTATTATTTGATGATAAATTCTTAAAAATAAAACAGGGAGATGAGGACAACGAAAAATGGGGACTTATAAAAATAAGTTCTTGCAAAGAAGTTGTACCATGCAAGTATGACGATGTATACCCCTCTAACGATAATGGATATGCAATAATAGAGAATAAAGCTACTAACAAACAGGGACTTTTCGACATCAATACCGGCAAGGAAGTTGTGCCTTGCAAGTATGACAACATTTATATAGAATGTGAAGGTTTGGCACAAGTGAGAATTGGAGATTGGAACAATGGAAAATATGGCCTTTTCAACACCAACACAGGGAAAGAAGTTGTGCCTTGCAAATATGATTATATTCATCTTTTTAATGATAATTTAGCAGGAATCAGAATCGGAGATGGAAAGACAGCAAAATATGGTTTTTTCAACACTAGCATAGGCAAAGAAGTAATTCCTTGTAAATATAACTCAGTTGAATTAGTAAGTGATGATATTATAGCAGTCAGAATTGGCGATGATAAGACAGGCAAATGGGGTCTAATTGACGCCACTGGAAAAATCATCAAGCAATGTAAATATGATTTTATTGGTAATTTCAGTGAAGGTTTGGCACAAGTGATTGTTAATAAAAAATTGGGATTCATCAACAATGTGGGAAAAATTATCATACCATGCAAGTATGATGCAGCAGCACCATTCAGCGAAGGATTAGCGGCTGTGCTTGTAGATGAGAAATGCGGTTACATTGACACCAATGGTAAAGTTGCCATCCCCTTCAACTATGATTATGCAGAGTCTTTTAGTGAGGGATTAGCGCTTGTTGCTGTTGATAACAAAGGTGGATTCATAAACAACATGGGAGAACTCGTTATTCCATATAAATATGAACGTGCAGGATCTTTCAACGAAGGTTTAGCACCTGTAATGATTGATGGCAAATGTGGATTCATTAACAACAAGGGCGAGCTGGTTATACCTTGCAAATATGATGTGGTAAGGGCTTTTAAAAATGGATTAGCCGAAGTTAAGATTGGTGATGAAGAAACTGGCAAATGGGGTCTTATCAATACAAAAGGTGAACATATTTTGCCGTGCAAATATGACTTTATATTTGATGAAGAGAAAGGAATAATAGAAGCCAGAATAGATGACGAATATTTCTATTTCAACACCAAAGGTGAGCAAGTAGAAAAACCGTAAGAAACACTTCTTTCACATTCATGTGACACATTATAATTCAAGTATCGTGTAAAAGCGGAACTTGAATTCTTTATAAGTGAGAAAAATGTCGTAACTTTGCACGCTGAAACCAAAACACCACAAAAAATGGCCGAAAGCAACTTCATCGATTACGTTAAGATATTGTGCCGCAGCGGGCATGGCGGAGCAGGTTCGAAACATCTGCACCGTGCAAAATATATCCCCAAAGGCGGTCCCGATGGCGGCGACGGTGGCCGTGGCGGTCACATCTTCCTGAAGGGCAACCGCAACCTGTGGACTCTCATCCACTTGAAGTACCAACGCCACATCTTCGCTACCGACGGAGCGCCCGGTTCTGAGAACCAGTGCACTGGCAAGAAGGGCGAAGACCGTACAATCGAGGTGCCTTGCGGCACTGCAGTATATGATGCCGAGACAGGACAATTCCTTTGTGACGTTACCGAGCACGACCAGGTGGTGCGTCTCTTGAAAGGCGGACGTGGTGGCTTGGGCAACGTTCACTTCAAGACGGCAACCCGCCAAACTCCCCGTTTTGCCCAACCTGGCGAGGATGGAGTGGAGAAATCTATCATCCTGGAGCTTAAGTTGCTAGCCGATGTGGGACTTGTAGGATTTCCAAATGCTGGCAAGTCGACCTTGCTTTCGGTAATCAGCGCTGCAAAGCCAAAGATTGCCAATTACCCTTTCACCACCCTTGAGCCAAATCTTGGAATCGTGAGCTACCGCGGCCAGCAGTCATTTGTTATGGCCGACATCCCCGGCATCATCGAGGGTGCAAGCGAGGGTAAAGGCCTGGGACTGCGATTCTTGCGGCACATAGAGCGTAACGCAGTGTTGCTCTTCATGGTGCCGAGCGACACCGACGACATCAAGCGTGAATATGAGATACTGAGCAATGAACTTGCCACCTTCAATCCCGACCTGGTAGAGAAACCACGTGTGCTCGCAATCACCAAGTGCGACCTCATTGACGAGGAACTAAAAGAAATGCTGCGCGAGGGTCTTCCCACCGACGTGCCAGTAGTCTTCATCTCGAGCGTGGCGCAACAAGGTTTGACTGAGCTCAAAGACATCTTGTGGCGCACTATCAATGATGAGCACAACCGCATCCCTGATACTGTGGCGCTACGCGACCTTGACTCTCAACACCGTGTTCAGGAAGAAGATGACTTCATCTTTGCAGCGATGGATCCTGATTATGACGAGATGCCCGATGCTGGCGGCAAGATGATTGTCGACGAGCAAGAATGGGATGACGAATACTGGGCAGAGAAATATGAGGACCCAGACCGTGATTTCCAGATAGTAAACGACGATCCCAAGCCTAAAGAGAACAATGATGGAGATAAAGGGTAACATATGCGTTTTTGGCGCTTCAAGCCGCAATCTGGAGCAAGCTTATATCGACGATTCCTATCAACTGGGCACACTTATGGCCCAACGCGGATGGAGGTGCTTGAACGGCGCGGGCAGCGAAGGTCTTATGAGAGCCGTGAGCGACGGAGTGCTCGATGCCGGCGGTGAGGCTATAGGCGTCATACCGCAATTTATAATTGATAATGGATGGCATTATGACCGTTTAACCCAAATTATCTCAACACCAACAATGCACGAACGCAAGAACACTCTTGCACGGATGTCTCAGGCAGTGATAGCACTCCCTGGCGGATGTGGTACAATGGAAGAGCTACTCGAGGCCATCACCTGGCGCCAGCTCAACCTCATGCCTAAGCCCATCATCTTGCTAAACACGCTGGGATTCTACGACAATCTGGTGGCAATGCTCAACCACGCTATAGAGCATGGTTTCATGAAAGCGAGCCATCACCGCTTGTGGAAGGTGGCTAAAAAACCTGAACAGGCATTGGATATCATAGAGCAAGAACTAATTCATGATATTGAGCCCGCCGAATCAAAATATTGACAATACTCATCATGCCAAACGATAGCATACATAACATCACAAGCAGAGCGGCCTCAATAGCCGATACCACAAATCAGACCGCCGCCGACACCGTTGTTACCCCCACAGTTCATAGGGCACAATACTTGGGCGGATTTCCCAACTACGGAGGTAACGACATTTCGTTCCAGCGCATAGACCAAATGCCTGTGCTCGAGGTGCCAACTGCTGGCAACGCCCGCACTCACAACAGTTCGCCGTTGCACGATACTGGTTCAATGATCATGTTCCTGCTATCGTGCCTGTTCTTGATAACCAGCTATCGTTTGGGACACATCTACATCTCCAACTTGATGCACAACATGTTCTCCATCAAGGGCAAGGACGACCTATACAGCGACCACACCATGAGCGACACCCGCATTATTATCGCTTTGATTGTCAATACCTGCCTAATGGAGGGATTTCTAATGTTTTATGGGCTGTCGTGGTATAATCCGCAACTCACTCTGGCATTGCAGAGTTCGGTGTTCCTACATGTGTTTGTACTAGTGCTTTCGGCGGCATTGTTTATCACCCTTCAGCTCTTCTTGTATCGCTTGCTTGGCTTCACTTTCAGCGACGACAAGCTCACAGAGCTGTGGGTGGGTGGATTCCTGGCGTCACAAGCGACCCTTGGCTTGCTGTTGTTCCCCGTTGTCGTCATAACGCTTGTCTTTCCCACCACTATCAAATCAATGCTAACGATAGCTATTATCCTATACATTTTGGCTAGAATCATCTTTATTTGGAAAGGTTTTAGAATTTTTTTCAATAATTTGTCCTCTAGTATCTATTTTATTTTGTACCTTTGCGCCGTCGAAATTGTACCCCCTCTCTTGGCGCTTGCCGGTACAGTTTATGTATGCAGCATATTATAAACAAAAATTATTGAAACAGTGAAGATTAAGAAAATCTTGGTTTCTCAACCGAAGCCATCATCTGAAAAATCTCCGTATTTCGATTTGGAACGCAAGTATGGCGTTGAAGTGGTTTTCAGACCATTCATCAAGATTGAGGGGTTGACTTCAAGAGAATTCCGCCAGTCAAAAATTCCCATCACCAACCATACTGCAGTGATATTTACCGCTCGCACTGCCGTCGACCATTACTTCAGGCTTTGCAAGGAGCTGAGGTTCAATGTGCCCGACACAATGAAATACTTCTGCGTGAGCGAGACAATTGCGCACTATCTGCAAAAGTATATCATATATCGCAAGCGCAAGATATTCTATAGCGAGACCGGACATGCCGAAGCTCTTCTTCCATTGCTTGCCAAGCACAACAAGGAGACCTATATCTATCCCATCAGCGACGTTCACGATCAGAAACTGCACATCCCCGAGGATGGCAGCATCAAGTTCACCAAGGCAATCATGTACCGCACTGTGAGCAACGTGATTCGCAACGACGAGGAGTTTGACTACGACATGATCATCCTCTTCACCCCATCGGGTGTGAAATCGCTTATGCAAAGTTTCCCCAACTTCAAGCAAGGAAACATTGCCATTGGAGCTATGGGCAACAAGACTATCGTAGAGCTCAAGAACAATGGTCTCAGGCTTGATTTGACCACTAGCCCCAAAGCCCCATCTATTGCTGCTGCTATGGACCAGTATATCAAAGAGCATCTTGACGACCCCGAAGAGGAGCGCATTGTGCAAGAAAGGTTCTCTGATAAACCCGAAGCACAACCCAAGGAGGAAAAGAAGGTTGAACAACCTAAAGTGGAAGAAAAGAAAGCTCCAGCAGTAAAGCCTGTCGCAAAGAAGGCTCCAGCAAAAAGAACTGCTACTAAGAAGGCCACAACAACCAAAAAGGCCGGAACGACGAAAAAAGCTGCAACCAAAAAAGCTGCAACTGCAAAGAAAGCCACCAAGAAAGCTGAGAAATAAAACAATATACTCACATCACACTACTCCCCAGAACATGCTCAACAACTGTCCTGGGGAGTATTTTTATCTATAAGGTCAAGAATAATTAGAACTGGAAATAAATGAATGGCTGTATTTCGCTTGTCTTTATTTGGACTATGATTACAATCAAGACAATGAGAGCTACAGCATAAAGAGCTATAGGCATCTTTACAAAGGCTTGCTTGCAGCGCTGGCTTAATGAGTCGGGCACAAAGTGCAGAACATATCCCAGCACAATGAGAGCCATCACTTGCCAGTAACCTCCAACTACATCCAACAGAAGCTCGGGATGGAAGCTGCTGGTTATTTGCGAGAGCATTATACGCAAGTTGCCCCAGTTTCCGCCATGGAAGAGTCCGTTCCAAGTAATATCGACGTTTCGGAACAACATCCAGGCAAAAATAACAAAGTGGAATGTAACAATGGTCATCACCACGTTCCACCACTTGGAAGTTATAACGTTCCAACCACGACTGATGGTCATCCACATCTTATGGATAATAAGGGCTATGCCGTGAAGGGCTCCCCAGAAGATGAAATTTAGCGATGCACCATGCCACAAGCCACCTAGCAACATCGTGACAAACAGATTTACATATTGCCTAAACTTACCCTTACGGTTACCACCAAGCGAAATGTAGAGATAATCACGCAACCAGGTACTGAGAGAGATGTGCCAGCGGCGCCAGAAGTCGGTCACCGACACAGCCTTGTAAGGATTGTTGAAGTTGATGTTGAAACGGAAGCCCATAAGCAACGCCAGACCAATAGCCATGTCGCTGTAGCCCGAGAAATCACAATAAATCTGCAATCCATATCCATAAGCACCCAACAAGTTTTCAATGCCACTGAACTGCACAGGGTTGTCGAAGACTCGGTCCACAAAGTTGATGCTGATAAAATCGCTTATCACAGCCTTCTTGAAAAGACCAGTAAGAATGAACCAAAATCCTGTCCCCAGCATCTCACGGGTGACTTTGAGAGGCTTGTACATCTGTGGCAGGAAATCACTCGCCCTGACAATGGGACCAGCCACCAGCTGAGGGAAGAACGACACGTAGAACGCATAGTCGAGCAAGTTGTCAACAGGCTTTATTTTGCGGCGATACACATCTATGATATAGCTCAACGACTGGAATGTGAAGAACGATATGCCCACCGGCAGGAATATGTCGAGATCATGCCACGGTGCGCCTGTGATATTTCCAAAAATCTGACCAAAGAAGTTGGTATACTTGAAATATCCAAGTAAACCAAGGTCAATAACCAGGCTAAGAGCAACAAGCATCTTGCGCAACCATCGTGCACGAGACATTGACAGGCACTCTCCAATGATATAGTCGCTGCACGTTACAATGGCTATCAAGAAGAAGTATAAACCACTAGTCTTGTAGTAGAAGAAGTAGCTGAACGCCACGACAAAGAGAGTGCGTGCCAGCGACTTCTTGCTGAGCAGGCTATAGATGACAATGAAGATGGCAAACATGAACAAGAAAAGACCGCTCGAGAAAATGAGTGGCGACTTCTCGTCATAAACAAACTGCTCCAATAGCAATGCCGGATCGACAGTGCCAAATTGCAGCTTGATGAAGCTTGATATGTTATGCCATATTCCCATTACTATATATCATTACCGGTTCTCATAGCCCAGCATGAGGGCATCGTAGAGGTAGCGCGCTATGCGGTCGCCACCCTTGTAGGTTATATGGGTATAATCCTTGCTCGCCTCTCCGTTGCGCACCATCTGCACAATGCTACCCTCGCCACCCATTGCCGAGTAGAGGTCCCAGAATGCCACGTTGCAATCGATAGCGACACGTTTCTGAGCCTGGATAAGTCCAAGCACGCCCTTCATGGTATGCCAACCAGTTCCTGTACGTTCTTCGCGGTCGCTACATCCCACCACGAGCACGCTTGTGCCTGGCATGTTATTCTTGATATTGTTGATAGCTCCTGCCACAGTCTTGCAATAGGCTGTATAGGCACTGTTATTGTGGCCTGCCACGTTGAGTCCATACATGATGATAACCAAATCGTAGCGTCGCGCTTGATTGAAGGCACTCATGATGCTTGCAGGTACGCGACTCAAGTGCTGACCGCTAGATGAACGCATTGCGAGATTATCGACGATGATGCCGTTTTCGCAGTCCATCGATGTCCCAAGGAACACCATGTTTCCCGGCTCACGCACTATCCACTTCACATTCTTGATGTTGCCATAAACTGTGGCATGGCCCACAACGCCATTGGCCGAAAGTGGGAAATAGGTGGAGTCACCATTATTTACAACAGCAGTCACATAGCCCGACCCTGCTCCACCTAGGAAGTAGAACGTAGAGCTAGAACAAGAGCCTGCATGAGGATAAGACGAGCCCAAGCCTGTCAAATTTACCCATGCACCATTGCTAGCATTGAAATAATTGCCGGTGATGTTGTTATAAGCATCGACATAACCACTGCGGTCAACAGCCTTGTGCTGAATCCAGCCTTTGAAAGTCTGACGGCAAGTACGACTGAAGCTGGCGGTTATAGTTGTCATGGGAAGATACCCCACACCTTTACCGCCAAATCGCTGCTGTAGCAGCTCTCTGAGTTTAGAGGTCAATATGTCACCCTCGATAAAAGAATCGCCTATCACAGCTATCCTCACAGGCCTGTATTCTGCTTGTGCCAAAGCATTGTAGAATGCCGTCATGCCACCCGAAGCTCCATCGCTCATATCAATAATGCTCGTCACACCGCTTTTGGTCTCGGTAACCTCGGCTTTTGCGTTGATAATGGAGTCCTCCATCGTGATGAGCTTGCCGCTCTTCTTGTCGACAGTAAGGTGCGAACCTTCAAGAACTGGAGGCAAAGAGTCGGCAAGTTGGTCACCATCGGCAACAGCCGTATCAGGGTTTTCCACCACTTTGGCAAGCGTGGAGTCGTTGGCTATGAGCTCGCTTACTGCCGAGTCGTTTCTCACGTCGGCAAGCAAGTCAACCTTACGCATAGACCATCCTCCAACTGAAAGTGGCGGGATCCAGTACATAGCAAGCAGTCCAAGGACAACTGCCAAGATAACCAGAGGAACTTTACTTAGATAGTTTTTCTCCATTTACCCTAAAATGAGTGTTCTATAAATCACTTGAGCCTGTAAAGCTTGTTCCAAGCAATTTATAGAACACCTTTAAACTCAAAAGTCGTGCAAAATTACTGCAAACCTTGAGAAAAACCAAAATTGTTCTATGTTTTTTATTTTCAGTTTAACAAAGGTAGAGCCAAAAATGGATAATCAAAACTGTCAATCACCTCAAAAGACTAATCATCTATATCCAAATCCTCTAAAAGTCCTATCGTATCTTCATTCTCATCTTCAAATGCCAAGTCAAATGAAATACCATCATAATCAGGATCCCAATCAGAAGCCAATAATTCATAATAAGGCAAGAAAAGAAGTGCTAAGTTATCCTTTTCATTATTGGATGAAGGCTTAAAACGAGCAAAAGACACCAGGATATCACCATCACTATCAAGAATGGGAGTCTCATTATCACCTTGATAGACATAGATGCAGATATATGTTTCTTTGTTCTTGCGATTCTTTATATCAAAATCAACAAAGAATGCAATACCCTTATCTCCATCTTCATCCTCATATTCAGTATCCACCGAATAACCATTTACTATTATCTCGGTTGCAGCTGGTTTCTTCTTTCGAGTAGTTGTAGTAGATCTTTTGCGTGCTGGTTTACTGGAGCGACTGGTACTGGACCGGTGTGTAGAACTGCTAGTAGACCTGTGCCTCGTGACATCACGGTTTTGAGCATTGATTTGAGGCGCAAAACCTATCATTGCCACAAAGAGCAGAACTAGTAATTTCTTTAAATAATTATTCATGGCGTCATTCTTTTTATGTGAAATATTACTTTAATTATCACTATTATTACTTTAATAATCCAAATCCTCAAGCGCTCCTATGATATTGCCATATTCATCCAAAAAAATCAAATCAAAACTGAGTCCATCTTTATCGGGGTCCCAATTGACAGAGTTTTCCAAGTCATAGTGAGTGAGCAACAATTCGGCTCTTGATGTTTGGGCGACATTGGTCTGCGGCACGAAATAAAAACTAACATACAATGGTTCTCCCTTGCAGTTCAATATCTTTGTGTTATTGTCTCCTTTAAATGCATAGATACAAATAGAAGTGCCTTTGCCGCTACGGTTTCTCACTGTGAAATCAACATAGAAGGCATAGCATTTAGAGCCGTCACGCAGTTTGTAGTCGGGTTTTACGCTGTATCTCTGCAAGCTGATAGGTGCTGTTGCCGACCTTGCATTCGAACCAGTACCTTTACGTCCCGAAGAAGTTGATGAGCGTTGCGAACTCGGTGTGGAACGATGTCTGCTGGATGACGAGTTTGACTGGTTCTTCTTGGTGGTCTGTTGTTTTCCACGATTTGTAGAAGTACTTGATTGACCTGTAGAAGGCTTATGCCTTGTCACGTCTCGGTTTTGCGCACATATATCAGGCGACAGTCCAATCATTGCCACCATTAGTAACAGTAGTAATTTCCTGATTATTGATGCCATAGCATAAATCGCTTATTTAGTTAATAAAAAAGATGATAGAAATCGCGTCGTTATACTTTATTTACCGATGGTTATACAATTTCGCTTGTAGGCGAGCCTATTGCCGTTGTCGTCGGTAACTTCAATGTCGATAGTGCATTGTTTCTTGAAGTTATGAGCTTTAAGAAACAGATTGTTGTGAACAAACACCTTAAAATCATCCCAATGGGAATAATGATATTCCGAATTGCCATAGGCAAAAAAGTTAATCTCTGTTCCGTTATTATCGGCAAGTTTGGTGACATTGTCATCACGGAAAAAATGGAGATAAACTCTGAATCTCTCTCCCACGAGTTTGTTAACGTTAAGATCGAGATGAACAAGCAGTTTCTTGGTACCATTGTCCATCACATTTTTATCGAACCACACCTTGTTGATGATTGCCGAACGGTCATCCTCATCCAGCGTCAAGCCACTACTATTTCCCGACTGAGTGATTTTTATTCCATTGGTTTTTGAGCCTGCTTGAAGCTCCAATACTCCCGAACGTGACGAAGAGCCCGAATTTGGAGCACACTCAAGGTAAAATCCCGACGATGACTTGTGGGTGGCCACACACCAAGACGGGATGTGAGTGATTTCATATCCCCCATCTATATTGGTTCCTGCACTAATCCATTCTTGTCCCCCTTGCCATGGCTTGCTGAGGCTGATTGTCTCAACCGAGCCATTTATCTGAAGATAGGAATTGTCGACAGGCTCTACTTCTACCACCTCTTCTTTATCATACTTGTCTCTTTCAGCATCATTCAACTTAGTTTCATTGTTTTGAGGAGTTGAAGTATACTTGTTTTTTTGTTTTTGGGAGGTTTTAGGAGTGGATTTAGGGGTAGATTTGGGAGTATTTTTAGTGGTGGATTGCTTGCTTGTAGCCGGCTTCGATGAGCTTTGACTTTGATGACGTGTAGGATCTTTATACTGCGCCATTATGCATGTCGCAGTCAAGCACACAAGAAGCATGATAAAAAGCCTCTTATAGCAATTGGAATGTCTTTCTATGTTTACCATAATTTGTCCCCAATTATAATGTGCTACCACAGCAAGTTTTCATATCGAAACACTATAGAAGACTAGCAAACTTATTTCTTAGATTTGCCCTCCTCAACGTTGTAATCAACTCTGCCATCTTTTTTATACCACACACCATTGTAGAAGTCTCCGTCTTTAGCTGTGCCCTTAAAATAGTATCCGTCTTTTTGAGTATAGACGCAATCACCTTCATAAGTGTCGTTCTTGAAACTTCCTTCATAGACATCACCCTTGCTTTGACCACTTTTAGTGATTACAAACTTGCAGCTGTCACCATCTCTAAGACCGTCTTTGTAAGGGCCTTCATAGGTTCCCATATTATATTCTCCTTTTCCAATTCCATTGGGCTTACCGTCAACAATGGGTCCTGTGTATTTAAATGATATCGTGGTGTCTTTGGCATTGACTGATATCAAGGAATCGGTAACAAGTGTAGTGTCGGCTGGCGAAGCTCCTGGAAAGGCATCAGTGAGACCTTTCAAAGTTTTGCTGTCTTTAAAGAAGAAATAATAGAGCATCAATCCTGCAAGCACCAATGTCAAGAAGAACGCTATAATGCCATAAAGTGTGGCACGGCTCTTGGGAGGGGCTGGATCTTCGTTATAACCTGAAACTACATTGTCTTCGTTGGTGCCTATAGGGATGCGAGGTCCTTCCATAACAGCAGCTCCTCTGTTGCTATCGTCATTCAAGGCATTATCAGCTCCAGGCAACGATGGTACATTACCACCACAATTCACTGGCATGGGTACAGTAACACCGCTATCGACACCAGGCTGGGGATACTGTGGATACTCGGTCTGAACACCAGCAACACCTCCTGCATTATAAGGACTACCACTATAGACGTTTCCTCCTGGTGTATTCATTGAACCTAGAGTTGTCGCAGCTTCATCAGCAGCCGATGGGGAGGGCATAGGTGGGGTGTTGTCAATTACAGGAACCGCAGGAGTATCGTTTTGAATATTGATAAAGGGATTGTCCTGAGCCCCTAGTGCCACATTTGTATCTTGAGCATTGGGTATTTCTGGTACAGGTGGCTGTACTATTGGCTCTGGTGGGGCTACAGGCGCTGAATTCTGTTTCAAGAACTTTCTCACCTCTTCCACATTCTTGGGGCGGTTGTCGGTCTTGATGTTCATCATCCACATCACCAGCTTCTTAAAGTCCTCTCTTGTACCAGGATAGAAATGGAACGCCTTTTCTCCATCATTGTTTATTGATGAAGTGCTGGGTGGTTTTTGATTAGTACCGAGATTATAGAGAGTGGCACCTAGTGAGAAGAGGTCGGTTGGTGGACCAATTTTCTTATAGTCACCATCTTTGAGCTCAACAGGAGCATAGTTGGTGGTAAACGACAGACTCGTGATGGAGATATCGCCCGAGCTGGGGTCGATTTGCTTTGTAGAACCAAAATCGATTATCAACACATTGCCATTCACATCAACCATGAGATTGCTAGGCTTGATATCAAGATGCAGCATCTTGCTCTTGTGCATCACATCTAGGGCTTCGAGCACCTGTGGCAGCAAGGTGTCCATGAGCCATCCAGTGTCGAATGGAGCATTCTGACGCTTGAGCATGTCGGAAAAAGAGCTTCCGTTCACATACTGCATGACATAGTAGGAAGTATTATTCTCGTCAAAAGAATCGTGAACCTTTACAATGTGAGGGTTGTTTTGCTTTCCAAGAATGAAAAGCCTCTTTGCTTCACGCTTAAACACATTGCGCAGTTTATTGAACTGCTCAACATTCTGGCTGTTGCTCACACTGATGCTAGGCATACCCATATTGCGGTGCGAGATGCCTCTCATGTAAAATTCTTTGATTGCTACTTGCTCTCCAAACTCTATGTTAGTTGCCACATAGGTATTACCAAAGCTACCACTTGCAAGGTAGGCATCAATGCGATAAATGCCACGCAACATGGTTCCCACCTGCAACATTTCACGATTGTCAACTGTATTGTTTGCCATACAATATTTAGGTTTTATATTAATCGGTAATGGTTAACTAATCACTGAAGTGAAAAACACAGCCCAAAAATAGGTGTATATCGCTGGATTTCAGCAAGTTCACCATATTTTAAACAAAAAGGGCATAACTATACCTTACAAAATTAAGAAAAAAAAATAACACTTATAATTTTTTTCAAAAAAATAATTACAAAAAAAGCACCACAGCCTTTAGCTTGTGGTGCTTTAGATTTGTTTCTCTATTGTCTTACCTTTTTCGCAAGAGGAAGAAGATGGCTCCTCCGGCAATCAGGAACAGGAGAAGTGGCACAACAATGTAGAGGACTTTGAAGAGTTTGTCTCTTCCACTGTCGATCCTATCATTGTCGGCATCTTTATCCTTATTGTCCTTATCCAGTTTTTCTTTGCCTTTATCATCTTTGACGGCGGCATCAAAATCCTGGGCATCCTTCTTCTGCTCTTCGGTAGCCAATTTTTCACTGCCATTCTCTACAATGCTGTATAACTTGCCTTTATTGTTATACCATTGACCATCATCCTTCTTGCCGTCATCAAAGGTACCTTTGTATTTGTAGCCGGTGTGCTTCTCGGTATAGACTCCGTCGCCATCAAAGAGGTCATCATCGAAGCTGCCTTCATATACATCACCGTTATTACTTCGCTTATTATCGGTTGAGGTATTCTTGGTAAACGTAAACTTGCAGCTGTCACCTTCTCTAACTCCGTCTTCATAAGGGCCTTCATACTTGCCATCCTCATAAACGCCTTTGCCTCGTCCGTTTGGCATGCTGTTTACAATGGGACCAGAGTAAGTATAGGTTACTATCGAGTCGCGTACTTCACACTTGATAAGCGTGTCTTTCACCTCTCGTGCGCCTGCAATAGATGCTGACGAAGATGTATTGCCACCATCTCCCCTGAGCACGAAGAACAGTGCAATTCCCGTTAGCAGGCAAGCAGCAATGAACGAAAGTATCACAATGAGCATAGAGTTTCTCTTGGCGGGTGGCGGTGTAGAATCTGGCTCTGATAGGGGATGGCGTTGAAATGGAAGTCCCTCGGTTGAACCATATTGTCCGTTCATCCCACCATTGGAGTTCATTCCTTGTCCACCAAGATTAGCAGGAGGCGCTATAGGAGGCATTACTGGTCCTTGACTGCCATCTTGTGTAAGTAGCGAAGGGACATTGGAAGTGTTACCAGGTTTTATTGCGACATCGGTGATTGAATCATCGGTTGTGCCAGTTTCTTTATTTACCCTCATTTTGTTGCGGCTGCCTGTCGACTTTACCACAACCACATCATCTTGCCCAGATGGAGTTGGGATACTTGACTGATGTGATGTTTGGGCTGCAGCACTTCCGCCAGCTGCTCCAGTAATTGGAACGTTGCCAATAACGTTCAACGGAGAGTCTTTTTTCTCATCTTCTTGATTGGCTGATGAATCACCCTCCTCTTCTTTCGATTTAAGAGTACCTTCCTTGCACTCATGCAAGAAATCGTTCACCTCGGCAACACTCTGAGGCCTCTTGTCGATGTTGGTACTCATCATCCACATTACAAGCTTCTTGAAGGTCTCGTTGGTTTGAGGCAGGAATTTGAAAGCTGCCTCGCCATCAACAGTAATCTCCGAAGCGCGCGGCGGACGCTGCAAGGTCGCCAAGTTATAGAGTGTGGCTCCAAGCGAGAAAAGATCAGTCCACGGACCTATCTTCTTATAATCATATTCCTTGAGCTCGATAGGAGCATAGGGGCGAGTGATTAGAAGGAAGCTCGATATTGTGTCGGGGTCACCCGAGTTGGGGTCTACCTGCTTGCTAGAACCAAAGTCGATGAGCATGATGTTACCATAGGCATCGGCCATGATATTGGCAGGTTTGATGTCGAGGTGCCATATCTTGTTCTCATGCAACTCTTGAAGGGCGTCAAGCACTTGAGGAAGAAACACCTCAAGCAGCCAATTGCTGTCGCAAGGAGCATTCTGCATCTTCAGTAGCTCGCTGAACGAACTGCCATTGATGAACTGCATCACATAGTAAGTGGTATTGTTCTCCTCAAAGATGTCATACACCTTGACGATGTGAGGGTTGTTCAACTTGCCAATGCGGCGAAGCCGTCGCGCCTCACGTTTGAACACGTTGCGCAGTTTTTCAAACTGCACCATGTTCTCGGCATTAGTCACCCTAATGGTTGGGGAATCGACATTACGCTGCGTAAGCCCCTTCATGAAGAATTCCTTGACAGCTACTTGCTCATCAAACTCAACATTGGTGGCGACATAGGTGTTCCCGAAACCGCCACTGGCAAGATAGCCATCTATGCGATAAATCCTTCTGAGCAGGGTGCCAACCCGCAACATCGAATTGCCGTCTACGCTATTATTGGACATAGGATGGGTATTGAGTTAATTATTATTTACCTCCATTTTTTCGATTTAAAATCGCATTTTTTGTTTTTTCTTCTTGCTTTTGTTTTTCAGTCTTTGGTTTATTTATACCTTCATAAGCCTTATGTGCATCATCACCTTGAGCTTTTTGCGCATCTCCGATGCCCTTAACAAATTTATTGTCTTTTTTCTGACCACCATTGTTGGTCCCTTTTGAAGCAGAATTGCTTGTCGCCTGCCCTTGAGAATTTTGAGTACTGCGAGTAACGTTCTTCGAACCTTGTGAGGTATTTTCACCGCCCGAATTTCCAGTGTTTTTGTTCTCGATATTTTCCATCAGCTCTTTTGCATCACCACTTTGGTCAGTAGACTTATCGCCATGGAACTTGTTCCAAATGAGATAGGCAGCACCAAAAACCACGGCTGCAGCAAGTAGTCCAATCAGCGCCTTCAGCCAAAGGTTTCCATCGGCAGCTTTGGGCTTGTAGTCCTCAAAATCATCTACATCTTGAACCCTTGCCCTTCTTCCTGGCTCTTCAGAAACAACCTTTATTTCATCATCTTCTTCGGCTTGAGCAACCTGATCAGCAGCAGGAGCTGGTGCAGGGGGGGCAGGTGGCATTTGAGGAACAGGTGCGGCTGGCGCCTGCATGTCGAGAGGAGAAACAGGTGCTGGTTCAGCAGCCTTCGCTGCCATTCGGGCCAACAGCGATACCTCGTTGTAGTTAGAAGTCTTCTCATCGTTAACGAGCTGGTCGTCTCCCACTTCATTTGACACACCTTTTATCTTTATCAAGATAGCTGAGTGGTTGTCTTTGTTTCCCATTGTTGCAGCCCTGAGTTGCTCAATCTTACTCTCGTCAGAAACTTCACTTGCGAGCAAAGAAACAAGTTCGCTATCGCTCATCTGCTCGAGCATACCATCGGAGCACAAGTAGAAATAGTCACCGGGTAGCACATCGGTAGTGTGAGCCAAATCGATATTCACATCGTTATCTTCACCTGGCATGAGGGCACGAGTGATGACATTGCGACGGTTGGATGTTGCCATATCTTCATAGGCAATATCTCCAGCCATAAACAAGTCATAAACCAGCGAGTGGTCAATGGTCTTGTACAGTATGCGGCGCTGCGAGGGTCTTATGTGATAGATGCGGCTATCGCCAATGTGACCCATTGTCACACCGCCATTGTGTAGGCACACCATGGTGAGAGTGGTACCCATCTTCCTTACCGACCCGTCATCAAGTTCATCAAGTTGCTTGCGGGCATACTTGATTGCCTCAACCACAATCTCGTCGTCAAGCACTCCATCGCTTGATGTATTATCGTTAATCCACTTGCTCACCGCATTGCTCACGGCAGCACTTGCCACTTCGCCCTTTTCATGGCCACCCATTCCATCGCACACGAGGAATAAACGGTCGTCACTGGTTATAGAGCCAAGGGCAGGGAAGATGTTATCCTCTTGATTGTCACGCTGTCCCTTTTCACTTAATGCTACTGGACTAAATATATCGAACTTCATGATATTCTATTGTTAAAAAATAAAGTATATAACATTGTCATTTATTCTGCCTCAAAGATGATTGTCGTTTCTCCCATAGTCACGAGATCGCCTTTTTTCAACTTAACGATATCGGTTTGACCAATCGGTATACCATTAACCTTTGTCCCATTCATATTCATGTGGTTAGAAAGGGTTGCATAGGTGTTCCCATAGGAGTCCACATTTACTTCAATAATGATATGTGAACGACTAAAATATTTGTCTTGAGCAGGCAGCTGTATCTTGGCATTGCTTGTAAAGGCTCTTCGCCCTATTGTGTTCTTGCCTCGATCCAGAGGCTGTTTCATGCCATTAAAAATGACGCTGTAGTTGTATTGCTTGCATCCTCCAATGACGGTTTCGTTGCCGTCATCATCATCGTTGTTATCGCCTTTTTTGGGGCCGTCAAGGTTGATTTTCAACTTTGCCTGGCACACTGGGCAAGCAATGTGCTTGACGCCCTCACCGTCTTTGAAAGGCACGTCAAGCACAGAATTGCATTTTGGACATTTAATCCGTTTTTTCTCCATGTTTCTTTATTACATGATGAGGATGTGTAATTAGCAATCAACTGTATCCATACCCGCATCGTCAACACTGGGAACGTCGTTGCTCACGTCGTTATGAGCCCACTGAGCATCCTCGTGATGATAAGATGGTTCGGGTTCAGGCTCAGGCTCATAGCTTGGTTCGGGCTCTGATGCCTCATAAGTCTCAACGGCTGCATATTCGCTATCGTTGGTGCTGTCAACATCTACCTGTACATCGCTGTCGATGTCGATTTGATCGTTATCGCTTTGTACTACTGCTACATAAGAGCCGTCCATGTCGTTCTCATCACTGTCAATAACGTTAACCATTGCGTCCTCATCGGTATCATCGGCTAAACCAACTGTTATAGCGTCTTCATCGTTGATATCACCATCAAATGATGCCAATGTTGGGTCAGCGCCATCGGCAACAGCATTGAGCTGAGCCATGAAGCTTTCGGCTGCCTCGGGATTCTCGGCTGCTACACCTGCATAGAATTCTTCAACCTTCAAACCCTCGTTAGCGATGTTGATAACCTCGTTCTCATCAAGAACATTGTTGTTGTTGAAGTCGGCAACTGCAACATCAAATGTACCATCCATGTCTACGTCAACAACCAGTACTTCTTGACCATTTACGGTCATTGAGCCTGTAATTTCATAATTACCATCTTCATCAATATCAGTAACTGCTATTCCAACGAAATGCACGTCTGGTTCTACTTCTTCTTGCTGTTGTATGTTGATATTAACCTGAGCTGGTTGATGAACATGGTGAGTGTGATGACTAACATGTACATCCTGTGTGGGTTCAGCTTCGTGATCCACTTGTTCTTCATCATTACCAATGTGATCCATTGCATAAACAACGCCTGCACCAGCGCCTGCTACAGCCATTCCGCCCACTACACCGGCAGCTATTTTAGCTCCCATGTGGTCGTCTTGTTTTTTGCGAGCTGGTCTTGGGGTTGGTCTTGGGGTTGGAGGAGGAGTTGGAGTCTCATTCATCTGTGGCATCATTGCCATTGTTTCTTCATTAGTGTTCATGTCTTCTATTTTTTAGTTGATTATTAATTACAATGCAAATTTACAACATCACACACCTTATTTCCAAACTTTTTTTAACATACATGATGAAATGGGTGGTTTAAATGATGAAATGCACAAGTTGTGTGATTTTCAGACGACATAAGAAATAAAAAACGTGAGGAATGCCCTATAAACACCTCAAAAATCGTATTTTTAGAACATCCCCCACGCGCGTGTTTTTTATCCTATTGCGTCGCCGCCCAAGTCAACACCGCCCAAGTCGTCGTTACCACCAGCTACATCGCTGTCAAAGCCGTGGTCGACCTCGTTGCTTGCCATCAGGTCGTCGTGAGGAATCGATGCTTCCTCATGAATCTCGGGAGCGCTAGGTTCCTGCACGTCGGGCTCAATATAGTTGCTGGCAAAGTGTGCATCATCGGCAGTTTCCACAGTCTCGACAGGAGTTACTTCAATCTCATCAGGCTGGTCTACATTAACTGCCAGTTCCATGTCGGTAGCACCAGCGTTATCGTCTATTGTCTCTACTGGAGTGTTGTCAACACCTGCCAGTAATTCTTCATCAGCCTCTTGAGTAATCTCAATTGCTGGCTCATCGTTTAAGCTGTCGGCTGGTATTTCTTGCGGAGTCTCACTGTAGGTGTGAACACCGCCTCCAAGAGGCGCGTCAATGTCTACCACTCTAGAAACATCGTCGTTGTCAATCATGTCATCTTCAATGGTGGTTGCGGGTTGGTTCATTGCGAGATTTCCGTTCTCATCACTGTCAATTATATTATCATCGATGGTTCTTGTGGGCTGACCCATTGCAAGATTATCGTTCTCATCACTGTCAATTATATTATCGTCAGCGTTAGCAAGGGAATCAGACGTTCCATCAAACATATCATCATCGTCGTCATCAAATTGAGTCAGGATGTTGCCGTCATCGTCAACTGGCATGTCGTAGGCAGCAAGCATTGCTGATTGATCGTCGATAACAGCTTCCAATTGACCAACATACTCTTGCGCCTTTTCGGGATGGTCAACCATCAAGCCTCTATAGAAGTCACCTACTGTAAGGTTACTGTCGGAGATATCAAAAATTTCGTTGTCTTCTATTACTTGGTTGCGATTCAGGTCGCTCATTGCAACATCAAAGTTGCCATCCATATCGGCATCAACAAATGCCCATTCATCTGAACCTGTTCTCATAGTTCCCACTGTAGCATAACTGCCGTCGCCATTGGGAACTACATCCAGACCCTCAAACTCCACATCTTTAGGCTCGGGTCTAGGTGCGGGTTCAACATGATGGTGGTGATGATGATGGTGGTGATGAACAGGCTGATCCTCTGTGGGATGATCCACATGGTTGTCGCCTGCTGGTGTTGCATCTACGTCATCGTCGGGGCGAGTTGCAGCATAGATTGCTGCTGCACCACCTCCTGCTACTACTACGCCACCGAGAACACCGGCAACAATCTTTGCTGCCATGTTGTCCTTGATTTGCTTTTTGCTAACATTTGGTCTTGGTGTGGGTCTTGGTGCGCCTGGCATGCTGGCGGGTTGATTACTGGGAGGCAGCGGGGGAGTTGCCTGTGGCATCATTGCTTGAGTGTTGTCGTTAGTGTTCATAGTAGTTAATGTTTAATGAGTGATATAAATAGTTTTTGTTTACTTTGCAAAGATACAAAATACATATGCTAATTTCCAAATTTTCAAGCACATTCATGATAAAAATAATATCCTTAATGATGAAATGCCAGGATTTGCTGATTTCTTCAAAAACTCAAATTCCAACCCGTCGATCTATATATAATAAACAATCATTGAAATATAAAAATTGGACCTCTAAACAAACGGCACACAAAAAAAACTAGCATTTCTAACTTGGCGTTATAGGCGACTCTTTGCATCACCTTTCAACTTTGTTCTTTCAACCTTGTTTCAAACATCACCCATAACATAACTTTACACGCACATGCACTACAATGAGATCTTTGACATATTTTTATTATCTGTGAGATTTATGGGAAAACTTTGATATATTACATTTATACTATTGAAAAAATCTAATAATCGCCTATCAATCAGCCATATTCATAAAACATACATAAAAACTGAGTCAGGCGAGTCAGGCGAGTCAGGCGAATTAAGTGAGTCAATCGAATCTCCCAATCACAATTACGATTCCCAATACCGATTCTCGCGCCCAAGGCGCAAAACAACAAGCTCTAGGAGCGTTGTCACTCCAGGAGCCTGTGTTGGTACACTTTTCAATAAGTGGTAATATGTGTGTTGTATTAGCAATCGATAGCATCGTCGACCATGTCATGACCTGCTGCGCCCAGATCATCACCACCCAAGTCATGGCTGGCATCGGTCCATTGCACATCTTGCTCAATAGTGTCGGGGTGTGCCTCGGGAGCGGCCTCGTTAACCGTCTCGACCATCATAGAGTCATCATTGCTTTCAACCACTTCATCCGAAACGGTGTCAACGCTCACATCATCGCTTGTAACAGTGATGCCATCATCGGTCATCTCGCTCACTGCGCTCACTTCCACTTCATCACCGTCTTCGTCAACAACTATCACGTTATCGTCAATTGTCTCGTCATAGTTCACATCCATATATGGATTCTCCTCACCGTCTTCATAGAACACGGTTAAGCCTTCAATGAAAGCGTATGCCTTATCGGGGTCGGTCTGAAGCAATTCGTTATAACATTCATCAACCGTAAGATTACTATCTGTGATATCAACAAATTCTTCATTATCGATATCGCCACTACCGTCGAAATCGGCAACAGCATAATTAAAGACTCCATCCAGGTCGGTATCAATCAAGAGCATCTTCTCGTCGCCAATAATCACTGAGGCGGTAATTTCATATTCGCCGTCATCATTGAGATCGGTCACCATGAGGTCATCAATAACAGCAGTGGGAGTCTCAGTGGGAGTCTCGGTAGGAGTAACAGGCTCGGTAGAAATTTCGGGCTCTTTGACAACATCCTCTCCAGGAGTCACAACAATATTAATCTCTGGACCTGGAGTCTCATGGATGTGAGTTTCATGAACATATACGTCCTGTACAGGAGCGTCATCGGCTTGATTATCGGTATTGAGCTCGGCAACATCGAGATTCTCATCGTTCAGTTGATTTACTGCATAAGCAATACCTGCGCCAGCTCCTGCGGCAGCAGCACCACCCACAAGGCCTAATGCGATTTTTTGGCCAGTGTTCATGCCTTTCTTGGGCTGCTTCGACAGCTTGAAAGTTGGTTTTTGATTACCTGCCTTGGGGGCATTTGCGTTCTCGGGAGTCTGAGGCATTGCAGCCATAGTTTCGTCGTTAGTATTCATTGGTTTTGTGGTTTAAATGATTAATAATTATATTGCAAATTTACAGTACAGAAAACTCTATTTCCAAATATTTTTTGTCCTACATGACAACTCGCAAGTGTTTAATGATGAAATGTATAGTTTAACGGATTTTCTTGAACTGCACACCGCAGTTATAGCATTTGCCTCGCTTGACAAGCTGCTTGTAAGGCTGTTGACCGAAGGAGATGCCGCATTTGGGACAAGAATACTGCTCTAAGAATTGCTCTTTTCGCATCCTATTCTTTTCAGGAGCTTTAGTCTGGGTAAATGACCAAATCAGCATACCCACACCGACTGCTGCCGCCAAACCATAAAGCCAAAGATAACCGGTTCCTTTTCCACGTCCTATTGCTGCCTGGAGACCACCAATGAGGATTGCACCTGTGGTCAACAAACCCGAAGCCCTCTGGATTAGACCTACTCGCTGATTTTTTGTTTGCTGACTAAGCAGGAAATTGTCATAATCATTCCACACCCACTGCAGATGACTGATATCCACCTTTTCTTTGACGAAGCTTCCCACTACATCGGCCACTCTTACCGGATATCTGTCGCCTCCCAAGTTTATCAAGTCGCCCAGACCCACTTCTCGTTTCATGACACTGATACCATTGACGAGAACCTCGTTGGTCGGTTTGAGATTTTCTAAGAAATACCTGTCGTTGTCTTCGTCAACCGATATCGCCACATGTTCGCGACTCACACTATTGGGAACACTGCCAGGGTTACCCATGAGCTTTGTTGTTTTGCCGCACTGAAGTTTGAGTTGGAGGCTTTTAGGCTCCCTTCCTACGATTATTTTTAACATTTTATTGAATCTTTGTTTTTGCTACTAATTGTTTAAGACCCTTAGCGGCCTCTCTCGAAACCTTGACTGTGAAAGCCTGACCATTGTCGCCTGCAAGCAAGACTTGCTGCTTGAGAACATTTACGAGAATTATTTTTTGAATATTAATAATGTGGCTTTTTCCAGTTCTCACCAGCAAGCAACTAGGATTGCGAGAAATTTGCTCAGCGAGAATTTCCTCCATCTTTGCTAATCCTATTCCACAAGTGAGAATCATCTTGTTTTCCAAAACAATGCGTGTAAAATTACCATCGGCAAGAAAATATACGACCTTGTCAAGGTCTACGCTCATAATTTCATCTCGTGAGTTCAATATAATTTTCATAAATCAGGTCGTTTGCTCTCAACCTCTCCCTGGTCTAGAACACTTAATCTATAATTAAACAATGACAGGTGTGGAAGATTTATTACACATTAATTAGTAGATAATGGCAATAACACCTATTTTTCAAACAAAAAAAAGAAGGCTTGATTAATTAGTCAAGCAATTGAGGCATTGGCTATTAGTAACTTCATGACACAGTTTTTACAAGCAATAATAACAAGCACTATTGATAGCTCACACCTTAATTGCGACAAAGATAATAAAAAAAACAAAATATTCAAAGATTAGCAGAAAAAAAGAGCAATTCTCTAGCTGACTTTGTCTTTGGTTTTTCCTCAAAAAATAAACGATGCGCCTCTTGCTGGCGCATCGTTTATATCATGGATTGACTGGTTATTATCTTTATTACTTGATGATAACCTTGTGTCCGTTGTTAATGTAGATACCAGGAGTGCTTGGCTTGCCACTGAACTTCTGACCCTGGAGGTTGTACCAAACATTGTCATTAGCATTGTCGGTAGCAACAGTAGAGATAGCTTCAGGACTCTTCTTGGTAACAGTTACGAAGTCAGGCAAATTAACGTCTCTGAGCCAACCGAGCTCTAATTCGTAAGTGCCAGCGTTCTCAACCTTGAAGTTTGCACCATCAACGAGTTGAATACCTACGCCCAATAGGTCGTTATTGATAAGGAAGTAGCCAACGCCATTGTTGTCTTGACCACCTAACCAAATCCAGCCACCATCCTCGGAAGGAGTGATAATCTTGAACTCGGCACCAGCCTCAAGCTCAACTTCAGCCTTGTCGTTAACGAACTCAATGCGACCACCGTCGGCATCTTGGTTCCAACCATTGAACGAGCCTACCAGATAGTAGCCTTCTTCGGTTTCGCCATCCTCAACCATAAACTTGTCCATGCAGAAGTAAGCTGCAGTGTTCATGCCATAATCGCCACTATCGGTAGAATTCAGGGTGAAATAAACCGACTCAACCTCGCCAAGGCTTGAAAGATCGAAGAATGTCCAGTCGTTAAGAGCTATAAGCTCACCATTGGTGAACTCAACGAGGTTGATGCTTACAGTCTTCTCATTTTCATCGGCGTCAACACCATGGGCAACAAGCTCAAAGTAGTCGCCTTCCTCAAAAGCACGGCCAAAGCCGTCGCCATGCTCGCAGCCATAGTAAGGCCAGGGATGGTTACAAACATATACGCCAACGGGAGTAAATGTGGTGTTGCCATCCTTGTCCATAAACATCACCTGGTTGCTGGGACCTTCCATTGCCCAAGAGCTGTAGTAAGCTACAAGGTAAGGCTCAGCAGGATCGGCAGTCACTGTACCGTCATCGTTGATGACACAGCCACCACCTGCCATGCAGCCACCATAGTTGGTTGTCCAAGAGGCAGAGCTGCCAGCTGTACCATAATCGGTCTGGTCGCCACCAAGAGCTGGGCAGAAACCGTCCCAATAGTAGCCACCCCAAGAGGCGCCCTCACCGTCAATGAGGTGAGAGAGCATAAACTCTCCGTTCTCATCGCCAAACTCCAACCAAGTGTAGTTTACATCATCATAGCATCCAGTCCAAATGCCATTCTCGTTGTACTCCAAAGATGTTGGATTCATTGGCTTGTTCAAGTCAAGTGTGATAACACCGGCAACTGCTGCCGAAGCAGTTAAAGCAACTGCTGTGAAAAGTGTAAAAATCTTTTTCATAAAATAAAGGGTTTAAATAAATTAAATAAATTAATATAATGAATTCAATAAAAAACAATCAATTAAGGAGAATGTCGTAGACCGCAGTAACATCGCCTGCAGTGATACTCCCGTCGCCATCCTGATCGCCGTTCACGAGTGAACTATTGTCGTTGTTAAGCAGGTAATTATAGATTGCTGTAATATCTGCAGCAGTCACGATACCATCGCCGTCAACATCGCCAGGAACCACTTCGGGCTCTGGCACAGCATCGGGATGGAGATCAACAGCGCCGCAAACCTCGGTCGACTCCTCGCCAATCCAGCCACAGTCCTGAAGCATGGCACAATAAACCTTCACAAAGTCTATCTTCCTCAAGTCAACAGGATTGCCGTCATCATCTACCGCCCACTCTATTTTGAATCCCTTGTTCAAGTTTTCGGCAGTTATGCCTGTCGCATTGGTACCATAGCCATAGTGCTCGTCGCTGCGGTTATCCACGTAACCCCAATCAAAGAAACTCTGCACCCAGTAGTTGCCAATACCACTCTCATCAACGGCATTACATGGCAGTTTTGTGCCCTCAAAGGTCAAAGTCTCACCTTCTGTCCACTGGGGCCAATAGCTTTGAGTATGCCAATAATTCTTGCGGATGTAGCCCTCTTGCAGACTATCAACACTGTTGCAAGTCCAACGGATGTACTGGTTGTGATACTGGTTCATGCCAAGAGGGCCAAACTGACTGTCATCGGGCTTATAGTAGGTAATAGTAAAATGTTTCTGAGTTTTGGGATTATTATACTCGCTACCAACAAGCTCATACCAAGGATCATCGGGGATGCCATTGCCGTTAACGTCACGGCTCACCATCACAATGCCAGGCTCACTGCTACCGCCCGATGTTGTCGTGTTGTTGGCCTGGAAACCATTACCAAAAATCTGAATGTCATACTCTCCTTCAACATTAACCACTGGATGATCAAATCCAAATACCACATATCCACCAAAGGACCCGAGACTAATCATGCCTGGCATTGCTGTAATCGTAGTGTCGTTGACTGTAAGGATAGAACCATCGGGCATTTCTATCTCATCGCTGGTAATTGTAGTATAACCACAAATTGCGCAAGATGCACGAGCAATGACACTGTCACGAGGCTCACCATCATTATACAATGGTGTGTTGTTCACAAACTGCCCTGGCGCTGGCATAAAATCATAAACCTTTGTGATATAAGGCTTGTTTTGCGCTTGCGCCAGCAATGTAATCATTGCAATTAAAAGAAGTAAAAATCGTTTCATATATAATGTTTTATGTTATTTCTCATTGATGTTATCGCCCACAAACGCGAAATGTGCCGGGATGTCGCCAGTACGCACATCCCACTGTTTCACTCCCTCGGGACTGAAACAGTATAGTCGACCAGGTGACACATAGTCTTTAGCATCGGTGACATAGATCTCCTTTGTGATAGGATTAACAGCGACACTATAAGGCATCGTGATTTCCTGTTCTGTACCGTCGGTAATAAAGCTATTTGAAACCTGCTCAAGGGTTGATGTGTTGATAAGTGCGTACGACACCTCATTCTTCATTGTCACATAGCTGAACTGAACACCAATCACATAGAGTGAATCCCCATCGAGCCACATGCTGCTCACGCTAGTGTCAAAAGTCTTGACAAGCCGCTGATGACGTGTATCATAGACAAACAGGCGACTCTGGTTCTCATAGTAGTCGCCACGCGACGAAATCCACAAATTGCCATGCTGGTCGGCACGACAGCACTGTAGATTGATGTCCACCTCAATCCTCTTTTCCTCACTGAATGTGTCAATATCGATAACCGAAACTGTGTTCTCGTAGTTCGGCACCATATAACCTCCAGAGTTTGCTACATAGATTTTCCCATTGATAATATCCAACTCATCGGGTTGATATCCCACTAAGCACGTATCTACCACTTGCAGTGTTGTGGTGTCGATTTTTGCCACATATCCACGTTGCTTGTAGTCAGTAGTAATCTCAACAGGACCAGCATAACTGGTCACATATGCATAGCCACCATAGAACTTGATAAAACGGCAATTGGGAATTTCGATTTGGCCTATCTTCTTAACGCTCATCTTGTCCATTACGTCAATCTTGTTGGAGCAGTTAATTACAGCATAAAGCTTACTGCCATATATTCCCAAATCGTTACCCACATCGCCCATCTCTTTAGGGACATCGGGGTTGGCAAAACCAAAGATATTACGTGTGTAGCGTCCTGTTCTGAAATTATAATAATCTAGCGTAGCCTTGTTACTGCCCATGTTGCCCTCATTAAGAAGGTAGAATGCTTGCACCGACGTGAATTGCGGTGCTGTAATTTCAACTTCCTCGGGGACGAATATAACAACCTCTTCACGACAAGAGACAGTTGTTAGCATCACTGCAAAAAGCAACAACTTTAAAAATAATATGTGAGGCTTTATTATCATATATCAAACTTTAATATCAATCGATAATTGCGTCCTGGCATAGGATAGTTTTGGATTACGTCATACTGCTGATTAAACACGTTATTGACTTCGGCTGTGATTTTCAGACTTGTTCTACCTATCGCAAACAAATAGCTTGCACTAAGGTCGTGAGTATACCAAGGCTGCTCATGGTTGGCAAGTATGTTGGCGCTGTTGTGATAACGCTCACCCACATAAATGCAGCTATAGTTAAAGTCTAGGTTTTTCCATGCAGCATGAACCGTGGCGCTGCCGCTATGCCAGGGAATATAGGAGATTTGCCCCTTATAACAGCCGCCATCAAGAGTGTCGGCAGGATTGCTATAGTCCTGAGCACGCTGGTAAGTGTAATTGATTCCACCCTCGAGTACTATGTCGTGCGGTAATCTGAAAGCCAAGCGCGCTGTGAAGTCGATACCACGAATCTTAACCTTACCAATGTTCATCATCATCCAACGATACTGGCCAGTTCCTTTAGGAACAGCTATAATCTTGTCATTGACGATATTATAATAAGCGTCGGCACTCAATTTCACTCCACGGAACCATCCGCTTTCCAAATAACGCTGGTAGAGTGTTCCAACATTCCATTGGGTAGCATATTCAGGGCGTAGGCCAGCATTGCCAATGTCAGTGTAATACAAATCGTTGAAAGTGGGCATGCGGAAGATGCGCTTGAAGAATGCCCTGAAATTCAAGTCGTGCTCCTGCCAAGGCTGATAACTCATGAACACCGCTGGAGTAAACTTGTTTAGATGCTTGTTATGTTTCTCTATCACCGTGCTTCCCGAACGTGAAGTGTAGCGGTCGTTTACGTGAGTGTAAAGCACGCTTGCCTGAATTTTGAAACCTCTCCAAGTGCGAGCGGTTGAGAGTGCAGCTAGCAACGTATGACGAGTGGGACAGGCGAAATTGACAAGGTTGGAATTGAGATAGTTCCACTTGTAGTCTACGCTTAGATTGGCTTCCCAATCGGACATGATGGTATATTTGTTGGCACTGGAGACGTAGATTTCGTCTTGCCAAAACTTGTTGTCAAGATACATCAACGTTGTGTCGGGATTAAGATATCGCATGTAATCACGAGCATATTTGGCATTGAGCATCATCTCATAACGCTCTCCCAAGCACTTTTGCCAGCTACCTTGAGCAAAGAAATTGCGGTCCCACTGACGTTGAGCGCTTTTCCAAACATTATTGACAATAGCTCCAGGTATACCACGCTCGCTATCGTAGTAATAGGCTTTAGCATTCCATTTGCCATCCTCGCTTGTGCCAAATATAGCGCCCTCAGCACGAAATGCTTGCACATCGCCATTCTTGCGCACAGCGGTTGTATCCCAGGCTACAACACCATCGCTGAATACCTTACGATAGCGGAAGTGATATTGACCAGTGGCATAGGTGTACTCGGCATTGAGCGACATGGTAAGATTGCGGTTGAAACGGTGCTCCCAACGAATACTAGGATTAGCAAGTCCAAAGGAGCCTGTGCGCATAGTAATATTCAGATTGTCATGCTTATCGCCAATGAATTTAGGACGTTTTGTTCGTAAATAAATACTGCCTGCCGAACCATAATCACGTGCAGGCTGAAAAATCTCGCTCTTCTGCCCATTGTAAAGAGAAATCTCCTCAACGTTGTCGAGAGAGAAGCGTCCCAAGTCGATTTGACCGTTTTGGGCGTTGCCAAGTTGTATGCCATCATAGAATACACCCATGTGATTGGTTCCCATTGAGCGCATATCAACGGTCTTAATACCCCCCACCCCACCATAGTCCTTGAGCTGAACGCCGGCAAAATAGCGAATGGCATCGGCTACCGAATGGCTGTTCAATCGCTCTAGTTGCTTACCTTTGAGCATCTGAGATGGGATAACATTACCATATGGTCGGTTGCCATAGACTACCACATTCTGAAGGTATTGTATAGTGTCAATATCTTCAACTTGGGACAAAGAGTTAACCTCCTGAGCCTGTGCGCCCAAGAAACAAGAAAACAAAGCCACCAACGCAATAGCAATTTTCTTTAACATAACTCTTTTAACCCCGTTAGTCAGTTAAATTTTTAGCATTGTGGCAGGTTTTCTGACTTATCCCATTGTAGCACCGCCTTCCCATCTTGTTTGACAGTGACGATAGTAGAGTGTGCTACAACTTGGTCGGGAAATACAGCAGCGTGGTCTGTCCAGGATTCTCACCTGGTTCCCTTTTAACTGCGAGGCACAAACGCCCGCACAGCACCAAAATGCGCTGCAAAGTTAATAAAAAGTTTTCAGTTTTAAGTAATTAGTTGGTTAGTTTTTGTTTTAAGACAAATTTTAAACAGAATTTACGACTCTTGCACAGCAAAAACCGTCATTTAATTCTACTGAATTCATTAATGCACACTGCCACAACATAAGTACATAATAGCATAAAAAAAACTCTGGAACTCTCCCTAATAGGTCAAGTTCCAGAGTCACTTCCACTTATGAAAACAGATAATAATGTTGATTTTTAATCAACCATTATTTTATCGAAAATTGGTCAACGACTTCCACATCTTTGATGACAGCAGCACGATCAAAGTCATCTTTACTGCCAACAACGAGTGTTTGATATTCACGCAAACCTGTACCAGCTGGGATGAGGTGACCGCAAATCACGTTCTCCTTCATACCCTCAAGGTAGTCAACCTTGCCACTGATAGCTGCTTCATTGAGCACCTTGGTAGTTTCCTGGAAGGATGCCGCCGAGATAAAGCTCTTGGTTTGCAGAGCGGCACGGGTAATACCTTGCAGAATCTGCTCACTGGTAGCAGGAACAGCATCGCGAACCTTAACCTCGCGCAAAGCCTTGCGCTTGAGCATAGAGTTTATATCGCGAAGCTTGCGTGCGGTAATCATCTGACCCTTGTCCACGTCGAGAGAGTCTCCGCAGTCAATGACAATCTTCTTGCCCCAAATGCGGTCGTTCTCGTCCATGAAGTCGCGCTTGTCAACAACTTGCTGCTCGAGGAAGTTAGTGTCACCTGGATCGATGATGTTTACCTTGCGCATCATCTGGCGAACGATAACCTCAAAGTGCTTGTCGTTGATCTTCACACCCTGCAGGCGGTAAACGTCCTGAACCTCGTTAACGATATAGTCCTGAACTGCTGTTGGGCCCTTGATGCGAAGGATGTCGGCTGGAGTGACAGCACCATCCGAAAGTGGTGTACCGGCACGTACCGAGTCATTTTCAAGCACGAGAATCTGCTTTGACATTGGCACGAGATACTTCTTCTCCTCACCATTCTTGCTGGTGACGATAATCTCGCGGTTGCCACGCTTGATCTTTCCGAAGGTCACTACACCGTCAATCTCGCTTACGATAGCGGGGTTAGATGGGTTGCGAGCCTCAAAGAGCTCAGTAACACGTGGCAGACCACCAGTGATATCACCGGCTCCACCGCTCGATGCACGTGGAATCTTCACGAATACCTCGCCTGGAGTGATTTCTTCACCCTCCACCTTCATCAAGTGAGCACCTACTGGAAGTGAATAGGTCTTGATAGGTGCTGCATCGGGATTGTCAAAGTCCTCAACAGCAAACAGCTGAGCCTCGGGGATACGAGTATGGTCTTTCGACTCGATAACAATCATCTCGCTCTTGTTGGATGTCTCGTCAACCTCATTGCGATAGGTAACACCCTCGATGAGATTCTTGTATTTCAAGCGACCACCCACCTCGCTCACAATTACGGCGTTGAATGGGTCCCACTCGCAAATCACGTCACCCTTCTTGAGCATGTCACCTGGCTTGAAGAACAACTTCGAGCCATAGACGATGTTGGCGCTGGTGAGCATCATATTGGTGTTAGGATCCACGATGCGCATCTCGGCCATACGTCCTATTACGATATCGTGACCGTCCTTATCGGCAACGGTACGAAGCTCGTCAATCTCTAGACGACCGTCATATTTAGATGTCATGTTGCTGACAGCTGCAATATTGCTAGCCACACCACCCACGTGGAAGGTACGCAGAGTAAGCTGAGTACCAGGCTCGCCAATTGACTGAGCGGCAATCACGCCCACTGCCTCGCCCTTCTGTACGAGTCGGTGATTAGCAAGGTTGCGACCATAACACTTGGCGCAAACACCATGTTTTGACTCGCAAGTGAGAACCGAACGAATCTCCACACTCTCGATAGGAGAGTTGTTGATGCGGTCGGCAGCAGCGTCGCTAATTTCCTCACCCGACTCAACGATTACCTCGCCGGTTGTTGGGTCGACAACGTCATGAACCGAAACGCGTCCAACGATGCGCTCGCCTAGAGTAGCAACTACATCATCGTTGTTCTTAACCTCGCGGCAAACAAGTCCACGCAATGTTCCGCAATCGTCCTCAGTGATAATCACATCGTGAGCCACGTCAACAAGACGACGGGTAAGGTAACCAGCGTCGGCGGTCTTCAAAGCGGTATCGGCAAGACCCTTGCGGGCACCGTGAGTAGAGATAAAGTACTCGAGCACCGACAGACCTTCCTTGAAGTTTGCAAGAATTGGGTTCTCGATAATCTGGTGGCCACCTTCAACACCACTCTTCTGAGGCTTGGCCATAAGACCACGCATACCTGAGAGCTGGCGAATCTGGTCACGCGAACCACGAGCGCCCGAGTCAAGCATCATGTAAACAGAGTTGAAACCTTGCTTATCGGCCGAAATCTGCTTCATCAGAGTGTCGGTCAAACGGCTGTTCACGTGTGTCCAAATATCGATAATCTGATTATATCGCTCGTTGTTGGTAATGAAACCCATGTTGTAGTTGTTCATTACCTCCTCGACCTGAGCATCGCCCTCCTCGATGAGCTTCTGCTTCTCGGGGGGAACGAGCACGTCGTCAAGGTTGAACGACAAACCGCCCTTGAATGCCATGTAGTAACCCAGGTTCTTGATATCGTCAAGGAACTTGGCACTGCGTGGCACACCACAATTGCGGATAACCTTGGTAATAATCTTCTTGAGCGATTTCTTAGAAATCACCTCGTTGACATATCCCAGTTCCTCAGGAACGCTGTTGTTGAAGATGATGCGACCAACCGAAGTCTCCTTAACGATGTGCTTGATGGGGTTGCCATCGGCGTCAACGTCGTCGACCATAACCGAAATGATAGCATTCATCGCCAACTTGCCCTCGTTGAAGGCGATAGTAGCCTCCTCAGGACCGTAGAATGTGAGACCCTCACCCTTGGCGCCTTCGCGCAGCTTAGTGATGTAATAGAGTCCCAATACCATGTCCTGTGATGGCACAGTGATAGGTTCTCCGTTAGCAGGATTAAGGATGTTGTGAGGCATGAGCATGAGCATCTGAGCCTCAACAATAGCCTCGTTGCCAAGTGGCAAGTGAACAGCCATCTGGTCACCATCAAAGTCGGCATTAAATGGAGTACATGCCAGTGGATGCAGCTGAATTGCTTTGCCCTCAATGAGTTTGGGCTGGAACGCCTGGATACCGAGACGGTGCAGGGTTGGAGCACGGTTCAGGAGCACTGGGTGTCCCTTCATAACGTTCTCGAGAATATCCCATACCACGGGCTCCTTGCGGTCAACAATCTTCTTAGCGCTCTTTACAGTCTTCACGATTCCGCGCTCAATGAGCTTGCGAATCACAAATGGCTTGTAAAGCTCGGCTGCCATATCCTTAGGCACACCGCACTCGCCCATCTTGAGCTCTGGACCTACAACGATTACCGAACGGGCCGAATAGTCAACACGTTTACCGAGCAAGTTCTGACGGAAACGTCCTTGCTTACCCTTAAGGCTGTCGCTCAACGACTTGAGAGGACGGTTGGCATCACTCTTGACAGCACTCGACTTGCGAGAGTTGTCGAGCAGCGAGTCAACAGCTTCTTGAAGCATACGCTTCTCGTTGCGCAGAATCACCTCAGGAGCCTTAATCTCGATAAGGCGTTTTAGACGGTTGTTACGGATAATCACACGGCGATACAGGTCGTTAAGATCGCTTGTAGCGAAGCGGCCACCATCGAGTGGCACCAATGGGCGCAAATCGGGTGGAATGACAGGTATCACCTTAAGAATCATCCACTCTGGACGGTTCATATTCTTGCTTGAGCGGAACATCTCAACCACTTGACGACGCTTGAGGGCGTCGGTCTTACGCTGCTGCGATGTCTCGTGGCTGGCACGGTCGCGAAGCTCATTAGAGAGCTTGTCAAGATTGAGTTCAGCAAGGAGGTCATAGATTGCCTCGGCACCCATCTTGGCAACGAACTTGTTAGGATCGCTGTCGTCAAGGTTGCGGTTGCCTTCTGGCAACTTTTCCTGGATAGCAAGATATTCTTCCTCGCTCAGAAGGTCATACTTCTGCAGTCGGTTGGCCTGGTCACGAACCTTGGTACTCTCGGCAATGCCGGGAACAACCTTGAACGAGCCGTCTTGCTCATCAACAACCACATTACCTGGGTTGATGACGATATAACGCTCATAGTAGATCACCGAGTCGAGCTTCTTGGTGGGAAGTCCGAGCAGATAACCTATCTTGTTAGGCAACGAACGGAAATACCAGATGTGAGCAACGGGAACAACAAGCTGAATGTGACCGCTGCGCTCACGACGCACCTTCTTTTCGGTTACCTCAACACCACAACGGTCGCACACGATGTTACGATAGCGTATGCGTTTATACTTGCCGCAATGGCACTCATAGTCCTTTACAGGACCAAAGATGCGCTCGCAAAACAAGCCGTCGCGCTCTGGCTTATAGGTACGATAGTTGATGGTCTCGGGCTTTAGTACCTCACCCTTTGAATTACCCAGAATGTCGTCGGGAGACGCCAGTCCAATGGTAATTTTAGAGAAGTTACTTCTTATCTTATTGTCTTTCTTAAAAGCCATAATAATAATCTAATGAAAAGAGATAACGTTTTAACTATTAATCGAGTGTGACACTTAAGCACAATCCACGCAACTCATGCAAGAGCACGTTGAGAGATTCGGGAATGCCAGGTGTGGGCATTGAGTCGCCCTTGACAATAGCCTCGTAGGCACGGCTGCGGCCAGTGACATCGTCACTCTTGATGGTAAGAATCTCCTGAAGGACATGGCTGGCGCCGAACGCCTCAAGAGCCCATACCTCCATCTCACCAAAACGCTGACCACCAAATTGAGCTTTACCACCAAGTGGCTGCTGAGTAATGAGAGAGTAAGGACCAATGCTACGGGCATGCATCTTATCCTCGACCATGTGACCGAGTTTAAGCATGTAAGTCACACCCACGGTAGCTTGCTGGTCGAAACGCTCGCCAGTGCCACCATCATAGAGCCAAGTCTTGCCCACGCGTGGCAGACCAGCCTTGTCGGTCCACTCATTCAGGTCATCGAGCGACGCACCGTCAAAGATTGGAGTAGCGAACTTAACATCGAGCTCACGTCCTGCCCATCCGAGCACAGCTTCGAAAATCTGGCCCAGGTTCATACGAGAAGGCACACCCAGAGGGTTGAGCACGATATCAACTGGAGTTCCGTCGGCAAGGAATGGCATGTCTTCCTGGCGCACCACGCGCGAAACAATACCTTTGTTACCGTGACGTCCAGCCATCTTATCACCAACGCCAATCTTGCGCTTCTTAGCAACATATACCTTTGCCATCTGCATGATTCCCGATGGGAGATCGTCGCCAATGGAAATATCGAATTTCTTGCGGCGAAGCTCGGCATCGATTGCCTTGCTCTTGCGTAGGTAATTCATGATGCAGGCACGTATCATGTCGTTGGTGTGGTTGTCGCTTGTCCACTTGCTCAGGTTGAGCGAATCATATTCAAGACCCTTGAGCATATCGGCAGTGAACTTAGAATCCTTGGCGATTACCTCAGTATCAAGGAAGTCCTTGACACACATCGACTTCTTACCCTCGGTAAGGATGAGGAGCTTCTCCACGAGCTTGTTCTTGAGCTCGTCGAGACGGCTGTTGTAATCCTCCTCAAGCTTTTGAAGCACGGGGTCGCCACCTTTGCCTTTTCTCTTCTTCACGGCACGCGTGAAGAGGCGGGTGTTGATAATCACGCCCTTGAGTGATGGATTAGCCTTGAGTGAAGCATCTTTCACGTCGCCAGCCTTGTCGCCAAAGATAGCACGCAACAGCTTCTCCTCGGGTGTTGGGTCGCTCTCTCCCTTAGGAGTGATCTTACCAATGAGGATGTCGCCTGGCTGGATGTGAGCACCCACACGAATGATTCCACGCTCGTCGAGGTCCTTGGTGGCGTCCTCGCTCACGTTAGGAATATCGCTGGTGAGCTCTTCCATACCGCGCTTGGTCTCACGCACTTCGAGAGTGTACTCGTCAACGTGAACCGAAGTGAGGATATCCTCACGCACCATGCGCTCGTTAAGAACGATAGCGTCCTCATAGTTGTAACCCTTCCAAGGCATGTAAGCCACCTTGAGGTTGCGTCCAAGGGCAAGCTCGCCATCACAAGTTGAGTAACCCTCGGTGAGGATGTCACCCTTCTCAACACGCTGACCGCGCTCGCACACTGGACGTAAGTCGATAGTGGTGCTCTGGTTGGTCTTGCGGAATTTGGGAAGGAAGTACTCCTTAACGGGCTCATCGAAGCTTACGAAAGCCTCGTCTTCGGTCTGCTCATAGCGGATGCGAATAACATCGGCGTCAACATATTCTATCACGCCAGTGCCCTCGGCCTGTATCTGGGTGCGGCTGTCAAATGCTAGACGCTCCTCGATACCAGTACCAACGATAGGCGATTCACTGCGAAGCAGAGGAACTGCCTGGCGCATCATGTTGGCGCCCATCAGTGCACGGTTGGCATCGTCATGCTCCAAGAATGGAATCATGGCGGCAGCAATCGAAGCAATCTGTTGTGGCGACACATCCATGAGCGAAATCTGGTCGGGCGATACCACAGGGAAGTCGGCATCCAGACGTGCTTTTACACGTGATTTCTGGAATGTTCCGTCATCGTTCAATGGAGCATTACCCTGAGCAATGATGTTGCTCTCCTCGCTCTCGGCGGTGAGATAAACGATTTGATCATTATTAAGATTTACCTTTGAATTCTCAACCTTGCGGTAAGGAGTCTCGATAAATCCCAGCTTGTTGATCTTGGCATAGATGCACAATGAGGAGATAAGACCAATGTTTGGACCTTCAGGAGTCTCGATAGGACACAGACGACCATAGTGGGTGTAGTGCACGTCACGAACCTCAAAGCCTGCACGCTCACGCGAGAGTCCACCAGGACCCAGGGCGCTCATACGACGCTTGTGAGTGATCTCGGCAAGAGGGTTGGTCTGATCCATGAACTGAGACAGCGCGTTGGTGCCGAAGAAGGTGTTGATAACCGATGAAATGGTCTTGGCATTGATAAGATCAATGGGAGTAAACACCTCGTTGTCACGCACATTCATGCGCTCACGGATGGTGCGGGCCATACGGGCCAATCCCACGCCAAACTGGTTGTACAACTGCTCTCCTACGGTGCGAACACGACGGTTGCTCAAGTGGTCGATATCATCGACATCGGTCTTGCTGTTGATAAGGCCAATGAGGTATTTGATGATCTCGATGATGTCTTCCTTGGTGAGCACACGCACCTCGTCAGGAGTGATAAGTCCCAACTTCTTATTGATGCGGAAACGGCCCACATCACCCAGGTCATAACGCTTCTCGCTGAAGAACAAGTTGTTGATGACCTCACGGGCACTTGCATCATCGGGTGGCTCGGCATTGCGCAACTGGCGATAAACATAGTTTATGGCCTCTTTCTCCGAGTTACATGCATCTTTGTTTAATGTGTTGAAGATAATCTGGTATTCACCAGTGTTGATATCCTCCTTGTGCAGAAGGATGGTTTGAACGCCCGAGTCAAGAATCTCTTCAATGTGATCCTCCTCAATGATTGTGTCGCGGTCAATAACCACGTCGTTGCGCTCGATAGATACAACCTCACCGGTGTCCTCGTCAACGAAGTCCTCGTTCCAAGATTTCAGGACACGAGCGGCCAGCTTACGGCCAACAGCCTTCTTGAGGTTGGTTTTGTTCACTTTAATCTCTTCGGCCAGTCCAAATATCTTGATGATGTCGTTATCGGTCTCAAGACCTATTGCACGCAACAAGGTGGTAACGGGCAATTTCTTCTTGCGATCGATGTAGGCATACATCACATTATTGATATCGGTGGCAAACTCTATCCAGCTACCCCTGAATGGGATGATTCGAGCCGAATAAAGCTTCGTACCATTGGCATGCACGCTCTGACCAAAGAACACACCTGGCGAGCGGTGAAGCTGTGATACGATAACACGCTCTGCACCATTGATTACAAACGTACCCTTGTCGGTCATGTAAGGAATGGCTCCAAGATACACATCCTGTACCACGGTGGCAAAATCCTCGTGGTCGGGGTCGGTACAGTATAGCTTGAGCTTTGCCTTCAGGGGCACACTATAGGTCAAGCCTCTGTCAAGGCACTCCTCAACAGTGTAGCGCGGTGGATCGATAAAATAATCAAGGAATTCAAGGACAAAGTTGTTGCGAGTGTCCGCAATGGGGAAATTCTCGCTGAACACTTTATAGAGTCCCTCGTTTTTTCTTTTCTCTGTGGGAGTATCTAATTGCAGAAAATCTCTGAAAGATTGTAATTGCACCTCAAGGAAATCGGGATAGGGATAAGGATTCTTGACGCGTGCAAAATTTACTCTATTGGTTTTGGAAACTGACATTGAAAAATAAAATTAAGGTGAACTCAAAATAAAAAAAAGACACAAAAAGGTTAAGAATCGACAATCTCTTGGGATTCTTAACCTATATACCTGATTAACAGGCAGTATTATTTAAGTTCAACTTCAGCTCCGAGCTCTTCGAGTTGCTTCTTCATGCCCTCAGCCTCAGCCTTAGCAAGACCTTCCTTAACTACGCCAGGAGCGTTGTCAACGAGACCCTTTGCGTCCTTCAGACCAAGACCAGTGAGTTCCTTAACGAGTTTGATAACTTTGAGCTTCTCGGCACCTGGGGCCTTAAGAACTACGTCGAAAGAAGATTTCTCTTCCTCGGCAGCAGCACCACCAGCAGCAGGACCTGCAGCAACTGCAACAGCGGCAGCAGCGGGTTCAATACCATATTCATCCTTAAGGATCTGAGCAAGCTCGTTTACTTCCTTAACTGAAAGATTAACTAATTGTTCTGCAAAAGCTTTTAAATCTGCCATTTTTGTATGATTTAATTGATTTGTTATTAATTTTCTGTGTTAGATAATGTTTCCAGAATTCCGTGCAGCTTGTTACCTCCACTCTGGAGAGCGCTGATGACGTTCTTAGCTGGCGATTGCAGCAATGCAACAACGTCGGCAATAAGCTCGTTCTTGCTCTTGATGGTGGCGAGTGCTTCCAGCTGGTCGGGACCTACATAAGCTGTCTCTTCAACAAATGCAGCCTTCAATGCGGGAAGTTTCTCTTTCTTCTGGCGGAAACTCTTAATAAGTTTTGCGGGAGCATTACCTGTGTTGCTAAGCATCAAGGTAGTGGGACCTGCAAGTGAATCATAAAGGCCACTGTAGTCAACATCCGACTGCTCCATAGCCTTTTTCAGCAAGGTGTTCTTGACAACTACCATCTTAACGTCGTTCTTGAAAGCTGCACGACGCAGCTCTACAGTCTTCTCAGCGTTGAGAGCAGTAGTCTCGGTCAAGTAAACACAACTGTATTCAGCAAGTATATTCTTTATTGCTTCAATCTGTTTTGCTTTATCTTCCTTTCTCATCTTTTTCCAAAATTTTTAAAATTAAGCATCGATCGACTTAACATCAATCTTGATACCTGGACTCATAGTACTTGAAAGATAAATGCTCTTCAGATATGTACCCTTCGCGGTGTTTGGCTTGAGCTTGATAAGGGTGTTGATGAACGCCTGAGCGTTCTCCTTGATCTGCTCGGGGGTAAACGACATTCTACCAATAGAGGTGTGTACAATACCCTTCTTATCTACCTTGAAGTCAATCTTTCCTTGCTTAACCTCCTTGACGGCTTTTGCCACGTCGGGGGTTACAGTACCACTCTTGGGGTTGGGCATCAAGCCACGAGGACCCAGAATGCGACCCAAAGGACCAAGCTTGCCCATGCACTGAGGCTGAGTGATGATTACATCAACATCGGTCCAACCACCTTTGATCTTGTCGACATACTCGTCAAGACCTACATAGTCGGCTCCTGCCTCTTTTGCGGCAGCCTCGGCGTCGGCAGTACACATAACGAGCACGCGAACGGTTTTACCGGTGCCATTAGGCAGCGAAACCACGCCACGCACGTTCTGGTCAGCCTTACGGGGGTCTACACCAAGACGTACATCGATATCAGCCGAGGCATCAAACTTTGTGTAGGTAATCTCCTTCAACAAAGCGGCGGCCTCTAAAAGGGTGTAACTCTTCCCGGCTTCAATCTTCTCTTTTGCTAACTTGTGATTTTTTGTAAGTTTACTCATTTTTCAATTGAAGTTTTAAACGGTTTCAGGGAATTCGCCCTTTACAGTGATACCCATACTTCTTGCTGTACCAGCAACCATTCTCATAGCCGAAGCCAGAGTAAAACAGTTCAAATCAGGCATTTTGTCCTCAGCAATCGCTTTAATCTGATCCCAAGTCACGCTAGCTACCTTCTTGCGGTTGGGCTCTCCCGAACCACCCTTGATCTTGGCGGCGGCGAGCAACTGCACAGCTGCAGGAGAAGTCTTAACGATGAAGTCAAAACTCTTGTCGGCATAATAGGTGATTACCACTGGCAACACCTTACCGGCGCTAGCTTGAGTGCGGGCGTTGAATTGCTTGCAAAACTCCATGATATTGATACCCTTAGCACCAAGTGCAGGTCCTACTGGGGGTGAAGGATTGGCTGCTCCACCTTTAATCTGTAATTTGATCTGTCCAGCAATTTCTTTAGCCATTGTTCTAAATTTCTAAAATGTTTATATAATAGATAAACAAGTTGCGATACGTGCCCTCCCACGTAACATTAAGAGGCTCACTCTCGCGTTACCTGCGAATTGTCCAACTCGAGTGGGGTCTTGCGACCAAACACCTTCACCATAACCTTGAGCTTTCTCTTCTCACGGTTGACCTCCTCGATCTCACCAGTGAAACCATTGAAAGGACCGTCGTTGACCTTGACTGTCTCACCCACAATGTAATCGTTGGGAGATGCCTCGTCGCTGGCCTGCTCGCCCTCGGCAGCATTCAGCATGCGAGCGATATCGCTCTCGCGAATGGGCTCGGGCTTGCGGTCAGTATCGCGACTGCGCACAAAGTCGATAACGTTGGTGGTGTTGCGCAAGTAATCCTCAACATCGCCACGAAGAATGGCTTGCACAAAAACATAACCCGAGAACAGATTGCGCTCTTTAAGCACCTTCTTGCCTCCACGAGTGGTATAGACTTTCTCGGTAGGCACCATCACCTGAGCAACATATTTGCCCAAGTCGGTGTTCTTGCAGGCTGCGTCAAGCATTTCCTTGACTTTCGCCTCTTTTCCTGAGATAGCACGAAGAACGTACCACTGAAGTTTTTTGTTTTCAGCCATTGATCTTAAATGTTAGCTACATTGAAATTATTTCCACACTCTGAGGGTAACGATTTTACTTTCTCTCACATTTGCCTTCAGCATGATTAAGCTCGTCTTAGAAAACGAGCTTAAAGAGCTAAATTATAAATGCGCTCCATTATAAAGTTGATACCCAAATCTACTAGCCAAATAGCAATCGCCGAAATGATGGAAGCGACCATTACCACAATTGTACTGTTGACTAGCTCTTTCCTTGTTGGCCAAGAAACCTTGTGAACGAGTTCGTTGTAAGATTCCTCGATATCCGTAAGTAACTTGTATTTTTTCATTTTCTTTTTGAGATAATTAGCACGGGAAGTAAGACTCGAACTCACGACCTACGGTTTTGGAGACCGTCGTTCTACCAACTGAACTATTCCCGTGTAAAAACAAGCCGGCCGCCATTGCATATTGCTGCACTTGGCAGCCGGCTTCTTTAAGTTATGTCCCTTATTGGCAACTCTTGCAGCTTACCACCTGCGTGGACGCGCTACTTTCTTGCCAATCAAAGAGGATTAATCGTCGATAATCTTGGTGATTTGACCAGAACCAACGGTGCGACCACCCTCGCGGATAGCGAAACGAAGACCTTCGCTGCATGCTACTGGAGTGATGAGCTTAACGTTAATCTCTACGTGGTCACCAGGCATTACCATCTCTACACCCTCGGGCAAGGTGATCTCGCCAGTCACGTCAAGTGTGCGGATGTAGAACTGAGGACGATACTTGTTGTGGAATGGAGTGTGACGGCCACCCTCTTCTTTCTTCAGCACATAAACCGAAGCAGTGAAGTGATCGTGTGGCTTAACAAGTCCTGGATGGCAGATTACCATACCACGCTTGATCTCCTTGTAGTCGATACCACGGAGCAACAGACCTACGTTGTCGCCAGCCTCACCCTGATCGAGCAGCTTGCGGAACATCTCAACACCGGTAACAACCGACTTGAGGTCAGCGCCCAGACCCATGATCTGAACAGCGTCACCCACCTTGATGATACCAGTCTCGATACGACCAGTTGCTACAGTACCACGACCAGTAATCGAGAATACGTCCTCAATTGGCATAAGGAATGGTTTGTCAATGTCACGTGGGGGCAGTGGAATCCACTCGTCAACAGCCTTCATAAGCTCAAGAACTGTCTCCTCCCACTTGGGCTCACCATTGAGCGCACCAAGAGCCGAACCCTTGATAACTGGGGTGTTCTCGCCATCATACTCATACTCACTCAACAGGTCGCGTACGTCCATCTCAACGAGCTCGATCATCTCCTCGTCTACATCGGGAGAGTCGCACTTGTTCAAGAAGATAACCAGACGTGGAACGTTCACCTGACGGGCGAGAAGGATGTGCTCGCGAGTCTGTGGCATAACACCGTCGGTAGCAGCGATAACTACGATAGCACCGTCCATCTGAGCAGCACCAGTTACCATGTTCTTTACATAGTCGGCGTGTCCAGGGCAGTCTACGTGAGCATAGTGACGATTTTGTGTCTCATACTCAACGTGTGCAGTGTTGATTGTGATACCACGCTCCTTCTCCTCGGGTGCGTTGTCGATAGAGTCAAATGAGCGAACTTCCTGCTCAGAATAACCCTGCTTCGAGAGCACGAGAGTGATAGCAGCGGTCAAAGTAGTTTTACCGTGGTCAACGTGACCAATAGTACCGATGTTAACATGCGGTTTCGTTCTTACGAATTTCTCTTTTGCCATAACTTTTCTTGTTACTAAATTATAAATGATTAACTTATTGTTTTTCGCTTATAATTACACATTTCACTTCGCCCCCTTGACGAGCGCTCTTTCAACGCACCGCGACTAGAGAAGCGAAGCTATTGTGTATCTACTTGAGCCGATGGCGGGAATTGAACCCGCGACCTCATCCTTACCAAGGATGCGCTCTACCCCTGAGCTACATTGGCGATCCTTGTTTCATTTGAGCGGAAGACGGGGCTCAAACCCGCGGCCCTCAGCTTGGAAGGCTGATGCTCTATCAACTGAGCTACTTCCGCAACATTTTTTAGTGGGAAGAGGTGGACTCGAACCACCGAACCCGAAGGAGCGGATTTACAGTCCGCCGCAATTGCCACTATGCGATCTTCCCCCATTTGGCGTCCATCATGTTAAGATCTCTGCCTTTTGAGCCTCTTGTCGGATTCGAACCAACGACCCCGAGATTACAAATCACGTGCTCTGGCCAACTGAGCTAAAGAGGCGTCTTTTGACTCAAAAAACCCCACTTGGGGGCTCTAAAGCGGTTGCAAAGTTAGACATATTTTTTTAACTGACAAAACTTTCCAAACTTTTTTTTCAAAAAAAATCGTAAATTCAGCTCTCACGTTACGCGCAAACAAGCCATAATATTCTGTATTACAAAATGTTACAACAAACAGCCGCAACACACTGTCGCCAAAACGAGTTTTCCTCACACCACACCCTCTCACGGCATCGAGCAACGATACACCTTATTTATATATATAAAGGGAGCTATCAAAACACATTATAAAAATGCAATATCGAGGGGCATTCCCATCATTGCTTTTTAGGAGGGGCAACAATAAAAAAGCGGTGTGAAATAATCAAGGTGGGCAGCCTTGATTGCGACTACCCACCTCAAAAAAATCTCAATCCACAAAAAGGGGATTATTTTTTCTTACGTGTCTTGCTTGCGGGCTTGGACGCTGGCTTAGCTGCAGGTTTCGATGCAGGCTTCGCAGCAGGTTTAGCGGCAGGCTGAGACGGGGCCGCCTCGGGAGCAGGAGATTCCTCGGCAAGACCTAGAGTCTCAATCTCAAACACGAGTGTCTCATAGGGCTTGATAACACCACCCGCTCCTCGAGCGCCATAGGCAATATCGTGAGGCAGCACGGCTATCAATTTCGCACCTGGACGCATCATCATCAATGCCTCTCTGAAGCCGGGAACAACCTGGCCAGGAGAGAACACAACGGGTTCTTTGCTCTCGTCAAAGGTTGTGCCGTCGACATGAGTGCCCTTGTACATCACGTTTATCTTGTCGTCAGCACCAAACTGCTTGCCAGAACCTGGAGCAAGAATCTTGTACACAAGACCCGAGGGAGTTTGAATGTAACCAGGATCTTTACTCATAATATTCTCGATGTACTTCTTACCCATCGTGCGATGAGTGAGCGCCTCGGCGCTGTTCTCGCGAGCAAAATTCTCGACACCGGCAGCATAAGTTTTGAACTGGTTCTCCAAAGCCATATATTGCTCCTCGGTGGGAACGGTAGGATCATTCAAAACATCGGCAAACGCCGCAACAAACAAATCTTTGTTGTAATTAATCTCAATTTGACGCTTAGCATTCTCCTTGGTGCTAATAAACTCATCGGCAAAACCCTTGCCATCAACAAGAGGCTTGTCGTTCTCATCAACATTCACGCCATAATTGAAGCCCTCCAACAAGCGCAATGTCTGAGCCTCGCTAAAATTCTTCTGCTTGCAAAACTCACGCAACTGAGTGCCATAGAAGCGGCCAAGATTGCAGCTCAAAGAGTCGCTCTTAAGAGCAATGAGGTTGGCTTGAGAAACCAAACTATCCTTCTGCAGGGCGCCAACCTCTTCAATGAGGCGTGTTGCCTCTATGTTAATATCACGAAGGGTGGCATTGACATCTACAGTTACAGTATCGGCAAATGTCGTCAAAAATGATTTGGAATAAGAGCCTAAATTCATGTCTATCCCTTTGCCTTTCTTCATGCCTTCAGCAATCTGGAAAAACAAGTTGGCCAAAGAATAACCTTGCTTGTATTCTTCGTCTTGAGAATCTATCGAAAGAGCATCGACAAGACTCTTGAGCACGGCTTGACGTGAAGCGGCAGAGCTATGTTCCATGGCAGCACGTGTGCCGCACAACTTTCCAAGCATGGCACTCAAAGAGTCACTCTTTACAGCTTTTTGACTGATTATTGCTGCAATGTCGGGATCCTGAGCACTTGCAAAAAACGAACAAGATGCCGCAACAGCAATAACAGCCAGTAGAAAAACCTTTTTCATATATATCATTTTTAATCAAGAAATCCTCCAAACCACCCTTAAAACGAAGCGGTGAGGAAGATTTCTTGTGATAATAATGTTCTATTTACTTCTTAACTGGCTTGGGAGCGGGACCAGGAGCGGGCTTACCGGGAGCGGGTTTACCAGGACCAGGTTTGCCAGGAGCGCCAGGTCTGCCAGGCATGCCGGGCATTGCATTAGGATCTTCTTTGTGAACACCCACAGCCTCAATCTCAAATACCAAGGTCTCGTTGGGAGCAATGCCTCCCTGTGGGTTTCCTTGATCACCATAAGCCTGAGCGCCAGGGATGAGGGCGATAACCTTCTCACCTGGTTTCATCTTGGTGACAACCTCCTTAAATCCAGGAATTGTCATCTTCATGCTAAATGGACGAGACTCACCCTTCGAGTCGTCAAATACCTTGCCGTCGATGTGCTTGCCTACATACTTAACGTCTACTGTAGCCGAATCATTAAAGACCTCACCATTACCAGCCTTTAAAACCTTGTAATAAACACCATTGGCCAGTGGCTTGAAACCTTTATCCTTCTTGACCTGCTCTTTGATGTACTTCTGACCGGCCTTATCGTTCTCTTTTCCAATAGCAGCTGCCGCACGCATCATCATGCCCTGAAGATTGCCTTGGAGAGTCTGCATCTTTGCCATGTCAACAGGATTCTTACTTTTTACAGTTTCCTTAATCTTATTGAGGAGTATTCTGCTGTCGATTTTTCCAATCATTTCTTCCTGTTGTGGAAGAGACATGAAAAGCTGAAGCCCCATCATCAAGCCCTGATTGTAAGAACGTGCAGCCTTGCTTGTGTCATTCTTGATCAATTTTGATGCAGCCTCATAGCCTTTCATCATCTCTATTGAATCAAGACCTTGCTGATTTGCCATCTTAATCTGATAGCCAATCATTTCACCAATTTGTTCGGCAATAGAGTCATTAAGACTCAACGACTTGGCTTTTTTACCGCCGCCATTGCAGCTTGCCATAGTGCCCACTAAGAGGGCTACCATAAGCAGTGAAAATAACTTTTTCATAATTTCGTTTTTCTGTTTTTTAATAATATATAAATGATTTTGAATGTTTTATTTCTTGTTTACCTTGAGCAACTGCACGTCAAAGATGAGAGTGCTGTTTGGTTGGATGGGACCCGTGCCGTGAGGACCATATGCAAGGTTCGATGGAATGAACAGGCGCCATGCAGCACCCTCGCTCATCAACTGAAGTCCTTCCACCCAACCGGGTATCACCTGACCAACGGCAAATGTAGCAGGCTCGCCACGCTCAACCGAGCTGTCGAATACCGTTCCATCAATCAATCTTCCGGTATAATGCACTGTAACGGCATCGTTGGGGCCGGGCTTCACGCCATTGCCCTCCTTGAGGATGAGATACTGCAAACCGCTTTCGGTCACTTTCACTCCCTCTTGCTGGGCATTCTGCTCAAGGAATTTCTTGCCTAGTTCCTCGTTCATAGCACCGGCGTTGGCCTCCAACTCGGTAAAGAAGTCTTGCACAACTTTCTTGGCTTCGTCATAACTCATTTTTTTCTCTTTGTCTTCATAGACTGCGCGAAGAGCATCGGCAAAGTCGTCGGCATTGATGCTTGTTATACCCGAGCCCTTGAAATTCTGGGCCATACTCAAGCCCAGTGCATAGCTTAACTTATCCATTAATTCTTTTCGATTTGTTTTGGTCGTTAAATTCAAGCTGCAAAGATAAAGACATTTGCCGTTACTGAGGTTATTTTTTAGATAAAAATTGTTTAAAATAAGAAAAAAAACACCTAGTATATAAAAAAAATCCTCGACTCACGTCGGGGATTGCTTAACTAATTAACCTTCTAATACCATTAACATAAACCTTAAAACAAAAATGAAAAAGAATTTTACGTCATCACGACGTGTAGATTTCATAACCTTAAAAACTAATACCATGAAAACTGATGCAAAATTACACCCTTTTGCCTTACATTCCAAATTTTCTAACCAGAAAAATATGATTTTTAGGTATTTCTTAACTTTATTTTATGTTTGTATATATATTTTTACAATAAATTCATGTTTTACCCCCCATTTTATTATTCTGCATACAAATATGAACAAAAATACGTATTTTGGGGGGCATTCTAAAAGACGGCACCTACAGCTGACGCTTTAAAAACGTGAACAGAAAGAGTCTCCTTTCTTATTCATGTAACCATAACCACATAAGGCGAAGTAACCTAGACAAAAAAGAGGGACTCACTCAAAATTGAGCGAATCCCTTTTCTCATTAACATTAAAGGGCTTTTATTCTAATCCGGCCTCTTTCATGTTGGTGAACACGTTTTGCACATCGTCGTCCTCCTCAAGCACCTCAAGGAGTTTGTCCATGTCGGCAGTCTGCTCCTCGTTGAGGGCTTTATAGTCTGCAGGCTCGTAAACGAACTCCGAACTCTTAATCTCAAAACCGTTCTCCTCAAGATACTTCTGGATATCACCATTCGACTCAAAAGCTGCGCTGATGATGATTTCCTCCTCATCCTGCTCTATCTCCTCGGCGCCAAAATCAATAAGCTCGAGCTCCAAGTCTTCGAGAGAAACGCCGTCTTTAGGCTCGATGTGGAAATAGGCCTTGTGGCTGAACATAAAAGCCACGCTGCCCGAGTTGCCCAGCTGTCCGCCCTTCTTGCTGAAATAGCTGCGCAGGTTGGCAACAGTGCGAGTAGTGTTGTCGGTAGCGGTCTCAACGAGGATGGCGATGCCGTGAGGTCCGTATCCCTCGTAAATCACTTCCTTGTAATCGCTTGCATCCTTGTCGCTCGCCTTCTTAATGGCGCGTTCAACGGTATCTTTTGGCATATTGGCTGCCTTGGCGTTAGCCATGAGGGCACGCAGACGAGAATTTGATGTTGGATCTGGACCACCGGCCTTAACAGCCATTGTGATTTCCTTACCAATCTTAGTGAACGTGCGGGACATGCTTCCCCAACGTTTCAGTTTTCTTGCTTTGCGGTATTCAAAAGCTCTTCCCATAAATCTATTAATTATTTAGTTATTAATATTTCTCATTTTTGATGTACTGGCACAACGGCAACAAATACCAGCGGCTCAACTCCATTGTTGATGAGGCTGTGACTGTGACCCATAGGGCAATAGTGAGCCTGACCAGGCAACAGCTTCTCTTCGCCGTTATCTGTAAGTACAGTAGCTTCGCCCTCGAGAAAATACATAATCTCACTGTCGGTATCATGGCTGTGGTAACCAATCGATGCTCCTGGCTCTAGTGTGCCAAGCATGATTTTATTGTTCTCGTCGACAAATCGACGAGATTTATATTCCTTCTCGCCACCCTTAAAATTGGCAGCGACATTTAATGGCAGTGAACTAAAATCAATTATCATATGTGCTATTTTTTATTTTGTATTGATTTCAAGGCGCAGCCTAATTATGCATTACCTTAGCTTCGCTCCCACTTGCTTCTCGAGGTTTGCTATGATTTTGTTCATTACTGCATCAATCTGCTTGTCTTGCAAGGTCTTGATGTCATCTTGTAAAATGACACTTATAGCATAAGACTTCTTGCCAGCCTCAAGGTTCTTGCCCTCATAGACGTCGAAGAGATTCACTTCACGCAACAGTTTACGCTCGCTCTGCTCAACAACCTTCTTGATGTCCTCATAGGTGACATTACCATCAACGAGCAATGCCAAGTCGCGGCGCACGGGCAAGGTCTTGGGCAGGTCGGCAAATTTGGTCTTGGCCTTAGCTGCCATTTTGCAGGTGGCATTCCAGTCAAGTTCAGCAAAGTATACCACTTGAGTGCAGTGAGTCTTCTTGTGTTGCTCAGCAGTGATAATTCCAAGCTCTGCAATGAGTTTGCCGCCACGGTTCTTATAGGCGAGCCCCAGGGCAAATACATCATTTTCAAACTCCTCAATTATGAGGTCGCGTTCAGCTATGCCCAAACGGCGGAAAATATTCTCCACAGTTGCTTTCAGGTCATAAAAACCAAGTTTGCGAGGCTTATCGGTCCAACTGTCACCGTGATTCTCACCTGTTAGCCACAAACCCAAGGCAGTGTGCTCGGCATATGGCGCCAGAGCGACCTCCTCATTGCTGGCCTCGGGGCTGAAGTGGTAAACGTTGCCAAACTCATACATCTTGAGGTTAGGGTTCTTGTGGTTGATATTGCGCGCAGCACTCTCAAGGCCACCAAAAAGCAGGGTCTGGCGCATCAAGCTCAAATCGCTGCTCAAAGGGTTCATGACATGAACGCAATTAGCCTCGGGATAGGTCTCGCAGCCCTCATAGTAGCTCTGTGCCGTGAGCGAGTTGTTCATTATCTCGTAATAACCTTGTGAACTTAACTGGTTAGAGATAAGCTCCTGCATATCGTCGCGGAAGTCAACCATGCCTTTGATAGAAAGCGAACTCTTTACTTGAGTATCAATCTCTACATTGTTATAACCATAAACACGGAGGATATCCTCGACCACGTCACATGGGCGCTGCACGTCAACACGGTAGGTGGGAACCACAAGATTGAGCTTCTCGTCGTCTTCAGCCTCTATTTTCATCTCAAGGCTCTCAACAATGCTCTTAACTGTCTCTTTATCGAGTTTTTTACCAATGAGGTTGTTCACATAGTCATAGCGCAGCTCTACGGGGAATCCGGGGAAGTCGTGCTGCTTGACATCAACAATCTCGCCACAAATCTCGCCACCGGCAATCTCCTTGATGAGCATGGCTGCAAGTTTGAGGTTATAAATAACATCATTGGGGTCTATACCACGCTCAAAGCGGAACGATGCGTCAGTGTTCAAGGCAAAACGGCGAGCACTCTTCCTTATCCACGTGGGATGGAAATAGGCTGCCTCGAGGAAGATGTCGGTAGTCTCCTCGGTAACACCGCTGTCAAGGCCGCCAAACACGCCACCAATGCACATAGGCTCCTCGGTGTTGCAAATCATCAAGTCGCGGTCTGTGAGCGTACGCTCCACACCGTCGAGGGTGACGAACTTAGTGCCTGGCTTGCATGTCTTAACCACCACTTTGCCACCTTTAATCTTGTTGAGGTCAAAACTATGCAATGGTTGGTTGGTGCCAAGCAGAATATAGTTGGTAATATCTACAATGCTGTTGATTGGGCGCTGGCCTACGGTTGTCAAGAAATCCTTGAGCCACTTGGGGCTCTCACCCACCTTGACGTTACGTATGGTCAAACCACAGTAGCGCGGGCATGCTTCGCCGTTCTCAACCTCAACGGGTATACCTCCGTCTTTACGGTCTATTTTGAAATCATCAACACTGGGCCTGTGCAAGTTGCCGTCCTTACCGTGGCACTTGAGCCAAGCATTGAGATCACGGGCAACGCCGTAGTGCGATCCACCATCGATGCGGTTGGGGGTGAGGTCTACCTCAATGAGCCAATCGCTCTCGATGCCATAGTAGGTGGCGGCAGGGGTACCTACAACTTCATCCTCGGGCAGGACAATGATACCGGCATGGTCACTGCCAATGCCTATCTCGTCTTCGGCACAAATCATGCCGAACGACTCGGTACCACGCAGTTTCGACTTCTTTATTACAAATTCATTGTCGCCATCGTAGAGCACTGTGCCCACGGTTGCTACCATCACCTTTTGACCTGCTGTCACGTTGGGGGCTCCGCACACAATCTGCACTGGCTCCTCGCCATTGCCCAGGTCCACAGTAGTGAGGTGCAGATGGTCACTGTTGGGATGTGGCTCACAGGTGAGAACCTTGCCCACTACGATACCCTTGAGGCCACCGCGAATTGTCTCTACCTCCTCGACAGAACCCACCTCAAGTCCAAGCGATGTCAAAGCGTCGCCCACCTCTTGAGCAGTGAGATCAAAGTCAAGGTATTGTTTCAACCATTTTAATGATATATTCATAATACTATGTTGTTATGTTTTTAGTTTCCTGAATGTTACAAGATTGAGAAACTATGCTTGCACTAAAAAATCGAGCCCATTTTCCCAATCAAGGTGCAAAGTTACTAATTTTTATTTTAATGTGTAACGTTTAGTCGTGAAAGTTTGCTGAAGAGTAAAACGAAACACAAAAAAGTGTTTGGTTTTCAGTCAGCTGCGCCACACAGCAATTTTACTAGGCGATCAAATCATTTTGATTCTATCTCAATTACCACCCTGAAAATCAACCACCACAATATAAAAACTTTAAAATATCATCTATCCCCACCATTTCATCACTTAAACTAGGGCATTTTGCAACTTTTATAAATTATTGTAGTCTAATTTACAAAACATTATTGTACTTTTGTCAAACCGAAAACTATAAAACAAAAATGACATACGGAAAGAAAATATGTGAGACGTTGAAGGCTATCCGCAGTGAGATAGCGAGTGCCAACGATATAGATTATACTCCCACGCCTTGCAACCACAAGGGAGACTGCGAGGGGACTTGCCCAGTGTGCGAAGGTGAAATGCGATGGCTTGAGCGACAGCTCATAAACCGCAAAGCGCTAGGCAAAACTGTTGCCATAGCAGGACTGAGCTTGGCGTTGAGCGGAATGGCCTATGCCGCACCCACATCGCCACAAACCAAGCGTGGGAATGGCTCTCATCAGCCCCCACCACAAGTCAAGCGACCTCACCCACCAGGAGGAATACCTGATGATCACAGAACATCGGGCGTAGTACGCAGACCTGATCCACCTCAGCGACCTGGCCGACCTGGAAAGAATATTAGTCCCCAAACGAATAGCAACACGACCGACATTGATTCAATCTACACCACTGTCGACAGTGTAGCCACATTCCCCGGCGGCGATGAAGCTTTGGACTCACTCATCAGGAGTAAGCTCAGTATCCCCGACAGCATTCTGGCTCCAATTAAGGAGATTCACGGCACTTTGAGAGCACGTTGCATTGTCAAGTGCCTGATTGAAGACGATGGCACAGTGAGCGACGCGGTTATTGAGAAGACTACCACTGCCGAATTATTCGACAACGAGGCATTGAGAGTGGTTAGAGAACTGCCACCGTTTGAGCCTGCACGCATCCTCGACTTCCCCGTGCGCTCTTGGATATATATCCCAGTAGAATTCATCTACGATTTCTCACAAAAAGAAACCGACAATTAACATAATTATGAAACGAGGCAAGAGAATATGTGAAACCCTCAAAAACATCAGGCGAGAAATTGCCGTTGCCAATGAGATTGACTATAACCCCACTGAGTGCAATCACGAAGGTGATTGCGCTGGCACATGCCCTAAGTGCGAGAGCGAGACACGGTGGCTTGAGCGCCAACTGCGCAATCGTCAGGCACTGGGTAAAGCGGTAACAATTGCCGGACTGAGTGTGGCACTGGGTGCTATGTCGTCATGCAACTTCTTTGAGCAATATAAAAAAGACAAGACATTAGGCCTCGTACCTGATACAAGCTACTGCTCACCTGTCGATAGTGATAACCATATGCTTGAGGGCGATGTACCTATGAACGGCCCTCATGACACCATAGAAGCATTAATGCCTATGGACAGAACCACCCCACTCTCCAACAAAGGTAATGACGATGAGGAAGAGCAATTGATGGGCGAAGTAGCAGTTGACGAGAACGGTAATATTGGCGACCTATAATATTTGTAACTTATAACTGACTACTATTATGAAACAAGGTAAATATATTTGCGAAACATTGAAGGCTATCCGCAGCGAGATAGCGAGTGCCAACGAGATAGACTACCAGCCCACCGAGTGCAACCACGAGGGCGAGTGTGCAGGCACCTGTCCCAAGTGTGAGAGTGAGATGCGGTGGCTCGAGCGGCAGCTGCGCAACCGCCAGGCATTAGGCAAGGCTGTGACAATTGCTGGACTGAGCGTGGCGCTAGGTGCAATGTCGTCGTGCCACCCCAAGATTTTTCAGCCAGATGGTTATCTTGAGCCAATAAATACACCACAGGACACCATAGCAAACAAAGGCATCAAAACCCCACCTTCTACACTAATTGTCCCTGTCGACAGCACCGAGGAACCCATCCAGCTCATGGGCGATGTGGCATGTATGCCCGATACAACCGCCATCCAGCAACCCAAGAAAACAACAAAGTAATAGCTGGTTCAAAAGATAAATGATATAACAGTTATGGAAAAGAAAGAACTCTCAGCGCCTTTCATTGGCATCGTCAGGCACCGGCTTGCCACCGATGGCAAGGGGGTTACAACGCTGGCGGCTTTCCACAACTGTCCGTTGCGGTGTAAATACTGCCTCAACCCACATTGTCTTGACCCCAAGATGGTGTGGCGCAACATCACTACCAGCGAGCTGCTAGACGAGCTGCTTCTCGACAACCTTTACTTCCTCGCCACTGGCGGCGGGGTGACATTTGGCGGAGGCGAGCCGCTGCTGCGCAGTGAGTTTATCGAAGAGTTCTGCCGCATCAAGCCAGCACAATGGAAAGTGAACATCGAGACCTCACTCAATGTGGACCGCAGCCACCTGGAGCGCGTAATGCCCCATGTGGATCAATACATGATTGACATAAAGGACACAAATCCAACTATCTACAAAGAATACACCTCTCGCGACAATAAGCAAGTGCTCGATAACCTGCGATGGCTCTTAGCTCACGAAGGAATGGCCGAGAAAATTCTTGTGCGGCTGCCACACATCCCCGAGCACAACACACAGGCCGATGTGGACCGAAGCCGAGCTATGCTCGAAAAAATGGGAGTGAAGCATTTCGACGAGTTTGACTATATTGTCGCGGAGGATTGATTTGAGCATCTCATAACACAAAAAGTGACCTGGACAAAACGCCAGGTCGCTTTTCCTATATTGTTGTTGCGATAATTAGTTGCCAGCCATAAATGCCTCAACATCCTTGGGATGATAAGGAATAATGTCCTTGCCCAAGAAGCGGCAGCCGTCGGCGGTGATTAGCACATCGTCCTCGATGCGGATACCTCCAAAGTCCTTGTAGGTCTCAATCTTGTCGAAGTTCAGGAACTCGGCGCAGTGCCCCTTTGCTCTCCACTCATCAATGAGGTCAGGAATGAAGTAGATGCCTGGCTCGTCGGTAATGACAAAGCCTTCCTGCAGGCGACGACCCATACGAAGTGCGTTGGTGCCAAACTGGTCGAGGCGGGGACGGGTCTCCTCGTCGAAGCCCACATAAATCTGTCCAAGACCTTCCATGTCGTGAACATCCATTCCCATCATGTGGCCCAAGCCGTGAGGCAGGAACAAGGCATGAGCGCCAGCGGCAACAGCCTCGTCAATATCGCCCTTCATCAGGCCCATAGCTTTTAGGCGCTCTGTCATCAAGCGGCAAACTGCCATGTGAACGTCAAAGTATTTAACGCCAGGCTTAGCAACTTTCAGCACCAAGTCGTGGCAATCCTCCACAATACTGTAGATTGACAACTGACGAGACGAGAACTTGCCGTTCACTGGCATCGTGCGAGTGTTGTCGCTGCAATAATGCTCGATTGTTTCGGCACCACAGTCACACAGCACCAGTCGTCCAGATTCCAGCTCTGCCATCGATGGAGCGCCATGCATAATCTCACCATGCTGAGAGAAGATGGTGCCAAAGCTCACTTGCGCACCATAGCTCTGAGCTATACCATTGATTTGTCCGGCAATATATTTCTCGGTAACACCAGGTTTGATAAGCTTCATGGCAGTCGTGTGCATCTTGTAGCCTATGGCGCAGGCGCGCTCCAGCTCCTCTATCTCGAGCGGAGTCTTTGCCGAGCGCATCTTGACAACGGCCATAATCAACTCGAGCGAAGCAGCCTCTTTTTGTTTGCTTGGATGGATGCCCAGCAAGTCCATGATTTGAATCATGGTGTCATGGCGATAAGGTGGCAAGAAGTGAACTTTGCGACCTTTAGCTACAGCGTCTTTTACAACTACCTCGAGTTGAGCCATAGGTGCGCTGTTAGCTACGCCCACTTGAGCTGCCATGTCGGCCACACTATCCACCGAGCCATACCACACGATATCCTCAATATCGATATCATCGCCAAAGAGCGTTTCCTTGCCACTCTCTACATCTATCACACCCACAAGACCATCACGTTTCTGGCCAAAATAGTACAGGAACGAAGAGTCTTGACGGAAAGGATAATAAGCATTGTTGGGGTAATTGTTGGGGGCCTCATTGTTACCAAAGAGCACTACCAAACCATCTTTCATGAGCTTTTTAAGCTCGTCACGGCGTTCTACATAAACTTCTTTGTTAAACATAATTAGGTTATCGGTTTTATTTGGTTATTAATCTTTTTTCATATTAAACGCTCAAAGTTAGCAATAAATTGCGACATGTGCAAAAATAGCACTTGACGATAACGACAAATGCAATCTATAGGATTAAACATCAAAGCAAGCCCTAAAACCAGTTTTACTAGTCAATCCTCTTCTACATATAAAATCTTAGCTATAAAATAGCCAATGAAAGGTGTTAGAAATAAGGACAAAAGGTAGAAAACCCAATAACTCAAACCTTTCTCTTGTGCATATATTGCCACTTTATTGCAATACCTAAAGTAAACAATAAAAAAGGACACAAGAAGAACAATGGCTATTGCAAATCCAACCCAACGAAATATTCCAGCATTTAACAGTATCATAATTAATTATTTTTTGCAAAGATAAATAATTCCATACAATCATGCAACTTCCTTTTTTTGACCGCAACAATAGCACCAATTTTTTGGATAAAATGCTCTTCCGCCAATTTAAATTTGCCAACAAAATGGGACGAATTTTTAAAAAAAATTTTTGTTTATCCGAAAAATTGACCAGAAAAACAAGGTTTTTTAGTCAAAAACAGAACTGGAGTGGGACACTTTCAAGAAAAAAATAATTTTCATGAATCATTAATTATCTCGAAAAGTCGCACCTGGCAGTGTCGAAAAGTTTCACAGACTCGGTGATTTTGACTTTGCATGGAATCTATGGAATCACCTGACTCGCTTGACTCACCTGACTCACCTTGATTCACTGTATTTTTCAAAAAGATTCTCTTGCGAGTGGGACAATTTCTGAAAAAAATTTTTTGAGCCGAAGGCATTGCCTTGGCTAACGATGACAATCGCCCTTTCCTTTTTTTGTTTTTCATGGTTGTATATAATTTAATGTTCACGTGTATGCGCGCAAAGGTAATGCTTGATGATGTGAGAAACAATATTAAAAAACGAATTAAAGGGTTAAGTGAGGCCGCTCTAGCGGCTGTTTTTTTGAACGCCGTGCATACAGCGCAATACATCAACAACGCCCATGCTATTTGATGACTGCAACAATTTGGGAGTACTAATCGACATTTATTGCCATAGATAACATCTTGAGGAATGAAGCTGGGTGTTAGAGCGAGCTTGACTTTATAGAGCAGACCTTAAGGTTGCTGTTCCTTAAATATTTTGAAGACCTTGACAGGTAGAGAAAGACGTTGCAAAAGTGAGGATTACAACGCCTCGAGGGTTGTGATTGTGCGCAGGATGTCGAGGGCTTGAAGGACAGTAGTGACATCTGCGATTAGCATTGAGCGCTTGCCGTTTTTCTCACGGAGCTTGCAGCGCAAAGGATTCTGCTGCAGGTAGTTTAGCATACGGCCAAAGGCTCGAGACTGATAATAGGCTTTGTTCTCGTCGCCAACGAAATAGGCATACATCTGCCCTTTCATCAAAGCAATCTTCTCGATGCCAAGACGACGGGCAGTGCGACGCAACGGCACAATGCGGATAAGCTCTTTTCCCACGTCGGGGATGGTACCGAAACGGTCTTCAAGGCGAGCCTCAAAGTCATCCACCTCGCGCTGGCTCTCCATGTTGTCGAGCTCACGATAAAGTGATATGCGCTCGTTCTCCTGTGGCACATAATCTGACGGGAACATGAGAGTGAGGTCTGTGTCGATAACGCAGTCGGCTGCAAATTCCGCCTCCTCTCCACCAGCTTCAATCTCTTCTTGAGCCTGCTCCATAAATGTGTCGGCAAACTCCTCTGTCTTAAGCTCCAGTACCGCTTCTTTCAGAATCTTTTGATAGGTCTCAAAGCCCAAATCGGCAATAAAGCCACTCTGCTCAGCGCCCAGCAGGTTGCCAGCTCCTCGTATATCAAGGTCCTGCATAGCAATGTGGATGCCAGCTCCCAGATCGCTGAAGCTCTCTATTGCCTGCAAACGGCGCCTTGCTACATTGGTCAATGGCACTCCAGGAGGAACGAGTAGGTAGCAGAACGCCTTGCGGTGGCTGCGCCCTACCCTGCCGCGCAGCTGATGCAGGTCGCTCAAACCATAGTTCTGAGCATTATTGATGATAATGGTGTTCACATTGGGCATGTCGATACCGCTCTCTATAATGGTGGTCGCCAGCAGCACATCATAGTCGTGGTTGGTGAAATCAATAATGCGCTGCTCAAGCTGCTCGGGCGGCATTTGACCGTGAGCAACCACCACGCGTGCATCTGGCACCAAGCGGTTAATCATCGCCTTGAGGTTGAACAACGGTTCGATGCGGTTATTCACAAAGAACACCTGTCCGTTGCGAGAGAGCTCGAAGTTGATAGCCTCTTTCACTACATCGTCCTCGAGAGCATTGATGCTGATTAGAATGGGATGGCGGTTGGCTGGAGGAGTATTGATGGTGCTCAAGTCACGCGCCCCCATGAGTGAGAACTGCAAAGTGCGTGGAATGGGCGTAGCGCTCATTGTGAGAGTGTCAACATTCACTTTCAACTGTTTGAGCTTGTCTTTCACGGCAACTCCAAACTTCTGCTCTTCGTCAACCACAAGAAGGCCCAAATCCTTGAATTTCACTGTCTTGCCAATGAGCTTGTGAGTTCCTATAATAATATCTATCTTGCCATCGGCAAGATCGGCAATAATTTGTTTCACGTCTTTGGGGCGGCGGGCACGGCTCAGATAGTCGATGCGAACAGGGAAGTCCTTGAGACGGTCACGAAACGTGTTGTAGTGCTGGAAAGCAAGTACGGTGGTAGGGACTAAAACCGCGGTCTGCTTGCCGTCGATGGCGGCTTTAAAAGCAGCACGTATAGCAACCTCGGTCTTCCCGAAGCCTACATCACCACACACCAACCTATCCATAGGTTTGTCGCGCTCCATATCGGCTTTCACTGCCTGCGAAGCACGAAGCTGGTCAGGGGTATCTTCATAGATGAACGACGCCTCAAGCTCTTGTTGCAAATAGCCATCGGGGCTGAAAGCAAACCCCTTCTCCTCACGACGCTGGGCATAGAGCTTGATAAGGTCACGAGCAATGTCTTTCAACCTACCTTTTGTTCGGCTCTTGATGCGCTGCCACTTGCCTGTGCCAAGTTTGCTGAGCTTTGGCGCCTCGCCTTCCTTGCCACGGTACTTCGACAACTTGTGTAATGCATGAATCGAAACGAATATAACGTCACCATTCAAATATGAGAGCTTTATCATCTCCTGCATGGTACCGTTGATACTGGTGCGCAACAGCCCTTCGAAGCGCCCTATTCCATGGTCTTCGTGAACGATGTAATCGCCACTCTCTATCTGGTTGAGCTCTTTGAGCGACAGAGCTAATTTACCCGAACGGGCACGCTCGCTCTTGAGGTTGTACTTGTGGAAGCGGTCAAAAATCTGATGGTCGGTAAAGACACACATCTTGCGGTCTTCATCAACAAAGCCCTCATGAAGAGTCTTGGTGACTGGGGTAAACACTATATCGTCGTGACGGTCGTCAAAGATGACGCGCAAGCGCTGTATCTGCTTCTCGCTGTCACTCAAAATATATAGAGTATAACCATGCTCAAGAAAATCAGTAAAAGACTGACTTATTAGGTCAAAATTTTTATGATAAATGCCTTGAGGAGAACAATGAAGCGACAATTTGGCATCGCCTGTTGCCTTGCTCTCGCCATAGTAGAATTCCAAGCGCCGCATCGCATTTAGCGACTTCATGAACTGCGGCACATCAACCACTTTGAGCATAGCTTCACCGTCACAGTCCTGCGATTCAAGGGCATTACGGCTCATCGTTTCCTTGCCAATGGCTTCCACACGCTGTCTGAGCCAATCAATGTCACGCACAATAAGCAACACGTCATTTCCCACATAGTCCAGCAACGACACTCCTCCTGCAACCGCCTTCGAAGACATATTGTTAATGACACTCACGCTCTTGAGACGCTCTTGAGAAAGTTGGGTCTCCACATTGAAAGTGCGCACACTGTCAATCTCATCACCAAAGAAGTCGATGCGGTAAGGATATTCATTACTGAATGAATAGACGTCAAGAATGGAGCCGCGCAACGAGAACTGACCAGGCTCGTAAACATAGTCCACCTCATGAAATCCTAATTCACGCAGCTTGACTGCGACCTCGGTGAGATCCATTTCATGGCCCACCTCAAGGGTGATGGAATTGCTGGCAATGCTTTCACGAGCGGCAACTTTCTCAGCCAGCGCCTCGGGATAGGTCACAACCCATCTCACACTACTGTCGGTGTGCCAACGGTTGAGGACCTCGGTGCGAAGGATTTCCTGCGGAGCGTCGATTTGGCCATACTTGATATCGCGCTTATAGCCAGAGGGAAACAGAAGAACCTGATCTTCACCAGTGAGTTGACACAAGTCGTTGTAAACATAGCCCGCCTCGTCAAGGTCGTTAACAACGATAAGATAAGGTGTGGGGCTTTGAGGCAGAGCAGTAAAAAGCATGGACGATGCCGACCCGGCAAGGCCATCGACCACAATGACACGATTGGCCCTGTCGTCAACCATCTTCTTGACAGCCGACTGACGGGCTTTCACATTGAACAGTGAAGCAAGTGAACTAAGGTCGATGGGAGCTGGCATCTCTATCTCTTCGACGACTTCTTCTTTCCTTGGGTGGACGATGATGAAGCGGCTGGTTTGTAGGGAAGATTTAATATCTTCTCATACTCTCCAGGCTTGTTAAACATATCGCTGGCGCTTTGGGTTGCCTTGTCCTTACGCAATCCATAGATCATTTGACCGCGCTGGTAATAGTAATTCTTGATGATTTCCTTGGCAAGAAGTTTTTCGATATCATCGCGATGTATGTCAAGGTCCTTGTAAAGGTCGTGCTTGAGCAGCTTCTCCAAGCGGTCAAACTCCTCACGGGTTTCATCGTTGAGGTAACCCTCGGCCTCGGCAGTCTTTTTCAATGAAGCAAAACTTGTCTCGCACACCTTGTCATACTCAAACCTCTTTGGATCGATAAATGACTTAAAGTCATTAAAAATCTCATCGGTTATAACAAATTCTTCGGGGCTTGGAATTGTGGGATGCTCCGAGACATATTTAACTGCATAGTCAAAATCCCAACCATCGCGAACTATATTATATGCAAGACGACTGGCCTGAGACGTTGGAATTTTGATATCGGGAGTTATGCCTCCACCACCGGTAACAACGCGGCCATGGGCAGTTTGATACTGGGTGGTGCTGTCAGTCGTGTGCTTGGGGGTGCCGTCCTCGTCTTTGTTGGAGTAGTCGATTTCCTGAATCAAACGACCGCTGGGAATGTAGTATTTCGACACTGTTACTTTGAGTAGAGCATCAAAAGGCAACTGACGTGTCGCCTGCACTAGGCCCTTGCCAAACGAACGAGTACCTATCACCACTGCACGATCAAGGTCCTGAAGGGCGCCAGCGGTAATCTCTGCTGCCGATGCGGTACCTCCGTCAACCAACACGGCAAGCGGGATTTGGGTGTCGACAGGTTCTTCGGTTGTTTTATAGGTTCGCTCTTGTTGCTTGGTTTTTCCTCGTGTTTGAAGTACTTGTGTGCCCTTGGGAACAAAAAGACCCACTATCTGAATCGAGCTCTCGAGCAAGCCACCGCCATTGCCCCTCAAATCAAGGACAATGTTTTTTACCTCAGGATTTGCCTTGAGTTTCAATAGAGCCTCCTTAACATTGGCAGCCGAGTGTTCGTTAAAGGTCTCAAGTGCGATGTAGCCAATGTTACCATGAGTAACGCCATAATAGCTCACAGGGTCAACTTTAATCTTTTCACGCACAATGTTAAAGGTCTTAAGGCTGTCGGGGCCATCATACTTGCGAGATATAAGAAGCTCAAGCGTTGTGCTTGCCTGGCCCTTGAGGCGCTCACTCACCTTGTCGCTCCCCCAACCTTCAACATTAACTCCGTCAATCATCACTATGCGGTCGCCGGGCTTTAGCCCAACTTTTGCTGCGGGACTGCCTTCATAGGGCTCGCTGATATATACATTTCCGTTACGCTCATAGATATATGATCCAATGCCGCCATATTCGCCTGTTGATATCACCATGAAGTCTTCACGGCTCGATGCTGGTATATATTCGGTATAAGGGTCTATGTCGTCAAGCATGGAATTGATGGCGGTTTCCATTGTTTTGTCCACATCAAGTGAGTCAACATAGAAGAGGTTCAACTCCTTGAACAGACTGTTGAAGATATCCAGATTTCGAGTGATGCGAGTGTCTATGCTTGCACTGCTACCACTTTGTTGTCCATATGACACTGAAGTGAACAACAACGACAAACTAATAAAGGCAAATATTGTGATGATTTTTTTATTCATATTGATCAGGATAAATATATTTATTTGTTTCGGACCGCTAAAGTAATACTTATACTTGAAATAGAAGTGGTAAAAGTACTTAAAAAACACTTAAACGACGTTTTTTTTAAATATTTTGGCTAAAAGTGTTGCACAATTCAAAATTTGAGTGTAATTTTGCACCGCAATTCCCGAAAAGTCGGGAATGACACTGAAAAACATTGCTTCAATAGCTCAGTTGGTTAGAGCACCTGACTGTTAATCAGGGGGTCGTTGGTTCAAGTCCATCTTGAAGCGCATTAGGGCAGAGGTCGAAAGACTTCTGCCCTAATTGTTTGTATTTGCTGAGTTTATTCGTCATATGCAACGGATTCACAACTAGTGTGAACAAGACTTTAAACACCTATTGTATCTTCTGTTTTTTTATTTTGCTCCACCCAAAAAGATTTACTATCTTTGCACTTGTAATGGAAATAAAGAGGAAAGGCTATATCGAGAGCCTCATCGAGCAGGGTGAACACGAGCATCAGGATTTCAAGTATCAAATTACCGATGCACGAAAGATTGCACGCTCCATCAGCGCTTTTGCCAACAATAGCGGCGGTCACCTACTCATTGGCGTCAAAGACAACGGCAACATCGTGGGGGTGAGCAGCGATGAGGAAATATACATGATTGAGCAGGCTGCTCAGATGTACTGTAAGCCCGAGCAACAGGTAAAATTTGAAATATTCCGCGTCACGGGCAAAAATGTACTTAAAGTCGACATCGACGAAGCCAGCAACAAACCCGTCAAGGCTCCTGACGATAACGGACAATGGCGCACCTACTTCCGAGTGGCCGACGAGAACGTACTTGCCAGCGGAACACACGTTAAGGTAATGCAACTCAACAGTTCACCCACTACCGAAGATGTGGTAATAAACCTCACCGAGAAAGAAGAACTTCTGCTTGACTATCTCCAAGACCACGGCGGCATCACCCTGAGCGGATATGAACGACTGGCTCACATCTCATTTCACGCCGCTCAGCGCACCATAGTGAAACTCTGCGAAATGGGAATTGTCGAAATCCAGTACCACAACAACCAGTGCCTGATAACGTTGGCAGGAAACTAAGAAGCAGACAAAACAATAGTAATCAGAACAAGACACATAAAAAGTGCCCTCAGAAGCAAGTATCTTTTGAGGGCATTTTTTCTGTATTAGTCTATTACGTCTTGTTGGTGATGGGCTGACGAGAGCGCTCGCTGATGTCACCCGAACGGTAAGCCTCAAGCAGGCGCTTGAGATCGTTAATTTGGTCCTCAAGTTCTTCACCTATATCGGTGTCCTTCACCATCATGCGGTGGTTGGTCATCTCCACCATTTCATAGGTCGACTTGATATCCTGTCCTTCTTCAACTGCCTTGGTAATCGACGTGAATGGCTCATGCTGAACAAGCTGGAAACCACGGCTGTGATATACCAGCGTGTAGCCGGCAATACCAGTTTCGGGCTGATAGGCCTTGGAGAAACCACCATCTATCACCATGAGCTTGCCATTAGCCTTAACGGGATTTTCACCCTTGATTGTCTTCACCGGCACATGGCCATTGATGATGTGGCGGTACTGACCTTTTACCTCAAATTCATCAAGAATGCGATCTACCACATCTCCGTTGTCGCGCAGGTTGTAGTAATGCCCTTTAACCTCTTTGTGTGTAGCCTTATCGATAATGAAATAACGCTCAAATGTCGCCATCTTATCCTTGTCGAAGGCTGGAGAATCTTTGCCACACCACAAATACCATACGTAGTCATTGGCAAACTGGTAGTTCTCCTCATTGTCGCAGCCGAAGTAAGCGTCGCGAATCAAGGCGCCCACCTTTTTAAGCAATTCCTTGCCATGATATTTCTCGCCCTGGATTGTGACATCCTTGAGCGAACCATCCTCATTCAATGGAATGGAGGCGTGGTAGAGCAAATTGCCGTTGATAATCTTATATACGCAACCATATCGGAACAGACAACGCATGTGGGTGCGCAAGCGACCACTGCCGGTAAATGAACTGTGAAGTTTCTCAACGATTTCCTCCTCCTCGGGAGTGAGACGGTAAGGATCCTTGGGGTCAACAGTAGGCAGATTGCAGTCGGTCATCTCATAATCCATACCATCGATAGTGATGACTTTGCGCTTGAGGTCAATCTTGTCAAGCAGTAGCCGATCCTGCATCTCAAACTCAGGACGACGATTTATTATCTGGGCCTCCAGCTTGAATTGTATTACACTGATGGCTTTATGCATCTTGGCAATTAGTGGAGCAATTTTGTTGCCTTTGGCTTCACCACGGGGCATGAACTTCTCGCATGGGTCGTCGCCATACTTGTCCATGGCAAATGTTGCCAATGGCAACATATTAATTCCATATCCATCCTCTAACACGGCTTGATTGCCATAGCGCATAGCAATGCGAATCACATTGGCTATGCAGCTGTCATTGCCACTTGCAGCGCCCATCCACAGAATATCGTGGTTACCCCACTGAATATCAAAGTTATGGTAATTGCACAGCACATCCATAATCTTGTCGGGGCTGGGACCGCGGTCAAACACATCACCCAGGATGTGCAGCTTGTCGATAGTGAGCTGCTGAATAAGGTAGCAAATTGTTATGATAAAATTGTCAGCACGGCCGGTGCTGATAATGGTGTGTACCACCACGTCAATGTAGGCCTGCTTATTGCGGTCGGTTGCACTCTCGTGTAAAAGCTCTTGAATAATATATGAGAAACTGGTTGGCAGCGCTTTATTGACCTTTGAGCGGGAATACTTTGACGACACGTCACGACACACACGCACCAACCTGTTGATGGTAACAAAATACCAATCATCAAGGTCTTCGCGGTCAGTCATGCCGTTTTTGACCAACTCCAACTTGCGCTCGGGGTAGTAAATGAGCGTACACAGATCTTTCTTGTCACGGTTGCTCAAGGTGTCGTTGAATATCTCGCCCACCTTGCGCTTGATAGTGCCCGATGCGTTGCGCAACACATGCTGGAATGCCTTATACTCTCCATGGAGGTCGGCAAGGAAATGCTCGGTGCCTTTGGGCAGGTTAAGAATTGCCGACAGGTTGATAATCTCGGTACTTGCTGTCGCCACATCGGGAAAATTGTGTGACAGAAGCTTCAAGAATTTCAAGTCGGCTTCTTTTTTCTCTTTTTTTGTCATTGCCATAGGGTCGTATATTTTATATTAGGTGTTATTATTTACTATCTATTGAGTTTCTATATTCTTGAGGAGTGATTCCTGTGTAAGTCTTGAAATAGCGGTTAAATGTAGTGGGAGACTTGAAGCCCAATATTCTTGCAATCTCTTGCACTGGAACGTCGCTGTCCTTCAGCTGGTTTTTGGCATCCATGATGATGAAATTCATAATTATTTGCTGAGCAGTCATACCAGTCGTCTTACTTATCACGTTGCAGAAGTGTGACAAAGTCAATGATGCCTCACGAGCATAGAAAGAGATTTTGTGTTCATTGCGATAGTTCTCAAGTGCCAGCTGCATAAATTCTCCCACTATCGTCTGGTCACGAGACGAGTTCTTGATTGTCGTTCCCTTGACCATATCGTGCTTGATAGCACATGAGAGCATATCGACCGCCACGATCAGAGCCGACAAAGCTATGCTGGGACTCATAAAATTGCTTCCAAAGTTTGCCGCCTTGGACATTATAGAGAAACTCTCACGATAAAAACTACCCATTTGATCATCAAGTGAGAATACCGGACTCTTAATCACATACTGCATGATTGGAGCAATTATCTTCCAGAAATTTATCTTCTTGAGAAAATCTGAAGAGTATCCCTCAAAACTGATAAGGGCGTCATCGCTAGCCTCCTTCACTTGAAGAAAACCACCAGGAAGCAGAATCACCAAATCGTTGGCCACAATATCATAATCTCTCAGATTGATAGTAGCCTTGAATCGACCTCTTACCACGTAGCACAAGCAACATGCGTCTATCTTGCAAGGCCCACGACCGTAATAGCCCTTCAAATCTTGCCCAATACTCGCATGCACGACAAAATCGGCCGAAACTCCCAGAGGCTCTTTGATATTTGATTTTTTGTAGATATTGTTTGAGGTCATTAGCAAATGGTATCGCTAGAATTTTTTACAAAATTAATACTTTTTCTTGTAAGAACAAGCAAACTCTACAAATTTGTCAATTTTGAATATCAAAACTTTTTTCAAAAAAACGAGATTACTTTTTCCTTTTCTCATTGATATGGAATAAAGAGAGTTCAAAAAACAATTAATCACTCTAATAATTTTTACAAATATGAACACTTTCAACACAAATTCATTGATTAACGAGATAAGCTCTTTGTTCAATAACATCTTTGTTGCAATCAGCGAGATTAATGACGATATCAAGAAGATTTTATTGAGCATCATGACAACTTTCACAGTTCCCAAGTTGCAAGTGGCATATGCTTGATAGAACGGTCATCCTCATATCTTTACGAGAGAATTTAACTTACAAAATTATAACACAATACAATTATGAAACATTTTATCATTGCTTTAACTTTGTTGTTTGCAGGAGCCGTTAATGCTCATTCACAAACCCAAATGACATCGGCTCAACTCTCGCTAACAATCAATCAAAATCTGAGCGAGGCACAGGCAGGAAACGCACAGGCACAAGAGGTTATAGGAAAATGCTACATTGACCTCAAAGATTACAGTCAAGCTATCTATTGGCTCAACGAAGCAGCGTGTCAAGGAAATGACGAGGCTATCAACGAACTTGGATTATGCTACCAGTATGGGTTGGGAGTCGATATCAATCGACCAAAAGCGGCCGAACTGTTTCAAAAAGCGGCTTCAATGGGTAATGATGAGGCAAAAGAAAACCTCAAAAACCTTAACCGACCATGGATTTGATAAAAACTTAATTTATTCATTATTAAATAACTACAATCATGAAAAAGAATTTAATTATCGCATGTTTAATGGCACTTGTCGCAATTGCTGGTAATGCCAAATCTGGAGACTTCAAAGATGGAATTGTTAACACTATTCACACCGACCAATTCATGGAGAAGTTCGTAGATCAAAAAACTCCCTATCGTCCCGCCGTAATCGATGTAAGCGCCGAGTGGTGCGGATGGTGCAAGAAAATGCATCCACACTTGGAGCAGCTGGCAAAGAAGTATTCTGGCAAAATCGACTTTTTTCAGCTCAACTATGAGACCGACCTCGAGCTCATTCGCCAACTTGGAGTAAACTCCTACCCTACTCTTATCTTCATCAAGGCCGACGGTTCGGTAATCATTGACGATAACGGATACAGAACTTTTGACGTTCTTGACCAAACTATTCAAGAGGTGTTTTACAGTAAATGATAAACCCTCACTACCAATTAATTTCTTAAATTATTAACTTAAAACTACACACAATTATGAGACATTTTATTTTAGCAGCATTTGCAATCGCAGCTTATGCAGTATCAGCAACAGCTGGAGTAACAAACAATGTAACAAGTTGGCCAACTGAGCGATGGCCTGGAACTGAAGTAGTAAGCTGGCCCACTGAAAGCTGGCCTGAGACTGAAGTAGCAAGCTGGCCAACGGACCGATGGCCCGACACCAAGGTGGCAAGTTGGCCCACTGAAAGCTGGCCCAAAACCGAAGTGGCAAGCTGGCCAACGGACCGATGGCCCGACACCAAGGTGGCAAGTTGGCCCACTGAAAGCTGGCCCAAAACCGAAGTGGCAAGCTGGCCAAACGAGAGATGGCCCGAGGCTTAACAAAAAGTTGGCAAAGTACAAACGAGAAAACGCCAACAATCTAATATCCTAATTATTTGCACATGTAGCCGGATAGCGACAGTAGTTGCTACCCGGCATTTTGCTACATCTTCAAATAGTGTTATACATCAGGACCAAGAAATCCTAACGTCTGACTTCCGTTTCTCTCATCACAAAAACAAGCTTTTTCGCACAATTTGTTGCTCATTTGAGCTATTTAACTTATATTTGCAACGTTAACTAATAACATTTTCTAAGTCATGAAATGTATCAATTGTTATAGAGAAATAAAAGATGGTCTGAAATTTTGCAACTTTTGTGGCTCTAAGCAGCCCAAAGACAGAGAGGCCTATGAGCGTGAGCATCCCGAACTCAAAGATGCCATTCCTGAGAATGAAGTCATGAAACAGATAAATGAAACGGTTCAAGAGCCTGTTTTCGAACCACAATTCGACCAACCTCAAACTAGCGATCTTGATCCAATAATGGACCAGCCGTCAATTGACACGCCTGTTAATACTGAGTTCTCTCAGCAATCCGACGAAACACCATTTTACCCTACTCCTGTCACCGACCCAGACCCAACACCAACGAGAAATGTGGCGCCAGCACCCATCACGCCAGTTCCAGCGCCTGCTCACATAAATCACCCAAAATCTAAATTGTCACCAATCACTTGTCCAGTTTGTGGGGCACAGCTCTCACCCATGGCATCGTCTTGCTTTCAATGTGGATATGTGTTCAATAATGACCAAACGATGATGGCACCAAGACCTGAGATAGTTGCGCCACCAGTAACTCAAGGGATGGGAAATCAACAAATCAACACAGTCAACTCTTTAACCCAGAAGGCCAACAAAAACAAACCCATCATCATAGCAGTAGCAGCAGTACTCGCTTTAGCAATATTGGGAGGTATAATCTATGCCTTGACATCGGGCGGCTCTAGCAACCATTTTGAGGTCACGTCTACTACTGGTACAGTTCAACAAGACGATGAATTTTCAGTTACAAGCGGCATCACAAGCACCGTGGGCGCAAAAAATGGTTCTTTACTTGAAATGGGAACACCCATAAAGTTCAGTATTTCAGGTTCAGGTGATCTTGTTAACATCACAGCGACTGTAACCCTAAAGCGAACAAGTGCTTCCAAAGTCAACCTCTCTCCTGAGAATCACAAGCTGGAAATAAGTGGTCGTGATTCCGACAACAGTAATGTCAAAATCATTCTCAATGCCGATCATGATGCAAAGTTGAAAATCCTGGAATGGCTCTACAAACCTGCTGGAACTCAAATAGAGGTCAATTTCAGTGGAACGGCGAGCAAATATGATCTCGAGAAACTTAACCGCAAGGCGACAAACAATAATATCATAATTTAAAGTCAGGCAAAGACAAGCTCTATCTTTGTTAAAAATGCCATAGACTTTAACCCTCAATTGCTACAGAAATATTCATCAATAAAAACAATCAACATGAAATCCAAGGTTTTAAAATCATTAGCAATAATATGTGCAATAGCTTTAATAACTGCTATGAGCTCAAATGCTGAAGCCAAAGCGCCAGCACGACCAGCAGTTAAAGACGTTGCAACACTTGCCGACAAATTGATTGAATTGGAGAGCTTTGAACTCTCAACTTTCATCGACTTGAAAAACCTTGCGAAGCAAGTCGAGGCACTGGCTGAACCCTACGTTCAAGGTGGCAACTCAATGACTAAGCAGCAAAAAACGCTTGTGGTACTCGATGAAGTTCAGAAATATGCCACCGAGGTGAAGTTTAATGGCTCCAATATCGATATGGTCGAGGGTGGAAGACTACATGCCCTGATCTATCACTACAAGACTGCGATAAACACAAATGAATTGAGAGGACAAATTGAGCATCATTTAATCACTGCTGTCACACGGGAAGCCGAAGCTTGGATGAAGCTTGAGAACACTTTGTGTGAATACTATGCATGCTTGCGATACATCTACCACCAAGGAGGAACCATGGCCAATCTCGATGCTTCGGGATGTGAGTGGGTGCTTGCCGAGGCACGCTACAACGACACACAGAAATGGCTGCAAGCAGAACTGGACCCGAATGTTAAGAGAGCGCCAATGGAAGAAGAATTAATAAAAAAGTCCAATGACATTGTAACTTCGCTCATCGAGACTGCCAACGACTTAATTGACAACGCCGAGGATTTCAAATACAGTACTTATTTCCCAAACGTTTCGACAGCTCTAAAAGAAGCTTGCGCCAAACTCGATGGCGACATGCAGAACTGGATTAAAGAAAGACGCGTCTTATTGGCACTTTGCAAAGATCAGGGAATGGGTTTGGCACAAACTTTCAAGCTTCTTGACCTAATAAAAGAACGAGGTGACTTAGAGAAAGAAGAATAATAATGAAGACTTTTTTTGTAATATCAATAAAAATGGTAGTTGCGGCTCTTCTAATTACGAGAACCGCTACCACGGCTTGCACACAACAAACATCTAAAAGCCAACAAGACATCAGCACTGAGCAAAAAAGCGACTCCTCTACTCATGACAGGAGCAACAACAAAGCATCAATAGAAGGTAGCATAAGTCACAACTCTTGGGAAGGTGAAGCCGCCACAAGTGTTAAGTTTGACGCCTTCCCCACTACTGTCAATGAGTGGAAAGCTATGCAACAGAAGCTCGGCTGCGAGCCTCAAGGAGCAGTGGCGCTGCAAGTGATGGCCTTTGAGCTTTACCGCAATAACCGCACTGCTGGAGAAGAAGCGCTTAAGCTCAACAACACCACAACCAATTACAACAGCACCGTTGAAAGGTTAAAGGAGATAATGGGCAAAGACCAATACTACGCTCGCCCCTACATAGCCTGGGCGATGCTCGAGGGAGCTACTCCCGAGAACGGATACAAAGTCGACCCACCTTTCACTATCAACATAAAAGTCGACCCAAATAAGAAATATCAAGATAGCCAGATGCTCCACGGCACGGTCATTTACCTGCTTATAGACAGCAAGGGATGGGACACCAATTGGCGCAGCGTTGAGGTGGTGAAGCCCGAAGGCAGCGATTACTATGTAGTGAGCAATTGCCCTGCCATGTACACACAATGCAAGGAAGCAAAGAACAAATAGGAGATTCTTTTTGCAGCACATTACATAACAAAAAACATAATTATATTGCTCATGGCGTTCTTAGCCATGAGTGATTTTTATACCTACTACAACAATGTGGGAAAAAGCAATTACAAGCATGCTCTTTCTATTGACGGAGTTTTGACGCCCTTCTTAATTATCCGTTATTTAGTCACAATAAGTGGTTAAAATTTCCTAATAATTTGCATTTTACAAAGTTTTGACTAAATTTGTGGTCAAAATCAGAACACCCTTAAATATTTTACTATATGAATCGTCAAGAACAAATACAGAAAAGTGGATATAGTGTCTTTGAACTGACAAAAGATAGTGATAGTGATTCTACAACACCCATCGATGTCAAGTACACTGCTATTATGTTGTGCTACCAGGGGGAAGCAATAATTGAAGCCAATATGCAACAGTATCACTTGCGCAAAGGTGACAGCTTGTGCCTTGGCAATGTGCTTTACAAGAGCACTATTCGCATGAGCGATGATTTCAATGCAAGGGTTCTTATCTCTTTAAAATCTTTTGCTTTTAATTCAGCTGTTGGTGTTCCATCTGGATTTATGGAGTCTCTATACATTAAGCCTGTCGCAAAAATATCGGACGCTAATATATGGAAAATCACTAACAATCACTTAGACAACCTGGAGTTGATGCAGTCCACGCTCTTAGGTTTGAGGCATAATGAGATGATTGCACTTTCTTTCCGATCTATTGTTCTGATTATGGCAATGCTCAGAGGAGGTACAAAAAGCTCTAAAAAATTTGTTTACGGACAAGGCGATGTCTATTTCAAGAACTTTATTGAGCTTATTGAGGAAAATGTAAATAAAGAACATGAAGTGGCTTTCTATGCCGACCTCTTACATATCACTCCTAAATACTTGAGCGAAGTGTGCAAACAAAAAAGCGGACACAAAGCCAAGGAAATCATTTCCTCATTCCTTATCTCTAAAATCAAACAGGAAATAATAATGTCAGGAAAATCAATCAAGACAATTTCTTACGAATATGGATTTGCCGATCAATCGAGCATGGGAAAGTTTTTTTACAAGATGACAGGACAAACTCCAGGATTTTTTAGAAAAACTAACGGCTAAACCCGTCAATTAAAAAATCTTCTTTCCACGCAGGTAATAGTCAACGACAATATTACGCTGAGCACCAGGGAAAGTTTTAAGAAGATTCTCCTTGGGATGATTGATATAGCGGCTCTTGTACTTGCGATAGTCGTTATGAGCCTTAACAATGGCTTTGGCATCACCCCAGTGAAGTTTGGCGAGTGCCATGCCAAACGCCAGCGTATCGTAGAGGCGACGAACCAGCAATAAGTGCTTGCCATCCTTAACAGGCAAGTTCTTGTATAACAGGAACAGACTATTACGAAAATTCAAGTAAGTTTTGCGTGGATTGCCCTGAGGCAAACTTCCGCCACCCAAGTGGAACACGTGGCTCGCTGTAACAATCTTAATAGCACTACCACTCAAGTGTATGCGCCAGCACAGGTCTATTTCCTCCATGTGAGCAAAGAAATCCTCATCTAGACCTCCAACCCTTTTATATAACTCTGTGCGAACCATCAAGCATGCACCAGTAGCCCAAAAGATATCTATGTCTTGACCATCATACTGACCATGGTCATCTTCAACAGCTTCAAACACACGACCGCGACAGTATGGGTAACCGTGTTTGTCGATGAAACCGCCAGCAGCTCCAGCATACTCAAACATCACTTTTCCATCATCACGATCATGAAGCAGCTTAGGCTGGACTGCACCAACATCTAGATTCTTCTCCAAATAATCATACATGGGGTCAAGCCAGCCTGATGGGGTGCGAACGTCGCTGTTGAGCAATACTGTGTAGCGGTAGCCAGTGAGCTCTATAGCCTTGTTATAACCTCCAGCAAACCCATAATTCTTGTCAAATTTCATGACTTTCACTTGTGGAAATTCCTGTTCAAGCACAATGCTACTGTCGTCGGTGCTGCCGTTGTCAGCAACAATCACATCGGCAATATCCGAGTTGGTGCCTTCAAGCACAGTGGGCAAGTAGTGACGAAGTAGTTTCGCACCATTCCAGTTCAATATTATTACCGCTACAGGTTTCATCTGATATTCAATAAAACAGAGTTATTTCTTGTTGTAGAATTCTAGTTCGTTTTCGCGACTATAGCCTTCGGGGAAAACCACTGGGCGTTTCCATCGCTTATGAGTCCACAGCCAATAGGCCGGGGCACTCTCTATGCGCTGCTCGAGTAAGCGGGCATAGCGAGTAGTGATAGAACCAATAGGCTCGTGCGCCATATTCTTGCTCAATGGAACAAGGGTACATTGATAGTGTCCTCGCTTGACCTTGCTCACATCGAAAAATGCGGCACAACAGTTAAGCTTGCGACCAATGGCCTCGGCACCAGTGAGAAATGCTGTGGGGTGATGGAGGAAATCAAGCACATGCCCCTCATCGTTGGTTAACGGATGCTGGTCGGCAATAAACCCTATTCCCAAATGTTTACCTTCACGCTCTCGAGTTATCATCTCTCGCAATATCTTGGTCTTGCTGATGCACACAGTATTGAATCGCTGTCGCAAACGCAAGAAGAAACGGTCAAACCACTCGTTCTCAAGAGGTTGATAGACTTGTCCTTGAACAGAATCACGATGGACGAAGCTATTGAACCACAATGTAACCGACGTAACCCACTCCCAATTGCCGTAGTGGGCAGCATAGAGGATTATGCTCTGGCCGTTGTCAAAGGCTTCATCAATTAGCTCAGCGTTATGAAACACCATACGCTTACGCATCTCATCGTCACTTATGTGAAGTAACTTCAATGTCTCGGCAACATAGTCGGTAAAATGGTGATAGAATTCTTTCTCTATTGATAAGCGTTCCTCTTCGCTCTTCTCGGGAAAGCATTCGGCAAGATTTTGTCTCACAACCTTCTTGCGGTAACCTATAAGGTGATAGGCCACAAAGTACAGTAAATCGGCATGCAAGTACAGCACCCACCATGGCATCATTGCCAGCAGATGAAGACCCCATCCTAAGGGAGCATACAATATTTTAGTATACCATTTCACGTTATGAATTGTGAGTTGTTGAGACTATTGAGGAATCGAGTATGACTGACGACACTGTGTTGACTAGGTCGGCGCAATAAGGAACTGTCACACGAATGTAGTTATCGGTGAAACCATGCATCACCTTGCTGCCTGCGGGAGGTTGTTCAAAGAGCACTGGGCGCTCACAACCTAACTGACGCTCGATGAATTCACGCTGCTGACGCTCGCTTAGCTCCATCATACGAGCCACACGCTCGTCGCGGACCGCCTTGGGCACAATATAGGGAATGCGTAATGCCTGAGTCCCCGGGCGCTCGCTGTAAGGGAACACATGCAAGTGCTGCACTCCCAGCGAAGCGATAAAATTCAACGAGTCTTCAAAGCATTCGGGAGTCTCGCCACGTGTACCCACCATCACGTCCACCCCAATGAAGCAATGAGGAATAACGCTATGAATACGTTCTACTTTCCTGGCAAAGAGGTCGCGATTGTAATGACGGCGCATAAGCCTCAACACCTCGTCACTGCCGCTCTGCAAGGGGATATGGAAATGAGGCATAAAAGCGCGAGAACTGGCGCACCAATCAATAACTTCGTCGCTGAGCAGGTCAGGCTCTATCGACGAGATTCGATAACGCTCTATGCCATCTACCCCATCAAGAGCTTTCAGCAAATCGAGAAAATCCTCTCCAGTGTTCTTGCCAAAATCGCCTATGTTGACTCCGGTTATCACTATTTCCTTTCCTCCACGACGAGCCACATCCTGAGCCTGCTCAACCAGTGAAGCGATTGTACCGCTACGACTGCGGCCGCGGGCCAACGGGATAGTGCAGTAACTGCAATAATAATCGCAACCATCCTGCACCTTCAGGAAATAGCGGGTACGGTCGCCGCACTCACATGATGGAGAGAAACGCCTGATGTCTTTGTGAGGTGTCACAGCAAGAGTTTTGCAATTGTCGTCAAGCCATCGCTCGATATAGTCCACAACTTCGCCCTTCTGCTCATTGCCAAGCACTATGTCTACACCCTCTATTTCGGCTATGCTCTTGCCCTGAAGCTGAGCATAGCATCCTGTAACAACAATCAACGACTCGGGATAGTTGCGGATGAGACTACGTATCTGCTGCCGGCACTTGCGGTCGGCAAGCGACGTCACGCTGCACGTGTTCACCACACATATGTCTGGCGTCTCGTTGCCCTTTACCACTGATGCAATGCCTCGTTCTTGTAATTGTTGCCCAATGGTGGCGCTCTCCGAGAAGTTTAGTTTGCATCCCAGAGTCACAAATTTCACCTTATGTAAAGCATCACCAGCCATATAGGCAACAAAATTAAGCTGCAAAGTTACAAATATTTTCTCACAAATCGAAAACTGCCATTCTTTTATCTCATTATCCTCAAAAATATATTCCTCTCTATAAACTGCCTGATTACCTTTTGTCTTCTTTTTGATACAGAAGAAACAAGATTATTAACTCTTTAAATTATTTGAATTATGAAACTTTTTAGACATTTCTCTTATTGTATTGCTATAATAGCAATTGTGTTTTTTTCGAGCTTTGGCTCAAGTGCTTCAACTTGCCCTCATGATACTTTCTATGACGGTAGCAGCAAAGCAACCTATGATGATATCCAAGAAAAGGACTTTGTATACAATCAAGAATTCTTCGATCTTTTTATAGGATATCTCGACGCTTCAACACCTTTCGATACTGGTAATGGCATTGTGATTTCGGGGGTTGACATGAGCAATGGAGACATTAGCATCAGTGTTACTGTCAGCAAGTTGATGGGCGATTACTTGAACTATTTCAACGAAGATGTATCAGACATTATGAAGCAAAGCCTTGCACAAGGACTTTATGACCTCTTCAACGAGGTGGGAACCGACGACGAAGGTAACACCATTATCGACAAGATGGTGGAACTTGACATCAATGTGAATCTTGATTTCAAAGTCGAGGGCGAGAGCAAAAAAGTGATGTCGATACATCTGTCGGCTGAATATATCGAGAGCGCAGGCAATCCTTACACTCTATTAATTGAACTTTAATGACCAACTTTAGGTGGTGGCAACTTCCTATAGCCACCACCTAAAATATGCCATAATAATCTGTTTTTTCTCTCATAAATCTTTTATATCACAAGATTTTGTGTTAACTTTGTGGTTTAAATACAGAATCTTGATAATATGGAAGAATACAATCAAATCGTTAATGATTGGTATGTGAAACTGATGAACCTATTCATCAACTACATCCACAAGCGATTGCCAGTACTGCGCATTGAGGACATTGAAGACGTTTACAGCGAAACGTTCATAGCAGTAAGGCAAAACATGCTAAACAACAAGGTGGCAAGTGGCACCAATTGGAAAGCATATATATTCCAAATTGGGTACAACATGGCCATCAACAAAATGAAACAAGCAAGTAAAATGGTACAGGCGGCAGATAGGCCCTCCAACGACGACATTGATGCCGACGAAAAGTTTCAAACACAATTGTCTCTGCAGGATTTGATGGACGATTGTGACGACAAGGCGACAATGGAGCAACGTGTCGAGGTGCTGCAACGCGAGATGGGATACCTTCCTGAACCATGCGAGACAATCCTGAAAGACTTTTACTTTGGTGGGTTCTCGATGGCCGAAATCATGCATGAGATTCATTACAACTCGGTCGACTCGGTCAAATCCATGAAAAACCGATGCATGAACCGATTTAAAGACAGGATTAAGGTGGCGTTTAAAATGTTGAACTTAATAGACTGAAAGAAATGGAAAAACAATATGATAATAATATAGAGTTGTTTGATGCTTATCTTAACAACACATTGAGTGATGCCGTCCGTGCCGAGCTTGAGAAGCGACTCAACTACGACGAAGCTTTGCGCGAAGAATTCCAGAAGCACAAACTGTTTGTCGCAACTTTGCAGGCAACATGCAGCGATACCAACCAGGAATTTGAGAACGCAATGAAAAATATCAGCGACGAGGACTTTCAACACATTTTAAACGAAAAAAAGTCAAATAACGCTAACAAAGAAGAAAACAAGAGCAAAAGTCGAATGGTGCCATTGAAGACGGTTTACCGATGGATGAGCGCAGCAGCAGTCGTATTAATATTTGCTGGTATTGGCAATATTTTTTATAACAAATCAAAAACTGAGGAGTTGTTATGTGCAACAGTTGTTGACTCCTATGATTTTAATTCGGCGGTGACAACACAAATTTCACGTGGCGGATCAAGCTCAGTTATTTCAATTGACAACGTAGATGACGAAGTAAAAGATGATTATAAACAAGCAATCTATTTCATTAAAAACAATAATACCGAAAAGGCGATAAAGATATTGGAAAAGTTATATTCCGATCCCGATCAGTTACAAACGAAAGATTTATTTGCGACCAAACTTGCTTATGCCTATACCAAGAACCGAGACATCAAGAATGCAACACGCATAATTAAAGAGGTCAAAAAAGATCATAACGGAAACACACCCGAATCGCTCAAGGCTTTAGAGAAAGCATTAAAAGCATTATAATAATAGTATTTCCTTTAAACAAAAAAATCAAATTAAGATAATCAGAAAACCCCAATAGTTCATCATTAAAACCTAGACACTTGTCAACTATAGCGTTTAAAGTTTGGATTACATTATCAAGCTGCTGTAACTTTGCAATGGAAAAGTTAATCAATTTGTTAATATCTAAACAATAAAAACAATGAAAACAGTAATACGCTCTATTTTAATGATCGTGATGATGTCGTTTATCACAACAGCTTTTTTCTCGTGCCGAAACAACACTGAGGACAACGGTTCTTCGCAAGCAGATGTCGACACCATTCAATCTGTCGACGCCCCATCAATGGGAGATTCAATTGTCATTGATTCATTGATGCAATCGGCGGCTCTTCCTGCTTCACAAGCTGTTTCTTCATCTTCACCAGCTTCGGCAACATCTTCTAAACCGCTTAAAACCACTCTCGAGAAACCCTCGGTTGCAATGTCTTCCAAGCAGTTCAAAAAATCCAAGAAAAAAGCATTGCTCATTGGCATTAGCGACTACAAGTATGCCAAGGAGGAACAATGGGACCGACTAGCATCTCTCAACGACATCGACATGCTAAACGAGGTCTTGACTAATGCAGGATTTACTGTCACTACTCTTGTCAACGAAAAAGCTACTCATGATGGCATCGAAAATGCTCTTAAAGAACTTGCCAGCCAGTGTGAATCAGACGATATCGTTCTCGTTCATTTCTCGGGGCACGGACAACAAATAGAAGGCGGAGACCAAAGTAATGAACCAGACCATAAGACCGAAAATTTCTTGGCCTATGGAGCAAGAAAAAGATATATCAAGGGTATATATGAAGGAAAGGAGCATTTCACCGATGACGAGATCTACTATTATAAAACTTTGATAAGACAAATAATTGGCCCAAAAGGAAGTTTGATGATGACTTTTGACTCTTGCCATAGTGGTTCCTCGAGTCGTGGTTCTTCTTCAAGAAATAAAGACGATGTTACTAGAGGTATTGACAAGCCTTTCAAAAATGACAACTTCAAACCGGTAAAGAGGATTACAGCCACCGCACCTATGTCACCTTTTATTGAACTAAGCGCTTGCCAGGACAAAGAGGTAAACTTTGAATATATCGACAAAAAAGACAACAACAAACATTATGGTTCTTTGTCCTATCTCCTGGCTCTTGCTCTAAAGAGTGGCAAAAAAGATTTTGAATCAATGTCAGCATTTGTTATGAGCAACTATAAATCATCGGGTGTCATGACAAGACAGAGACCACACAAAGAATAACATTAATTATGAATCCTCTTTTATAGACAAAAAACGATTGGTGCCAGCGACGTTGACACTAATCGTTTTGTTAATTACTTGCTACACCCAAATAATATAGAAAAGCTTTAATCGAAGGTAATGATTATGGTACTTCCTCTTTTTCCAGAAAAAAATGACAGCAAAAGAGCCAAAGCTACGCAAAACCCATCAATGTTGAACAGTGTTCATCATAGTCGACGACATGAAATGAGTATTATATTTACTATTGATTCTATAATTAGCACAAAATAACACAACGCCATTAAAATTGCAACATACATGAAAACTACCACATTTCTCAAGTACACTTTACTGTTGGTTTTGATGCTTCTCATAGATCCGATATCGGTGTATGGACAAGATGTTGAGTCTCTGAAACAGAAGTTCATGCAATACTATAATGATAACAATTACAGAAAAGCCATTGACATTGGAGTGCAAATTCTGGAGATTGTTCCTGATTCGGAATGTGAATTTTTGCTTGCACGCCTAGGTGATTGTTATTTTGAATGCAATAATACCAGAAAAGCAGTAGAATACTACGAAAGGAGTGTAAAAGTAGACATCCCTATCTACGGCGAGCATAGCATAGAAGTTGCCCGCATGCAATTTATGATAGGAAAGATTCATTATTTGATGCTTAAAGAATATAATAAAGCACTAGACTTGTTTTCAAAAGTCGAGACAACATACAACAAACTTTATGGGCCAAATAGCACTGAGGTTGCCAATGTGGTTGAAAGGATAGGCAAAATTTATTATTACTATCTTAACAACAATAATAAAGCTCGAGAATGTTTTACCAGAGTCTATAACATCTATTCCACTAGTGGCAGTGATTACAGCTATCAAGCAGCAGTAATGCTGGAGTATTTAGGAAATCTATATATAATCATTGATCACGATTATTCTAGAGCCATTGAGTGTTATTTGAATATCAAGAAAGAGTATGAGAATCTGTATGGGGAAGATGATAATACAATTTCAAATTTATTATGCCAAATTGGTGATTGTTATCTTGCTTTAAAAGATTATAGCAGTGCACTTCAGTTTTATTTAGATGGAAACAGCAACTATATTAATAATGGATTTGATTTTGGGGACGTAAAGAGAAAAATGGGATTATGCTACTACCATAACGGTGATTTAGATTCAGCCTACCCTAACATCAAGAAAGGGTTAAAGATGGAGCATAGTTTGGTGATGTCATTTTTGAGTATACAAACTAAAGACGAACGCAATGAATTTTGGAAAGACTATTTTGAAGTTTATCAATCGATTTATCCTGCTATGGTTACTGCTCTCAATGACAAGTCAAGTTTTGGGGACTTATATAACAAATCGGCATTGTTTGCCAAAGGAATGCTGCTTAGCGCTGAAACCGAACTCCAAAGATTGATTATTGAGAGTGGAGACTCAACATTAATAGCGACTTTTAATGAACTCCAATCTGTCAATTGCAAAATAATAAAATTGAAAGAGTTTCACTCCAACGAAGACAAGAAGAACACGGAATCTCTAAAAAATTATGCCGAAAAACTCGAGCTGTATTTGATAATACAATCAAAAGCGTATGGCGACTTCATGAAGAATCTGCAACTAACGTGGAAGAATGTTCAAGATAGTTTAAAACAAGATGATATTGCCATTGAGTTACTCTCTTTCCCGAAGTTTGGAACAGACAGCACGCAATATATAGCTCTGACTTTGCGTAACATTGAAGGTTATGACCAACCGCACCTTATTGAGCTCTGCGAGGAAAGTGAGTTGCTAGAAGCTGCGAAGCAGCCATACACAAGCAAGGCGTTAAGCGACTTGATATGGGGGAAACTGGCTGAGAAAGGTGAGCTTGATGATAAAGTGAAGAACATCTATTTCTCTCCCTGTGGGGAGCTTCACAACATCGCCATCGAATCTATGCCGCACTGGTCGAAGCAAGGCGTGATGATGAACGATTCGATAGAAGGCTTCAATATCTACCGTCTGTCATCAACTCGTGAGCTGGCGATATCGCGCAAACCCATTGAATCGAGTGATGCCGCCGTCTATGGCGGTATTGATTATTCAGCGCCAAAAGACAAAATGGGATTACGTGTCCAGGAGCATGAGAGTGCAACAGCAATTGATTCCAAGGACGATGAAGTCTTCATCCCATCGACCGAAACCATAAGAAAGAGCGACAAGGGCAAACAGGCACCCAACCGAGCCTATGAAATCGTCACCGACTCAACCGGAACTCGTGACTACCTGTGGTGGAATCCTCTTCAAGGAGCGAAAGAAGAGGCCACAGCAGTCAATTCACTGCTCAAGGGCAAGGGATTTGACGTGTATTTCAAATCTGACGATTACGATGAACAGCTATACAACGCAACCGAGGCATCGTTCAAACAGCTCGCGGGACAGAAACGGAGCATAATACACATCGCAACTCACGGATTCTACTGGAACGACTCCACGGCTTTGCAGGAGAAAATGGAGAACAATCTAAACTTCATGCCGGCAAATTATGAGAGCCTGCAAAACACCGAGAAAGCCATGGTGCGTGCGGGACTGCTCTTCACAGGAGCACAAAACACTTTCATGGGAGAAAAAATAACTGATGAATATGAAGACGGAGTGCTCACAGCACAGGAAGTGTCGCAACTTGACCTCAGAGGTCTTGAGCTGCTCGTGCTATCGGCGTGCCAGACCGGTCTGGGAGAAATAGGCGGAGACGGAGTTTTCGGCCTGCAGCGAGGATTCAAGAAAGCGGGAGCGCAGACCATCGTCATGAGCCTGTGGAAAGTGAATGATGAGGCGACTAAAGACATGATGACATCTTTCTACAC
>JAFZAC010000023.1 GCA_017548365.1 Muribaculaceae bacterium
CAACTCGTTTAACAGGTTCTCTTGTAATGATGATGAATAACAGTCCAAACAATCTGCAATTCTCACATTGGGCGATTGAGCGGTAAGACGATGAATAATCCCTTTGATTAGGGATTCAAGTTGTTCTATCAGCTTGCTTTGTATCACAATTCTGCGGTCGAGCAAGCCTAAAAAGTTGGCAATTTTCTTTTGTTCGGCACTTTGTGGCAATGAAACTGACATTTTCTTCAGTTCATTGCTATAAAGATGAACAACTGATACACCTTGTGCAATTTTTGCAATGTCATATTTCCTAATCCCATTGAGTTGATAACTCATAAATCGCCCATCGTGTGGCTCATTCAATCGAATAATATTAATGTCTCCTCCAAGCAGAACATTGTCATCAGTTACACAACGAGCAGTTGCTATATCTTCTGCCGTTTCGCCAGACGAGGGAATTATAACATCGTTGCTTTGGCTCTTTACTAAATCAGTTGGATCCAAATCAGTTCTACTAACCACATCTTCAATTACTTCGTTTGAATATGTGGTGTATAACTCGCCATAAAGGATGCAAGGCAAGCCGGTTTCACTTCGTTGCTCTTTTGAAATGCCAGTCCCTTTGCTGAACTCTGCAATTTCTTGCAAAGTTGACGGTTCCCACGGTTCTGTGAACTCTGGGAATCTCAAAGGGGGGACGTTTGGGCGTTTATTTTGTTTATTCTCTGCCATAATGATTGATAATCCTTAATTATTCAACAATGCCCAATTCTTTGAGATAGATTTCGATTTCCTTATCAAGCTCTGTCCGCTCGGCTTCAAGGCGCTTGATATCGGCCATTACAGCTTTAATGTCGATAGGTTCTTCTTCCTCGAAGGTGTCCACATAGCGAGGAATGTTGAGATTGTAGTCATTCTCTTTAACTTCTTCGAGAGATGCGAGATGACTATATTTCTCTATTTCCTTACGCTCACGGAAGGTTGAAACAATCTTCTCGATGTGCTCTGGACGCAACTTGTTTTGTGTCTTCACCTTTTCAAACTCCTTGCTCGCGTCGATAAACAGAATGTTGTCGTCCTCCTTGCGGCACTTTTTCAGTACGAGAATGCAGGTAGGAATACTAGTTCCATAAAAGATGTTTGCTGGCAAGCCAATGATTGCGTCAATATAATTCTTGGTTTCAATCAGGAATTGGCGAATTTTGCCCTCGGCATTGCCACGGAACAGCACACCGTGAGGTGCTACGCAGGCCATCGTTCCACCTTCGTTGAGGTGATGAATCATGTGCAAGATGAAAGCGTAGTCGGCTTTCGACTTAGGCGCAAGAACACCAGCCTTGCTGAAGCGGTCATCTGACAGGAACTTGCTGTCGGAACTCCAAGTCGCACTGAAAGGTGGATTTGCTACTACAGCATCAAACTGGCGGTCTTCAAAAGCGTCAGCCTCTAACGTGTCGCCATTCTCGATAGAGAAATTGCTGAACTTGATGCCATGAAGCAGCATGTTCATTCGTGCCAGATTGAAAGTCGTTGGGTTCTTCTCTTGACCGAATATGTCCTCAGCGCGTCCGTTGCGGGCGGCACGAATTAACAGCGACCCAGAGCCACAAGTAGGGTCATACACGTTGCGAAGGCGAGTTGTGCCAGTAGTCACAATATCAGCTAGAATTTGGCTCACTTCCTGAGGAGTGTAGAACTCACCAGCCTTTTTGCCCGCTCCAGCGGCAAACTGTGATATCATATATTCGTAAGCGTCGCCAAGGATGTCGATGTCGCTTGCCTCGTCAAGCCCGAAGTTGATATCATCAAGGGCAAGTAGCACATTGCTTATGAGCGTATTTTTATCATCTGCAGTTTTGCCGAGTTTAGGCGATGCAAGATCAATGTCGCTGAACAGTCCACCGAAATCTTCCTCACTCTCTTGCCCAAGCGTGCTATCCTCTATGCGTTTGAGCGAGCGTTCCAACGTTGGCAGAATATTCTCCTTTCTGCTTATTGCATCGATGATTGACGAGAACAAGAATCCTGGTTCCACAAAGTAACCGATATTCTCCAGGCACTCCGTTTTCACATCTTCCTTCAGTTCTTCTGCTTCTTCATCATGGCGCTGCCATAGAGCTTTGAAAGTAACTTTATCGTCACTCAAAATCTCATCGCCAAATTTCTCTATTTTCTCGGAAAGGTATTTATAGAAAATAAATCCTAACGAGAAATACATAAACTCTCCTGCGCTCATGTTTCCTCGCAGTGTGTTGGCAACCGTCCACAGTTGGTTGCGTAGTTTCTGTTGGAGTTCTTCGCTCATATCTTGTGTTGATTTAGTGTCTATCGACCGAAATGCTTTCATTCGGCAAATCAAAAACAGGTTCTTATTTGCTCTCACTTACTCGCATTAGTCCCAATTAAATATGTTGATTATGTTATTTAATGCAGCCAAGATGCGTTTTACAGCCTTTCGTGTTTTAGACAGACCGAGGTGCTGCTCACGCACTGCCTCTTGGATGATTTCGGGTTTCTGTTTTTGAAGGTAATCATATTCCGAGAGGAATCTGTCAAGCACTTCTACAGGCACCCCCTCAGTTTTTGCCAGCTGCTCAATGGCTTTGTTGCGTTCCTCTTTAACGTAGTTGTTCAGGCGGCTCTCGAGATCCATAGTGCCATCAGCCTTAGCCTGCTCAAAGTTGTCACGGTCTTCATCCACATTCTGTTGAATGAATCCGTCAATGAGTTTTGCCTTATTACGCATCTCAGCATCCTTAATCATCGTGTCGATAATCTGACGGCGACGCTCTTGATAGTCCTCATCAGATGGATTAAGGTCAGCAATGAGTTGGAGAATGTATGCCACATTGATGATATCGCTGTGAAGCAGCTCAAGACAGAAGTCTATGTCTTCTATAGTTTGTTGCTCGCCGTATGGCACTTCAGGTTCTGCTGCTTCTTGATTATCGAGGCCTGTACTACCAAGAGCCATATCGAGGTACTTGCTACGGAAGTCCATAAACTCCTGCTCCGGCATCGCAAGTTCCTTATCATCCTCGTCAAACTCATTATAGACTTGCATCTCGGCATGTTTCTTCAATATCTCACGGAAGGCAAGGATGAAGTCTCGTTTGTCGTTTTCGCTTACTAATTGGTCAACCCCTTGTACTGTTGGGTATAATTCCTTGAATTGCGTAACTAGTTCGTTGTATTCTTGTCTTACACTCTCAAACGGCTCTCGGATGATCGTGCCAAGTTCCTCGGGGTTTGCCGTGCTGCTGAACAGCTTTATTGAGGCATCTACTTTTTCTTTAAGGTCACGGAAGCAGACTATTTTACCAAAGCGTTTCTTCTCGTTCAGCACACGGTTTGTACGGCTAAAAGCTTGCAGCAAGCCGTGATACTCCATGTTCTTGTCAACATAGAGCGTATTGAGCTTTTTGCTGTCGAAGCCAGTCAGGAACATTCCCACCACAAGAAGCAAGTCCAACGGTTTCATGTTTGGGTCTTTCTTTTTCATGCGGCGGTTAATATCATCGTAGTAGGCACTGAAATTTTCAGTGGAGAATTTAGTGCCATATCGCTCATTGTAGTCATCCATGATGGCTTGCAGCTCATCTCCTTGTGTCAAGTCATCGGCAAACCCAGCGTTCATGCCGGTATTGTCATCATCCTGGTCAGGATTTTGCTGATAGGTGAATACCGCACCGATTGAGATTTTTGGATTCAGCGATTTGAAAATCTTGTAGTATTTAATGAGCTGTGATACCGATTGTACAGCAAACAGTGCGTCATATTCGCCATCAAGTGTTGACTTATTGAAGTTGTTGAGAATGAACTGAGCCACCTCGGTCATACGACCCTCATCTTCGGTATTCATATCAAGGTTGCCTGTATAATACTCAACAAGGAACCCCAGCACATTCTCGTCGGCGATAGCATCTTTAATCAGATATTTGTGCAAGCACTCGCCAAATATTTCTTTAGTTGTATGCTGGCTGACAGCATTCTCGGCGAAGATTGGAGTGCCGGTGAAGCCGAAACATTGGCTATTTTGAAAGAAATTGACAATGTTCTTATGACTCTCTCCAAAATGACTGCGGTGGCACTCGTCAAAGATCATTACCACACGCTTATTCTTGCAGTCTTGGATCTTTTTGTTATAGCGGTCACGAGTGACGGCCACATTCAGTTTCTGAATAGTAGTGATGATGATTTTGCTATTGCTACCCAAGCGTTTTATCAGCTCACGAGTGCTGTCTGTACCATCTACAGCGCCAGGTTCAAATGCCTCGTACTCACTTTGCGTCTGGGTGTCGAGGTCGTGGCGGTCAACCACAAACATTACCTTGTCCACGCCTTCCACCTCGCTCACCAGCTGTGCTGCTTTGAAAGAAGTCAGCGTTTTTCCTGCGCCTGTGGTATGCCAAATATAACCATTATCATTGCTGATTTGAACTCTGTTGAGGATTTCCTCAACTGCGTAATACTGGTATGGACGCAATACCATTAGGCACTTGTCTCCTTCATGCAGAACGATGTATTTGCTGATCATCTTGCCAAGCGTGCAACGGTCAAAGAACATTGCAGCAAAGAGACTCAGATCGTTGAATGGGTTGTTATCTTTATCTGTCCAGTTGAATGTGAACTTGTAGCCTTGATTGGGGTTGTTTGCGAAGTAGCGAGTGTTTACTCCATTGGAAATAACGAAGATTTGAATGTAGTCAAACAAGCCATGGAACGAAGTCTTATGATAACGTTGTATTTGATTGTAAGCTTGCTTTAGCTCTATACCACGCTTCTTCAACTCGATTTGAACGAGTGGCAAACCATTTATAAGGATGGTAACATCATAACGGCATTTCTTACGACCCTCGATAGTGATTTGATTACTTATCTGGAACTCGTTCTTGCACCAGTTCTGCTTATTTAGGAATTCAACCCAGATGCGGTTGCCATCTTCTGTGTCAAGAGGGTACAAATCTCGAAGCTTCTTTGCCTTGTCAAAACGAGAACCACCTTCAAGAAATATAAGAATCCTCTCAAATTCAGCATCGGTGAAATGCTCACGCCCTAGTTGTGCGAGTTTCTTGCGGTTGTGTTTCTCAAGTTGAGCCTTGAAATTTGCGTGAAGATTGGTTTCTTCGTTAATCTTCACGTACTCATAACTCATATCTTGAAGGGCTTTAATTAACCCTTGTTCTAATGCCGCTTCGCTCTGTGTTACCATAAATATAGGGAATTATAATCCTTAATGTTGCGTGCAAAATTACAAATTTCACACCTATTTATAAAATAATATTTACAAAAGTTATCAATAAACAGCAAATGACAATGCTAACGATGCCTACTCTTTTTATTTCTTCCTTTTCTTTGCGAAAAGAGCAGCAAAGTAGCTCTCCATATATTGAGCAAAGACTTCAGCATTTTGCTCGATGCGATATTTTTTGTCAGCAACAGTCTTTTGTATTCTGTTTCCACGAAACGCATAGAGTGGAATAATGTAGATTCCACGTGGATTATTGCCAGTGCGCCCATAAGCATAGGCAATAAGTACTACACGTTTATTCTTTCTTTGGAAGTAGCGATAGCGTTGTAGCTGTTCCTTTTTCATCTCATAGAAATAACCTTTTTCATCACGTTGCCAGTAATGGTTCCATTTACATTCGATAAAATAATCAAGAGTCATTCCGTTTATTACATGTTGAATGTGAATGTCCGGATTGAGATTGCTGTGGTCATAAATACCATCAACATATTTATCACCAGTCCACGAGAGCAGTTTATACCGTTTCTTGTCTTTAAGGAAAGATACAATAAGTTTCTCGAAAAGCAGACCATTTTTCGCTCTGTAATCTATAAGTTCCACCTCAGGTTTGTCAAGCACAATAGATTTACTTGCTGCTTCAATGATTTCGTCAACGTTCATTCCATAAGCTCTGGCAAACTCACGAATCAATGACTTCTCGTTGGTAGAGATTAGTCCATCTGCAGTTACAACTCTAACAAGCCATTCAAGTGTTTCTTCAGGTGAAAGATACTTATGTGATGCCATATGTTAGTTCTTATATCTGCGCAAAGATAATAAATTATCTGTATAGCTCTCATTCCGAAATATCATAAATTAATTATGTTCATGGCAAATTCATTTTTTAAGGCTTCATAAACGATATTCTCTCTGTAGCCACTCGATCGCAAACACTGAAATAGGCAAACTCACCAATCAGGATTCGTCAAGAATTAGACATCTGTCAGGGATTATGGCTGCATGTTGCGGAATATCAATTTAGGTCGGTATTCGTTGCATATAAATAATTAGCACATTTGACATGTCAAATCCAAGAATACCACACGCTTCTTTAACATATCCACGAACAACCTCATCTGCGACACGATCTGTCATACAATTGATGTTTGTTATAATGAAGTATCTATACTAATATACAGTTTTTGAGAAACGGAGAAAAATGTTATAGTTTTGACAGTGCAAAGTTCGGGACAATATAGTTAACGACAAAAAAACGTTAATTATTTTTAATTCCCAAAAAATAAAACAAAAAGCCACACCCAATGTGGTATGGCTTTCATAAGCGGTTCTAGTAGCTTTTTCTTTAGTTAATCAAGTTCATGGAGAGTCTAGTTTCAATCAAGGCAATGGTGCGGAGAGTAAAATTATGCCTTCCTGTGAGCCATCTTGATACTTCGGAGTCACGTTTGCCGAGCATTTGGGCAAATTGCTTTTGTGTGATGCCTTTTTCTTTTAGGGCGGCATCGAGCCTTGCAGCCAGCAAGTAGGAAATCTCAAATTCTCTTTTGACATCTGCTGGTATTGCATCGAAGGCTTCCCGTAGCAGTGCGTTCATAACGTTTTGGTTAAAGTGTCATTTTTATGTTGTCGATGTTAGTTATAATGTTTTTTTGTATTGTTATCTTTCCATTTCTTTGCATTTTCTTCAATAGTGAGTCGAATGCTTGCAAGTCACAGACATAACCATTTAAAATAGGGTCTTCTTCATAGGTGGCAGTCGTCTTGATTCCGCCATTCCCTAATATTAGAATCTCATTGCTGATACGCAAGCAATATAATCGCAATCTTTTTGAGTCTATAGCTAACGCTGCAGTATTATCGGAATACTTGCCTTCTATTCTAAAAAAACGTTCAAGTGCCCCATCTGAAACGATTTTCATTATAGCAAAGATTATTTTTTGATAATCTCGACTTACTGTAGCGTTTTGCTTAAATGCGGTCATAAACTTCTCAAACTCGCTCTCATTACCATTTATGCAGATTGAGTATAGGCCCACATTGTCAGATTGTTCTATTGTTTTGAGAGTATATTCTTTTGTCATATAATATAATTTTATGTGTGCAAAGTTAATAAAAATAATTGAAATAATTCACTTTTATGTAAATTTTGCAAGAATTTTAATATTATTTAATGGTTTAAATGCAAAACTAAGTAGGAATAAAAAAGCCGCTCGAAAGCGGCCATATCTCCACAAGAAAGTGAAGCGGGGTTATTGCCCCACTGTGAACACCGAATTGCTCTTGATTGTTTCCATCAAGTTGATTGGAGGTAGGACAACCGCCTCGAACGCACTACCCTGTGTTTTGGCTGCAATAGCGCCGCGGGCGGCACCGACAGCGATTGTTGCCATATACCTGCAGAAATACGCTTCGACGATCAGATGCGTCCTGCTATCATCATACAGACTCTCGAACGTGGAAGGTTCGATTGAAAACACACATGAAAGCGTCAACTCAATAAGTTTGTTTTCACCTTTGGTAAAGACAAACGAGCTGAGGCATTTTATGCATTTGAGGTCGAAATTAACTTGGAACGAGAAGGATGTGTTTATTCCCAGCTCATCCTTTTCATTCAATTGCTGTGGTTGCATTTTGAAGTCTTCAACTGCAACCTGAACAATGCGGTAAGCAATTATTTTCTCAGGTTGTGCCATAAGTTAAGCTGCTATTTCGAATTGAATATTATCATAAGCAAGAGTATCGACACCCTCAATAACATGATAGGTTGTCGCAGGTGTTTTGCTATTGTTCCAGCCGCCAAGACTCTGCAGCCCAATAGCGAGTGTAAGCTTTTCGAAAATAGAATAAGAGTTTGCAGTTAAAATTTGCGCATTATCTGTCAATTTGAACAGTTTTTCCTCATCAGTGAACAAAGGAGCGTCATCACCATATATTTGGACCATTTTGTCGTTGAAAGCGATAGCTTCGACGTTAAAATCCTCACTTTCATCAATCATAGACGAGGGCGAAAAACTGACAATATAAGTGCGATACTTTTTACTGTACTCGTATTTTACCACAAGCCAATTGAAGCGTTCAATCATTTGGTTTGCCCAATCTTTTATCAACTGTTCCATGACTATGCTACTTTATTGTTGAAATATGATTTCAATTTACTTATCAAACTTTCAGCATTTTGCTTGATTTCCAAACAATCCACAAGTGAGAATGGTTCTTGAGAGTAGTCTGCAGAAACCCTTTGCCTCTTCAAACAACGAACGCTTTCAAGCAAATCACGCTGTTTTTTGGGGTTTATATTAGCCAAACTGTCGCGTATTTTACTTAAAATAATCTCATGTGAATCTTCCCCATAACAAATTTCATCTTGAACATCATAGGAGATGGCACCAATTTTGAGATGAGCCACGATGTATTTCATATACTGGAACACGGCATAGTACGAACAATGTACACTAGCACAACACACTTGTTCCTTTTGTGCAGAATTGAGTATGTAATATGCTGCAAGTAAATTATTTCGAGATTTTTGTTCCATCACGTTTCTGTGCAGAGTTGAAATTCCACCATGCGAAGATAAATAATAATATTATTCGCTGTATCTTTTAATCTTGATTTTTTTCACTTTTATGTTTTATAACATATTTATGTAGATGATATGCAATTCAAATAATTTTATGGAGATTTTAGTCTCTTACGACATCATAAATAGTATGCCTTGTTTGTAAAGATAATCTGAATTGGTGGCCCATACTTCAACGTTGGAACCGATGAATGGGACTATCAACTTATAGGGACTTCTTGTAACTATGAGGTTGTCGATGAACTGGTTTCGCAAATTTGTGTCGATTGGCACGACTAGAATGAGATTTATCAATAGTCCCTTATCAGTTGTAGTGCCAATGAGTTTTTTCTTTTGTTCGATAAGTTGTAATGCTTGAGTGAATATCATAGCAGTGAGATTTGATTGGATTTATATAATATATTCAAAAGCCGTTTTTAGTATAGGGGTTCTTTGGAGTTAAAAAATAGTTCCTCTATTAAACAGAAGAAAGATGACAGTTAAGCTTGGACTGTTTGATTCAGCGCCTTCCGCTTGTCACGGTTGATTTATAACTCCATCCCTAGATGAATTCTCAAATACTCAGCAATGACAGGTTGTTTCGCAACTATATATTTCTCAAAAACCTCTTTCACGTATGGCGCTACCCAATATTGAGATCCTTCTTCGGGTTGTTGATTCAAATCCAAGGCATCAATATAATCTGATGACATCATATAATGCGGATTAAGGGAGTACATATACGAAAAATGAAAAATGAACAAATGCAATGTACATGAATATATATTATTTAGCTCTTTAATACGGTTAGGATTATAAATCATATTATTATTAAGCCACATGAAATACAATTTGTTATAGTGTGTATTTCCATTAGTCAATCTTCTTATTCTGTGATACAAACCATCAAAATCAAATAACTTCTCCAAATCCTCTAAAGGTTTATGTTTCCGGATTACTTTCATCATCTTTTCAGTAGAAGGAAGTTTTTGCTTGTTATTTACCCAATCTTGGATCTTTTCTACCACTATATTATTTAAGCTATAGTTTTCAGCAATATAGACATTAACATATATTACTGCAATGATTCCGTCATGATACTTTCTCAACAAAGCATAAGCATCATTAATCCTTCCCTCTTTTAGTACAATCCTTATAGAATCCAATGTTCCTGCCAACGAACCACAAACGACATTGTCAATATTCAACAGGCCTGACATTATCCCGTTTGTTATGAAGTTCGGCCCCATCATATATACCGCATTATAAAACTCAATAAGAGAATCCAACAATGGGAACACTTTATGTGACTGGTATTCCTTGTCCTTTAATACTTTGTTGTCAAATAGTTCCATAATAATTTGTTTTATTATCATCTAATAACTTCCATCTTCAAAAACAAAAAGCACTATAATATTTATAAGAATTCAGATTTGATGAATGAAATTTTCTTGTTTTTAAGTCTTCGATATTCTCCTTTAGGTAGTTCTTCCTTAGATAAAACTTCATAAACAAAAATCCAGTATCTGTCCATTTCAGCAGCTAAAGATATTGCTTTGTCTTTAAATATCTTTTTCGCTTTTATGTTTTTGTCACGCTTTGCTTTTAAGAACGCAAGCAGCATGAAGATACAATCTGAACTATTAATTGAGTCATCAACATACTTTGGTTCTAATGAAAAATTATATTTTATTGACCAATATAATGAGAACGAGCATGCCTCATATATATGTCGTTTAATTCCTATATCATATAAATCTTGTGAGATGATTTGAATTCTCTCCGTAGTAATATCAAAAATATCAAAAACATATGCCTCCATCCAATGAACCAAATATGGGTAAAGACAGAGCAGTTGATGAATCAAGTCAATGTAATACTCTTTTGCATCTTTTCCAAGGACTGTATTTGCAATTGTTTTAATTGCATATGTAAAAACAGCGCTGTTTCCAGTTTTGTTGACCAAACTAATCGATAAATCCAAATAAGTTTTTAGCCTCTTTTTTTTAAAAACAAGCTTATTCTTATCAGTATATGTGTCACCTATAAAAAAACTATTTAACGAACTAATCCAATGGGTATCAGAATTAATAGGAAGTTTGGTGATTTTTGTTTTTTTAGTATTTAAACTTAGTTCATATTTCTTTAAAACGTCATTTAAATCTAATAAGAAACGCTCTGCATTATCTTCTGAATCAACATAACAAGTAAAATCATCAATGTTTCTGACATATTGATACTTATTAGAAAGTTCTTTATCAACACAACATAAAACGATTTCAGATAACAAGTTAGAGCTATGAGGTCCTATAAGTAGGCCATTAGTTTCTCCATTTTTAGTATTTCGAGTGCAAAGATCTATAATATTATACCATTTTGAATAATCATTTTTGTATCTCTTGGCTTCTTCTTTTCCTACTAATGCCCAAGATAGGACATGTGAGTATATACTTGGGAAGCAATTCGATATATCTGCATCAACTCTATATTTGTTTCCAATAGGTATTTTTTGAATACTCTCCATTAAATTTTTGTCTTTATCTACATAATTGAGACTCATTTCAAATAAGTGGTCTTTGCCTTTGAGCTTTTGAAGATGAATTTGACTATATTTATACTTTTGACCATCAGTTTTCTCTCCCAAAAAACGAACAATTTCTGCCCAATTGCTTGCGATACAATTACATAAGTTCGAATAAGATAAAGGGGTGGGAATAGACAAAAGGCGTGGGACATTAGTGTTTCTTGTGCATTCATACCTAACATAATCACGACCACCACTTTTAAAAGTAGGAAAGTCCATGCTTTCGCAATAATCATAAAAAGCCTTTGAAGTAAATATTTCAGGAAGTTTATCTGCAAATAAACCATACCCCAAAAGCCCCTTTCTAAGATCTTCTTTGGGTATTTCTTGTAAATAATCAATATATTTCTTGCTCATATTATATAGTTTTAAAGATATAGTTCAAAATCTGCAATGATACTCATATCAATACTTTTTTACTAATATTACAATGCCTCATTATATACTATCCAAAGAGTTGTATATCATGTACTTCTTTTTGATGCTGAGATACTTGCTAGTTTGCAGTTCACAGGTTTTTAGAATGACATTTCTTGATAGCATTGAGATTTACAACAATCATTTATGGAATATATACTCTGCATAAGCCACTATTCATGGCTATGGGTATCCATGCCATTTTTTGGTATCTCTTCATTATATCTATGCCCCATCTCACACCTACTTTATTTATCTCATTTTGAATATTGTTTTCTGATAAATCGTTTGGAGCAATATGTTGATTGTTTTGGTTGATCCAGCAATTCCAAGCCTCGCTTTTAATAAAGCGCTCTTTTCTCTCTGCGAAAGGCAATGTTGGTGGAAGTAATTTGTTGAGCCTGTATTTTGCTAGTTCCCAAATTTGCATAACCCTTTCTTCTTTCTTGAAAGCCTCTTGTAACTGATTCAAAAATGCAGGTTCTTGCAATTCTGGTTGTTGTATCCAATAGTTGTTTAAGGCTTCTAGTTCTTTAAGACGAATGCCATCTATCTTTTTGTAAACATCTTCTAGGTAGCTGACGACATAAGGACTTTCACTCTTTTTGGGGCTATTTCCTTCCCACAATTGGTCGGCTTTTGGTTTTAAAACAGAAAATAGAGAAGAACCGATACTATAATCCAGTTTACCTAAATCTTGATACTGAATAGTCCATGTCTCCTTGCGGTAATACACATTTAGCAGATATAGGGCTGCTAATGCTTGAATGAGAGCCTTAACATTCCCTTTATATAAAGAGGAGTACCTGTCATGTTTTACTGCCTGATAGGCTTTTTCCCAATATGTCCCTTGTCGCTTATGGGCTTCCTTAAGTGGTCTCAACACCCTATTTTCATCCTTTGTCAGATTAAAGAAAGGAGTGACCACAAGTACTTGTTTATTGTGAGTTTGCCATTTAACATCTATCAATTTCAAACAATCCTCATCAAACTTAATTGAGCTATCGCCTCTTTCCTTCTCACCTTTAAGATCAAAATACAACTCTTTTGAAATTGCCTCTATCTGAACACAACAGCGAACCAACAAGTCTGCTATATGTGGTGAAAATGTCAACAACTGAGTTGAACATGCCTCCACCACCTCTTGACCGTTCCTACTTGTTGTTTTCTCGTCTGTTACAAAAATGTACTTAGACATTTCAATAACATCTTTTTCGAGGTTTATATACGTTTGCCAAAATATATCTGATTTTTTCATTATTTTATAATTAGTTTTTTATAAATCCTATTGATTAGATGACTCTTGGGCCAATATCCTTAAGATTTGCTACAATATAAAGGATCTCGTTTTGAGCATATAATTTAGTAAATTGCTCAACATTTCTTATTCTTCTTTTTGTGATTTTCATATTTTATGTTCATAAATTTGTTCCTTAAATAGTTTTTACATTCAATGTACAAATTTAATAATTTTTATTGAAAAAAGCAACTGAATTATTAAACAGTATTATTCATTACCATAATTTTGTTTTGTATTTTATTAAAAGGTTTACTAACAGCTGGTGGTGCTATCCACCAGCTGTTAGAATTGTAAAAAAGGTGAATCTGAACTATTTAATGATCTTCTTGGTGGAGCGAGTGCCGTCGGTGTAGGTTGTAACCTTGATGCTCACGCCCTTGAAAGGCTCATTGCTCTCCACGCCGGCGAGGTTGTAGTAACGGACATTAGCCACTTTCTTGTCGCCAGCGATAGTGGAGATGGCTTCAGGATCTTTCAATTGTAGTGCCTGATCGTAGGCATTGCCTTTGTACACGAGTTCGCCATTTTCATAAACAGCCGAGAGGCTTGCCATGGGGTTAATACTCGTCACATATTCTCTATAAGGAACAAGAAAATCACCATACCTACAGTCCACACCAATTCCCTCAATGATTTTAGCCTCATAATCCGGATAATAGTAATTAACACCATCATCATAATTTATGTGATAGCCATTTCTGAGTGCTCCCGCAACTTCTACTGTAATTGGGATGTATCTATGCATAAAATAATCGATGATCTCAAGTCCGTAGTAATCCTCAATGCCGAGGGTTTCAACCGTCTCGCTGTCAGGCAAGAACATCGGTTTGTTGAAGTCATATAATATTTTAGGAATAAACCACCAGTGTTTCTCGTTGTCGATAGCTGTCACAACTTTATTTTCCTCTCTCACATAAGCCACAAGATATGGCTCCTGGGCTAAGAGTTCTTCGTTATAGTCAGTGCGATATACATTATAGTATAATTCACCGTCAATTTCGGTCGTGCCATTGATTTCAAGAGTATATAGCTGTTCTGTAAGATAACCTTCGTCTGGCCAATCAAGATAATGACCGACATATTCCCAAACTACACCTTCTCGCACAAGGGGCACGTACTCATTCTCAACTGCGCTGGCGCTGGCCATCGTCAGCAATCCCAGCAATAACAATGTAATCTTTTTCATAACTATTCTTGTTTTAGTACTTACTAATTTCCTTGTCTTTCAACAGCAAAAATAGCAAGCATCGGTTAATAATCCAAATTATTCGTCAACATAATGTTTAAATTCCACTTTTGAACCGAGTTCAGCAGTGAACTTACCAATAAATTCAACATTTCCAGCCTCTATCTTGACCCTGGCTCCGCTCTGGAACACGCAGCCGTCAATAGTCACCTTACTAGGAGTCTTTACATTGAATGTGGCGCCATTCTCAACAATAAACCCTTCTCCCAAATGAACATCACCTGATGCATCTATCTCGTAGACAGCTCCACTTTTTATTGTAACGTTGTTGGCAGCACTAAAGGAACTTGCATAAACAAACTGCGAATTATTGATGTTGCAGTTCTGAAGTGTCATTGGTGCAATATAAGGAATATGATTATGATTATAGACCATTATAGTGCTTGTTGAATGGGCCTGAAGATATGTGGGACCCATATTATTGCCAACTATTATACCTTGATTACCATTATTGTCGCAATATGCAATTGTGTCTCTTCCTGACACTCCTTCAATCTTAAAGCCATTCTTTACACGAGATACGTTAATTCCACTGTATCGAAGTGGTTCAGTTGTCCACATCTCGAATTCAGGATCACCTAACAGATTATGTTCAAGAATTACGTGGTTATATGTTGAACTGTTAGTTACTCTGTAATATACTTTGGAAAAAGCCTCAGCTATACCAATAGAGTAATAGCGCCTACTGAAAGTTGAAGTTATAAATTCTTTTTCTAGAAGTTCTGATGCCGGCAAATAGCCTTGCCTTGAGTTTCCAAGATAAGCAGGACCTCCATAGTTCTTTCCAAGAGTAAACGATTCTGCCAGATTATATTTATTTTCCATGTCAGTGTAACAATAAAATGTTGGAGCCTTGTCATATGGTGCCGTTACACATGAAATAGAATAACATATGTTAGGATATTCTTTATTATACTTGTTGTTTAAACCATTACCAGACTCATCAATCACATTATAGTTTGTATTTATAGTGGGATTGCTGTCTAAAGCTGAAAGTATTTTTATAGTGTTGTTCTTATCATATATCGCAACAGATTGCGGCTCACCATGTGCGTAAAGACTGATATAACCATACTTGTAATCATTTAAATGCTTTACCAAATAGGAACCGGACCATTGATTTTGAGGTTCTGAGTTAATTATGTGATTTACATAATCAAAAGCATTATTTGCAGCATCTAAGACATAGCTTGCCGTAATAGCACCTGATGAAATAAAGAATGATTTTGTGAGATACGAATAATCGTTCTCATAAGGGCAAAAAACATAACGAAATAATTTGTCACTATAATTGTTTATTTCAATTTGATTGCTACACAATAATCTACCAAGGAACAATTCAGGAGTATATGTTAATGTGTTATGTTCTTGGAGGATACCAGGAATTATATATTCACTCTCATTCATGGCATCGTAGAAAGTAGCTAAATGCGACCAATTTAAGGACAAGTCGCTGAAATACATATCGGTTGAAACATGATTCTTGTGATTACTGTTTAGCATAATATAAGAATGTGCATATCTTATTGGAGCGAATGGTGCTTTTCCTCCCATCAACACAAAGGAAGTAGGTGATGTGCTGGATGAAACTGCATATTTCAGATATTGTCTTACTACACCGGCACTGTCGGCAATCACGGAAATTGTATCACCAAACTCATCAATATTAATATCACCGCCATTACATATTGTTGAAGCCATCAAATCCTCAATACATACAGTTCCTGCTGAAATGCCTTTTTGTCTTTTCATGGCAATTATCTTCTTGAATGCTGGAGCCAATGCCCGATTTGTTATTATACAATATTGATAGGTGGGTAATGTCTCAGGATTATTCCCAGCATTGAGGTTGGGCCTGCCAGTAGGTGTATATGAATTGTTTGCCACGTCAGCACAATTCTTGACAAATGAAGCAGTTATATCTTGTTCATACTCTTTTAGAGTGGCTTCATTTCTGTATATTTTAGGTGATATTTGACTATCGATATTATAATTAAGTCTTAGTGTTAAGGATGTAAATAATCTTAAAACTCCAGTTTCAGGATTATATAACACCGGTCTTAATCCAATTGATGCAACCTTGTTGCTTCCAAACAAATAACCATAAGAAACATCAATGTTTTCTATAGATGGATAATAAGACGTCAAATTATAAATATAAGAATCTGGTACCGTAAATTCAATTAATGTTGTGTCACTAATAGCCCTTGACTCTTGTGAAGGGAAAACGGTTGCGTTAATGTTAATATCAATATAACTGACTTGATCGTAATCGATAGAAAAATTAGTCGCATTATATGGGACCGACAACATAAGCACATCACATGGTAGCTCCGGGCATCCAGCTTTGTTAAAGGAATTCAGTCCCTCATAATCAACTCTGGCATATGCATTGCCATTAATCGTGTCATAAGTTATCGACAGCTTTGCTGGGTCGTAAGTCACTGTGTGGGTAATATGCTCAGCCATTATACATACTGATGACATGGTAAGCTGCACCACAAACAAGAATATCAGTTTAATTATTCTCATTATGCAACCTCCTTTCTTACTTAGTGAGAATCATGCGCTTGCTTGCTATCTCTTTGCCGTCGGCAATAAGGGTGTATATGAACATCCCGGCATTGAGGTCTCCACCGTCAATTGTCACACTAACATTGCCACGGTCGTTAACTGGGATGGTTTTTAGCAAGCTACCTTGCATATCGAAGATGTAGACCACTGCCTGTGTCACATCGCTTCGCAAAGACATTGTGATGCTTGTAGAAGAGGAGAAAGGGTTGGGTCTGTTCTGATATAGAGCGTTCCTTAAGAAGTTATCTGCAATCTGAGAAGGTTGGTTGTTGTCGTCAACTGCCGGCAGTTGTGCATTGATGACGGCTTGGTTAAGTTCGGAGTTTTCCGCTTTCAGTTCCTCAATTTGTTCGTTGAGCTCCCCAATGGCGTTCACCAAAAGCGGTATCATTCCAATATAATCAATATACATATATCCATCTTTGTCGGTATGCACCAGCTCGGGGTATATATCCTTAACCTCCTGTGCTATGAATCCAAAATGTGGTCCATCTGGTTGTTGATTCTTGTGCAGATTATTGAAGTACTCAATGTCGCGCAGATCTTTATCGCTCAGTCCTGCGGTAGGAATGTCAATAGTTTCAGTGCTGAAGCGAGGAAGAAGCTTGTAACTTACAGGAGTCAGAGAAGTTATAGTCTGCAGACTGCTCTCAAGTGGGGTGATGTCGGTCTTAAAACGGCTATCAGAGGCTAATGCGATATTGCTTGCCAGCACGTTACAATTGAAATGAAAGTTGTTGAAAAGGTCTGGAACATAGTAGAATATTGTGTCTTGCGCCCGGTTGCTACTAGTATAAAAAATTCCCGATTTGCCATGGAGCCACAGTATGTCGGTGTCATCACCATAAATTCCTCCATTATTGCCAAGTTCACCTACAGAGACATTCATGTTTAGGTTGTAGTAGGCATCACCAAAGGAAATTTTTCCGTTAGACCAATTATTTCCATTACCTTTTATGCTAAGTACTATAGTGGTGTCTTTATAATCAGGCCCTAAAGTGCCATAAATATCATGCACATAGTTACCCACTTGCACAATGCCAAGTGAGTCAATATACATTTGTGCGTTAGCTACAAAAGGGATGCACATTAATAGTGCGATGCTTAAAAAGAATTGTTTAGTCTTCATTGTTAAATACATTTTTAGGGTTAATAAATGGATTGTTAATTTTCCACATCAATAGGATACAGTGAAGTTTCCATAATAGGTAACACCATATATGCTGTTGATTGTGACGGTGTAATAACCTGCTGGCAGGTAATAATAGGTGGTGCTGGTATTGCCGGTGTGGTAATCACCATATACAATATAATATGGTGCGCCTATGCCGTCATCACACTCGAGGTCAACAGTACTGGTAGAGCCGAAATAGACTGTGAGCTCATTAAGTTCTTCATCGTAGGTCACTACTGGAGGATCAAGGTTAACAAGTTCATGACAATTGCCACATCCATTTTCATGTAATACAACATTTTTGTCATTTCTGCCATTAGCAAATGTTGTCATTGCTAATAATGCAAGTGAAAATGTGATAATCTTTCTCATAGTTTTATTATTTTTTTGTTATTAGAATTATGTTGCAAAATTACATTTGCAAAATGTATATACCAAAGATTCAGCCCGTGCCCCACCCCTTATAACTAGTTGATAATGAGAGCGTGTTTTAGGGCACAGCGTGCCCATTTCCATTTTGCATATTTATACTGCAAAATGGGAAGGTTTTGTCATACATTTTCTCTCTTATACGAAAACAAATGGGCGGATGTCGAGCAAGTTACTTGATAAGTATGTCTCAAACTATATGACATAATAAAAAACAATGCGTCTCAGCCTTAAAGCTAAAACGCACAATTTTCTTCAAAATCTCCAAACCGAGACTTTTCGTACTCGCATTCTCATGCGACAAGGGTTTCTTCTATTTTCACACAATCAGGTAGCGTTGTGTTTCATCAATTGTTTCAGATAAATGTCTAATAAGCCATCAATTTTCATTTTATCTCGAATCTTTCTGCGCCGACTTCTCACAGAGTCAGTATTTCTATAACCTTTACATACTGCAATAGCTGCATCTGAGAAATCACAGCATATCAATCCAATGAAATTTATGTCAGCATCTGTAAGGATTGGATAATCCTTTGATATTTTATCTATTATTCCATCATAACGAAAATTCAAGTAATTTCTAAGTCCATTCCAGAACTCAACATTCGAATCATCAATGGCCTTAATCTTGTGTGTTATTTTATTGTCAGAGTAAACCTTGTTTGGTTTATAACCAGAAGACATTATTTCTTCGAAAACATTTAGTTGAGAACTCATTAAATGACTGAAATCATCATCATGTTTCTCTAAATATTCTCTTAAAGAATTATAGTTAGAAATATGCTCTTTTCTTATTTCATCAATCAATCTTTTTGAGTCTTTTTTCTTCTTAAAATATAGCAATAAGAAAACAATCGACAACAGCAGCAATGACCCAATAAGAAAAGAGATGATTTTCTTTTTCTTTGCTAAACTTATTGAAGCTTCAAATTTAGTGCTATTATCAAATTCCTGTTCTGAATCATGCAGTTTATATATTGTTTCGTTGTATTCAAGAGAGTTTGAGATTCTATTGTACTGTTTATCAAATTTACGATATTGTGAAATGTTGTTATCGCATAAAGCAATCTCTTTTAAAGCTTTATACATTAGAAGGCTGTCGTAGGCAGTATTTTGTGATTTATCAGGCAACGAGATGAAATATTTAGCAGAATCAAGATCTTTCTGATTGGCATAAATCAGGCTCAGCATGTAATAATTGTAGTTTTCTTCAAAGCTATTATTCAATTGGTATGCATCCAAAATATATTTCTTTGCCTGCGAGTATAAAGAATCTTCAATATACATTAATGCATAACTAACATCTAAGCAATAGATACTGCTCGTGTCTTTTAACTCTCTTGCTATCGAAATACCCTTCTCATAACATCTTTTCGCCGAATTAATATCTGTTATTCTCAATACATTCCCGCAATAATGGAGTGCTTTCATCAACATTTTCTTGTCATTTAATATCTCGTAATAATGAGCAGCCATTTTGAACTTATTTAAATCAAGGTTGTTGCTGGCATAATTCTTAAAATAGAGTATTCCCAATCGCATATTGATGTGAGCGAGATTTCTGTAGTCGGTAGTGTCAGCATTGTTTTCGGCTTGTTTATACCACTTTATTGCTTCAACGGGGTTATTCATGTCTTCATAGGCTCCACCTTTATATAATAAAGCTCGAGTATAGTGCTCACGGTTATGGTTGTCGCTATAGTAATCGACTGCTTTGCTGATTAATGTGTCGCTTGTCAGTGGGATATTGCATCGGAATTGTGCTTGGGTGAGTAGGAGGGCGTAATATGCCTGGTTCTCGTCGCCTTGCAGGGAGTCGCGGTTGATGGCGTTGAGGATTGCAAGCGAACTGTCGGGATTGGTCCACATAAGTGTGTCAGCGAGGACAAGCCGCTTATCCACACTGCGCCCGCAACTCATCACAACAGAGAGCGTTATAAACACAAATAATATGTATAATATTTTTCTCATTATTCGCCTACAAAGATAATCACTTTTCTTAATAAAACAAGCTTTTTAATTGGATGAAACTGTAAAAAAATCCTCACCCCCCCCTATTAAACCCCTGTACAACAGATGCTTACAAAACATATAAAACAAATAAAAATAAATTGAAAAAAACAAACACAACTTACTCTTAAAAAAACTACAATTTATTCAATAATAGGAAATAAAAAACACAAAAATATTAGATGAGTCTTTCAGGAGAATTTTCAGAAGCAAAATAGTCTATATCTAACATGAATTGGACTTACTAAAACAATGTATTAATAACATATCCTCATAAGAGTATAAATAATAAAAACTGTCCTCTTAAAAAAATCATAATTTAATGCCCTATGTCTTTAGTTATCATCATGTATAAACATTAAAAATAGCATTCTTTTTAATAATCCCTTTGCTTGCATATCTACTTCACGTGATTTGGAAACCATATTTGTACAAGCAATAAAAACTAAGAAGGCTCTTAATATTGCCGTATCAATTTCTTTGTTTAATAAAAAGCCATTAAATTGCAAATAGATAAAACCTGAAACTGATAAGTAAATAAAATATAGAAGAAAAAACAGAAAAGACAGATTTCTTGGATGTAAAATATACATTGCTAAATCTTTTCCTAATAGTTGGAATTTATGCTCGCCTTGATTCAAAGGAGGAATCTTACAAATCAAAGATTGCATTATTTTTGATAGGTAAACGCTTAATATGGAACCTAATGCAAGCGCAACAAACAACATAGTTGCTGAATTGAAACCCCAATTGAACAATAAATTCAAGCCTATTAGTATCGACAAAGGAACTATGAAACTTACCATTATCATATAAAAAAAAGACATTAACACATAGACAGCAGGCTTTGCAATATCTAATATATATTTTAGTATAATTATTGGGCAAAGTATTATTTTTTCAATATTTTGTGTGACCTTCAATTTAAATCGTTTATTTATGAAACTAACAACAGCCATTAATAGAAAATAAAAAATGACTCCAACTACCCACCACCAGTTTTGAATATGAACAAATAGATTTAAAAATCCATAAAAAATAAGCCCACCAAGCACAAGTATTATCAAAATCAATAAAATTAACTTCGTGCGTTCTGAAATAATTGTTTCTTTTGTCATAATTATTTTATTACCTATCAAACTATCTCAACTTCTTGCTACGTTTAGTCGTTTAAAACCATTTCTATATAATATAGCATTCATATATAATCGATAAACATTTTATTCAGTTACATGTGAGTTACATGTGGACACCAAACATAAAGCCCTATTAAACAAATATTTACGTCTTTGGTGGAGCAAGATACAATCATCATGATTACATGTTAGTTACATGACAATAACATTTTCATGCCCAATATGGAATATATCCTTTGGTCCTTCTATTTTTGCTTTCACTTTGTTCCTCTTTAATTTTACCTGCATCAATACTATCCTTAATGATCCTTGAAGCCATTGGATAATTCTTTTTGTCTATACCCATTCTTTCACGAAGTGTTTGATTTGTCATCTTCTCATTTGTCACATACTTCAGACAAGCATGCTGATAGCAAGCATAAATCCTTTCTTGACGGTCGAGCTCACTATATTTGCGATAAGCAAAGATGGTAACAGTAGTTCTACTTTCCTGGACCTGAATACGAAGAGGAGGCAATTGATAGAGCTCAATTGATGATATGGCTTTATCAAGCCCACTGCCAAGCTCTTCACAAACACCCAACCTTCGCATTAAATCAGCAAGAGAGGAATTGCGAGAATCATATTCATCTATGAACCTCTCTACACTAATAATAGGTTGTCCTGGATTTGATATTTCAATACGGTCAGAGTAAATCTCAACCATAGGAAACCCCATTTGACTGAAGTCCTGATGTACGATCATGTTAGCAACAATCTCACGAATAGCTATAGGTGGATACATTGATGTTGTTGTGCGTAGCGCTTGTCCTATTTCTTCATTTGCAGGAAGTTGGCTATTTATCCATGATATCATATTTTCAAAACCAATGGCATATCCAACATCAAATGTTTGTTCACGGATAATATCAATCTTACTTCTACCATGATATACCACGACACGTACTTGTTTGCGTCGCAAAGAATCGAAATCTGTTAAATGCTTAGCAAAAAGTAATGCACCTAATTCTGTAATGCTATAGCCCACTTCATCTTGAATAACGATTTTTTCTGACAACAGTCTATCTATTATACCATTAGAATCAGATGGCAAGGGCAATTTCATTAAGTCAAAGTATGTTTCCACACTCAATAATGAAAGAACCTCATTTATAGACAATTTCTCCTTTACAACAATTCTTTCTAATGGCTTTTGACCACCTTTCCAAATTTTTGCTTCTTTGTTTGGAAAATCACGCAACTTTCTAGTTGTTGAACCTACTCTAACATATTCTTCATGAAGAAAAGATACCGGTCGGCCAACAGCTGCTGGGATTTTAAACACACAAACATGCCCTCTGTCCTCGTAATCAAAATCGTCAATAATCTCAAAATCGACACGTGGATTCAGGCGCGTTGACAGCCACGATTCCAATTCTTCATTGCCAACTTTCTTTCGCTTGGCATGAAGGTCGGTACCTACTACAGACAAGCTTTTATCATTAACGCCAAATACCATGTAACCATAAGGCATATTGCACAAAAAAGCACTATTAGATAAGGCTGACAAACGTTCACCAATTTCTTCTTTCGAATGGAAGTTTTCCTTAAACTCAATCCATTCTGTTTCCCTATTTTTTACCAATAGGCTATCAATAAGCCTTTTGAAATCGAAATACTCCATATCATGTAAATTTAGAAATTGAAAATCTCAGTTTCCTATGTGCTAAGTATGCAAGATTGCGCATGCAAAGTTAATAAAATTCCGCTTATTAATCTAGTTACATTTTTAAAAAACATGAGTACTAATACACAAACAAAAGGTCATAACCCAAATCACAAAGTAAAGCCGCCCTTGTGAGGCGGCTCCACATCATCATTTATGAACATCAACAGACTCTAAAGACGAAGCCATCTTGGAAGTCGTAGTCATAACGGAACAGCTCCTCTGCATAAGCCTCCATGTCAAAGAAGCGGCGCAGGTGCTTGGGCACCTCGTCAAGGATTCCCAGCTCATCGACAAGCTGCTTGGCGTACTCTTCCTCGCTGTTCCACTTGCCGCAGTAAGCCTCGCGGAACTCCTCGAATGTCACGTCACTGTCGCAGCGAACATCCATGAAAGCCTCGAAGGCCTCACGCTCGTCATCGTCCAACCCTGCAAACTCCTGGATGAGCTCGAAGGTGTCCTCATCCAGTGAGCTCTCGTCATACCATGAGTCCGGCCAATTCTGCATGTCCTGGAACATGAACTCCGGATCCTCCTCGTCGAATACGATTTGACGGCACACCTGCATAAACTCATCATAGTCGGCACACAGGGAAAGGTCTACCCACATACCGTCCAGATTCCCGCTGGAATATCGGTGGTAGGAACTCACGTACACAGCCGGATTGTCGGTGCGGTAGTCAAACTTGAAATCAGCCAAGTCCAACTCAGTCTCACAAACCTCAACTTCATTGAGATTGGAGGAGCTGGAGCTGCAGCTTTTTACAACTTGTTTTTGAACTTGGGTGCTGTCAGCACCATTTGCGAAATCAAATGAAAGGGAATTGTTACTCATAATAAAGAAAATTTAAAGTGAAACTTCATTGATCTTGTTATCGCTATCGCTTTGCTTTTTACACTGCCTGAAAAGTGCGGCTGCCCACACAGAGAGCAAGGCTTGCCTGAAAATTACTACCCACAGGGTGGAGAATTTTCAGAAGCAACGTAGCCTGGCCTTGCGTGTGAGGGAGTCGCATTAACTTTGCGGCGTAAAAACAAAGAGAGCGACAACCAAACAAGTCAATGAGTCTTTGGCTTTTTCCATGAATTACATCCCTTTCTCTGCAAACGGAGCGTCAAGACCGCCCCAAGTCAAGAACTGAAAAAATCGGTTCGCATTTCAAGTGCAAACCGATAATATTCTGATAGAACCTCAAATTATTAATCCAAAGCTGATAGCATCTCTATCTTCATTTCCTCATCGATATCGCGGTAGCGTGCGAAAGCGGAGCTATTGGGTGCATGTCCAGTTATGGAGCTTACTAGAGATTGATCTTTATATTTCTTATATAAGATTCCAGCCAAAGTGCGACGTGCCATGTGGCTGCTGGCAACTTCATTCAATGGATGAGTTTCCTGCTCACCTGTCAGCGAATTTCGAACTACAACATTCCTGGTCAAACCAGCCACTTTAAATGCCTCTTTAATTGCATCATTATATTTTTGATCACTGATAAAAGGCAGAAGTGATTTGCGCTTTGGATCAGAATATCGCTCTATGATGGCCTGAGCTGTCTTGTTGATCGGAACCTTGATAGTTTGCGGATTGCCATTTTTTGTTTTATGGGCGATATAATGTATCTCATTTTTTACAACGTTAGCAGCAGTAAGAGCTTTCAAGTCGCTCACTCTGCATCCAATACAACATTGGAACACGAAAATGTCACGTTGCACGGCAAGGGCAGGACGATTGCTTAGGTCAGCAGCCTCCAGTATTTTCAGCTCTTTAAGACTAAGGAAATACGGTGTTCCATAAATATCTTTCTGTATTTTAAACTTGCGAAACGGATTGTTAGTAGTGTATTCCTTGTCAATTGACCACCTCATGAATGCCTTAAGTTTTTTGTAGTGTCCATTTACAGTATTCTGACCTCGCTCCCCAGGCTTCCTACTCTCACTTACAGCTTTTATTATATCTGGAAATTTCTTCAGAAGTTTATGTTCCTTCTTGATATACTCTCCAATTTCTTCAATTTCATTCTCATCAAGTGTGTCGAGAGCAAGTTTGAACTCGGGGTTCAATAACTGCTTGTATAGCTCATAGCGTTGCAGAATTCTCCGAAAAACCTTGTATTGATTCTTTTTGCCTTGTGAAATCTCACGTTTATCCAAAAACAAATCAAACAGTTCGAAAAAAGATGTTTTTTTAGTTTCAACAGCTTCTTCATTATCATCTTCCTTGTGCGGATTCATAAATTCATCTATTTGTTGCGCCAACCATCCTTTCCCAACTTTATTTGCTCCGGTTGATTGCAGTTTATTATCTATAAACTCAAGCAGGTCGTCAAGCTGTTTCTTGACATCTTCAGTATGTTGAACTTCATCAGTCTTTAAGCGAGAAATTTTCAAAACCAAACGTTTACTTTTTCGTCCCTTGCTACTCACATAATTCTCCCAACGCACATGCTGAGGATTAACAAAAAGATGGGTCGATGCTTGTTGATCAACTTTTCCCAATCTTAAACGTAATGACAACTCAGAGCGGCCAGTATTGTCCGTTTTCTTCGATATGGAAATTTCGTATGCCATGAATACAATATTTTTAGTTCATTCTCTGTTTACAAAGGTACAAAAATATATGGAGACAACAAAGAAAAATCCCCATATAAATCCCCATATCAGTTGTTATTTTATGTTTTTTAATAATTCGACATGTTAATAAATTAACTTCTACATTTTTAATTATAATGTTGATAATATGGTTATTATGCAAAAATAGCCATAACAACCCATCACGACAGAAGACTTAAAATATCATAACTTGTGACCCCTCCGGGGTCACAAGCGTGAAGAACAACTAATTGAAGACAAAGCAATTAGTTGTTCTTTTTTTATAAATCAGGCTATGAAAGGATGCTGATTCAACCGTTTTTTACTGTTTAAAAAATGGTCATGATTCGCAACGAAGGTTAAAGGCACATTTGTTTTGCGATTGGTTAATCAATAATACCTAATTTTGCGGCGCAAACAACCAAGACTTAAAAAGAGTATTATATAATGAAGGAATATCGCAAACTCACTCAACAAGAGATTGAAACTTTAACGATTAACGGATGTCAGGCCGAAGACTGGAACCTCGTGGAAGTGGCACGCGGATTTGACCCTAAATGCATTCACCGAGTCACGTTCTATGGCTATGCCAAACTGGGCGGTTGCTGCGGAAGCATAGAGGTGAGCGACGGCTTTGTGAAACGATGCGGAATCAACAACGCCACACTGCGCAATGTTACCATTGGCGACAGCTGCCTCATCGAGAACGTGGGAAACTACATGAACAATGTAATAGTGGGAAATGGTTGCCACATCAGCAACGTGTGCACCATTGAGACCCATCCCAACCCCACCTTTGGGCAAGGCAAACTCATCTCGGTTTTAAACGAAGTGGGTAAGGGCAATTTGCTGCTGTTCGACGGTCTCAACAGCCAGCTGGCAGCATTAATGGTTAAACAGTTTGGTAACAGCGCTTTTCTCAAGGCGCTGACGCACTTGGTAGAGAAATTCATCGAAGCCAAGCGCCCTGCTTGCAGCACTATTGGCAACAAGGTGCAAATTATCAACACCAACGAGATCACCAACTCGGTAATTGGCGACGGGTGCCACATCAGCGGAGCCTCACGACTGAGTGACTGCACAATAAGCAGTTCTATCAACAATCCCATCACAATTGGCACTGGAGTGATTTGCGAGAACTCTATTATCAGTGGTGGATCTAAAATCATCAACAGCGTCAAGATTGTGGACTGCATGGTGGGAGAAGCATGCGAACTGAGCAACGGATTCACTGCTGCAAGCAGCGTATTCTTTGCCAACAGCTACATGTCAAACGGTGAGGCCTGTGCAGCATTCTGTGGACCATTCACCGTGAGCCATCACAAGAGCTCACTGCTCATTGGAGGACAGTTCTCATTCTACAACGCTGGCTCGGCGACCAACTTCAGCAACCACGCCTACAAAATGGGACCTATGCACTATGGACTGCTCGAACGTGGCACAAAGACGGCTAGTGGAGCGTACCTGCTAATGCCTGCCAACATTGGCACCTTCAGTGTGCTGTTTGGTAAACTAATGTATCACCCCGACACCCGCGACCTGCCATTCTCTTACCTTATCGCATATAGCGACACGATGTACCTGGTGCCTGGACGCAATTTCGCCACCGTGGGCCTGTATCGCGACATACGCAAGTGGCCCAAGCGCGACAAGCGACGCGTTGCCGACCGCAAAAGCATCGTCAACTTCGACTGGCTGAGTCCATTCTCAATCAGCGAGGTGCTGAGAGGCAAGAAAATTCTTGAACGACTGCGTGAGGCTAGCGGCGACAATGTGAGCACCTACAACTACCACGAGTATGTTATCAAGGCATCACTGCTGCGCAAGGGTATCCGCTACTATGACCTAGCACTGCGCATTTACATGGGTGCCGTTCTCAAGCGCCATCGTCCTGTAGTGCCATCGTCACAAGAAGGCGAAGGCGATTGGGTCGACCTCTCGGGCATGCTGCTGCCATTGAGCGAAGAGAAACGCCTGGTCAATGATGTTATCGAGGGTAAACTATCCTCAATCGAAGATGTCCTCGAGCGCTTTATCATCATCCACAACAACTATGATGAATATCGCTGGGCCTGGACCTACCGCATGATTCTTGACTATTACAACATCGACAACCTAGATGCTGAGGCGGTTGAGAGAGTACACGCCGACTATGTGGCAGCGCGCCGTGAGTGGATTTCGCTCATCCGCAAGGATGCCGAAAAGGAGTTCAGCCTGGGCGATGTGGAGCAAGACGTGCTCGACGACTTCGTCACTCAACTCGAAAGCGAAGTTGACTTTGAAAACCAAAAGCTGTATATGTAATACAGTTAACTTCCTTCAGGGCTAACCACATAAAAGAATGCACCCTCAATTGTCTAGAGGGTGCATTTTTTTATGATAACTTGAGCAAACTCAATTATTCTCTTACTTAATCACAACTTTCTTGCCGTTGTTGATATAGATGCCGGGAACGCTTGGCATGCCGTTGAACTTCTGGCCCTGGAGATTGTACCAGTTGTTATCAACTTTGTTGGTAACGATAGTCTCAATAGCATTGGGCTGAGATTCAGTAACTCTCAAAGCATAAGAACCAGCCTTGGCAAGCTGACTTGCAAGAATCTCAAACTTGTAAGTACCAGCATTCTCCATGCGGAAGTTTGCGCCGTCAACCAGAGTGATAGGAACTTCCATCAGATCGCTGTTAATGAGGAAGTAGCCAATGCCATTAGCATCCTCGCCACCAAGCCATGTCCAGCCACCGTCCTCAGTGGGAACAATAACCTTGAACTCAGCGCCTGCCTCAAATTCTACGCCGTCAGCGGTAAGAACACCGTCAACATCCTCAAATACTACACGTCCACCATTTTCGTCCTGATTCCAATTGTTGAAAGTACCAACCAAGTAAGCCTCAGTAATCTCATCATTTGGTTCTGGTGGCAGTGGAGTACCTTCGAGAGTAGCGTTAACCTCGTTTGTCTCTGGGTTGTAAGTTACAGAAAGAGTGTAGTTGCCAGCAGCCTCAACGGGTACTACATAGTTATCTATTGGATAGCATACATCCCAACTGTGGTCTTGAACAACCTTGAACTCAACATTGCCAGCTTCAAGTGCAGTCTCAGCACTTGTCCACTCATATACACCAGTCTCCTCGTTGAGAGTCATCTCGGGAGCAGCTACTGGATCCCAGTCATTCTCCATGCCAAGCAATGCAGCAGGTGTACCACATACGGCATAAGTGTGCTCCTCAGCGCCGCCAATAGTCAACTCATAAGTCTTGAAGAAGTTGCCGGGGAAATATTGATAGATGATTGCCTTGTTCTCGCTAACAACCTCAGCGTTAAGCCAATTGCATTGGAAGCCGTTGGTTAAGTAACCAGACACTTCAGGAACAAATGCGATGGGCTCCTCAGCACCCTTCTCGGCGATAGCCCAGGCGTTGCCGTAGTTAGGCAGAGTAACGTAGAGAACCAAATCCTTGCCACCGAATGCGAATGGGAAGCAGCCGTTGGTGGCACCCTTGTTAGGCAGAGTGAAGTTAACGCCAATGAAGCCGTCCTCGTCCTCGTTCATTACCAGGTCAATAGGCTGAGCGTTACGGGTCCACAGCATGTAGCGTCTCTCACCATCAACAGTGTAGTAGGGGTTAACCACTGTAGAGCTGGTTGGATTGAGAGCTGCGCCGTCAATTGGGAACAGAGCGATGTGGTCACCATCGATTTCACCTTCTACGAAAGGCACCTTCATGATGCCGGTAGAATTGGATGTAACGAGCCACAGGATACCTTCTTCCATTACATTGCCTTCAACGAAGCCAAAGAAGTCGCAACGGCCATTCTCACTTGCAAAGTCGGCGAAGATGTTGGCTTCAACATCAATTGGAGTGTTACTGCCGACGGGGAAAATCTTCATGATAACAGTGTCGGCCATGAAACTGCCAGGCCAGCTGTTGTCAACGCGTGCGATGATGTTACCGGCCTCGTCGCGAGTGATTGCGGGCCAAGCAGCGGTAGCACCAGTCTGTAGAGTGCCAATCAAAGAGCCATCTTCAGCGTTGTAGGCGTTGACTTGTCCAAGCACTTTGTCTTGAACGATAAATGCGCCGTCCATGCCGAAACCCTGACGGTTGTTCAAGCGGTCGTTGGGCACATTGTTAGTGCTAGTCACTTCGGTGAGCGTGAACTCTTGTGCGCTCATCGTGAAAGCAGCAAAGAAAGCTGCAAGAAGTAAAAATTTCTTCATAATGTCGATGAAATTTAGTTAATAATATAGTTAATTAAAATGTTTACTATAATAATTCTAAAAAGTTCATTTTCGCTATTATGCCTAATGAACTAACAAAAGTACACATTTTTCATAAAAACAACAAACAAATTGATAGAAAAAACTCTTTTTTTGCATAAAAAAACGTTGCACAGCCTGAACATCTATCGTTTCAAGTAGGTGCAACGCAATATTTTTGTGTAATAAATGTGGTCTATTGCTCGCCGTTGAGCTTTGCCTCGTCTTCTTCGGTCCAAAGTGGGTTATCATCATCCCAATCGTCAAAGCCAAAGAATGCCTCGTCGGCAAACTCCTTCATCTCGCGACCCTCCTTCTTGGTGGGGCGTCCCATGCCTTTCTGGCGACGCACAAAGCCTCCTATGCGAGCCATTTCTAAAATCTTATACTGGTCTTCGGGAGTGATGTTTTTCAAATAGTTGGGAACGAGTTTGGCCCCAACGCGGTTATTGAGCAGCCCAACCACCTCAAAGGTGAGAGTGATAGGCGGTTTGCGCACCTCAATCACATCGCCCACCTTGATGTTGTGCGACGGCTTGACATTCATTCCCTTAATGGTCACACGACCCAGTTTGCACTGGTCGGTTGCCAGCGAACGAGTCTTGAATACTCTTGTGGCCCACAGCCATTTGTCGATGCGCATCTCAGTCATAAGAGTGAGTTTACAGTTATTAGTTTTTAGTTGTTAGTTATTAGTTGTTAGTTGATAGTTCTCGATGCTTATGCATTAAATAAAGATTGTACATTATGAATTATGCATTGTGCATTGATTACAACTACTTATTATTAAAATTCGTCATTGCAAAGCTCAGTCCGCTCAGGCAGAAGGCCTTGATGGTGTCAACGGCTTTACCCACGCGGTCAGGCAACAGTTCACGTTCCTCGCGGGTGAGAGGACTCAGGACATAGTCCACTTGAGCCCCTTCGGGGAAATCGCTGCCTATGCCAAAACGCAGGCGAGCATAATTCTGTGAGCCAACCAGCTGGTTGATGTTCTTCAGGCCGTTGTGACCGCCATCAGCTCCCTTGCCGCGCAGCCTTATCGTGCCAAACGGCAGTGCCAAGTCATCGACGACAACCAGCACATGGTCAAGATCGATTTTCTCTTTCTGCATCCAGTATCTCACCGCCTCGCCGCTCAGGTTCATGTAGGTAGAAGGTTTCAAGAGCACCAGCAACTGGTTCTTGAGTCTCATCTGTGCCACTGCACCATATCGCTTCGACTGAAAAACAACATTGGACGCCTCAGCAAAGGCATCCAATATTGTAAAACCTATGTTGTGACGGGTATCTTGATACTCAGCACCAATGTTTCCCAGTCCAACAATCAGATACTTCATCGTTTCGGTTTTTTCGTGTTGTGTCGATTCTACTGATGACGATTTAGAGAAAATGCGCTTGAGAAAATTACTCAGCAGCAGCTTCACTCTCTTCGCCCTCCTCGGTCTCGGCTGCAGCAGTTGCGGCAGCGCGGGTAGCACGAACACCAGTGATCACGAGATCCTTCGAGTTAGCAAGCTCAAACTTGTCAAACTTGAGGTCTCCCACCTTAATGGCGTGACCAATAGCAATATCCTCAACGTTAACAACAATGCGCTCGGGGATGTCGGTGTAGATACCTTTAACCTTCACCTTCTTCATGCTCAAGAAGAGCTTACCACCAGCCTTAACACCCACTGCGTGACCCTCGATTTTAACGGGCACGGGAACTACAACTGGCTTGTCCTCGCTAACCTCGAGGAAATCGAGATGCAGGATGCTGTCGTTTACTGGATGCCACTGGATGTCTTTAAGAACGGCCTTCCTCTCAACGCCATTGAGGTTCAAAGCTACTACATATACATCAGGGGTATAGATGAGCTTGCGAACGTCGTTGAAGTTTACTGTGAAGTCGGTAGTGAGAACTGCTTTGCCGTCGCGGCCAATCTCTACAACCTTCTCGCCCTCGGCGAGAGTGCCTTCATACTTACCGTCTTTTAACTCTACAACCTTGCCACCACTGAGGACGCAAGGAATCTTCTGGCTGGCGCGAAGCGCCTTTGCTGCCTTCTTGCCAAGGTCTGTTCTTGGCTCTGCGTTTAATTGAAATGTCTTCATTTTTAAATAGTTGTGTTACTAAAAATTAAGTTATTGAGCTTAATTTCCCATCACACGGGAGCTTAAAGCGGTGCAAAGGTACAACCTTTTTTATTAATACACAAGTGTTTTTGAATTTTCAATAAAAAAATGTTAGCCGCCTCGCATCAATTACCACAGCCTTTACACGGCAACATAGTCACCTCCAACCATCAATGTCGTGGCCGGAGGCCACAACGGCCTCGAAGAGGGCCAACAACAACGACAATAATAGACCCATGCCGTTGCCCCTCTACCCTCTCGAGCGTCATTAGAACATCAATAAAACTTGCCCCTCATGCGGGCATTGCCATTAAACGGCAACTATGCATGAGAGGCAAGCAGAATATATTTCACTTGAGGATTATTGCTCTTTCTTGGCGCGGAGACAGCTAATTGTGAAATACACAATCAGGGCGATATACATAATCAGGCCAAGTGAGCTCGACACACCGTCGCTGAGCGGGCTCTCATACTTGAATCCACCAAACTTCATAGCTGCACTCACTACGCCCATCAGGGCTCCACCGGCGATGAATCCGCTGGCGATGAGTGTACCCTTGTCCATACGTGCCTTGTTGATGCGTTCGTCCTTGCTGCGAGTGCTCACAAACCAACTGATGATACCGCCAATCAGCAGTGGAGTGTTCAGCTGGAATGGGATGAACATACCCAGCGAGAATGGCAGTGCTGGAACTTTGAGCCAGTTGAGCAGGCAAGCGAGGATAGCACCACAGATATAGAATGTCCAGGGTGTCTCGCCACCAGTCATCAATGGGTCAATCACAGCTGCCATAGCGTTGGCCTGAGGTGCCACAAGTGGTGTCTCACCTGGAACAGCACCCTCATAGAAACCATAGGTCTTGTTGAGGATAATCATTACACCACCCACGGTAGCTGCCGAGAGAACAGTTCCGAGCATCTTCCAAGTCTGCTGCTTGGCAGGAGTTGTACCAATCCAGTAACCAATCTTCATGTCGGTTACCATACCACCCGCCATCGAGAGTGCGGTACAAACCACACCACCTATTATCATCGATGCCACGATGCCCTGCCAGCCTTTAAGGCCAACTGCAACGAAGATTCCCGATGCTATAATCAGTGTCATCAGCGTCATACCGCTCACAGGATTGCTACCCACGATAGCAATAGCGTTGGCAGCCACAGTGGTAAACAGGAATGCGATGACCACCACAACGATAAATGCTACGATTGCCTGTGGCAGGTTATGTATCACGCCAATCCAGAAGAACACGAAGGTGATCAACAAAGCTGCTCCAAGGGCAAATACCAGAGCCTTCATGGGGATATCGCGCTGAGTGCGCTCCTCTTTCTCGACTGCACCGTCCTTCTTGAACGACTTGCCGGCAAGGCCCACAGCATTCTTGATAACTCCCCACGACTTAATGATACCAATGATACCGCTCATGGCAATACCACCAATACCTATCGAACGGGCGAAGTTTTTGAAGATGTCATCGGTCGGCATATTTGCCATCTCAGGACTGACAGCCGCAAACAATGGAACTACAACCCACCAGATAAATGCACTACCGGCAAAAATGATGAAGCTGTATTTGAGACCAATAATGAAACCGAGGCCCAATGTCGCAGCACTCACATTGACCTTGAACAAATACTTGGTGTGGTCAGCAAAGTTCTGCATCGCGGGAATCGCAGTGGTAGAGATAACCTCTTTCCACCAGCCAAACGAGCTCATTAGGAAGTCATAGATTCCACCCACAAGTCCAGCGATGAGCAGCGGTTTGGCCTGCTCGCCGCCCTTCTGACCTTGTACCAGCACCTGAGTGGTGGCAGTAGCCTCGGGGAAGGGGAATTCACCGTGTTTCTCTTTCACGAAATACTTGCGGAAGGGGATGAAGAATAAAATGCCCAGCACACCGCCAAGCAAGGAGCTGAGGAAGACCTCAAGGAAGTTGACGGTCATCTCGGGATACTTCTGTTGCAGGATGTAGAGCGCTGGCAACGTGAAGATGGCACCTGCCACTACAATACCGCTGGCGGCACCAATAGATTGGATAATCACGTTCTCGCCAAGCGAATTCTTGCGCTTGGTAACGCCGGCAATTCCTGCAGCGATAATGGCGATGGGAATCGCCGCCTCAAACACTTGGCCTACTTTCAGTCCCAAATAGGCCGCTGCGGCACTGAAAATCACTGCCATAATCAAGCCCATTGACACCGAGTAGGGAGTCACCTCAGGATAGTTCTTCTCGGGGCGCAAGATGGGGACGTATTTCTCGCCTTCCTTCAGCGGACGAAACGCGTTCTCGGCGAGCTCTATCTCCTCATCAACTTGCGACGACGCAGGAACTCCCTGAGCAACTGTTTGTTCATCAAGTTCTTGTTGTAATTCTTTCTCGTCTTGCATAGTTGGTTTATAATTAGTTTATAATAGTTTCTAAGATTTAAGCTGCAAAGATAACAAATAATTTCTTTTATCACCGCATGAGGGTAATAAAAGTTTTTTATGAGCTTCAAATTGAGGATTGTGAACGAGGGGACAGTATGAAATCAAAAGTGCAATGTCTTAAAAACCTAATGCTATTTAAGATGTTAATGGCAAAAAAGTTGTACCTTTGCAGTCGTAAAAGAAAAAACTACTATAAACAATGGCAACATTTAAAGAACTGGGCGTGCGCGACGACTTGCTGCGCGCTATTGAATTGATGGGATATGAAAACCCTATGCCCATCCAGGAAATGGTGATACCACATCTGCTCAACGAAGAAACCGACGTCGTTGGGCTTGCACAGACCGGCACTGGCAAGACCGCTGCTTTTGGTCTTCCCACACTGCAGCGCATCGACACCAGTTCGCGCACCACTCAGGCGCTAATCCTTGACCCCACTCGTGAGCTGTGCCTGCAAACTAAGACCGACCTCGAAGACTATGCCCGCTACATCGACGGGCTGCAGGTGCTGGCGGTGTATGGCGGAGCCAACATAGAATCGCAAATCAAAGCCGCCCGCCGTGGCGTACAGGTTATTGTAGCCACACCCGGACGCCTTCAGGACCTGATTAGGCGTGGCGCCGTCAAGCTCGACGATGTACGCACAGTAATCCTCGATGAAGCCGACGAGATGCTCAATATGGGATTTGTCGATGACATCAACGAGATTCTGAGCCATGTGCCCGACCAGCGCAAGATGCTGCTGTTCAGTGCAACTATGCCCAAGGAGATTGCCAATATAGCCAAAAATTACATGCACGACCCGGTGGAATTTGTGGCTGGCACCCGAAACGAGAGTTCGGCAAATGTGCGCCACATCTATTATATGGTCAACGCCCGCGACAAGTACAACGCCCTCAAGCGCATCGTCGACTACCTGCCACGCATCTACGGCATAATTTTCTGCCGTACCCGCGCTAGTGCCCAGGAAGTGGCTTCGCAGCTCATCCAGGACGGATATGACGCCGACGCTCTGCATGGCGACCTCTCGCAAGCTCAGCGCGATGCCGTAATGAAAAAGTTCCGCGAGCGCAACCTGCAGCTACTGGTGGCCACCGATGTGGCAGCGCGAGGACTCGATGTCAATGACCTTACCCACATCATCAGCTACAGCTTGCCCGACGACAACGACATTTACAACCACCGCAGCGGGCGCACCGGCCGCGCCGGCAAGACGGGAATCTCCATTGCCATCATCCACAGCCGCGAACGAAGCAAATTAAGGCAAATAGAAAAACACATAGGCAAGGAATTTGAGCGCCGAGAGGTGCCCAAGGCCGAGGAAATCATCGAGAAACAGCTTTTCAATCTAGCCGACCGCCTCGAGAATGTAGAGGTACAAGAAGAGGAAATTGCTCCATTCCTGCCCAATGTACTCAAAAAACTCTCGTGGCTCAGCAGCGAGGACGTAATCAAACGACTGCTCTCGCTCGAGTTCAACCGTATGCTCGACTATTACAAGAAAGCGCCAGTGCTCGACTTCGTCCCCGAGAAGAAAGAACGCAAGCGCGGCGAAAAGAAAGAACGCAACGAGCGCAACCGCAAGCCTAACAGCGAGAAGGACCGCCGCACTGGCGAAGAAGGTTATGAAAGGGTATTCATCAATGTAGGCAAGTCGCACGGATTTTACGCGCCCGACCTCATTCGCATGATAAACAGCAGCGGTGCCGGCCAGCACATTGGCATTGGGCGCATCGACCTGTTGACCAACTACTCCCTCTTCGACGTGGAGCAAGGAGAAGCCCACAACGTAATAAGCGCCTTGCGCAACAGCGAGTTCTATGGCAAGCGACTCTATCTTGAGATTGCTGACGTTAACAAGGACTATTCGGCCATCACCCACGAGACCGAGGTGAAACAGAACCGAGCCGAGAGAAGACGCATCAAGTTTGAGGCTATGGAACGAGAACGCCGCAGCCGCAGCACCCGACGCACCCGACGCGACGCCGAGCGAGGATTCAAAAACCGCAACAAAAAAGAGCAAGAGCCAACCGGCAACTACGACAAGTTCATCAAGAAATCCCGTCGCCGCAGGTAGAGTGTTAGCCCCCTTAATCTCTCTCAACTTTGAGAGGGACATTTCACCTTGAAGGTCTATTTTTTGCTGTCGATATAGCACGCTTTTAGAGAATATTTCGTAAATTTGCGGTCAACAAGTTCGACCGACAGATGAAATTCAGCGATATTATAGGAAATGAGCGTGCCATCGACCAAGTACGCCGCATGGTGGACAGCGGTCGCATAGCTCACGCACTGCTCTTTCATGGCGAGCCTGGTGTGCCCAAGCTTGCTCTTGCTCTTGCTACAGCCCAGTATATCCACTGTACCAACCACATTAATGGCGACTCGTGCGGTGTGTGCCCGCAGTGCCTCCAGCACCAGTCACTGAACCATGCCGACACGTTCTACTCCTACCCTATCACCAAGAAAGGAGAAAATCCCGTGAGTGAGGACTTTGACAAGGAGTGGAAGCAGTTTCTCGCCGAGGGCGTGATTGCCGAAGATTATGAGCGCTGGCTATCGATAATAGGCAACGAGAACGCCCAGCCCATCATCTATGCCAGCGAGAGCGACAACATAGTGCGTAAAATGAGCCTGAGCGCCTTCACAGCCGATTACAAAGTGCTGATAATGTGGCAAGCCGACAAAATGAACACAGGCTGTGCCAACAAACTCCTGAAACTCATTGAGGAGCCCGACCCCGACAGCATCTTCCTGCTGACTACCGACAACGTGAAAAACATCCTGCCCACTATATACTCGCGCACTCAGCGCATTGAGTTGCGCAAACCGTCGACCCAGCAGATTGCCGATCATATAGCCCGCACCCAGAGCATCGACATCAACGAGGCTCTAGCGCTCGCAGCCCCTGCCGACGGAAACGTAATGTTGGCGCTGCGCAACATGGACCATGGCAGCGAGATTCATGACTTCCATCAGCAGTTCATGGCATTCATGCGTCTTGCCTATATGAACGATCTTGTAAAGCTCAAAGCATGGAGCGAGGATATTGCCGAGTACAAGCGCGAGAAATCGCAACGTTTTTTGAACTACGCTTCGCGAATGGTTCGCGAGAACTATATATACAACCTGCAAATGCCGTCGCTCAACTATGAGACCGAAGAAGAGGCTAAATTCAGCAAGAACTTCGCCCGTTTCATCAACGAGAACAACGTAGAGCCACTTCTCAAGCTCTTTGGTGATGCGGCACGCGACATACGTGGCAACGGCAATGCCAAAATTGTGCTCTTTGACGTGGCAATCCGCACTGCGACTCTAATCAAGAAGTAAACTAATAACACTAATATTACCATGCCCACTCCATTCTTGCGCCAGGTGGCTCAGTATTTTCAGTCGAGAGGCGACTTTCATAACTACTGTTTCGTGCTGCCCAACCATCGCAGCTGCACCTTCCTTGAGCGTGAGTTTGACCTTGCCAGCCCCGGAGTCTACATCACTCCCGAGGTGATCACTATCACCGACTTTGTCACCTCCCTAAGCGGTCTAGTGGCAGTGCCACCTGTCGAAGCTCTTTTCAAGCTATACAAGTGCTACACGTCACTCAGCGGCAATGAGGATTATCCGTTTGACAAGTTTGTTTACTGGGGCAATGTCCTGCTCAAAGATTTTAACGATGTTGACATGTATCTGGTTGACCCCGAGGAAATTTTCAACAATGTCAAGGAGCTGCGCGAGATACAGTCTAACTATATCGACATCGACGTGCGCGAGATAGTTCGCCGCTACCTGAACATAAGCGTTGAAGGCATGGCAGGCGATGACGACGAGTTCTGGCGTGAAAACTACACCACCCCAGCCGGTCAAGACGAGCAGGTGAAAAAGGAGTTCATGCGGCTATGGAACAGCATGCTCGACCTGTACAAGAGCTACAACCGAAACCTCGCCAACAGCGGCATGAGCTCGATGGGCAATATATACCGCAAGGCGAGCCTTATGGCCAAGGACGGAAAAGACCTAGGGCACAAGAAATATGTATTTGTGGGCTTTAATGTGCTTTCCACCAGCGAAATCGCAATTTTCAAGCGTCTTCAAAACCGTGGCAAGGCGTTCTTTTTCTGGGATGCCTCCTCGCCCGCATTCTCGGCTAAGGTTTCAAACGTAAATCCTGGTGGCCGATATGTTAATTTCTTCCTCAAAGAATTCCCTCAACCAGCCGATTTCATAGTCGAGCCCATAGAGAAATTCCCGTCAATCAAAGTATATGGTATTCCGTCGGATGTGGGGCAGGTACAGTGTGCAAGCCGCATTCTCGACGATATTGCCCAGCGTGGCGAACTAAGCGAGAAAAACGCCATCAACACAGCACTGGTAATGCCCGACGAAAGCCTTTTCGTGCCACTGCTAAACTCGCTCAATGTAGATGTCAACGTCAATGTGACAATGGGCTACCCTCTACAGAGCAGCGACATAGCCTCACTCATGCGCATTGTGGCAAAACTTCACCGTCAGGCGCGCCGCGAGGCAAGTGGCGAATGGAGTTATTACCGTGGAATGGTGAAAACCGTGCTCTCACATCCGCTCATAAAAACATGCTTTGGCCACGACGCTATCGAGGTGATGATGAAAATTGACGAGGGAAACCTGTTTGTTGTGCCTCAGTCTCTACTGCAAGACAAACCTTTTGGTGTGTTGTTCAGAACCATCGACCGAGTTGACGATGTGGAGAGTGTGAAAGCATTTCTCAACAACTTAATAGAGTTCTGCTCACTCGTCAACAAGCAACTATCGGAAGGCAATGACGACAAAGACGACGACCAAGAAGAGAAGCCAATGTCACTTCAACAAGCTTTTGTAAGCCAATACTGCGATGTGCTCAACACACTTGTCGAAATGCTCTCACGCTATGACTTGCCACCATGTGAGTCGACAATATTCTTCCTCATAGACCGTCTGTCGGCGGTCATCTCCATCCCCTTTGAAGGTGAACCGCTACAGGGACTCCAAATCATGGGAATGCTCGAGACACGATGTCTCGACTTTGAAAAAGTGATAATCCTCTCATGCGACGAACGAGTGCTGCCGCGCAAGTTCCGCACCAATTCTTTCATCAGCGACTACATGCGTCGCTACTACGGCATGTCAACCGTGAGCGACCAGGAATCGATGTGGGCCTATTACTTCTACCGCTTGATAAGTCGTGCAAACGAAGTACATCTGCTCCACGACACCAGCACTAAGTCGACCGACTCGAAGGAAATAACGCGCTATGTACCTCAACTTGAGATGATTTACGGCTGCCAAATTGAATATTGCGAATACACCCTCAACACCAGCGTTATCGACAATATCGCAATCAATGTCCCCAAGACGGGGCATGTGCTCGATGTCATAGAGTCGTATAAGAAGATGAGCGGCAAGCGTCATTCGGCAAGTTCAATAAACGAGTATATCAACTGCCCTCTCTCGTTCTATTTCCATTATATCGAGCGGCTGAGCACCGATAATGCCGAAGATGACTTCATGGGTGCTGGCACCTTTGGAACCATAGTTCACGATTCGCTCCAGCAGCTCTATTACCCTGACGTTGACGGCGCACCTCGTGAAGGCGAGTACAAGGTCACATGCGGCGACATCAAGCGCTTCATCAAAAGCCGGCTCAACACAGTGGTGCGCCACGAAGTGAACCGCACCTATCTGCGCGCCGCCGACCTTGACCAGCCGCTTAATGGCGAGGCATCAATCATCAGCGTGGCGATTCTCAACTGCGTGCGCGACGTACTGCAGTACGACATCAATCTGCTCAACAATATCGACGACAATTTCCTCACAGTACTCGAGTGCGAGAAAAAGCACAAGGACATCGTGCTCAACTATGGCGGCGTTGTTTTTAATTTCACCTACACCGCCGACCGCATCGACCGCCTGAGCGACGGCACATTGCGCATGGTGGACTACAAAACAGGATCCGACAAGACCGACTTCAACGATATGGATGATCTCTTCAACCCCAATAAGGACAAACGTTGCAAAGCGGTGCTGCAGCTCATGCTGTATTGCAACGCCTATGCACAGGAGATGCACTCTGACGAGGCCATCAAACCAGTGATTTACAAACTGCGCGACATAGACAAGAGCGGTGTGTTCGTTGGCTCAGGACGAAACAAGATTACAGTTAATGACTACCGCGACTTTAACGCTCAGTTCAACGAACGCATGGACGAAGTCATGAGGCTATTCTTTGACGAGAGTACAACATTCTCCCAAACAACCAACACCAAACCAGGCAGTACCCCTTGCCGATACTGCAAGTTTGCCGACTTTTGTCGAAGGTGATTATCAAACATTTTCATTATAACTATTTTAAATACAAAAGACGTTATTACTATAATATAAACCATCAAATCATTAATTTATGAAACGATATGCTACTCTTCTTTTAGCAGTATTATGCTTAGTTGCATTCAGCGTGAATGAAACAGATGCTAAAACACGCAAAAGGAGCTCAAGAACACAAAGCTCCAGCCAAAAATTAAAAGAATTCCAAGTATCTGGATCTTCTTATAATGGATTCTTTACAAGAACTTCTTATTTATATTTTAATGGTTCAAATGGTACGCTTGAATCGCAAAGTTCTTCACAAAAATTAAAATTTGTAGTAACATTAATTTCCCTAAAGGGCAACAAGTTGACTCTTAGAGTGAGGTTCCCTGATTGCGATTGGGATGAGGGACGCATGGTTGGAACTGTATCGATAAAAGATGGCCGCGTCTATCGATATCGTGGAAAATACATTTGGTATGAGGATTATGGGGACAAATCCGAAGAAAAATTTGATTTAAGCATATAAGGCAATTAGTCATTCCTGACTCTAATTCTTCTCCCTTGCTTCAATCTCTTTCCACTGCTGCTCGGTCACACGCTCGCCGCGGTAGAAGTGGCCGTTCTTGTCGTGTGCATCGTTGCCGTCGACGGTGAAAGTTTCATAGTCCACATCCTCAAGAAGTTCTCCTAAGTACCAAATATGCGCCTTGTCGCGGCTGTACATTCCCTTCCAATCCTCGACATAAGTCTCAGGATCGGCAAGCGGCAACACCTTTCCGTAGCGGTACACTCGTTTGCTGTCGACCGCTGTGTTCCATGTTTTAACCTTGAACGTCTTAATGTCGACCGAGTCGATGCGCAAACTGTCATAATAGGCATACCGGTTGTCCATCGCCCATATGTCGTCCTCGTTGCGCTTGAGCACAACAAAGGCGTCGACATGCGTTACGTGCAGTGGCACACTCATGTAGTAATAGTCGTTTTTATCGCGGAAGAGTGGATATTTGTCGGCCTTCATTGTCAAAACGTCAACACCAGGCACCAGCTTAGCCTTGAAATAGGCATGGCGGTTATCATGTCCCAGCCAGTTCTCCAGGCTCTTAAAAGTAGCCACATCGACCTCGGGCAGTGTGTCATACATAGTACCAAAGCTGAATGTCCAGTAAGAGTGGCAAATCGTGTTTCCTCGCTGAACATATTCGCCGTCACTGTTGCAAGCAGTTGCCATGGCTATAATCAATGGAAACAACCACAGGTGGAGTTTTATCCTTTTCATTTTGTCCTAAATTTTTAATTATGCAAAAATAATCACATTTTTTTTGTTGTGCAAGCAATTAATTGTTGAGAAGGATTAATAGTTGTTTTTTTATTGCAATTATTTGGGTAATGTGATGTAAATGTGCTATCTTTGTGGCATCGATAACACTATTAACTTATTATACTATCAGACAAAAACAACTATGAACGAAATCGAAAAACTTAAACCAACATGCATCTGGCGCAACTTCTATGCGCTCACACAAGTACCCCGTCCCTCGGGACATGTAGAGAAAATTCAGCAGTACCTCCTCGACTTCGCCAAAAGAGTTGGCGTTGAGGCGTTCCAAGATGCTGCCGGCAATATCATGATGCGCAAGCCCGCCACTCCAGGTATGGAGAACCGCAAGTGCATCACTATGCAGGCTCACATGGACATGGTACCACAAAAGACTCCCGAGAGCAAGCACAACTTTGAGACCGATCCCATTGAGCCATACATCGACGGTGACTGGATCAAAGCTCGCGGCACCACATTAGGTGCTGACGATGGTCTGGGTATCGCAGCAATCATGGCTGTAATGGAGGACAAAACCCTCAAGCACGGTCCCATCGAAGGCCTTATCACCAAGGACGAGGAGACTGGCATGTATGGTGCCAACGATCTGCCTAAGAATCAGCTCAAGGGCGATATCCTCTTCAACCTCGACAGCGAGACATGGGGCAAGTTTGTGATTGGTAGCGCCGGTGGAATCGACGTTACCGCTACCCGCAAGTACAACGAGGTGAAGACCACTGCCGGCGAGGTTGCCGTGCGTGTAACCCTCAAGGGCCTTAAGGGCGGTCACAGCGGACTCGAGATTCACGAAGGACGCGCCAACGCCAACAAGCTCATGGTTCGCCTGGTTCAGCTTGCTGTTAAGGACCACAAGGCTCGCTTGGTAAGCTGGCACGGCGGCAATATGCGTAACGCCATCCCATTCAAGGCTGAGACCGTGATGACTCTTCCCGAGGACAACCTCAAGGGTATAAAGAAGCTCATCAAGAACCTCAAGGCAGAATTTGAGAGTCAATTCAAAATCATCGAGGACAACGTTGACCTCGCACTCAAGAAGATAGACCGTCCCAAGATGAAGATGGCACTCGACGACCAGACTGCCATCTTGCGCGCCCTCTACGCTTGCCACGACGGTGTTGTACGTTTCATTCCCGCCTATCCCAACGTAGTAGAGACCTCAAGCAACCTCGCCATCATCGACATCGAGGACGGCAAGGCCGCTGTGCAGATTCTCGCACGTTCGGCTCGTGAGGACATGAAGGACTATATCGTTAAGATGCTCATGACTTGCTTCCACCTCGCCGACTTCAAGGTTGAGACCGGTGGCGACTACATTGGCTGGGATCCCAACCCCGACAGCGAGGCACTGCACATGCTGCTCGGCATCTACAAGAAACTCTTCAAAGAGGAAGGAATCGTGCAAGTTGACCATGCCGGTCTTGAGTGCTCGATTATTCTGGGCAAATATCCTCACATGGACGTAGTGAGCTTCGGACCAACACTTAAGAGCCCGCACACCACTATCGAGCGTGCTTATATCCCTGCTGCCGAACCGTTCTGGAAACTGCTCGTCAAGGCACTTGAGGAAGTTCCCGTTAAGAAGTAAGTCTTCGATAGAATTTATCATCAACCATAAAAGTCGCAGACGACGTATTTTGTCGCCTGCGACTTTTTGCACCCCAAAACGATAAATTTCAAGAAATATTGTGTAAAAAATGAGTTTTTTCTTGATTTTTTTTGAAATTTGCAAAAAAATTACTATCTTGTGGCGATTTTTAAAAGGCACATGGCAAAACTGAACATAAGCGAGGACTGGTGGACCGCTCCTAGCGAAGACAGCGAGGGACGCACTGTCATGGTCACGGGAAGAAGAGGACTCGACAACGTGATAGCTTCCGGGCGATATATCTTCCGAATCGAGATGACCTGGCTTTACGAGCCCGATACAAGCGGGATGCCCGATTTTAATACATCGCGCACCATGGAGGTCGTCACCGAAGCGCTTCAAGAGTCGCTCCGACGTGATCCAGTAGCCGTGATGACGGGAATCTACACTGGCGCAGGCGAGCGCAACTGGGTTTTCTATGCTGTGACGCTCAAGTCGTTCCAAGCAATGCTCAACAAAGCTCTGACCACAATTGAGGAACAATTGCCGCTCACCTTCCACGCCGAGGAAGATCCGCAGTGGGAAGAATACCGCGAGATGTGCCAATGCGAAATCGCGCGCGAGGAGTAATTTTTTATTTTCAAGTATATAATATTTCTAAAAAACTGATAAGTCAAAACTAACAATTATATTTATTAACTTTTTATTAATCCAACGATTATGGGGTCAATAGGATTTTATGCACTGCTAGCACTAGGCATTGGCTTGGTCTGTGGCCTTATAACCAATGTCATCGTCAGGCTCGTGCGACGTCGCAGTGCCGCCGCAGCTCATACGGCCGACGACTTTGATGAGGAAGACTACAACAGCAATTTCCTCATGTACAGCCTCGGGTTCACCCTGGTGGCTTTCATCATTATCTGCTTCGCTAGCGGAGTTTTCGAGAAAATCGGTTACTAACTTTTAAAACATGCTGCCTATAGGACATCATTACTCTAATTGAAATTTTTAAATACTAATCTAAGACGGCAAGTCCGTCTGCTCACCGAAGCAAGGGCCCGAAAAATTCCTTGCATATACTATTTGTGGGTATTTGTTGAATAATTTCTAGATGGCAAGCCTTATGGCGTGCCCCTTATTTTTGTGTGGGATATCCAACAAATGAAAGTTGAAAAAAAATGAAGTAGAAAATTAATATCAACCCATTATAATAACTTAAAACAATGAACAAGAAACTATTATTATTAATTGCACTGATTATTCCTTTTTTAGTTAATGCCCAACAGGCAAAGTATGTTGAACTCGACAAGAGTGCTACTATCTATAAGAGCGCGAACTTAAAAGGCTTAAAGATAAATGCTGATATTGAGAGCACTTTCATTGCTTTTTTCGTAAACGGACAAGTCTTTTATCCATTCGCCCAACAAGTCGTGAGCGAGAAAGGAACTTGGGTGCAGCTCCCTGTGGGATGGGTGCAGAAGAAAAACACTAAGCCTGTTTCAACCCAGCCAATTACCGACAACATGTATAGAACTCACTATGTTGGGACCTTGATGAACCCTGAACTCAAACAGGTCAAATCTCATAGAGGCCTGGCAAATGATTATGACCTGTATTTTACAAAAGTTGATGAGAACAGTAATGATGTGATAATAAGGATTGGATTGTTCTCAGAAGCAAGAATTTTTTGTACCGGAAAAGTGGTAGACAATGTCATCCAATGCGATAAGTTTTTGATGGTAAAACCCGAAGAATGTGAAGGGGATTTGGCCGATTTATATTTCTCTATTGATGTCGAAAAAAACGGCATAAAAAGATATATATTACATTATGGCAATCATTTGAGTACAGAGTTCAGTTACACTATTGGACCTGACGAATACACAACTACTGGCTTCGACATGGAAAAGATGGAAAGCCATGACCTAAGGGTCATGTTTAACAACATTAACAAAATAGGAACTCAAACCAAATTATGCATCTCGAATAACACTATCGAAAACCTTAAAGTTGCCGATTATTAACAATAACATGCCAGTCCGCGAAACGGCCTGACATGTTTCATATTTACTATTACTATGAAACAAAACTGGAGACCTGGAACAATGATTTATCCGCTGCCGGCGGTGCTGGTGTCATGCGGAGCAACCCCCGATGAATATAACCTCTTCACTGCCGCATGGACGGGAACCATCTGCAGCGACCCTGCCATGTGTTACGTTTCCATTAGGCAGGAACGACACAGTCACGACATCATCGAGCGCAACATGGCGTTCACTATAAACCTCACCAACGAAGACCTTGCGCGTGCTACCGACTGGTGCGGAGTGCGCTCAGGGCGCGACTACAACAAATGGAAAGAGATGGGCATCACTCCAGTGAAAGGAGTAAAAGTGACAGCACCTTATATTGAGGAGGCACCCGTGAGCATCGAGTGCTTAGTCAAGGACATCATGCGCCTGGGCACTCACGACATGTTCATCGCCGAGGTCCTCAACGTCATCGCCGACGAACGCTTCATTGACCCTAATACCGGTGCCCTCGACCTCAAAGAAGCAGGCCTCATCACCTACTGTCACGGCTACTACTACAAGCTTGGCGAAGAAATAGGCCACTTCGGCTGGACTGTAAGAAAAAGCCACTCCACACGATAAGCTACACATCGCTCGAGTGCTCGGCGCACAAGAAAAAGGAGGACACCATCATGGCGTCCTCCTTTATTTAATGTTTTATTGACGATTACCAAGCAAACATTGGGAAGTCCTTCATCATCATGTTCACTTTCTCGCGAACCATAGTGATTGTTGCCTCGTCCTCGGGTTTCTGGAGCACGGTGTCGATGAGCTCAACGATGTCGCCCATCATGTCTTCCTTGGCACCACGGGTGGTGATGGCTGGAGTGCCCAGGCGGATACCTGAGGTCTGGAACGCACTGCGGTCGTCGAATGGCACCATGTTCTTGTTAACGGTGATATCGGCAGCTACGAGAGCGTTCTCGGCAACCTTACCGGTCAAATCGGGATACTTGGGACGAAGGTCGAGCAGAATGCAGTGATTGTCGGTACCGCCACTGGCAATCTTATAACCCTTGTCGAGCAGAGCCTTAGCCATTGCTTGAGCGTTAGCGCGAACTTGCTCTTGGTAAGCCTTAAACTCGGGCCGGAGAGCCTCGCCAAAGGCAACAGCCTTAGCAGCGATAACGTGCTCGAGTGGACCGCCCTGTACACCGGGGAACACTGCTGAATCAAGCAGCGACGACATCTTGCGGACTACGCCCTTCTTGGTGGTCTTGCCCCATGGGTTGTCGAAGTCCTTACCCATCAAGATGATACCGCCGCGTGGACCACGCAGGGTCTTGTGGGTTGTACTGGTAACGATGTGAGCCCATTTCAATGGGTTGTTGAGCAAGCCTGCAGCGATAAGTCCTGCTGGGTGAGCCATGTCAATCATAAGGATAGCACCCACCTTGTCGGCAATCTTGCGCATGCGCTCGTAATCCCACTCGCGGCTGTAGGCACTAGCGCCACCCACGATGAGCTTGGGCTGCTCGCGCAGAGCCACTTCCTCCATCATGTCATAGTCCACGATGTTGGTGTCGGGAGTCACGTTGTACTCGCACTGGTGGAACACGAGGCCAGAGAAGTTCACTGGGCTACCGTGTGAGAGGTGACCGCCATGAGCCAGGTTCAGACCCATGAACTTGTCGCCAGGTTTCATGCATGCCATGAAGACTGCCATGTTGGCCTGGGCACCGCTGTGGGGCTGCACGTTGGCATACTCGGCTCCAAAGAGCTGCTTGATGCGTTCCTGAGCCAGAGTCTCGGCCTCGTCAACCACCTGGCAACCGCCATAGTAGCGGTGGCCGGGATAACCCTCGGCATACTTGTTTGTCAGGCAGCTGCCCATAGCGTTCATTACTTGTTCACTCACGAAATTCTCGCTGGCAATGAGCTCAATGCCACGCTGTTGACGCTGGTGTTCACGCTCGATGATGCTGAACAATAAATCGTCTCTCTTCATCTTTAAAGAATAATGTTAATGTTGTTTATAGAACGTACTTTTAATTGTTTTCGGTTTCAAGCCACAAAGGTAGTAAATAGTTTTTAGTTATCAGTAATTAGTTGATAGTTTTTTTAAAAAAACGAGGAACGTGCACAAGGCTGACTCATTTTTAACGCATTGCACATTAAACAAAACACCACCGCCCGGTATGGCAGTGGTGTTTTAACTTGTATGGAATGTGCTATGTTTACCAGATGATGGTGCGGTCTTCCTCGTCGAGCCACATCTTAGCGCCTGGTTTGATGTCGAACGCCTTGAAGAAGGTGTCGATGTTGCGCAAGGTGGCGTTTACACGGTACTCACCCAACGAGTGTGGATCGCTCTTGGTCTGCATATAGGCAGCCTCGGGGGTGATGTTCTCTGCCCAGATGCGGCCATAGCTCAGGTAGAAGCGCTGCTCGGGAGTAAAGCCGTCAATCATCTCACCGGCCTGAGCCTGTGGAGTCTTCATGAAGGCATCATAGGCAATACGCAGACCACCTTGATCGGCGATATTCTCACCCAGTGTGAGGTGGCCGTTGGCATGCTCGCCGTTGCCCAGATCGATAGCGTCAAACTGCTCTGCCAGTTTCTCGGCTGCGGCAGTGAACTTCTCGGCATCCTCTTCGGTCCACCAGTCGGTCATGTTGCCCTGATAGTCGAAGGTGCGGCCCTGGTCGTCAAATCCGTGAGTCATCTCGTGGCCAATCACAACGCCAATGGCGCCATAGTTGGTGGCATCGTCAGCCTTGGGGTCAAAGAATGGAGCCTGAAGGATTGCTGCAGGGAACACAATCTCGTTGTTAAGAGGATTGTAGTAGGCATTCACGGTCTGAGGTGTCATTTCCCATTCCTCACGGTCAACAGCCTTGCCATACTTCTCGAGGTTGCGCTTGGTGGCCCACAGCGAAGCAGCCTTCATATTGTCATAGAGAGTCTTGCTGGGATCTACAGTGAGCTTGCTGTAATCTTTCCACTTGTCGGGATAGCCCACCTTCACGGTGAATGAGTTAAGCTTCACGAGTGCGTTTACCTTGGTCTGGTCGCTCATCCAGTCGAGACCTGCGATACGCTCGGCTAGTGCTTTGCGAAGGTCACCAATGAGCTTGACCATCTTGTCCTTGCTGTCGCCGGCAAAGTATTTCTCTACATAGAGTTGGCCCACAGCTTCGCCCATCACACCATTGGGAACGCTCATGCAGCGTTTCCAGCGAGCTTGGCGCTCCTTTTGTCCGCTAAGGGTACGGCCGTAGAAGTCAAATGTTGTCTCGCCCACTTCATCGCTCAGGTATCCTGATGCTCCAGCGATTATCATACCAGCAACATAGTCCTTAATCTCCTGGTCCTTGAGATTTGTCATCAAGTTGTTGGCAACAGCCATAACCTTAGGTTGCTCAAGAATCACGGTTCCAATATTCTTCACGCCCATAAGCTCGAAATAACGAGCCCAATTGATGGCGGGATAATCAGCCTGCAGCTGGTCGATAGTGCGTGGGTTATAGAGCTTGGAGATGTCACGCTGCTCGGCACGAGTCATGCTTGCCTCGGCAAACTTATACTCAATGTCATAGATAGTTTTAGTGGCACGCTGTGCATCTTTCTTCTTGTATCCTGCAAGCATGAACATCTTAGTAAGATAGTCACGATACTGCTGCTGGATTTTCTTGCTGTCGTCATCGGTCTTGAGGTAGTAGTCGCGGTCGGGCAGACTCATCGAGCCAGCGCTCAAGTACATGGTGTTAACAGCACTATTGGCGAGGTCGGCTTCCACGCCAATCCCGAAGAAGGGGTTGCCAAGAAACATGTGCTGATAGGCGATGAACTCGGTCAAAGTAGCACGATTGAAGCTTGCCAGGTCGGCAAGGTCCTGCTGGATGGGTTGAGTGCCCTCGGCGTTGCGGCGCACACTGTCCATAGCCAAGGCATAGAGGTCGGTAACCTTCTGACCGTTGCTGCCTTTGGCATGCTTCTCATTGGCGAGGTTGTCAAAGAGCTCCTTGAGCTGGTCACGGTTCTTCTCGGCGAGCTCATGGAACACGCCATAACTCGAATACTCGGGTTTCAAAGGATTGGCTTTCATCCATCCACCACCTGCATACTGATAGAAATCGTCACCTGGATTCACTGTCAAATCCATGTCGGCACGGTCCAAACCATGCTTCTCCTGGGCCGTCATGCTAACGAATGGTAGCACTGCCAGCGCCAGAACCAAGATTTTCTTTAGTCTTGTCATAAAATTGTTGATTTTGCGTTTATAAATAATTGTTTCAAAAGTCCATTTATGCATTAGACGCAACAAGTGGCGAAAATGCTTCAGAATATCGAGACTTTTTTCAAAAAAAAATCCATTTCGACAAAAAACACCGCAGAAACGGCATATCGCCACCTAACACTTTGCAAAAATAGTCATTATTGACGAAAAAAGTTCACTTTTCTGCTTTTTTTAAACCTGATTGCATTTTTTATTTTGTACTTCAAAAAAAATAACTAACTTTGCACCCGCAATTTTGAGGCACATGATGATTAATGCAATGTCATGTCCCAACCACAAGCGCCTGTGGCGAAATTGGTAGACGCGCTAGACTTAGGATCTAGTAACGCAAGTTGTGTAGGTTCGAGTCCTATCAGGCGCACAAAAACAACCAAACCCGCTGGTTATCAGCGGGTTTGGTGCCTTAATTTGCGTTGCGTTATTTTATAATAAATAATACATCTGCATGTGTAGAATATTGTCTCCCACCATAAGTGAATGTAAGTTTCATCTCGTTTAAGTTGCTTATATCGAAATTATTCAAATAATTATCTATTTCAGTTTTTAAACGTATAAAGTCACGTTTCATTTCCCAGGAATTATCCATATCATTACGATCAATGAGTATTAGATAAATCCTATTCTCTGAGCCAAAACGACTAGCCCCTTGCTTCTCATACAACTTTATTGCAAGATCTTTAGCATTTTGCTTTGCATATCTAATTTTAGCATCTCTTATCTTCTCAAGTTCAGCAATAGCCTCATTGAAAAGGTTTCTATGATGATTCTCTAATAATTTTCTTATTTGATAATGCTGATCATTAGCTGGCAATTTTCCATATTTTATTTTCGCTTTTTTTGCAAACTTTCTCAAAGACGCAATTTCAGAATTAGGTAAACCCAAAGAAGTAAGGTGTGACTTTATTTTATCTTGATACCATTTTGGAAGATATGTTACTTTTAGATCAAAAGGAATACCATCGATTATGAAATCAATACTTTTGACTTGTCCAATTGTAGGTAATACCTTTTTGTGCTGTTTGAAGAAATGTTCAATAACAATTGAAGTCCAATGGTTATACCAACTTGCTAGCACATAGTTTTCTACGACATTAAGAGCTTCGGAAGCTAATTTTTGCTTTAATTCATTATAAGACCTTATTGCCTTTACATAGTGAGACACAAAATATTTATCAAGTGAATTATTTTGATCCCCTCCCCACTTAAAATGTTGGATTAAGCATAGATCTTGTTCGAGTTTGTCGAGATCTAGAGCGTTAAATTGTTTCTTATTTTCCTCGTTGAAATATTTATCTAGTCTTTTATTCCACTCATTTATGGAATCATCTGTAATGCTATTATATAATTCTATGGCCTTATCTTCAACTTTCTTTGATTGAAGACTTAACCTGTATCTATCAACAAAACCTTTCATCACCTCTCGTTTTGCAATTGAATGAATCTTTAACCATAGTTTAGCTTCTTCAGATGAAGAAAAATCTTCCATAGTTTGATTGGCGAGTTTATTACTCCAATGATTATAACTTTCCATAATATTATTGATTTATTTGATACTCCATCGGCCACCTTCTCCCAGCTGGAATTGTTTATTTAAAATCATAAATACGTCAACATTCCCAACGATAATCATGTTTCGTAGAATCCATTCCATAATAGCCATCATAATTCCATTAGTATCTGTTATACCATTTTGAATATTCTCAGTGATGAAGTCACTAACAATATTAGTAAACTGTTGATCATCACAAACATGAAGACGGACAGGGTCTGGATTTTTGCGAAAAGTCACAAGAACATCACCCTTTATTGACTTAACTCTATTTAGTTGTCTTGGAGGGTAAGTTTTTTGTTCCAACCACTCAAAATCAACAACGTTAAAGTTGTTAAAAACACAAGCATTACTTACTGCCTTCCATTCTAATCCAGATAAAGAATGAAATGTCAGCGAAAAATGCTTATTGTCTTTTAGTATTCTTCGAATCTCCGAAAAAGCTGAATTAATATCGTTCTCGAACGTTTCAATATCTTTTTGACGTTGATTACTATCTGAGATTACTATTTCATTATGATAATCAGGCTCTAATTTAAGCCAGGAATTCCAAATGACACTTTGCTCAAAGTAAGGAACACTATCCCCATAAGGTGGGTCTGTAAACACATAATCAATAGAATTATCTGGAATTTGCAAGTCTTTTGCATCAAAATTGGTAATTCTATAAGTTGACTGAACTTGTCTTGTTAGTAAATCTTTTGAAAGTGTATTTAAATAATCTTCTTTGCCTTTTATAGCCTTCTTTATACGATTTTCATAATAGTGAAGAACATTATTCTCAATATAAGTTTCTCCTATATAAAATCCTGTCATCCATGCACCTTGAGCAAGAGACCCTCTACTTTTGATTGGAGGGACAAGTTTTGAACAATTTGCCAAATTTGCTGTGAAAGCAATCAAGAACAAGTCTTTCGTTGAACCATTTGCATATTTTTCTATCAATGACATCAATCTAGCATGACAAGCTAGAGTTCTTTTGGTGAAGAGATTCCCAACCGTCATGTTGGGACGTGCAGATATTCTTGAATTCTCAATAATGGAAACTTTAGGATACCAGTCTTCTATAACATAATTATTCTCATAAGTACAGAAGTCTTTGGCAAGATCTTCTGGGATATCTTTAATAGAGGTTTTTTTACCATTCTTATATGTGAATTGAATTGGCAATCCTTCTTTACTTCTTAAAACCGATATAGGGAGATAGTTTCTGCCATCAATGGTTATTTGGTACCATTGTTCTACGTAAGATGATAGTTCTTTTTTTATCTTTTGCCACAATTTTTTAACATTGGAGATATTAACATCTTTAGAAAACAAATTATGGGCAATAAAATTTGCAATGGGGTTTAGGTCGTTAACTATCACATTTCGATTCTTAAGAAACGCTTCGCAACAGAATACTCCATAACCAGAAAAAGGATCAATAATTGTATCTCCTGGTTTTGTATATCTATCAACTAAATGGCTAATACCAGTAGCTGGTTTTTTCCCCCAATATTTGTGCATGAAATATCGCGGTGCTGTTCTTTCTATACTCATGACGCGGATTCTTATGGTTTCAATCTTGAATGTTAGGCTGAGATTACATCAAAGAGACGGTTCTTTTTATGTAATTATTTATCTCGGTGCAAATATACAACTTTATTTATGATGTTACAAAAAGTCTCCAGTCAAATATAGATAATTAGTGTTTTCCGTTTATAGTGTGCTCAAAACCCGTTTATTTTACATTCTAAGCAGGATATGAACGGATTTTTGGACATTTGCAGAAAGAAACTATATTGTTGACCTATGATGGTTGATTGGATTTTTTCCGGGGAGAGTGCGCTCCCCCCTTTTTTTAATAGTTAATGACAGCTAATGATGGTTGCGGCAGAATTATTCAATTAAGTTTTGTGCCGAAACTTGCAAAAAAAAGTGAGATTTGCCAAAAAAAGCTGTGTTTTGTTTGCTTAATTGGCTTTTTACTGTATCTTTGTGGAATAAATTTGTGTATTGCTACAAAAATATTCCATAAAACTATGTTTTTCGAACGCAAATCATATCTAGAGCAACTCATTTCAGCCGAGGGTAACGGGATGATTAAAGTCGTTACTGGAATCCGCCGTTGCGGCAAGTCATACCTGCTTTTCAATATCTACCGGGACCATTTGCAGGAGAGAGGGATACATGAGGATCACATCATTCAAGTGAATCTGGAAGATCGTCGCAACAAGAGGTTTCGAGACCCTGATACCTTGCTGGAGCACATTGACAAGCAGATGACCGATAAAGATATGTACTATATCTTGTTGGATGAGATTCAGTTTGTGCCCGAATTCGAAGATGTGCTAAACTCATACCTGAACGTTCGGAATGCCGAAGTATTCGTAACTGGGTCAAATGCAAAGTTCTTATCGAAGGATATTATTACAGAGTTCCGAGGCCGAGGATGGGAAATCCGAATTCACCCTTTGAGTTTCGCTGAATACTATGAAGCGGTTGGAGGTGAGAAAGCCGTTGCGCTCGAGCAATATTATCTATATGGCGGGCTACCCCAAGTCGCACAAATGGGTTCACCAGAAGAAAAAGAGAGCTATCTGCGTGAAATCTTTGAAACAGTTTATTTGAAGGATGTGATTGAGCGAAATAACCTGCAAAATGCCAATGGTATGCACGAACTAGTGCGCATCTTGGCCTCGGCAATGGGCTCAAGCATTAACGTGAGACGTATATCAAATACATTCAAGTCTGTCGGAGGGGTTGACATCGGTCCAAATACAATTGCTCGTTATTTAGGACACCTTCAGGATGCTTTCATCATCAATGAGGCTTTGCGCTATAACGTTAAAGGTCGTAAGTACATCGGTACTGAGACTAAGTACTTTTTTGAGGATGTGGGCATCAGAAACGCAATTCTGGGTTTTCGTCAGATTGAGTTCAATCACACGATGGAAAACGTCATTTACAATGAATTACGTCGACTTGGATATAGCGTAGATATCGGTCTTGTCGAGACTATCAAAAGAAACTCTGAGGGCAAAAGCGAACGTCGAAATCTAGAAATTGACTTTGTAGTGAATCGCCATGATGAACGATTATACATACAATCAGCCTATACTCTACCCGATGAGCAGAAAAAAGATCAAGAACAAGCCTCATTGCTTAATGTGACAGATGGATTCAAAAAAATCATAATTACAGGTGACCGTTTCAGCTCATATTACAATGAGGAGGGTATACTGATGATAGGAATCTATGATTTTCTGCTCAATCCCAGGTCTGTTAAGAGATGAGAACAAAGCGTTTTTGGGGGAGCGTGCGCTCCCCCTTTTTTGACAGTTTATGACCTCTCATGAAACAATTAGACTTTTCAAGAATCTATAATTACTTGATATTCAACAATTGTTTGTGTCATTATGAATCATGAGATGTTATATTTAAATCCTATCAGGCGCACAAAATAAAACCCATCAAATGTTTGATAATCAATAAATTGTCACTCTTTTGGTGGGTTTGTTGTATGTGTTTTTGGTGACTTTTTGGCGACTTAGCGCAGACATGGGCTTTTTCACGCCTTATCAAACTTTTTCCTCCCCAAAACATATTTATATTTATAAAATGTGTAATTTTGCACATCACTAACTATAAAACATTAAAATGATTAAATTCTGCGTGCGATTAGTGCAACGTTGGTTGCCAGATCCGTTTATATTCGCCATACTGCTCACCTTCGTGGCTGCGCTGGTGGCGATGCCATTGTGTCACCAGACTCCCCTAGAAGTGGTTGAGCACTGGGGAGGCGGCGTTTGGAATTTGTTAGAGTTTGCCATGCAGATGGCTCTAGTTCTTGTATGTGGGTCCACCCTAGCATCAGCACCGGTTATCAAAAAAGCTATCGATGCGATGGCTCGCCTGCCCAAGAGTGCCCCCGCTGCAATAGCTCTTGTGACTGTCGTGTCGGCATTATCTTGCTGGCTCAACTGGGGCTTTGGCCTTATTGTTGGTGTCGTGTTTGCCAAGGCAATAGCACGCCAGCGTTCCGATGTCGACTACCGGCTTCTTATCGCATCGGCCTACAGTGGCTTCGTAGTGTGGCATGCCGGCATCTCTGGCTCCATCCCCCTCACGATGGCCACACCTGGCGAGGCTCTCTCAATGGCTACCGATGGTGCGCTGACCGCCCCTGTGACATTGGCGCGAACTATCTTAGACTGGCACAACCTGGTGATTGTGCTGTTTGTAATAATAGGCATCACCATCGCCAACACCTTGATGCACCCCAAGCAAGGCATCCTCACCATCGACCCAGCTCTCCTGAAAGAGAATGACAATATCACGACCGAAGTTTCCTCACCTGCCAAGACACCTGCACAGCGACTCGAGCAAAGCAGATTACTCTCGTGGATTGTGGCGCTGATGCTTGTGGCCTATCTCGTGATTCATCTCATTGTGCGCGGTGCCAATTTAGACCTTGGCGGAGTAATCATGATATTCCTCGCGCTGGGACTCGTGCTACATTCCACACCAGTCGCCTACGTGCGTGCATTCGGCAAAGCAACCACCGGCGCTGCCGGAATCATATTGCAGTTCCCCTTCTATGCCGGCATTATGGGCATCGTTACAGGCGTCGGAGTCAGCGGCATCAGCTTAGGTGGCGTCATGGCCGAAGCTTGCATCCAAATCAGCAATTCCGTCACCTATCCGTTGCTCACCTTCCTTTGTGCAGCAGTGCTCAACATGTTTGTGCCAAGTGGCGGCGGCCATTGGGCTGTGCAAGCACCGGTTATGTTCACCGCAGGTGCCAACCTCGGTGTAGACCCAGGCTTGACAGGCATGGCCATCGCTTGGGGCGACGCATGGACCAATCTCATACAACCATTCTGGGCGCTCCCGGCCTTGGCAATAGCTCGCCTTAACGCAAAGGATATAATGGGCTACTGCCTCATCGACCTTCTCGTCACCGGAGTAATTATCTGCGGCGGCATGCTAATTTGGGCAATTTAGAGCAGCCAGATCAGACACATCATAAAAACAAAAATATCCCATTGAAATCAGTGGGATATTATTATGTAAATATAACTCCTCTACTCAACAAAACATTTACACATAATAACAACTCTAAGAATTTTGATATTTAATCAATACTCTTTTTTAGTGTAGTAATAAAATTACATATATTCATCAATTGTTGTGCCAGCTTCGGTGGTTGCGGTTTCGACATATTTCCTCTCAACATGGAACTCAAATATTGCTCACAAAAATACAGTCATAAATCAACATTTTAGAACTCATATATTTCTTTCTCCTCTATTATTATATTTGCATGATTCTTTTCAACATCTTCTATCGGTTCAAGTTCAATCTTTGAACTAACAATACTAGAATGAATAACTTGTTTGTCCATAAATTTACCATTATTCCCTCTCAAATTTACCCATTTGACATTCACAAAGTAACCTTTTAGGCCTTCCTCCTTGTAACCATCAATCATCTTCTTATTAATAAAAAATGGGTTGTCATCAAGTCCTGCCGGTATTGACCTGACCAAAACATATGATGGATTGCCTTCATTATCAGTAAACCAAATTGAAGGATTTATTCCAGGAACGTCGCAATATTGAATTTTAGTTGCATTATTATCAGTCAAGTAATTTAAGGTCTCAATGACTCCCATGCAATACAATTCCCATTCTGAAAGAGGATCGTTTAAGTTCTTCTTATTAAAGACGATTGGTTCCAATGTATTAGCATCCAAATATGGTAGAACCTCAATAGAAGAGTCATCCATTTTAACCGGTATTATACAAGCTTGTAAGCCATATTTTTTAGTTTCTTTTTGAAAATTATTCCAATCTTTTCCAAAAACTAATATCTGATCATCTTTCAAAACTCCTATTAAGAAACTATAAACAGTCCCGTTATAAACAAAACACAAATCATGAAAAGCTGGTCTTGTAGCACTAGTTCTTAGCCACCAAAAAGAATTTGGTAGTGCTCCCTTTTTTTCTCTCTTGATTTGTTCTGTAATATAATCACATAAACGAACTGAAAGATCGTACAAATTTTGGTATTCATCCTCAGCAATATTATATACTGGAGTTATACTCAATTGTTTCATTGAAGCATCTTGATTCATATCTTAGTCGGTATGGTTATGATTAATACTACAAATTTGATATGGGCACAAAGTTAATAATAAATTGTGACTTGAGGAAGCAACGCCCCCCTTTTTGACAGTTCATGGTTAAATGTATAGCATTTTCTTAAAAAGAACAACACACCCTACCCCAACTGGTATTAAAAAAATGCAACTTTGCGGCACGAAAGAAGAGAGACAACCAATTGATAATCAAATATCACTGGTTGTCTCTAGTTGTTTTTGGCGACTTATTAACCGAGTAGTTATTTTCTTTACTAATGCCGTTCAGACATATTGACAGTGAAGTGGTGGGGGTCCAGTTCGCCGAACACTGGTTGCTGATAGCTGTGTCCTGATTCGTCGGCACCAAAGACATAGTAGTCAACCTCTGATCCCTGTTGATAGCCTGTAATGTAGCCCACATATTCATCGGGCGCACCGGTAGCTGTCATGTGCGCAGTCTGGTAGGGACCGTTGTCTATGCTGTAGTAAACCAATAGCGAGTCCTCTTTCAGTGGCTTGCCGCTATAGGCGATAAACTTGCTCGTGATAGCGATGGAATCACCGCATTGCTGCGTGCCGAAGAGCACATTCCTGTGGTCAACATACAGCATGTTGAAGTCCATCACTCCACGCGTGCGACAGTGAAGGGCATCGGTGTTCTGCCACGAGATGCTACTGGATGTGTTGGTCACGCCCGTCACCTCGTAGCCAGGCATGGCATCCCTGTAGACTTGGAGTGCGCGTTGATTGTAAGTGTTGTTGCTGCCTATCGGCACATAGACATGCTTGTTGAGGATAAGGCTGTTGGTATAGGGAGCGACGGTGCTGCCGCCAGGTTCTTCGACACGGTACACCTTGTAGTTATAGCCCCAGCAGCATTTGGTTGTGGCGAAATAGTTGGCCACGGCCTCATAGTCCTCATATCTGCTGTCGCTCGTCGGCAGTTTCGCAATCAAGATTTTATCTGGAGCCAATAATTTTCCCCAGCAGTCTACATGGGCAATGTAGTCATCCTGCGGGTCAATGGTGATGTGGTAGTTGTCGATGCCGAGGTATTCATGCATTTTCTGGCGCCCATTGACTTCGTTATTTGTGTTCTCTGAAAGGACCAAATCGTCGCTAACAGCGTGTCCGCGTCCGTCTTGCATCATGTTACCTCCAGTGTGTGTCAGGTTCATACCGTACATGGGGATACCCCAGAAAGAGGCAAATCTCGAAGGTATCACGTCGTCATTCTGCCGCGGACGATTATACACATTGTCTACGATGGCAGGATTCTTGCCGGCAAAGATATACCAGGGGCCGTAGTCGCGCACCCAGTAGGAATCTGAAGTCGCATTTACGAAGGTGACTCGATTCATGTTAACTCCCGCATTGCTAAAACTCGACTGTGCCGATGACTGTTGGTATTGGCTCACGATGCAGTACACCTGGCAGTTCTCGGCCAACGATTTAACCAAGCTAACTGGAATGCCCAGCGGATAGCGAATCGTCACGCCCTGCATGGGCTCAAATTCTGCCACGAAGCGGGGTGCTTCGGTTGGTGGAGGTGTTTCCGTGAAGTTGGTGGCCCTCACGGGGGTCTTCATCTCTTCTTCGGACAGGTAATGAAGTTTTCTCCAGTCGGGCGCTTCCTTTGTCTGTGTTTGGGCATTCATGTAACCCATTGTTGACATCATAGAAGCAAACACAAGCGAAGTTAAAAATATTTTAGTTCTTTTCATAATGGTATGAATGAGGTAATTTTTTCTTAATTGATGATATTCTTGCTGCATATTTCTCTTTTCTATGTTTTTTGCATTTTCGTCACGCGACGCCATCAATATGTTTGCTTTCGCACAGCGCGCACAGCAAACCCGCTGTAGCGCTCGCCGTAGGTGCATTCCAAGTTGCTCGATGTGTAGAAGAAGAGGTAGTAAGCTTTGTAGGATAACGTTTCATGGAGCGTGCGAGTCCAATAGTAGCCAAGGTTGCCTGAGTAATAGATTTGGCCATTGGAGTAATAGTCTGTAACAGGCAAAAACAGCGAATTACTATTATTTTTGCTTTTAACCAGGTAGCCTTTCACACCATTCTTTGTTGTCCACTGCCATGTGCATTTAGTACGCAACTCTTCCATCTGTGTTTTAGAGGGCATCTGCCACCCTGAGCCCCAGTTGACTGTGGCGGCATCGTCCTCGGGTTCAAGTTCGGTTAAGTTGTCGACAATGCCGTTGTAGCCATGACTGCTATTGGTGCAGTATTTGGTCATCGTGTTCCATTTGTTGACGCTACATTGGTAGTTGGTCCAGTAAGGGTCTACTCCTCTGGGTGTAGTCTCACCCCATGAGAAGTAGTCGCCACATTCTTCGGGGCTGCTGGCTCCAACGTTCATTGTTGCCCACAGTGTTCCGCTAGGCAATCCCAAGTCAACATATTCATGGTTGACGACTGGGGTATAAGTGCCCAACAAGATGCTATATACCAAAGTCACGTCGGCGCTTGTAATACTGCCATCGCCGTCGACGTCACTAGTTGAATAATAAGTCATATTGCCACTAAGCAGGTAGCTATAAAGCGCTGTGATGTCGGAACTTGTAACATATCCGTCACCGTCCACATCGCCAAAAACAGTGGCATTAGCTGCCATGCCGAAAGCGAGGATCGCTAAACTAACAAGTATAAATTTCTTCATAATGTTTAGTAAATTCAAGTATTTTCTGCTTGCAAAATTATTGTTTTTTCCTCACAGATGCAAAAAAAGAGATGAAAAAGGGAAACAACAGTGTAATTTATCTACTAGTTCTATGTCGTTGACTAAGCTTTTGTTTCTATTTCCTTTCCATGACAAAAGCGGTGATCGACAAGTTGGCTATCGCCAGAATAAGCAGGCTGTCTCCATTTGGCAAAAGTGCTGCCGACAATCTGTTTCTTGTTGTAAATGATGCCGCAAGCCGGATCTTCTGGAAAAGTGAAAAATAAAAGATTTTTGGCAGATTTTTAAATTTGTATTATCTTTGTAAATTTAAAAGTATTACGCAAATTAATATAATGAATACCATTAAATACTGGATAATACCGCTGTGCATGCTCGCGTTCACATCCTTTGCAGCATGGGCACAAGATCAAGAAGAGAAACCCAACAATTTCACTCTAGACGCCGAACTGCTTACGCGTGGTGAGATAAGACATGGTGGACTATCGGGTAATGCTAACGATGGTGACAACAAGGCCAGTTTTATAGTTGAGCGCACTAGACTGGGGCTAGACTATGAGCGCACTTTCCTCAAGACTCACATCACAGCGCAGCACTCGGCGGTGTGGGGACAGGCAGGCAAAGGCTCGTTAAATATATATGAAGCTTGGGCGCAACTCACTGCACGAAATGGTCTTTTCGCCAAAATAGGACGTCAGGTGCTCAGTTATGACGACGAGCGCATTATTGGTTCTGACGACTGGACCGAGGTTGCTCTCTCACACGACCTTCTCAAGGTGGGCTATGAGAACGACATTCATAAGGTTCACGCCATGTTTGCCTACAATCAGAACGTAGAGAGCGTGGACGGCGGCACAGTTTACCGCAATGGCGACAAACCCTACAAGGCGATGCAGGCTCTGTGGTATCACTACGATCATCCACATGTGCCATTCGGTGCATCGCTGCTGTTTATGAACCTAGGGTTGCAGGGCTCCGAAATCAGCGACAATCCAAACAAGACTAACTACCAACAACTTGTGGGCACCTACATGAGCTATCGCCCTGCAAACTGGAGCCTTGAAGGTTCATTCTATTACCAAATGGGCACCAGCGAAGATGGTGTCGACATTGCTGCTTGGATGGCAAGCGTCTTGGGCACATATTCACCATCACGTAAATTGACTCTGAACGCTGGTTATGACCGCCTGAGTGGCGACCCCTACTACAATGTGCCCCCTAAGGGTTATTTTGGTTTAGTTCAGCACTCTACCATTAAAGGTTTCAGTCCAGTATATGGCACTCATCACAAGTTCTATGGCGCTATGGATTTCTTCTATATCAGCACCTTCAAAAACGGGTTCTCTCCTGGTTTGCAGAACTTTTTCGCTGGCTTGACCTATTATCCCATCAAGCCATTGCATATAGATGCCACCTATCATTATTTTGCCACTGCCACATGGCTTGAAGACATGAGCCGGTCGTTGGGACACGAGATAGAACTCAGTGTGACCTACCGCCCAATTAAAGAGGTCTCCATATCGGCAGGTTATTCCTATATGCACGGTGATGAGACATTGGAACGCATAGAGTGCGTAGATAAAGGACGCAACCTGCACTGGGCATGGCTCAACGTCATAATCCGCCCGAGATTCCTGCAAATCAAATGGTAATTTTTTAGTTATTAGTCATTTCCCATGAGAATACTGCTGGATAAAATAAAGAAACTCTTAAACAGGCGCACAACGATTACATTGATTATTGTGTTTGCCGCATTGCTGATCGAACTGTTTTCGGCAGCACAATACTACTACACCAAGCAGCTTCTTGAAAACGAGCTAGAGAAGAAGGCCTCTATCGAGATGACGATGAAAGCGATTCTCATCAAAAGTATGCTCAACACTACCGAGCAAGTACTTAACAGCCATGTGACCGAGATTAATAAATTGACCAAAGATCCCGACGATATTGATGATGCAATTCGCACTATAGTCCAAGCCAACGACTATTTCAAAGGTGTGGGTATAGCATTCGTACCAGGGTATTTCAAAAAAGACAACGAGCTGTATGAGCCTTGGGCATTCAACTCTAACAACAGTGTTATAGTCAGAAAGAATATAGCCAAGCGAGGTGGTCATGACTACACAACATTCAAATTCTACACCGAGCCAATGAGCACCGGCAAGCCCTATTGGTGCGACCCTTATATCGACAGCGTTGAGACCCATTCATTAATAACAACTTATTCTATTCCTGTCATTGACTACACTGGACTCAAGGCTGGAATAGCAGGCATAGACCTGTCGCTCGAATGGCTCAGCGACAGCCTCAACAACAGGCACATGTATCCATCTTCCTACTGCATATTACTCACCGAAGACGGCGAACTCATCTCCCAACCTCCTAAAAGCCATCCTCGATATAAAGACTTTGACGATGCTATTCGCTCAATTAATGATACGACCACCGAGGCACGCACTGTCGCCAAAAGCAAAATCAAGGTTAAAGAATTCGTTAACGAAGATGGTCAGGATGCCTGTGTCTTCTTCCATCACATGAAAGGAAATCCCCGTTGGATGGTGGCAGTAGTGTGCTATGATAAGGAAGTTTATGGCGACCTTGACAAAATACGCTTGAGGACTGGCTTGCTAATGCTGCTGGGATTCTTGCTGCTGGGATATATCATCTACCGATTCATCAAGAACAACAAGCGAATGGCTGAAAACGAGATTGAACATGAACGTCTCAGCAGCGAGCTGCAGGTAGCTAAACGCATCCAAAGCGAGATGCTGCCGCATGACGACATCAGCCATAACAACATCGACATTGCTGCCACTCTGCTCGCCGCACGCGAGGTGGGAGGCGACATCTACGATTATTTCTTGCGCGACGACAAACTGTTCTTCTGCATTGGTGACGCCAGCGGCAAGGGAGTGCCATCGGCACTCATCATGTCGGTGACCCACTCCATGTTCCGTTCCTTCGGTTCGCAAGAGAGCAACCCGGCTCGCATCATGCAGCACATCAATAAGGCTGTGTGTCACGGCAATGAATCCAGCATGTTCGTCACCTTCTTTATCGGTGTGCTTGACCTGCCCACAGGACGATTGCACTACTGCAACGCAGGCCACGACACTCCTGTCATCATCGATGGTGATGAGCCACAGACCCTTGACGTGAAAGCCAACATGGTGCTCGGCATCGTCAAGGATTGGTTCTATGAAAGCCAAACAACCATTCTCAAGCCACAAGCCACATTGCTGCTCTATACCGATGGACTCACCGAGGCGATGGACACTAAGCACCAGCAGTTCGGTATTGAGCGGGTAAAAGACACTATCACTCAGCATCATTGCGATACGTCACAGATTCTGCTCGACACACTCACAAGAGCTGCGAGCGACTTTGTGGGCAATGCCGAACAAAGCGACGACTTAACCTTACTCGCCGTGCGCTACACCCCAACCCCTGAGCAACCTATTGCACGTCAAGAACTGACGGTGGAGAATGACCTGTCACACATATCACAAGTGAACGATTTTGTCACAGCATTTTGCGACAAACTCAACCTCGACAAAAGCACTGCCACCAATATGAGGCTCGCCATCGAAGAAGCCGTAGTGAATGTTATAAATTACGCCTACCCCAAGGGAGAGAAAGGCGACATCAACATTATAGCATCGGCAACTTGCGACACCATTAAATGGGTAATAACCGACAATGGCGTGGCATTTGCCCCCACCGACGCCCCCGACGTCGACACTTCTCTCAGCGCCGAAGACCGACAGATAGGCGGCCTGGGAATCTTCCTCGTGCGCCAGCTCATGGACACCATCAACTACGAGCGCATTAACCACAAGAATGTGCTAACGCTCAAGAAGAAGTATTGACAGACAACAATTACACCAAAAAAAACTATTAATACACAATAAATCATTTGATTATGACGACTACAATTAATGGAATCGAAGGCAAATTGGTCGCCATGTTTAAAGGCGGGCTTAACACAGCTGCCGCTATCAAAGTGGAGAAAGGAATGAAACCCTTCCTACACATATTGGTATCACTTTTGCTAATGATTTCTTTTTGTAGCTGTTCTACTATGAGTTCATTCACAAGTGACTTCAATCAAAAGTCTGATGTTTACTTCTTTAGCAAATATTCCAGCAACATCAATGATTATTTTAAGTGTCATCTTAACTTAAATGATAGCACATTTGAATATAGGCATAGAACTAGCGTCGATTTTATCCATTATCAAGGAAAAGGCCACTGGCACTCCAAAGGAAATACAATAGTTCTTGATTTTGATTATGAGCCAGATATAAGTCGTTTTTTAGAAGGAGGTTGGTTTTATCGTGACAAACTGATTTTTGAATACAAAAACCATAAACTTATTCTAAGAGAACACATAAATCCTGAAGGAGAAAGTTGGGTTCCCCAAAAAATAATAAAAATGAAGGAAATCACCCCTCAAGAATATAATAAACTATTTTTTTGATTTACTGATAACAATTTGATAATATTAATATACAAATAAACCATACAATTATGAAAATTACAATTAACGAAATTGAAGGCAAGTTGGTTGCCATTTTTGAAGGCGAACTTGACACTGCTGCCGCTATTGAGGTTGAGAAGGAACTGAACCCTCTCTACGAAAACGAGGACAAAGACATCCTAATTGATTGCGAGAAACTTGAGTACATCGCATCAAGTGGACTGCGCATCTTGCTCGGCATCCTCAAGAAAGCCAAGTCGCACGGCCACACAGTGATTCTAAAGGGCCTTAACGACGAAATCAAGAACGTATTTAAAATGACAGGCTTTATTAATCTTTTTGAGTTCGAAAATTAAGTGAATTGTTAATATGAATAATACCATCGTTTCGTTGTTCCGCCGTCAGGCGAAAGAGACACCTGAGAACATAGCAGTAGTATATAAGGAGAAGAAATATACTTATGCAGAAGTAGACGATATTAGCGACCGCATAGCTAACTATGTCGCCTCTAAGGGGTTGAAAGAAGAAGATGTCGTTTCGGTCCTGATTCCCCGTTGCGAGTGGATGGCTATTGCCTCCCTTGGTGTGTTAAAGGCAGGCTGTGCCTATCAGCCGCTGGACCCCAGTTACCCTAAGGAGCGCCTGAACTTCATGATGCAGGATGCCAGTGCCAAGTTGCTGATTGCCGATGAGGAATTGCGTCCCATTGTGGACGAATATCAAGGTGAGGTGCTACTGACTAAAGATGTCCTCTCCTTAACTGCGAAATCACAACCTGCGGAACCGAAGCCAGGGTCTTTATTCATCCTGCTTTACACATCCGGTTCAACGGGTGTGCCTAAAGGCTGTATGCTGGAACACAGGAATGTTGTGACTTTCTGCGACTGGTATCGCCGTTACTATGACCTGCAACCTGGTGACCACGTGGCCGCCTACGCCAGTTATGGATTTGATGCTTGTATGATGGACATGTATCCAGCCTTGACTACGGGTGCTACGGTTTATATCATTCCTGAGGAGATTCGTCTCGACCTGATTGCACTGAATGACTATTTCGAGGCTAATCACATCACCCATGCCTTTATGACCACTCAGGTAGGCTGTCAGTTTGCCGAAATGGATAACCACTCGCTCAAGCATCTATCGGTAGGCGGTGAGAGCTTCATTCCCGTGGAGCCACCCGCCCATTTCCAGTTGCACAACGGCTACGGTCCTACCGAGTGTACTATTTTCTCAACGATATATCCCATACATCAATTTGAGAAAAATGCTCCTATTGGCAAACCACTCGATTCCTTCCGACTTTATGTGGTGGACCAGCAAGGACAACTGGTGGAGAACGGACAGGAGGGCGAATTGTGGATAAGTGGTCCTCAGGTTGGGCGTGGATATCTGAACCGACCGGAACAGAACGCCCAAGCTTTTACACCCAATCCCTTCTGCCAAGAGCCTGACTACGACCGCGTCTACCACACAGGTGATATAGTACGCTGGTTGCCTGATGGAAACCTGCAGTTCATCGGGCGCCGAGATGGTCAGGTGAAGATTCGTGGCTTCCGCATCGAGATGCGCGAAGTTGAAGGAGTCATCAAAGAATTTCCTGGCATCAAAGATGTCACTGTGCAGGCCTTCGAAGAGGACGGCGGAGGAAAATATATTGCTGCCTATATCGTAAGCGATGAGCAAATAGACATCGAAGCTCTTAACAATTTCATCCTGGAACGCAAACCTCCCTATATGGTGCCTGCCGTGACAATGCAGATAGAGCGCATACCGCTCAACCAAAACCAGAAGGTGGACAAACGTGCATTGCCTAAGCCAAATAAAGAGGTAAGAAGTCAGATGGCCGATGTCAGAAAGCCAGAGAACGAGCTGCAGAGTGAATTGGTAGAGATGGTGGGGAAAATCATCCATAATACGGAGTTCGGCATCGACACACAACTCCGCTACGTAGGCCTGACTTCCATCTCAGCTATCCGTTTGGCGGCTACGGCTTACAAAAAATACGGTGTGGCACTGGATGCCAGAAATCTGGTCAAGGATGCTACAATTCTCATGATAGAAGAGGCTATCAACCATCAATCATCACCCGACACACAACACGCATCACCTGTAGAAGAAATGACGGTAGCACCGCTTTCTTTCTCCCAAACAGGTGTTTATGTCGATTGCATCAATAATCCTGAAGACACTCAGTATAATATTCCCTGGGTACTCGGTTTCCCTGCCGATACAGATACAGAGAAGCTGCGCAAAGCAGTGCTCACAGTTTTAGATGCACACAAGCATATCTTTGTGCACTTTGAGGCAGAAGGCGATGACATTGTGCAACGTTATGCGTCCATTGATATCGATATTCCCATATTGCCCCTTACGGACCAGCAGCTCGCAGAACATAAAAAGGCTTTTGTACGCCCGTTTGATTTGAACAAGGATGTACTCTGCCGAATGGAGATTGCCAAGACCGAGAATGGTGTATTCCTGCTTTTAGATATCCATCATTTGGTATTCGACGGCAGTTCACTAGACCTGTTCATCATCCAGCTTTGTGATGCCTTGGAGGGCAAGAATGTGGATGCGGAGACCTATACCCATTTGAATCACGCTGCCGACGAACAGAAAGATTCAATCGAGGCACACAAGACTTACTATGACAACTTATTGGGAGCGTGCGAGGGAGCAACAGAGTTGCCATCCGACCTGACATCGCCTCATGAATGCGAGAAATCATCAGAATTGTATCGCCCCATCGACTTGGAGGCCATTGAGCAGTTCTGTAGAGAGCATCCAGTAACACCAGCACACCTTACTCTGGCGGCCACGCTATTAGTCTTTGCCCGCTTCACTGGCAACGATGACCTGTATATCAGCACAGTTTCCAGCGGACGTTCCAACATCCGCATTCAGAACACCTTCGGTATGTTTGTCAACACACTTCCGTTCGCTGCAAAACTCGCCGACGTGAGTGTAATGGACTTTATCAAGGATGTCAGCCATCGTTTTGACGAGGCCATGCGACATGAGCAGTATCCCTTTGCCCGTATTGCCGCCGACTATGGGTATACCCCAGAACTGGCCTTTGCCTATCAGCTGGGAATGGTGACCCGCTATATGCAGAACGGACATGAGGTGAATGTTGAAAGTCTAGAGGCAGGAGCGCCCAAGTTCCGGTTGATAGTACGTCTGGAGATACACGACGGACAGCCTTGCATCGTGACAGAATATGACAACGGCCAGTACAGCGAATCATTAATGGCACAACTCACTGAGTCCATCGCCAACGTGCTTAAGACTTTCATCAACCAGCCACAGGCTCGACTTTTGGACATATCGCTTCTTTCTGTAGAGCAGACGAAGTTGCTGGATTCCTTCAACGAAACAGATGTCGATTACGATAACACACAAACCGTCGTCTCATTATTCAGGCGTCAGGCAAAAGAGACACCCGACAACATTGCTGTGGTTTATAAAGATGTTAAGCTGACTTACCGCGAGGTTGACGAGTTGAGCGACCGAATCGCTGGCTACCTTATCTCGAAAGGCTTAGGACTTGAAGATGTTGTATCTATCTTGATTCCACGTAGCGAATGGATGCCTGTTGCATCTTTAGGCGCTATTAAGGCAGGCTGTGCCTATCAGCCATTGGATCCAACCTATCCAAAAGAACGTCTTAACTTCATGATGCAGGATGCCAATGCCAAACTGCTGATTGCCGACGAAGATTTGCGTCCCATAGTGGATGAATATCAAGGTGAGGTACTACTGACAAAGGACATTCAAAATATTGAAATAACGACACAACAACATGTTGAGGTCTCCCCAAACAACTTATTTATACTCCTTTACACCTCTGGTTCTACAGGTACGCCCAAAGGCTGTCAGCTGATGCATAGTAATCTCGTAGCTTTCATACATTGGTATCATCGATATTACGACCTGAAGGAAACAGATAAGGTTACTGCTTATGCATCGTATGGGTTCGACGCTAATATGTACGATACATATCCTGCCCTGACACGTGGCGCCACGGTGTATATCATTCCAGAGGAACTGCGTTTGGATTTGATTGCCCTGAATGAGTATTTTGAGCGCGAACACATCACCAATGCCTTTATGACGACACAGGTAGCGTATCAGTTTGCGACAACCATCGAAAACCATTCGTTAAAGCACTTCACTACAGGCGGTGAGAAACTGGCGTCGCTTGAACCTCCTAAGGGTTATAAGCTGCATAATGCCTATGGGCCTACTGAAACCACCATTCTCGAGACCTGCTATCAAGTGGATGAGAAGCAAAAGAACATTCCCATTGGCAAAGCGATCGACAACATGCGCCTGTATATTGTCGATTCACAAGGACATCGCTTGCCAGCAGGTGCTGTGGGTGAGCTATGGGCCAGTGGACCGCAAGTGGGCCGAGGCTATCTGAACCGACCGGAGAAAACGGCAGAAGTGTTTATAAAGAATCCTTTCTCGAAAGAAGATAAGTATAAACGCATTTACCGAACAGGCGATATTGTTCGTTATCTGGGAGATGGCAGTATACAGTTTGTTGGTCGTAGCGATGGCCAGGTGAAGATTCGCGGCTTCCGTATCGAGCTAAAAGAGGTGGAAACTGTAATCCGTGAGTTCCCTGGTATCAAGGATGCCACTGTCCAAGCTTTCGATGAGCAAGGCGGAGGAAAATTCATTGCGGCCTATATCGTCAGCGATGAGCAAATAGACATCGAAGCTTTGAACAATTTCATCCTCGACCAGAAACCGCCGTATATGGTGCCTGCCGTGACGATGCAGATAGACAGCATCCCATTGAACCAGAACCAGAAGGTGAACAAGAAAGCACTGCCAAAACCCGAGAAGAAAGCCTCAATGGCCGAAGCCGTGAATGCCCCGATGAATGTTCTGGAAGAGGAACTCCATGAACTGATTGCCAGCATCATCAACAATACCGACTTCGGCATAACTACAATTCTGGGATATGCAGGATTAACATCAATCTCATCCATTAGACTCGCCGTTCAGGTGAACAAACGCTACGGAGTCACCCTCGATTCGAAGTCGCTAATCAAGAGCGGTACGCTACAGAGCATTGAGAACGAGATTATAAAATATTGCTTGAGCGGGGCTGCGCAGTCAAAAACCCAAGAAGTCAAGCAATCACACGATAACGCATTCCCAGCTAAGCTCTCCTATCCACAACAGGGTCTATATGTGGAATGCATGAAGAACCCGATGGCTATTGTCTATAACATTCCAGCCTCTGCAACATTCCCTCGTGAGGTCACTGCCGACAAGCTGGTTGATGCGGTAGCCGACGTAGCACGACTGCATCCGCTGCTTGCTTGCCATTTCGAGCTTCAGGGCGACGAGACCGTACAAGTATGGAACAAGGAGCATGAGGCCATCGTAGGCCGCCAGCAGATGAGCGATGCCGAATATGAGCAACATAAGCAAGGATTCGTAATGCCGTTCCGATTGAACGAAGGGCCGCTTTACCGATTGGAGGTCGTAGAGACCGAGACAGCTCTTCATCTGTTGGCCGATTTCCATCATCTCATCTTCGACGGTGCCTCTTTCGACTTATTCTTCTCACAAGTGACAGCACGTCTTAATGGTGAGCCCATTGAAGCCGAACAGTACTCTTATGCTGATTATGTGAAGAATACAGCAGAGAGTCCCGAAGCCAAAGATTTCTTCAACAAGGTTCTGGCCGACTGCGAAGATCCAACAGAGATACCTGCCGATTTACAGGGAGCTGAAAAACAAGGTCACACCGGCGAGGCAGCATTCCCCATTGATATGGAGCGCATCGAGCAGTTCTGTCACACACAGGGTATTACTCCTGCCAATCTGCTATTGGGAGCAGCCTATTACACCATCTCCCGCTATGCTGCTACTCGCGATGTCTATATGTCAACCATCAGCAATGGCCGTTCTGATGTCCGTTTGTCCGATACCGTCGGTATGTTTGTGAACACATTGGCTTTGCATGGTCATATCGGTGAAGGAGTGGTGAAAGATTTCTTGAAAACTGTTAGCAACGACTTCGACGAGACCATGCGACATGAGCAGTATCCATTTGCTCGCGTTGCTGCCGATTATGGCTTCTATTCAAAGATCAACTTCGTCTATCAGATGGGGGTCATCAACGAATATAAGGTAGGAGAAACACCACTGAGCATTGAGACGATGGAACTCGACATTCCGAAGTTTAAAGCTTGTATCCTCATCAGTCCACATCAAGGTCAGCCATCGGTGGTCGTACAATATGATGATTCCTTCTATAGTCAGCAAATGATGGCAGGCCTTGCCGAGAGTATTGCCGCTGTCGCTTATCATTTCATTGACACACCCGATGCACCTTTGCGCAGCATCTCCATCATGAGTGAACGCCAGCAACAGATGGTTGTGCCTATGCATGAAGAAGGCCGTGGCGATATTCCAGTGCTGTTCCTGCATCAAGGTATGGAGCAGCAGGCAACTCAGCATCCCGACCGCCTGGCATTGGTAGCCAGCGATGCGACATTCACCTACGCCGAGTTCAACGCAGCTGCCAACCGCATAGCTAATGCACTGATACAGCGTGGTGTAAAGCCGCGCGACAGAGTAGCCATGTTATTACCGCGTACCAGCAGAGTGATGCTCTCGATGTATGGCATTCTTAAAACGGGAGCTGCATTCATTCCTTGTGACCCGCACTACCCTGCCGATCGCATCCAACTGATACTTGAGGACTCCGATGCCCGATATATCATCACCGACGCAGAGCATGCTGATCTGGCACCAGCCGACAAAATGCTTGATGTGGAGGAGCTGCTCAACTGTCAAATCTCAGATCTCAGCTGTCAACCAGACATTACTCCCGATGATTTGGCTTACCTGATTTACACAAGTGGCTCTACAGGCCGTCCAAAGGGCGTAATGCTGCATCATCGTGGCATCTGTAACGAGTTAACAGTCCATCCTGTGAACAAACGCAACTATATTGCAAAGAATGAAGGACACGCTGTGCTTGGACTGACATCTCTTTCGTTCGACGGCTCATTCGTAGAACACGGTCTGGCACTCTTCAACGGACTCACCTTCGTTCTCGTGCACGATGACTTTGTGAACGATCCTCTCGAGGTAACCAGCCTAATGGACGACAACCATGTTGACGTCATCTGTTCGGCACAGTCGCGATTAGTTTCATTCATGGCCAGCGATGGTTTCATGGAAGCCTTGCGACGCTGCATCATTGTGATGTGTGGTGGTGAGAAATTCCCCGACGGACTGATGCGCCGCTTGCAGGAACAGACACCAAAAGCCCATATATTCAATTGCTACGGACCAACCGAAACAACCGTAGAAAGCAACTGCCATGAGTTGACCCACGAAGACCAAGTGACCGTTGGCCGTCCGTTACTGAACATGCAGGAGTGCATTGTAGATCAGGATCTCAACGAACTGCCAGTTGGTGTAGTTGGCGAGCTGTTAATAGGTGGTGTTCAGGTGGCACACGGCTACAACAAACTTCCCGATAAGACTGATGCCGCATTTATTACTTGGCAAGGACAACGCTTCTATCGTTCGGGCGACTTTGCACGTTGGGACGAGAAGGGTAACGTACATATCCTTGGACGTACCGACAATCAGGTGAAACTGCGTGGTCAACGCATCGAGCTTGGTGAGATAGAAAGTGTGATGATGAAGGTTGAAGGCGTTAATAATGTCATCGTTCTCATCCGCAAGCTGAAAGGGAAGGATCATCTCTGCGCCTATTTTGTGGCCGACCGCGAGATTCCGATCGACCAGATGAAGGCACAAATCAGTAAGAGCCTTACTACCTATATGGTGCCTACGGCCTATCTGCAACTGCCCGAAATGCCTGTTACACCCAACGGAAAGATAAATACTAAAGTTCTGCCTGAGCCTCAAATGGTTGCTGCTGGTGAGTATATAGCACCGCAAAACGACACTGAACAGACCTTCTGCGACATCTTCGCCGAGGTACTAGAGGCTGAGAGAGTGGGAGCTACCGATAGTTTCTTCGACCTTGGTGGTACGTCGCTGAATGTGACACGCGTCATCATCGAGGCCGACAAACGTGGAGTGCATGTAGCCTATGGCGATGTTTTCACCAATCCTACTCCCAGACTGCTTGCGGCTCTGATATCTGGCTCTGACGCTACTTCATCCGAAGGCGGCGACGCTAAAGCCGACCGCGACTTCAACTACATACCGCTCGACACCCTCTTGAAGCAGAACACCCTTGACGCTTTCCGTCAGGGCAGTCTGCAGAAGATAGGTAACGTGCTGCTTACGGGTTCAACAGGATTTTTGGGCATTCACATTCTCAAGGAACTGATTGAACGCGATGACGTGCCTGTAATATGGTGCATGGTGCGTGCCGAGTCTGAAGAAAAGGCACAGAACCGTCTTAAGAGTTTCTTGTACTTTTATTTCGCCAAGAGCTACAAGGAACTGTTCGGCACACGTATCCGCATTGTTTTAGGCGACGTTACCAAGGATTTCTCCGACCTCACGTCACTTATCTCCGACTTCAAAGTTGATACTGTGTTCAACTGTGCTGCAGTAGTGAAGCATTTCTCCAGCGGCACTGATATTGAAGACGTGAATATCGGCGGTGCTGTGAACTGTATGAAATTCTGTCTGAAGACTGGAGCACGCCTCATTCACACATCTACTTATAGCATCGGAGGCATGTCGGTTGAAGGTCGTCTGCCTGCCGATACGGTACTCTCTGAACGCGACCTCTATTTCGGACAATATCTCGACAACCAGTACATTCACTCCAAGTTTATCTCTGAACGTACGGTACTCGACGGCATTGCACATCACGGGCTGAAGGCGAAGATTATGCGATTGGGTAATCTGGCACCACGCAGTACCGATGGTGAGTTCCAAATCAATTTCCATACCAACAGCTCTATGGGACGCATCCGTGTATTCAAGATGCTGGGATGCTACCCTTACGACATAAGTGACGATGCAATGGAGTTCTCGCCCATCAATGAGGTGGCACAAGCTATCGTACTTCTCTCGCAGACGCCCGACAGCTGTTGTGTATTCCATCCTTACAACAACCATCCAGTACTCTTTGGTGATGTATTGGCTGGGTTGTCAAAGGTGGGTGGCGCCCCTGTCCAGGTTGAGGCAGAGGAGTTCGCACAAAAGATGGACGAGGCCAAAGCCGATCCAAAGCGCTCGAAGATGCTGCAGAGCTTGATGGCCTATCAGGATATGGCACATGGCAAACAAGTCAGCACCATTGAGCCCGTCAATCAATACACCTCTCAGGTGCTTTACCGATTAGGCTTCAAATGGTCGGCCACTTCTTGGGACTACGTGGAACGCATGCTCACCGCCATCGACGGCCTCGGATTCTTTGACGTGGAATAAACATAAACCATCAAACATGGTTTATCATTCACAAACAAGATAATGAAGTGGTTAGGCAGACTAACCACTTCATTGCTTCATATACTTAGCAAATTATGGTTCTATCCAACATATACACACAAAATATTTAGGATTTCTATAATACAATTTGTATATTCTTATAAACTATATCGATAAAATGATGTAGTTCTCTATTTTCTCTTTTGATTTTCAAAGATTTCTACTATATTTGCGACATAGAAAAAGAAAAACCAATTGATAAACAACTTAAAGAAGAAAAAATATGCGCAAACTATTATTTATATTATTGTCGTTGATATTAGTCAACATCTGTTATTCTTCAGAACTGTCTAAAGATAATGTAGATAAGATAGTTTACTCACACATAGGAAACCAAGATAAGCCAGTTTGGGCAACGCAGATTTCTTATTATGATTTAGGAAGTTATTATATTCCTGGAACACGAACTAAAAACGATGTTTTTTATCATGGTCTAATGTGGTTTGATTCTATAATGGGACCTGTTCATACTTATAAAATTGATAAATATAGTTATAACAAAATTAAGAAATCCATAGAAATATTCCCCGAAAAAGTAGCATCTCCTGATTCTCTTGATAATAGGCACCAATTTGGCACTATGTGTGTGTCTATTGTTGAGAAAGGTGAGATAACTAGATGGTATTTTTCAAGAGACAATGTAATAAGCCTATTTGACATCCAAACTCATATTTTAGATGATGACACTACAGCATTCAAAGCAGGAGAACAATTAAAATACTTAAGAAATTGGTTCTTTCACAGTGACTGGTGATGGTTACTAAGAATGTCCTCATAAGTCAAAAATTGTATATTATTTGCAACTCAATATGAAACAAAGAATTATATATCTCGCTATATTACTGCTTACATGCAGTGCGGCCTTCGCTCAAAGTGATGATGCAAAGGCGCTACGGTGTGCTATTGATTTTTTGGCGCAAAAGGCTCTATCCAGTGGTAAGATGAGGGTTGTTGAGCGCCGTTCTAATTTGCAAGTAGTAAAGAGCGGTAACAACCAGTTTGTGGTAGTGGGTAGCGACAAAAATGGAAAAGACGAGGTTATTGCCTATTCCTTGTGCAACACCGCTAGCGAAATGCCCGATGCCATGATATGGTGGCTCGAAACTGTCAATGCAGCACTCGAGCGTGGCGTGACAATCAATAGCGTTGTGCCAGGAGCGTTGAAACCAGAAGTTGCTCCACTCATCCAAACCAAGTGGAACCAAAGCGCGCCGTTCAATAACGCCTGTCCCATATATATAGCCTCCGACGGCACACAAGCCCCCAGCCTAACGGGATGTGTAGCAACAGCGATGGCACAGGTAATGTATTACCATCGTTGCCCGGCACAATATGGCAATGGCACAAAAACCTTGACCGTGCATCATGGCGATGGCTCGACCTCGACGGTAACAGTAAACTTTGCCGCCACCTCATTTGACTGGGATAATATGTTGATAGACTACAGCAACGGCTACAATGCAGAGCAGGCCAATGCCGTAGCACAACTGATGCTCGCTTGCGGAGTGGCCGCCAACACCACTTACACCTCAACTTCAAGTTCGGCGTTAAGTTCAAACACAGTATACGGCTTAAAACGTTACCTTGGATTCGAAAGCGGCGATTATTTCTCCGACAAAGAGTCGATACCTGCCGAAGAATGGATGAGAGACATCTACAAGAACATCAGCGACTCATTTCCTGTGATTTATGGCGGCATCAATAGCGCAAATGGTGTGCATGAGTTTGTGCTCGACGGTTACGATCAGAACGGGTTGGTTCATGTGAATTGGGGCTGGGGAGGCAACTATGACGGTTTTTTCAATATCAATCTCCTAAATCCTTATTCCTCGACAACGGCTGGCTACAGCAATGAGCAGTTCAAGATGGTAAACATCTATCCCGAGAATTACGATTTAGAGAATGTGATAGAGGTTGAGACTCCAGGCACGCTGTCAACTCTACTGCCAGAGCCTTACGACAAACTTTATCCCGAAATTAAGATTAAAGGTGCACTCAACAGCGACGATGTGGCATGGATTAGACATCTGGCTCAAAACGTCACAAAAACGTTTGACTTTAGCGAGTCATCAATCGTGGAGGGTGGCGAACCCTATTTTGGGAATCTGGTCACTGTAGCAAACGAATTTCCAGCGCACTGCTTTGACGGCTTGAGCATCAACTCCATCGCATTGCCGCAAAGCATCACTGCGATTGGTGACAGCGCCTTTGCCAACAATGCGTCTCTCAAAAATGTGGAAATTCCAGTTGGTGTTAAGGCTATTGGTATAGGCTCTTTTGCCGGCTGCAGTGGCATCACAAGCTTCACTCTGCCTTCGGTAATTGAGACTCTTGGCGATGGAGCATTTGCCGGCTGCACCGGAATCACAAGCATAGCTATCCCTGTCGGAATTGAGCGGTTGAGCGACAATCTGTTCGCCGATTGCACAAAACTGAGCGAGGTGTCACTGAGCGCAAACATCAAAGATATTGGCGACTGGACCTTCGCCAAATGCTCGGCAATCACTCAGATTGAACTGCCCGCTTCACTGCAAGCTATAGGCAAAGCAGCGTTCTTCAAATGCACAAAAATCGCAGCAATAAATTTCCCCTCATCGACTAAGCAAATTGGCGACTCTGCATTCTACTCCTGCACTTCACTGCAAAACGTAACATTTAACGAGGGGATGCAGACGATTGGCTCCTGCGCATTCAGCAATTGCAGTAAGCTAAACAATGTGGTAGTGCCAAACTCTGTGACTGTGATTGGTGATTATGCTTTCAGTGCATGCTCGTCGCTTAGCGACATTCAGCTCAGCAACAGCTTGACAACACTTGAATGGGCGGTGCTGGCTTCATGTGCGCTCCAGCACATTAACATACCTGAATCAGTAGAGATTATTGAAGGTAGCGCTTTGTCTAACAACAATCTTCAAGAACTCATCATCCCCAATTCGGTAAAAGAACTTGGCAGAAATGCATTTAGCAATAATCGCAATCTCAGTACGCTGGTAGTTGGCACTGGGCTTGAAACGACATTCATGCCCTTCGACAATTTAATGCGCCCATCGACTCTTGTTTTTAATGCCATAAATTGCAATGAGTTTGACATGAACTACACTCAGGTGACGAATCTCACAATAGGCGACAATGTCGAGACCATCCCCTCCTACTTCATGCGCAACAACAAGAAATTTGACGAACTGACCTTGCCGGCCTCAGTACGAAAGATTGGCGCGAATGCCTTTAACAACACTTCTTTAACCAGTATTGAGATGAGCCAAGAAGTGGATGCTATAGGTGAGAACGCATTTGGAAACTGCCGCTCGCTAACCTCATTTGCTATCCCCGACTCTGTTGAGGTGCTTGCTTCGGGTGTACTTTATGGGAGTTCTGCTCTCGAAGAGCTAACCCTTGGCGAGGGTCTAAAAGAGGTGCATACCAATCTCTCCGAAGGATTGACGGCACTCAAGCGGGTCAATTACAATGCTGTAAGCATGGATTCCATACAATTTGCCAAGAGTGACAAAATTGAATCTATCACCATTGGGCAAAAAGTGAAGGTCATCCCCGATTATTTTGCCATGAATCAACGGTTGCTCACATCCATTATCTTCCCGCAAGGTTTAAAAAGAATTGGTGATTATGCTTTTTCTTGCTGCATCAACATCACATCGATAGATATTCCGCACTCAGTGGAACATATTGGCATCGGCACATTCTCTTCCACTGGAATAAAAACCTGCCGCTTCCCGGCATCAGAATTTGCGATGGAGAATGATGCATTCTATGGCTGCATATCATTGCAGAAGATGTACAGCTATGTTCATCCCGATGATATTCAACTTGGCGTTGACGCTATTGACTATGCCAACAATAGTGCCACCTTATATGTGCCGAGGCGTTTTCTCAATGCCTATATGAATGCCGACCAGTGGAATGTGTTCTTTATCCAACCTGTTGATGATGCCGACGTCGATATGGATGGGACTATCACTGCTACCGATATCACCGAAATCTACAACATACTCTTAGGAAACATCCACACAGCATCGTCCTATGCCGATGTTGATGGTGACGGCACAGTTACTGCCACCGATATCACCGTAATTTATAACATCCTACTTGGAAATAAGTGAAAACAAAAGAACTAAGATTAAAAACGACCTTCCGACTACATAATGACCGATTTGGGATTTTAATCTTGTTTTGGATTTAAAATGTCTATTACTTTTGCACAAACCATCGTTGACAAGCAAAAGTGATCATTGACATCGAGGAAAAGTACAAAAGAGGAAGTGTAATGTGATGCATGTGATTCATGTGATTCATGTGATTCATGTGATGCATGTGATTCATGTAATGCATGTGATGTATGTGATTCATGTGATGTATGTGATTCATGTTTTTTTTTAAGTTTTGTCCCACTCCCGATCACAATCCACGATCACGATCCACATTTTTTTTACAAAGTGTCCCAACCAGTCCTGCGTGAGCGCTGTTCCGTATTGCGCCGCATGCGCGGCGTTCATTCTGCATTTTGCATTCTGAATTCTGCATTAGTGAACCGATCATGATCCACGATCACGATCCACGATTATTGTCCCAAGGCTTCTCTATATCAATCTAAGAGCAAAAAAAATCAACAGATAACCAAAAACTAACAACTAATAACTAATAACTAAAAACTATTTTGTATCTTTGCAGCTTGAATTGAAAATTTAATCTATATTTTGATATATTTATGAACACTTTGGCTACTAAGTATGACCCTAAAGCGGTCGAGGACAAATGGTATAAGTACTGGATTGACAACGACTTGTTCAAGTCGGTGCCCGATGAGCGCGAACCCTACACTATCGTGATTCCACCACCCAACGTCACTGGTGTGCTTCACATGGGCCACATGCTCAACAACACCATCCAGGACATCCTCATGCGTCGAGCTCGTCAGGAAGGCAAGAACGCATTGTGGGTTCCTGGCACCGACCACGCCAGCATCGCTACCGAGGCCAAAGTGGTGAAACGCCTTGCCGAGCAGGGAATCAAGAAGACCGACCTCACTCGTGACGAGTTTCTCAAGCACGCTTGGGATTGGACCCACGAGCACGGCGGCATCATCCTGCAACAGCTTCGCAAACTTGGCGCTTCATGCGACTGGAGCCGCACAGCCTTCACAATGGACGAAATCCGCAGTGAGAGCGTGCTCCGTGTCTTCGTTGACCTCTATAACAAGGGACTTATTTACCGTGGCCTGCGCATGGTGAACTGGGATCCTAAAGCACAGACTGCTCTCAGCAACGAGGAGGTTATCTATCGTGAGGAGAAGAGCAAGCTCTATTACCTCAAGTACTATGTTGCCGACGATGATATGAGCGGAGAGACTGGCGCCGAAGGCGAAATAGTTCACCGCGATGAGCAGGGCCGCCGCTATGCAGTGGTTGCCACCACACGCCCCGAGACCATTATGGGCGACACCGCCATGTGCATCAACCCCAAGGACCCCAAGAACCAGTGGCTGCGCGGCAAGAAGGTTATCGTACCTCTCGTCAACCGCGTGATTCCTGTTATCGAGGACCGATATGTCGACATCGAGTTTGGTACAGGTTGCCTCAAGGTGACTCCAGCTCACGACGTAAACGACTATATGCTGGGTAAGACCCATAACCTCGAGACTATCGACATTTTCAACGCCGACGCCACCATCAGCGAGCAATCGCCACTCTATGTGGGCATGACTCGCGAGGAAGTGCGCAAAGAAATTGTTGTTGACCTCGAGAACGCAGGCCTCATGGAGAAGATGGAAGACTATGACAACAAGGTGGGTTACAGCGAGCGCAACAGCGACACTGCCGTAGAGCCACGCCTGTGCATGCAGTGGTTCCTTAACATGAAGCACTTTGCCGACTTGGCTCTGCCTCCCGTCATGAACGACGAACTCAAGTTCTTCCCTCCCAAATATAAGACCACCTATCGCAACTGGCTCGAGAACATCCAGGATTGGTGCATCAGCCGCCAGCTATGGTGGGGACACCGCATCCCAGCCTACTTCTTGCCCTGCAATGACGAGCAAGAGGAGAAGTTTGTAGTAGCTCTCACCAAGGAGGAAGCCCTTGAGAAGGCCCATCAGATGCCTGGCTTTGAAAACATCACCATCGACGACCTGCGTCAGGACGAAGATGCTCTTGATACTTGGTTCAGCTCGTGGCTATGGCCCGTTTCTCTATTCGACGGAATAAGAAATCCCGGCAACGAGGAAATCAAGTACTACTACCCCACCAGTGACCTTGTGACTGCCCCCGACATCATCTTCTTCTGGGTAGCCCGCATGATTATGGCAGGATATGAGTACCTAGACGACATGCCTTTCCACAACGTATACTTCACCGGTATCGTTCGCGACAAATTGGGCCGCAAGATGTCGAAGTCGCTTGGAAACAGCCCCGACCCAATAGAGTTGATGGATAAGTTTGGCGCCGACGGCGTGCGCATGGGCATGATGCTCAGCGCTCCAGCAGGTAATGACATCCTCTTCGACGAGGCTCTGTGCGAGCAAGGACGAAACTTCAACAACAAGATTTGGAACGCATTCCGCCTGGTTAAGGGATGGGAAGTTGCCGACATCGAGCAACCCGACCACAGCCGTATGGCTATCGAATGGTTCCAGGCACAGCTCAACCACACGCTCGCCGAGGTGAAAGATCTATTCTCGAAATTCCGCATCAGCGATGCATTGATGGCTATCTACAAGTTGTTCTGGGAGGACTTCTCGGCATTATACCTCGAGATTGTAAAGCCAGCCTACCAACAGCCCATCGACAACAAAACGCTCGATGCGACTCTCGGATTCTTCGACATCCTGCTGCGTCTCATCCATCCATTCATGCCATTCATTAGCGAGGAACTGTGGCAGCACATCAGCGAGCGTAAAGACGGCGAGAGCGTCATGTACGCCATCTTACCCGAGCCACAGCCTGTTGACGAGGCCGCTATCAAGGCTATGAACGAGGCTCGCGAGATTATCACCGCCGTGCGCAACGTGCGTGCCAGCAAGAACATCCCCAACAAGACCATGCTCGAGCTGCAAGTGGTAAGCAACACTTGGGACAATGCTTTCAAACCAGTAATCATCAAGCTTGCAGGGCTTGATGCCTTCACCACCGTTGAGAGCAAAGACCCAACCGCTGCATCGTTCATGATTGGCACTACCGAGTTTGCCGTGCCTCTCCAAGACAACATCAACATGGATGAGGAAATCGAGAAACTCGAGAAAGAGCTCCAGTATGCTCAAGGCTTCCTCGCCAGCGTCGAGAAGAAGCTCAGCAACGAGCGCTTCGTTGCCAATGCACCCGAGGCCGTTGTTGCCGCCGAGCGCAAGAAGCAAGCCGACGCACAGAGCAAAATCGCTACTCTGCAAGAAGCCCTTGCAGCACTTAAGAAATAAATTAACACTGTTTTTCAACCACAAGGCAACCCCTAAAGTATGATTGACACTACTATTTTCATAATTTCATTATTGATTGTGATGGCTTTAGGGGCTGTCGTGGTTTGGCTTGTGCGAAAAAACGTCGACAACCTCAACAAGCAGCTCAAGGAAGGCAATCAAGAACTGCGCGATAAGCTGCAAGCTGCCGACGGCAAGGCACAAATGCTTGCCGACGAGAACGTGAATCTCAAAACCCAGCATGCCACTGCCACCCAGACTGTAAAACTCCAGCAAGAACGCATTACCGAACTCAACGACTCTATCGACAGTCTGAAGACCGAAATCAAGCAACTTGACGACATCAAGGACGCTCTCGATCGTGACAAGACTGAGCTGCAAACAAAACTCGAAGCTGTTACACGCACTCGAGAGCAACTCGAGGAAGAATCGAAACAGACTTTCAAACTTGTGGCAGCCGAACTGCTCAACCATAGCCGCAAGACTATGAACGAGGAAGGCAAGACGAGCATTGGACAGTTATTGACTCCTCTAAAAGAGCAAATCGACGGCCTCAACAAGGAACTTAAAAGCTACCAGGAGAAACAGGATGTGAACACCAAATTCTTTGGTAAAGAGCTTGAGAAAATGGTGGCAGCCAACAAAGAAATCACACAAGAGGCTACGCGTCTGTCTAACGCCCTAGTGAGCAACAACAAGATTCAAGGCGACTGGGGCGAAGGCGTGCTCAAGCGCATTCTCGACCTCTCGGGGCTAAAAGAGGATATACACTATAAAATTCAGGTGACTCGCGATACCCAAGGCAATGTCATCCGTAACGATGAAGGCGGCATGTTGCGACCCGACTTCACACTGTTTATGCCCGACGGCAAGAATCTTATCATCGACAGTAAAGTGTCGCTGACAGCATTTGTAGATTATGTCAACGCTACGACACCCGAAACTCAGGAACTGGCGCTCAAGGACCATGTGGCATCGGTGAAGGCGCAGGTCGACCTGCTCGCCAAGAAGGAATATACCACACAAGTGAAAAACGCTGCCGACTTCGCTCTCATGTTCATCCCCAATGAACCAGCCTACCTGGCTGCCATGCAAGGTAATCAGCAGTTGTGGGAGTATGCCTATGCAAAGCATGTGGTTATCGTAAGCCCCACTCATCTGCTCAGTGTGGCACAATTGCTCATGCAGTTGTGGTCGCGCGATAAGCAGAACAAGAATGCTGAATCCATCGCCAAGGAAGTGATGAAGCTGATGGGCAAACTTGACGGATTTGCTTCAGACCTCGACAAAATCCAGAATGGCATTGACGCAATGCAGAAGAACTACAATAGCGCCATGACAAAACTCACCGGCAAGGGCGGCATCATCTCAAAAGGAAACTCAATCAAGGAACTCGCCGGACTGAAAACAGAACAAATAGAGGAGTAGAACACTTTTCAGCCAGGCCACTTTTTTAGCATGCTGAAAGCTGGTTTTTTGCATCACAGCACTCTCAAACCACCACATTAAATAATAATATTCAAAAAATCATCTGCAAAACGCTTGTGGAATATAAAATTATGCGTACCTTTGCAGTCGCGTTTCTCGGGAACGAATCTGAGAGACCTGTGATTATTAACCCTGAGGTGGGTTTTTGACATTAAAAACCGCCTCAATATTACTAACTATTTAAATGAGCGAAGAATTAAAAAATTCTCCAATTTCACCCCTTGAGGACTTCGATTGGGATGCCTTTGAAAAGGGTGAAACCAAAAAAAATGAGTCTTACGAGGCTCTGGAAGCCGCCTACGACAAGTCGCTTGGCGCAATCAAGGACAAAGAAGTAACCGAAGGTACTGTTATCTCTATTAACAAGCGCGAGGTAGTAGTTAACATTGGCTACAAGTCAGACGGTATTATTCCATTCAACGAGTTCCGTTACAACCCCGACCTGAAAGTAGGCGACACCGTTGAGGTATTTGTCGAGAATCAGGAGGACAGCAAGGGCCAGCTGGTGCTTTCGCACAAGAAAGCTCGCACCGCTAAGAGTTGGGAGCGCGTTAACCAGGCGCTTGAAAATGATGAAATCATCAAGGGTTACATCAAGTGTCGCACTAAGGGTGGTATGATTGTTGACGTATTCGGCATCGAGGCCTTCTTGCCCGGCAGCCAAATCGACGTTAAGCCCATCCGCGACTACGACATGTTTGTCGACAAGACCATGGAGTTCAAGGTTGTTAAAATCAACCAGGAGTACAAGAACGTTGTTGTTTCTCACAAGGCTCTCATCGAGGCCGAGCTCGAGCAACAGCGCAAGGAAATCATCGCCAAGCTCGAGAAGGGTCAGGTACTCGAGGGTACTGTTAAGAACATCACCAGCTACGGTGTATTCATCGACCTGGGCGGCGTTGACGGTCTTATCCACATCACCGACCTCTCTTGGGGCCGCGTGAACAACCCAGCCGACATCGTAGAGCCCGATCAGAAGCTCAACGTTGTTATCCTCGACTTTGATGAGGAGAAGAAGCGTATCGCCCTCGGTCTCAAGCAGCTTCAACCACATCCATGGGACAAGCTCGACGAGAACCTCAAGGTTGGCGACAAGGTTACTGGCAAGGTTGTTGTCATGACCGACTATGGCGCATTCGTAGAGATTGCTCCAGGCGTAGAGGGTCTTATCCACGTGAGCGAGATGAGCTGGTCACAGCACCTGCGCAGCGCTCAGGACTTCCTCAAAGTGGGCGACGAGGTAGAGGCAGTTATCCTCACTCTCGACCGCGACGAGCGCAAGATGTCTCTTGGCATCAAGCAGCTTAAGGAGAATCCTTGGGACAAGATCGAGGAGAAGTATCCTGTTGGCTCGAAGCACAATGCAAAGGTTCGCAACTTCACCAACTTTGGTGTATTTGTAGAGCTTGAAGAAGGCGTTGACGGACTTATCCACATCAGCGACCTCTCTTGGACCAAGAAGATCAAGCACCCAAGCGAGTTCACTCAGATTGGTGCCGACATCGAGGTTGTTGTTCTTGAGATTGACAAGGACAACCGTCGTTTGAGCCTTGGCCACAAGCAGCTCGAGGACAATCCTTGGGACAACTTCGAGACTATCTACACCGTGGGCAGCATCCACGAGGGTACTATCACCGAGCTTCTTGACAAGGGCGCTGTTATCAGCCTGCCTTACGGAGTAGAAGGCTTTGCCACTCCTAAGCACCTTGTTAAGGAAGACGGAACTCCTGCAAAGCAGGACGAAAAACTCCAGTTCAAGGTTATCGAGTTCAACAAGGATGCTAAGCGCATCATCTTGAGCCACAGCCGCATCTTCGAGGATGAGCAGAAGGCTGAAGCACGCAAGGCTCGCAAGGCTTCTAGCAAGCAGCAGGCCGCCGAGGATCAAACAGTAGCACAATCGAGCAACATCGAGAAGACTACTCTTGGCGACATCGATGCACTTGCCGAGCTCAAGCAGAAACTCGAGAAGGGTGAGTAATTTCACTCATTGAGATTTAACTCTTGAAAATGAAAAGCGCTGGATCAATTATATGACCTAGCGCTTTACTTTATGCGTTAGTAAAAAAAAACTCCAACTATATTAAGAGCTGCAGTTGCTTGCTGCTGGCATAGGGAAGGATTTTACGCAGATGGTTGAAAATGAGCTCTCGCGACTCTTCGGCGCTGCACTCACATTGGCATGCCTCCTTGCCCAGCAGCCGCTCGGGAGTAGTGAGCAGCGACCATCCCCAGCCATACTCGCGGCCGTGGCGGTCGCGTGGGTAGACGAAGTCCTCGGTAACTATGCGACACTGCATCTGCAAGCGGGTGACATATGAATCAAAGCGGCTGCGCATCTTGCTCCCGCTAAAACCGCACAAGGCTCGCAACTCACGAGTGATAAGGCTGCCATGCTCGCTTAGTGTGAACATGATGGTCTCTTCAATCGATCCAGGTGCTAGCTCTGGGCTCATGCTACGGCGGTAGTTAAAAAAGTGCGGCCACCACTGCTTGCTCACGAAACCAGCTTTGCCTGCAAAGAACTTGCCATACACACAGTCGCCCTCGGTGATGATGGGACCTTTCCACTTCCACAGCGGCCAGTCCCAGCCGTCGGCAGTGACGACAAAGCGGCAGTCATCATCGACCATCTCCTCGGCGCTGAAGCCAGGCACACTGCTAGTGAGCAGAGGCACAAAGCCCAACTCCTCGATTGCCGCCATCATCTCATGGCAGGTGCTGATTCTTTCTTTCATGGCACTTGATGTGTTATCGTCCCACAGGAATGTCATATCCCACCAGGCGGAAAGCCACTTTGAAAGGCGTTGCGCTCTTGCGGGGCTTGGGGCCGGCATAGTAGTAAAAAAGGCGCTGCACATCAAAGGTCTTTATCGATACCAGCCTTGTCTCCTTGGGCTTTAGGTCGACCTCGACAGTTGCAATGCGCTCATGAAGCATCTCCCCGTTCATTTGTGAGTAGCGCATGAGCAGCCTCACATGAGAGATGCGGTGATTGGTGTTGTTGGTCACGAAGAACGATTCGCGCGAGTCACTGGCTTTCTTATTGTAGCCTTTCAGTGTCACAGCATTTGGCTCTATCTCGGTGAGCAGCGAGTCGGGAATTGTGCCAGTGGGTATTTCCTCAATCACCTGCGAGTTGTTCTTGAGCTGAGTTTGCGTGGTGCGAGTGCGAGCCGAAGCCACAGTCACCACAGCTATCAATGTTATCAATATTGCGATTTTTGTTTTCATTGTTTATTGAGGGATTGAAGAGGTAAAGGAATGAAAAGAGTTAAAGGTGCCAAAACACTTAAAACTTAACACTTGACACTTAAAACTTAAATTATAGGTATCTCACTTTATTAAACTTATTTCCATTGCCATCGGCAGGAAAAATCTTCTTGAAACCAATGGGCAGCTTCTCTTCTTCAACAGTGGGGACTACCGACACTGCCCTGAAGATAGTGGGCAGAAAGCGGGTGAAATTGGCTCTTACCTTAACCTCCCAGTGAGGCGGATCGAAGGTGAGCGAAGTGCACTCCTTGTTGAGTGTGGCAACACACTCAAGCGGACCTATCAGCGTCACCTTGTTGCGCTGGCTGTAGAGCCACAGATGGAACTTGTTGTCGACAGCGCTTTCCTCGATATAGCCAATCACAGTTCCAGGCAGCAGCTCAAGGTCATCGCTGGCTATGAGCAACAACCGGTAGCCAATCTTGTGCGACGGCTCTGCTTGCCAGCGCTCGATAGCTAGCGTCATGTCCTCAGCTGGATAGTACCAGATGCCCTCCAGAGGCTGAAGGTCACTCTCTAGAAACCTCTCTCGAGCCACCTGCTCATCATATCCGGGAATCACTACCGATTGCTCGGGCAGCTGGGTCTTGGCGAAAGCCGCCATCACCGCAAGAGAAAGCAATATGGAGAGTATTATTCGTTTCATGATTAGCAAAGGTAAATATTTTTAATCACTCAAGCAAGATTTTGAGATAATAAACATGTATTTTTGTCCAAATAATAGTTTCATAATATCGTAGTTTTTACAACCTCACTCCTATTTTGGATGATAGATATCACATTTATAATAAAAAAAATGATTATTTTTGCACAATTAATAATCTTGCCATGGTGAATAGTAGGATTCTACATACTGTTTTGTTGTGTCTATTGCCATTGATAGGTTGGGGCCAGAGCTTCTACAAAATGGTTGCGGGCATGAGTGAGCTGTCGTTGCCGCTCGTCAACTTAAAGGTAGCAATCGACTCGGTGGACAAAGATCATTATACACCAGCGACATTCACTCTTGCCGAGTACAAAGACCACATGGCGGAACTTAACACCTACGATTGTCAATTAAAGTATCGAGGGAGGTATTCACTGTCACTTTCCAAAAAATCTTTCAACATAAAGCTTGTTGACTCGGAAGGCGAGGATCTCGACGCCAACCTATTAGGGCTGCGCACCGACAACACATGGATTCTCGACGCTATGGGCATTGACAAGCTAAGGATGCGCAATCGAGTGTGCTTCGACATCTGGAACGAATTCAGCCACACGATGTGGGATACAAAGTATGGCAACCGCAACGGAACAGTAGGCACGATGGTAGAGGTCTTCATCAATGGTAAATACCACGGCATCTACTGCTTGAGCGACAAGATTAACCGTAAGCTGCTAAACCTGCGCAAGGCCAAGGTAGAGGACGACGGTTCGGTGACGGTGAAGGGATTACTTTACAAGGGTGTAGCCTGGTCGTCTCTTAACACATATGATGAAGGATGCAACACCAACTCGTTGTCTTGGGACTCTTTTGAGCTTGAGCACCCCGATGAATACCCGTCGCTCCAAGCGTGGCAGCCATTGATAAATCTCATCGACTTTAACTGCGATAGTGAGATGGAATACTTTGCGGCTCACTACAACGAGTGGTACTATGAAGACAATCTGGTCGATTACTGGGTGTTCATGATGGCCTTTGGGCTCACCGACATGCCCTATAAAAACACCTTCCTGTCGACGCCCGACATCAACTTCGATCATCGCTTCATGATTACACCCTGGGACCTTGATGCATGTCTGGGACGAGCATGGAATGGTAGTTTAATTAATGAGTTCCCTTCGGTGGATCGCCTTGACTCCAAAGCTCCTTATAAGAGACTGAAGGTATATAATATAGATGGCTTCATGCAAAAACTAGCTCGGCGATGGCTGCAACTCATTCAGGACAAGCTATCACCCACCTCTTTTGAGAGCCACATCAACGCCATAGCGCAGCGTTTTGTCGAGAGTGGAGCATGGCAGCGCGAATATAATAAGTGGAAAAACACCAATGTCAAAATAGGGCAAGACATTGACAACGAGCTGCAATATGTTATCAATTGGTATATCGAGAACCTTGCCTACATCAATGCCTATGTTGAGACGTGGAGCGAAGATTACGACCCTTATGGTTACGTCACAGTTGTCACTGTTACGAGTATCTACAATTACCTCTTAGGCGTTGACCACACCTTTGATGATAAATTAGACCTCGACAAGGATGGATCCATCAATGCCAACGACCTTACTGTGGCATACAATATCATCTTGGGCAATAACAATTAAATAATCTAACTTCAGGCTATTAGTTTCAAGGCCAAAAAACGAAACCATTCGGCCGCGTTTATTTAGTTGCAAAGCGGTAGGTTAAGCCGAAGCTGAGGATTTCCTTGAACTGCCAGTATTTCCAATCCTCGTTCCATGGACGTGATTTGTCGTAGCGCAGGTGGGTGAAGATTTGCGTGTTCAAGTGGCTGCTCACCGAGAACGTGAATGTATTTTCCCAGTCGCCTTGCACATATTTATAGTCGGTAAATGCATAGAATCGTGTCTTCCAACTGATACTGGGCGTTATTTTCCACTCAAACTTCATTTCAACTGTCGAACCAAAGCTGTGCTTGGTGTGGTGCCCTGCTTCGATACCGAACTTAGTGGGGTCGATTTTGATGATATCACGGCATATTTTCAAGTCATAGGAGAGCGGAGCTATCGAGAGAGTGAAAACCTTGTAACCCTCTTGGTCCTTGTAGTTGTAGGTCATACCAAGACCCACATTCAGCTCGCCCGACGATAGGAACGATGCCGCCAAGTCGCGGGTGTTAGTAATATAATTGTTTAAGAGCTGAGTCTTGAAAAGAAGCGTTGCCGAGTAGTACCAGTTCTTTATCGCCTTATATCCTAGCTGCGAGTTGAACTGGAAATTGTCCTCGTTGATGCTGTAGCTGCGAAGGCTGTCGCCCTTTGCGGTTGCAATTCCCAAGCGGTAGTGGAGAGTATTATTGAATAACCAGTTGGGATGCAGTTTCTGGTTGAGGTTACAGTCCCACTGGATATCGCCTAACAGGTTAAGGTTGTTCTCTCCACCCTGATACCAGTTGTTGCTGATGTAAGCCTGTGTGCCGTGCAGGCTCCCAACAAAAGTATGCAGCCAGTTGTGCATTTTGACTTCTCGCCTGTCAACTGGTTTGAACTGCTCTCCGTTCACTATGCCAGTAGCTACTGATAGCTCAGTCGTCGAAGGGTCGATTTCCACGATTACCTGCTCAGGAGGCTTGGGCAGCATCTGCTCGTTGTAACGCACGAGTTCGGGATGCTCAATCATGAGTTTATAACGCATGTCATTGACCCAGTTCCATTGCCTGCGGGCGTTTTTTATCCATCCGTTCTCAACCTTGAGACCAGAGGGATGTTCATCGTCAAGATTTGGATTGCCGCTTGGCGACTGCTGCTTATCAAATACCAGTGGCATGAGCATATACTGGTTGGTGCTGTCGGCAGTTGTCTGGGCTTTTGCCACCACGATAGCAGCGAGCACAAGAATCGAAAGCAATATGGTCCTTAATTTGAGCATGACGACTGTGGTTTATAATTCTTAATATACAAGTCTGAGTCCTATTTTATTGGATTTGTTTTTAGGATTGTCGGAATCACGATAGGAGACGCGGATGCAATTCTCTTTGAAATTGAAACCGCCACCTCGGCACACATAGTCGGCTCCAACCTTTTCACAGCATGGATTGGAGGCAGGAGAGGATGAGTAGTACTTCTCGTCATAGTTATCGGCGCACCATTCATAGACGTTGCCGCTCATGTCATAGAGCCCAAGCTCATTGGCGCTCAGGCAAGCCACGGCATGTGTCTTATCGCCTGAGTTATCTTTGAACCATGCAACTGTCTTGGCTGTGATAGAACCACTATACTTGGTTGACTGTGACTTCTTTCCTCCTCGAGCTGCAAACTCCCACTCGGCCTCGGTGGGCATACGGAAATTCTTGCCTGTCTTGGCATTCAGCTTGTCGATGAAGGTCTTGCAATCGTTCCAAGATACGTTTTCCACTGGTTGCTTGGGACCTTTGTTCTTGCTGGGATTGGAGCCCATCACAGCTTCCCACAACTCTTGAGTAACCTCGGTCTCGCCCATATAGAATGTGGAAAGAGTAACATTATGTGCAGGTTTCTCGTCATCATCAGCATCACTACCCTGCTCGCTGGTGGCTCCCATGATAAAGGTGCCGCCTTCCACTTTTATCATGGTGAAAGTGACATTGTCGACCGTGATAGTTTCTTTGTCTTTATCGACGGCAGCGACCGAGTCGGTCGGATTTAAGTCCTCGATATCAATACCCTTTGACTTGTTTAAGACCGTGAACAATATAATTCCCAACACCGCTGCTGCAATGCAAGCCAGAACGGCGATTTTGGCCTTTGAGAGCTTCCTTTGGGGTTGAGAAACGTTATGAGGTCTGCTCTGAACGATGGATTTACCTTTTACAGGAGCAGAGCTAGCCACATTTTTCTCGCCTTGACAACCAACGGGGGCATTTGCTGCATTTATAGGTTTGGGACCACCAACATTAGGCTTTGCTGCCAACTGGGCGTTAGTGGGTTTATCTCCGCCTTCTTTCTTCTTGATCATTTCCATCACCTCGTCTTCCGACAGCGCGTCATCATCTTCCTGCAACTCGGGATGTTCTCGCAGGTAAGCCTCTCGATCTTTGGGCTGTATGTGTCCGCACAAAGGGCAAAAACGCATAGTGTCACTAATCTCACGATGGCAATTGATACATTTCATTATTCCTGGATTTTCTTTGTAGAGACAAAAGTAATCATTTTTCCATAACCGCCAAAAAATAATAATGATTATTAACGTTGCAGACCGTTTAGCGTTTTTGTTAAAAAAATCCTAATGTCAGACCAAGTCGGACCAAGTCGGACTGAGTCAGACATCTCCATGCTATAATGCAAAAGGGCCGCTCCCGCAATTGGGAGCGACCCTTTATTGTATAGAGCCTACATGGCAGCCGATTCTCGATCCTCGATCTTCAATCCACTGCCCGAAGGGCTATTATTTAAATATCTTCTTCGAAGTGGTCTTGCTGCCGTCGCTGTAGCGAGTCACAACAATGTTCACACCCTGGAACGGAGTCTTGCTTACCACACCAGCGGCATTCACATAATCTACTCCAACAACGTCGCCTCGATAACCGTCGGTGTAAACGCCATTGATGCCAGTAACAATATTGCTATCACCACTCAGGTTGGCAGGATAGATAACGTAGTTGTCGCTTGGCTCACCGCCACCACGGAGCTCACCCAACTTGGCAGGACGGGTAACCACAGCGATGAAGCGATAGGTCTTACCCTCTTGCAGAGTTGGAGTGCCTACCGAGTTGCGGCTCCAGTCAACGTTGAACGCACCTTCGATACCTGTATTGTCAGGAGTTACAAACTTCTCACCGTCCCACATAGCGTAGGTAATCTCGCAAACCTCCTGAATCTTAGGATTCATAAAGAAGTAAACAGTACCATTGCCATCAACTGCGCCAGTGCTCTCGGCAGTAAGGTTGAGGTTACTCTCAAGGAAGTTGGCTGCGCAGTACACGTTCTTAGTGTAATCAGCAGAACCATTGAACGTGAGAGTGTAGTTGCCATTTGCAGGCAGCACCTCAATAGTGAAGTTTCTATTATCGGTGTAAACACCAGTAACAGTACCAGCCTTAATCTTCTTGCCGACTGCACCGTTAAGCAGACTTTCAATACCATTGTCACTTGTTGCCTCAGTGAACTTGAGGGCAACCCAGTTGCTCTGATCCCACTCGTCCTGCTGGCCAGTAGTACCGCAGATGCTAGCGTCACGCATAAAGTCGATTTGACCATCCTTAATGAATGTTGCAGCAATCGATACGTTGCCTTGGTCTTTACACCACAGAATGCCATTCTCAACATCGGCATAAACGGCTACCAATTCATCACTGATAGTGTAAGTCTCGCCCTTTACGCCTTCGCCCTCGATAGTAGCAAGAGTAGCAGAGGTGATTGGCAGAGTAGTGAAGATAGTGGATTCAGTCCAGTTGCCCACAACACCTGCCTCGTTCACACCTTGTACTTGAACCTCGTAGGTTGTCTCTGGTTCAAGACCTTCGATTACGTAAGGACTAGTAACGTTGTCGCAATAGTTCCACTCGTACTCCTCAAGATCCTCTTGTGCATCGGGGACAAGAACCTCAATGTCATCAACGTTGAGATAGGGAGTGCCGGTATCATTATGGTGAACGATAGCAACGTAGCCTGGACCACTGTAAGCACTCAAGTCGTAAGTATATTTGGTCAAAGTGCCAGTAACATTTTGGTCGCTACCAACCTGAACGAATTGGCTAACCGAATTCCAAGTGTCACCTTGATATACATATACAGCTACTGGTCCAGTACCATAATCTGTGCCATATTGAGCTGCAGCATAGAACGATACCGAGCCACCGAGCTTAACCTTGGGAGTAATCATCCAGTTGTCTACATTTTCAAGCCATGCATTGTTGTCAAAGTCATAACCCTCAGAGAGCATAGCGTATGTTCCATTACCCAAAAGACCGTCGCCGCTATATCTGCCCCAGTTATGACCATCACCATCGTTGTCAACAAAGGTGAATTCGCCATACTGGCTTGCATCCTCGAAGTCCCAGAAGCGGTTTTGTGCCAACATATCTACCCAAGGCCTCCAGCGCAGATTCCAAGAATCGTTGTTCTCGCCAGGAGTCCAAGTAATTTCTGCTGTAGTGCTGCCTGGATTGGCCTCAACATCAATTGGAGTCTTTGGAGCTCCAGCCACTGGAGTGCGGAACGCCATCTCCTCTACTACACCTTGGTAAGAAAGCACGATTACGGCATAAACCTTAGTTGGGTCAAGGTCTTCCGACTCGATTACAACGTCAGAATAATTGGTGTTATCCTCCCAACTTCCTACAAAGGTGTCATCACTTATGTCCCAACCATTAGTAATGTCATAAATCTCCATCTCTGTGGGGTGACTGGTATCGGGAGCAACGTTATAGCACATTGCCTTAACCTGATCACAGTTGGTTACACAATAAACCAACAGAGCATAATCATTAGCTGATGCAGTACTGCCGCTAGCGAGTGTTGGAGGACCGAATACTCGAGCTGTCATGCTGCCAAAATAAGGGCTACAACCTTTGAACACATCCATAGAATTCCAGTCTATACCAGAGTACAGATAGAATGGGTTATCACTATTGGCGCCATTAGCCCAGTGCCATGACCATTCATCGTAGGCCCAGCCATATACCGACACAGCAGCGGGCATTGTTAGCCATGCACATTCATTATCCTCATCAATAGTGTATTCGTAAGGCTTAACGCAAACATCACTGTACCAGTCATTCTCATCAAGAGTAGAATACCTCTTAATATCAAGATATTCGCTGCGAGCAGTACCCATATCAGCTACAGTACCATACAGTGGAACAGTATTGGTTATATCACCACTTGTTAAGGTCATTGAGGCTTCATAATCGCCATATTCTTCTGGACCATTAAAGGTCACATCAACTGTGGCGGTACCTGCCAAAGCGTCAACAAGGCTTACCGATGTTGTTGAAATACTAAATAAACCTTGAGGGTCATTGAGTGTAATGCTCACGTCATCGTTAATCCTCTTACCACTGATAGTAAGTGTCTGTGTCTTAGACTCTCCAGGATTTACCGAAATGCTTGCATAAGCTGGATTAGTAGCAATAGCTGGGATTTCAGTTTTGAAAGCAATCTCTGTGAATTGAGCACGATAGAGACCTGCTACAACTTTATAGATTTTACTTGCATCAAGGGTTACATCAAAATCAATCGTAGCACTTCTTGTTGTGTTGCTCAAGTTTCCTCCAGTAATAGTTGAAGTACCTTCAGTTAATGTGCCATCGGCATTCTTTGTACACTCATAAACTTTCATTGTGGTTGGATAAGATCCCAAAGTGGCATTTAGATTAACACCACTCAACTTAACTTCTGTTGCATTTGTGATATAGAATGTTACAGTATATTCAGTACGTGCAGTAGTTGATTTGACACCAAAACGTCTAACGGTTTTGCCATCATAATATTCAGCACTACCAAGATATGGCTCATTGGCGTCCCAAGCCGTAGTAACACCACCTACTGTTGAATATGAAGCACTAGTTGCACTGGTCTTAATCCATTTTTGTGTGCCGCCACCATATCGGGCACCGCACCATGCACCAAATACTGGCATGGTGAGCCAAGCAGCACCATCAGCTGGATATTCGGTATATCCATAGAACTTTGTTACATAACTCTGGGCATCAGAAGTCCATCCAGCCTGGTCAATAGTCTCATACTTAGCGATGTTGAGATAAGCATCGCTTGCTGTTCCGCTGTCATCGGCAGTGGCGTTGAGCTGAACGGTCTGTGTCTGTGCACCATTGCTTGCAATGGTAACAGAACCAGTGAATGTGCCTTGGGTTGCGCTATTGAATGAAACGAGTACATCAACAGGATTGGTCTCACTGATATCGGCAGCAGGAATTGTCACAGCTCTGCTGAGCGAGAATACACCACTTGGGTCATTGAGCGTGAGTGTCACATCATTAGTGATGAAGCGTCCTGTCAAAGAAATAGTCTTAACTACAGTAGTGTTCGAGCCAGCAGAGAAATTCAGTGTTCCTGAATTCACAACCAAAGTTGGAGTAGCAGCCTGTGCTGTGCCACTGAGACTTACAGTCTGACTTGGTGCGCCCGAGCTAGTTAATGTGAGAGTACCAGTAGCATTGCCAGCTGCTGTAGGTGCGTAGGTTACAGTCACTTCCACGCCATTTGATGCATCGGCTGCACTAATGGTGGTTGGGCTTACGCTAAATACGTTAGAGCCACTCTTAGAGATAGTGATATCACCAGAGAGGTTAATACCACGCACGTTAAAGGTTTGTGTGTAGGTGCGGGTAGCATAGCAGTCACTGAAAGTCACGCTTGTTGGGTTGGCAACAATGGTGGGATCGAAGTAGTCTTCAGGAGGCTCGATGCCGATTACCATCTGCTGGCTCTGGTTAAAAGTATAACCGTCGCCATCACTGAAGGCATTCATCGTGCACCAGTTGTTACCCTGTCCACTCCAACCGAAGTTGACATGGTAGGTGTTGTCGCTGCTGCGGTAGCCGTCAACGTTAAAGGCGTGTCCGCCAGCACTGTTGTCAACGCCTAAGTAAACGACTGGTCGGCTTTCAGCCATCTCTGTTTGGAGAAGGCTTGCCCATGCGCTCTCGTTGTAGTTGGATTTAGACACCAGGCGAACAGTGTTCTGGTTGTAGCCAAAAGCCTTGAATGTGTTAGCAATCTTCTGGCTCTGAGTGGTGTAGATACCACTACCATTGCGGCCATACATCATTTGCTCTGATTGTCCCACATAGCGCATCAGTGTTGCCACGGCATTGCCCTGAGCAGTGGTGTAGCTGCGATAAGTATCCTTCATGTTTGCCCAATCAAAGGTGGTAGCATCAAGAGCAGGATAGGTGAAACTTACTTCATTGGAATTGTATGAGCCAATGTCAAGTGTCGAGGTGTAAGAAGCCAATGGTCCAACTTGCGCAACAGGCCATTTCCAGTAATACATCACCATAGATGCCGATGTTGCGGGGCAACCGGTTACGCACTGATAAGTTGTTCCGTTGTAGGTAAACTTACACTGGTTGTAGTAAGGAGCACTCTGATCCCAGTTGCAGGTCAACAGTGGGCCATAAGTGGCCTTTGAGGGTACATGTGTGTCAGAAGCTCTCACAACCTTAGCATCGGGATTGCATAGCAGCCAGTCAAGTTGCTCGGCATACCCGTGTAGCCATGCCTTCATGTTATCGGGCATGTTCTCAATGTCAAGAAGAGGCTCATCGCCCACAGCGAGAATTTCCTCGGCACGGTCGTCACCCGAGACGATGATGAAGTTTGTCGCTGTGTTGAAAATGTAGTAGACAGGCATTTTTGCTTTGTCGCCCATCTCAGTTTTGATCAGCGTAGCTTGTCCCGCTGGTTGCGCCATTAATTTGCCAACAGCTTCCCTCTGGATGTACTGCTGAGCTTTCATTTGAGCTGTTAAAGCGTCAACTGGCGCAGCCATCGCTGCAGAGCATGCCACAACAATGGTTAGGGTTAGAAATAGTAATTTTTTCATTTTTGAATAAATTTTAAATGTATATAAAAGTTTTTTAATATTTCTTGTCGGTATCAACCTTATCCCAAGCAGCAAGCGCCTGGCTGTTAACAAGTTAACCTATCAGGAGAGAAAAACATGTGTGAGAGGATGTGTGAGAGAAGGGTTTAAATAAAGTTTGGTCGACAGAGCAAAAAAACTTATAATTATTCAGTTAAGCTGTTAATAAACTGCAAATATATATACAATAACTATAATAAACAAATAAATATTGATTTTTTATTACAAATGATAGTAAAAATCGGGGATTGTGATAGTGAATCGTGATCGGAATTGATGCTGATTCAATTCATAATGACCACCATGGCACAAGGCTTAGACATGGTCAGACTGAGTTGGAGATGGCAAACTTCACCTCACACCAACAAAAAGCTGGCGCGCTTGGAAGCGTGCCAGCCTTTGCAATAATATTGGGGTTTAGTGTCTATTCTTCGAACTTGGAGTGCGAGAAGTAGATACCGCCACAGAGCTCAATTTTGCCATTATAAGTGGACTTGTAGCCAATCATTGTGAGATTATCTTCAAGCTCGATGCCTGCAGTAGAGAGCCAGTTCAAGCGATTATCGCCAGTAGCGCCGTAGCCTGGATAGCATCCATATACATAAACACTGCCAGTCGCATCGGCCAGGGTGAGATTACCATAGAGTGGATTGTCAATATCGGTAATCTGACCAGTCAAACGATAATAAACAGTCTTGTCGTCGGGCTTGGTGAGGAACTCGCCAATAGAGATGTCGGTCACAGGGATGTGAGTCTCATACTGAGCACCCTTCATTTGTGGGCTGCCGTTGTATGAGCTACGCTTGCCAACCAGTGTCACGATATCGCCTTCCTTGAGTCCCAGAGCCTCGAAGTCGCCCTTGGCACCGATGCCATATACATAAACCAACTCGTCGGTCCAGTCACGCAGGTAGACGTTGCCATACTGGGTGTTTGCCACCTTCTGAATCACTGCAGTGATGCGATATTGGGTGTCGCCCTCTTGGGCCTCGAGGAACTCGGTGCAGTTAACTGCCACAATAGCACCGGTCTGGTAGATGGTGGCTGTTACGGCCGACTCTTGTGAGCCATTGCTAGTCTTGAATGTAACCACAGAGCTGCGGTCGCCACCCTTATTCTCTGTAGCACGGAAAGTAACAATTGGATTGCTACCACCAGTGATTTTGGTCATAGAGAGCCAGCTCTTGTCCTCCTCGGGAATCTCAACAGTCACACCGTTGCCCTTGCAAGAAAGGTTTATTGTACAATCGCCTCCCTCCAGAGGAATAGTGGCATCTTCGGGATCGTAGCTTTCAACCTTGATGAGCGATTTCACAATCTTTAAAACGGTGACATCCACAAGTTCTATCTTAGTGCCATAAGTTGTCTTGGGTCCTTCCACAGTAACAATGTCGCCCTCTTCAAGTCCAAGGCTCAAGAAATTCTTGGTCTTGCCTTGCTTGTCGAGAGTTCCATAGATGTATATTTCGCCTGTTTCGTCAACGAGCCACCAGTTGCCATAAACGGTGTTCTCGATGCGTGTCACTGTACCAGTCACGCGATAGGTCTTAGAGTCGGGACCTGCGATAACATCGGCGCAAGTTGCATCTTGAACAGTTGCCAGACCTTGGATGACCTTGATGTGCTGCTGGCGTCCAGCGCACTCAATCACTAAGTCGGCGCTGCGTCCGTCGACAGCTGCAGGAGCTGAGAAAGTTATTTTTCTTTCACCGGCCCCGCCGTTTAAGGGCGATATTGTGAGCCATTCAGGCACTTGCGCTGGATCAATGTTCCAACTGTCGGTAGTATTGATGTCGATAGTTGCCTCACCACCGTCAATGTTGATGGGCACGTAAGAACGAGATACCTGAATCTCGTTAAGCAGGGTCATAGTGTCTTCATCGGAGCAGCTGACCAACACAGCACCTATCAGTGCGATAAAAGCGGGAATAAAATATTTTAGTTTCATAGTCGTAAATCTGCTTTAATGAATTAGTTAAAAATATACTTAATACCAATAGCCACATTCCAGCACTGGCCAATAGCGTGATTGGGGGTCCAAGTCTGGGTGTTGCCATCGATGGCCTTAATAGTAGAGAATGTAGCATATCCGTCGGCGTCAACGCCCTTATACTCAAGGATGCGTGCGTCGCTGCCAATAGCAGGATTCAAAATCTTGCTTACGCCCCAGCTCGAGTTGAAGAAGTTGAGAACGTTCTTCATGTCGAAGCTCAACTGGATTGTGTGCTTGGTTTGACCGGCACGGAAAGTGAAGTCGTGCTTGTAGCCTAAGTCGATTTTGTGTACCCATGGGCTGTAAACACTGTAGCCCTCGGCATATTCGCCCTGATGTTTCTTCAGATAGCTGTCTTTATGAACATAGTCCATGAAACGGTCGCGGTCGTTGTCGCTCACGAAACGGAACTCACGGTTGGCAACCTCCTCATCGGTTGGGATGTAGATGGCATCGTAGTTGTAAGAGTCGCCGTTCATGTCTTTAACAGTCATGTAAGAGTAGTTGTAACCACCGCGCCAAGCCTCATAAATGAGATTGTAGTGGTTGCCGCTGTGGTCGTGCAGAGTAGCACTTGCGATGAAACGGTCGGGGGTAACATACTGCGAGTTATGCAGACGGATGTTGTTAGGACCTTCCCAAGTGGGAACATAGGTAAAGGCACTCTCGGCTGCCGAACCTGGCATGCCGGTAACTTCCTTAGCAACAGTATGAGTGTAAGAAGCCATGAGGCTAATCCAGTCGGCAGGCTTAGCTGTTGCCATCAAGTTGGCACTCCATCCGTAACCCTTGCTAGTGTTCTCAAGAACGAAAGCCTTGGGACCTGTGCGGAAACCTTCTGGATAGATAGGACGGTTGTCAGCACCGTTGAAGCGAGCGAAGCCGCCTACACTAGGAATCGACCAATCGCTGATAGAAACAGCGTTGATGGTCTTGTTGAAGATGAACTCACCAGTGAGCTCAAATGGGAATGATACTGGGATAGCGTAATCTACAGCAATTGATGATTTCCACACCTGTGGCATCTTGAAATTGGGATCTACACCGTTAACAGCCGAAGGAACAGTACCGTCCTCGGGTTTTACAGTCTGTGGATAACCCATAGAGAAGAGTTTCTGTTGGAGAGCTGCGATTGTTGCCTTACCGTTGGCATCGGTAACGAGACCGCCCTCAAAGAGGCTCATGTCGGTGTTCTTAGCATTAAGCTGTGCTTGATATTGAACCATACCACCGTTGGTTGGCATATTGGTGAAGAACACCAATGGCAGACGGCCCGAGAAGAGACCTGTTCCACCGCGAACCTTAAGACTCTTGTTACCCAGAACATCCCAAACAAAACCCACACGAGGTGAGAAAGTGATGCTGTTTTTGGGCCACTTGCCAGTGTCGATGTTGCGAACGTTACCATCGCTGTCATAGTAGTTAAGAGCCAAAATAGCATTGTTGGTCATCAGGTCACCATTGTTGAAGAAGAGACCGTCGATGCGCAAACCGTATGTCAGCTTGAAGCTTGGACTCACGTTCCACTCGTCTTGGCCATAGATACCTGCTTTGTTGAACTGAACGCGAGCAGCAGGCTTAGTCTCACCGTCGTAACCGTAAGTCAAGCACACTACCTCGGGAGCAGCGCCGTTGATGAAGTCGTCAACGCTCTGATAGCGGTAGTAACCTGTACCGTTACGCATATACTGGTTGTCGGCCATCTGGTGCTCAAAGTTGATACCAGCAGTTATCTTGTGATTACCTGCATAGTAAGTAATATCGTCTTTCACGTTCCAAATGGTGTTGTGAACGGCGTTGTTCCAAGTAAAGAGCTCATAACCGAGAGCCATATAGTTGCCAGTGTTGCCTGTTCCATCGAGGATGTCGATGAATGGGAACTCGTCGGAGTTGCTGCCACGCACGTCATCAAGCTTAGAATAAGTAGCGAGGAACTGGTTCGACAAGTTGTCGGTCAAGCGGCTGTTCAAGTCAAACGAGAACGAGTGCACGATGTTCTTCATCGAGTACATCGCGTTGGCAAAAATCATCGAGTACTGAGAAGCACGGTTGTAGGCCGAGCGTGTACCACCATCCATCGACGAACCGTTGGTCGAATTCCAAACATTGTTGTTGGTATAGTTGTAACGCACAGCCAAGTGGTGATCATTGGTGATGTTCCAGTCGATACGAGCAAGCAACTTGCTGTTGTTCTCGTCGGCAGGGAAGTCGGTGAAAGAACCTGTGTCGTAACCATATTTCTTCAAAACATGGTCCTTTACGCGCTGTAAGTCAGCAATTGTGGTGCGAGACAGGTAATTGTCGGGATCGGCAACACCATTTTCTGATGCACGCCAACGGTTGGCAACGGTAGGAATCTTCGACATCTCACCGTTCACGAAGAAGAACAACTTGTTCTTGATGATTGGGCCACCCAGGGTGAAGCCATAGGTAGTAGTGCGGTCTTTTGCACGGGCACCAGCGATCTGCTCACCATCTACAGCATCGCCACGCATGTGCTCATTACGGTGATAGACATAGGCACTACCCTTAAAGGTGTTGTTACCACTCTTAGTGATGGCGTTAACACCACCGCCAATGAAGTTGGTTTGACGAACGTCGAAAGGTGAGATAACCACCTGCATCTCCTCGATAGCATCGATTGAGATTGGGTTGCCACCACCGGGGAGTTTGTCGCTCAAACCAAAGTTGTTGTTGAAGTTTGCACCGTCTACGGTAAAGTTTGCAGTACGTCCATCAACACCAGCAAAGCTCATACCATTACCTCCATAAGGCGAGAGGCGTGTAACGTCAGTGATACTGCGTGTAATGGTAGGCAGGTTGGTGATTTGAGTGTTAGAGATGTTGGTTGAAGCACCGGTCTTGTCGATGGGGAACTTCGATCCCGAAGCCGTTACGACCACCTCTTCGAGCTGGTTGGCATCGGTCTTCATCTCAACTTGCTGAAGATTGTAGTTCTCACCAAGTTCAAGGATAATACCAGCCACGACAGTGTTCTGGTAACCTATGTAAGACACGGTTGCAGTGTAGGGCCCACCAGTACGCATACCTTGGATGTAGAAACGTCCATCCACGTTGCTCACTGCGTTGTACTCAGTACCCGAAGGCTGGTGTACGAGCTTTACTACTGCGCCAATGAGAGGCTCATTGGCTTCATCAACGATTACACCCGAAATAGACGAGGTAGTAATCTGCGCGTTCAATGAAATTGCTCCTGCGAGCAAAAACATCAACGTCGAGAAGTAAATTTTTTTAAGCATAAGATTTTTGGATAAGTAAAAAAATTAAAAAACACATAATTTGCAATAATATAAATATGTGTACTTAAAAAAGCGACACACCGTTATTAGATACTCTTCTCTAATAGCGGTGTGCCTCCCCTGCTTTTGGGCTTCAAGCCCTCTATGTGCGACATTGCTTCCCCGGCAGTATATACCTGACTGCCAGGAGTGTGAGTGTCGAATATAAAGAACTTTAATAAAGCCATTTCTTTGAACCGTAGTCCTAATTACGGTGCAAAGGTATTGATATTTTTCTTTATAGAAAAAACATTTTCAAAGGTTTTTTCCACATTAACAATTTTAACTAAAAAAACCTTGAATATCGATTTTATCTAAGACAAAATCAAGTAAAATAAACGTATTATTTATTGCAATTTGGATTGCTCATTAACCTTAAAAATGCGTTAAAAGTGAATGTGATGTGTGGTTCATATATGTTTTTTGACTAATTTTGCACAATAATTATAAAACAAATTTATGCAGATAATAGACGGAAAGAAAATATCGACCGAAATCAAAGCTGAGATCGCTGCCGAAGTTAAAGAGATAGTTGCCGCTGGAGGCCGTCGCCCAAACTTGGTGGGCGTACTCGTGGGCCACGATGGTGGCAGCGAGAGCTACATGGCATCGAAGACTAAGGCATGCGAGCAATGCGGCTTTAATTCGTCGCTCGTTAGATTTGACGACACTGTAACACAAGAAGAACTTATTGCAAAAATACAAGAGCTGAACAATGATAAAGGCGTTGACGGTTTTATCGTGCAACTCCCACTGCCCAAGCACATTGACGAGGAGGCAGTGATTGAGGCCATCGACTACCGCAAAGATGTTGACGGTTTCCACCCCGTGAACGTAGGACGCATGATGATTGGGCTACCATGCTTCAAGCCTGCCACCCCATCGGGAATCGTGATGCTGCTCGATCGCTACGGCATCGAGACTCGCGGAAAGCATTGTGTGGTGCTGGGACGCAGCAACATAGTGGGCAAGCCCATCGCCAATATGCTAATGCAGAAGGCACAACCCGGCAACTGCACTGTTACAGTGTGCCACAGCGCAACTCCCAACATCAAAGAACTGTGCCTCCAGGCCGACATTCTGATTGCCGCCCTTGGAAGCCCCAATTTCGTGACTGAGGACATGGTTAAGGAGGGCGCAGTTGTGATTGACGTTGGCACAACCCGCGTGGAGGACGCAACCCGCGAGCGCGGTTGGCGCCTGTGTGGCGACGTAGACTTTGAGCATGTATCGCCCAAGTGCAGCTACATCACCCCAGTGCCAGGCGGCGTTGGCCCCATGACTATAGTCTCGCTCATGCACAACACGCTGCTGGCAGCAACTGGAAGAGCCTATTGATTAAGTGATAAGCGTTAAGCACACACGGTCACCATCTTAATCCTAGCAACTCTTATCAAGAAGAAATCAAAACAATTAACAATAAAACAACCTAAAAAAACAACATGAACCGACTTATTGAATGCGTGCCCAACTTTAGCGAGGGCCGCAACATGGACGTGATTAACCAAATTACTGATGTTATTCGTCAGTCAAAAGGCGTTAAACTGCTCGACGTGGACCCAGGTGAGGCCACCAACCGCACTGTAGTGACATTCGTGGGAAGCCCCGAGGACGTAGTGGAGACTGCATTCCACGCAGTGAAACGCGCTGGCGAACTCATCGACATGCGTCAGCATCACGGTGCTCACCCACGCATGGGCGCTACCGATGTGTGCCCGCTCATCCCAATCGCTGGCATCACTCTTGAGGAGTGTGCCGAGCTTGCCCGCAAACTAGCCGAGCGCATCGCCAAAGAGGCCGAAATTCCTTGCTACTGCTACGAAGCAGCTGCGTTCACCCCTGAGCGTCGCAACCTGGCAGTGTGTCGTCAAGGTGAATATGAGGCACTTGCCGAAAAATTGACAACAGAGGGTCGTCAACCCGATTTTGGCGCACGTCCCCTCGATGAGAAAGTGGCTCGCACTGGCTGTACAGCAGTTGGAGCACGCGACTTCCTTATCGCCACCAATTTCAACCTCAACACCACAAGCACCCGCCGTGCCAACGCCATAGCATTTGACGTTCGCGAGAAGGGCCGTCCCGTGCGTGAAGGCAACCCCATCACCGGCACTCCCAAGAAGGATGAGAACGGCAACGTCATTATGAAACCCGGCACCCTCAAGGGCACCAAGGCCATTGGTTGGTATATCGACGAATATAAGATTGCACAGGTGTCGATGAACATCACCGACATAAACACCACTCCTTTGCACGTGGCATTTGACGAGGTGAGCCGCTGCGCTCAAAACCGCGGCATCCGCGTCACTGGCACCGAAATCGTGGGCTTGCTGCCCAAGCGTTGCCTAATCGATGCTGGCAAATATTTCCTCGAGAAGCAGCATCGCTCTACCGGTATCCCCGAGGGCGACATTATCGAGATTGCCATCCACTCACTGGGACTTGACGACCTCAAGCCCTTCGATCCCAAGGAGAAAGTTATTGAATACATGATAGCCGACGACAGCGCAAGCAAACTCGTTGACCTCACCGTCACTGGTTTTGCCGAGGAGACATCGCGCGAGTCACCAGCTCCTGGCGGTGGCACCATCTCAGCCTATATGGGCGCGCTTGGCGCTTCGCTTGGAACTATGGTTGCCAACCTTTCGAGCCACAAACCTGGTTGGGACGATCGCTGGAACGAGTTCAGCGTGTGGGCCGACAAGGGTCAGGTAATCGCCAAAGAACTGCTTCACCTCGTTGACGAGGACACCGAAGCGTTCAACCGCATCATGGCAGCCTTCGGTATGCCCAAGAAGACCGATGAGGACAAGGCTGCACGCAGTGCCGCCATCCAAGACGCCACACTCTATGCAGCTCAAGTACCTCTGCGCACTATGAAGGAGTCGATGAAGGTGTTTGAGTTGTGCCGCTACATGGTTAACGAGGGCAATCCCAACAGCGTGAGCGACGCTGGTGTGGGCGTTCTTGCCGCACGAGCCGCAGTGCTCGGTGCCGGTATGAACGTAAAGATTAACGCCGGTTCTCTCAAAGACCGTGCCGTTGCCGACGCACTCATTGCCGAGGCCAATGAGCTCATCGCAAAAGCCAACGCCGAGGAAGCCGAAATCACAGCATTAGTAGAGACCAAACTCTAATGCAGTCACGTTTGTTGAGCTGTTAACGCAACAAACTAAAAACTAAGAACTAAAAACCAATAACTACATAGCAATGACAAGAGAAGAATTCATGGCCGACATCAGGGCTGGCATCCCCGATGTATTGCCCGAATCAATGCCTTACGACACCGAGATTAACCATGCGCCCAAGCGCAAGGATATTCTGAAACCCGAGGAGAAGAAACTCGCGCTGCGGAATGCCCTGCGCTACTTCCCCGCCAAGCACCACGCCACTCTCCTACCCGAGTTCCGCGAGGAGCTGGAGAAATATGGCCGCATCTACATGTACCGCTTGCGTCCTCACTACGAGATGAAGGCTCGCCACATCGACGACTATCCACACAACAGCCGTCAGGCTGCCGCCATCATGATGATGATTCAGAATAACCTCGACAAGGCGGTGGCTCAACATCCTCATGAGCTCATCACCTACGGCGGCAACGGTGCCGTGTTCCAGAACTGGGCACAGTATCGCCTTGTGATGAAATATTTGAGCGAGATGACCGACGAGCAAACTCTCGTTATGTACAGCGGTCATCCTCTGGGACTTTTCCCATCGCACAAGGATGCCCCACGCGTGGTGGTGACTAATGGTATGGTTATCCCCAATTACAGCAAGCCCGACGACTGGGAGCGAATGAACGCCCTCGGAGTGAGCCAGTATGGACAGATGACTGCCGGTTCTTACATGTACATCGGTCCTCAAGGTATCGTGCATGGCACCACTATTACAGTGCTCAACGCAGCCCGCAAGGTTATGGGCGACGAGCGCGAGAAGCGCATCCCATTATTCGTCACAGCAGGTCTTGGTGGCATGAGCGGTGCTCAGCCCAAGGCAGGTAATATCGCTGGTGTAGTTAGTGTTACAGCCGAAATCAACCCACTTGCAGCACGCAAGCGTTATGACCAAGGTTGGGTTGACGAACTGCACGAGAACCTTGACGAACTAATTCCAGCCATCCGCAAGGCTGTAGAGGAGAAGAAAGTAGTATCGATGGCCTATGTGGGCAACGTGGTTGACCTGTGGGAGCGCCTTGCCGACGAAGGTATCCATGTAGACCTGGGTAGTGACCAGACCTCGCTGCACAATCCTTATGCCGGTGGCTACTATCCTGTGGGCTACAGCCTCGAGGAGTCGAAACGCATGATGGCCGAAGAGCCAGAGCGCTTCAAGGAGTGTGTCTTTGAGTCGCTGCGTCGCCAGGTTGCAGCTATCAACCGCCTGACTGCCGATGGCATGTACTTCTTCGACTATGGCAACGCCTTTATGCTCATGGCAAGCCGCGCCGGCGCCGACATTATGAAGGACGAGACCCACTTCCGCTATCCTAGCTACGTCCAGGACATCATGGGTCCCATGTTCTTCGACTACGGCTTCGGTCCTTTCCGCTGGGTTTGCACCTCGTGCGATCCTCACGACCTGGAAGTTACCGACCGTCTCGCTGCCGAGGTACTCGACAACATGATGGGCACTGTGACCGATGATATCAAGGGCCAACTCGCCGACAACCTGCACTGGATTCGTGAAGCTGGCAAGAACCACCTCGTGGTGGGTTCGCAAGCCCGCATCCTCTATGCCGATTGCGAAGGACGTACCAAGATTGCCTTGGCTTTCAACGACGCAATTCGCCGTGGCGAACTCAAAGCACCTGTCGTTCTTGGACGTGACCACCACGACGTGAGTGGCACCGACTCGCCATTCCGCGAGACCAGCAACATCTACGACGGTAGCCAATTCTGCGCCGACATGGCGGTTCACAACGTGATTGGCGATGCCTTCCGCGGCGCCACATGGGTGAGTCTGCACAATGGTGGTGGCGTTGGATGGGGCGAAGTCATCAATGGTGGATTCGGCATGGTAATTGATGGTAGCGATGAAGCCGACCGCCGCATCCGCCAGATGCTCCTGTGGGATGTGAACAACGGCATCGCACGTCGCTCGTGGGCACGCAACAACGGCTCAATGGATGCCATCCGCCGCGAGATGGAACGTACCCCTGGCCTCCAGGTAACTATGCCAAACCTCGTTGACGACGCACTGCTCGAAGACTGAGCAACCAATTTAACATAAGCATAACCGCCGTTCGGAATTCCACTCTTGACGGCGGTTTCTTATATTTTCATAAATTCTCTTTTTGCAATTAAATACTTTAAATTTCAAATTGATTTCTATTTATTTCTATTAATTATATAATAATACTGCATTTTTTATCAATAGAAACGTATAATAACAAAAAAATGCTTACCTTTGCAACACTTTTGATATTATATCATTTTTAACTAATTAAAAACCTGATATTTTCAACAAGAATGAAACATTTTATAAATTCTTTCTTCATTGCAACTATCGCCTTATTGTTACTATCGTCGTGCGATCATGATGAGCCTACCGTTAAACGCAGAGGCTTGCGCCAAATTTTGGTTTTGACAGCTGAAGGGCACGTTTATGACATGATGGGCGACAGGATTATGGAACTCCCCGACTGCGAATATGCCAGTGAGATAATTAGCGATGGCGATGACTATTTTGTCTCAGGAAAAAGCACCAAGGACAAAGTAGGCTACTGGAAGAACGGAAAATGGAACACGCTGCACATCGATTTTATCGATAATGTGAGCCACGAGACTCAAGGCATAGCCAAGTGGGACTATTACATCTTCCTCTTTGACTATCCTTATATCTTGAAAAACAGTGGCATATTTCCGATTGAGGAGTGTGAGTATTTTACCGCCTCAAATCTTGCCGTGAGCAATGGTAAGTGTTATCTTGCGGGTGGAGAATACCACGGTGATGATCCAAACGATGCCGTGCTCTACTCTGAGTCCAAGGGCCGCTATGCCAAATCAATCCTTCCAAAGCCCAGCGAAAATGTGAGTGGTCATGCAACAACAGTTTATGCTTATGATACCGTACACACTATAGTGGGCGGACATGTTGGGTTCGAACCATGCATCTGGGTTGACAAGCAGCTTCAAGTTCTACCCCGCTTGTATAATCCACCCCTACCTGAAGTTGACATTCCACTTGGTCACGTGAGTTCGATAGCTCGACTTAATGGCCACATCTATGCTTGCGGTTTTGTGTCTGATGACGAAAGTCACGACCAGGCCGTATTGTGGGTTGATGGTGTTCCACAACGCGTACACTCCGGGCGGCAGGAATATATGCTTTTTTCCTATGCTGAGGAGTTGATTGCTTATGGCGATGATTTGTACATGCTCACTTTTGAGTGTTTCGAGAAAACGTTGCCAAATGGCGAAACCGACTATGATATTGATATCCTTATATGGATGAACGACAGGATAATCGCCAAGTACAATCACATTGATATTGTGAATTTCACTGTGCTTTAATTCATTTGATTTATAAACTAAAACAATAAGAATACAATGAAAGTTATATTGAAATACCTTTTTATTTCGGCATTTCTCTTGATTCCTTACAGTGCAAGTGCTCAAATAACCCACATAGGCAAGGATCAAGAGAAATTCAATGTAGACAGTCTCATTCACGACTTTGACAACCGTCCTTTCTTTGGTATTTTCAAAGACAATTATTTCGCGCTCGGTACGGCCATCAATCAAAAACCTACCGAATATAACAGCGACGTGAAGTTCCAAATCAGCTTCCGCCAGCGCCTCACGAAATCGATTTTACCCTTCCACAGTTACCTTTTCTTGAGCTATTCGCAGAAGGCTATGTGGAACATCTTTGAAGAGTCGCTGCCTTTCCACGACTTGAACTTCAATCCTGGAATTGGTGTGCAGGCACCCATTTTCAATAAAGGCAGACTAGTGGGAAATGCCATGGTTATGGTTGAGCATGAGTCCAATGGTCGTGACGGTGAGGCATCGCGCAGCTGGAACAAAATCTCGTTTGCCGGTTCAGCTTTTATCGACCGCCACTTGATGGTTCATGGAAAAGTGTGGATACCCATCATTGATGGCCAGCAGAATAAGGACATCCTCAAGTATAGTGGTATCTTCCAGACTGGAGCACAATTCATTTCCAATAACAAGCGCTGGGTTGCCGACGTAACCTTTGTAAAACGTCAAGGCTGGAATTTAAGTTTCAACACTATAATAAATGTGGGGTTCCGCATACGCGAGAAGGACAACCAGTTCCTTATGCTGCACTTCTATGACGGCTATGGTGAGAACATGCTCGACTACAACAAGTATCATTGCCGTTTGCGTCTCGGTCTTCTCATTCGCCCATCGTTCTTTAGCGATTTCTAAATAGCGCACCGCGCAGTGTAGAGGATAGAGTTTAGTGAGTGATTCTGACAACTGTAAAATATGAACTGTGAACTAAGAACCGTCTTGTTGTTGATGCTAATGCTCTATTTGCCGTTGCTCTCGTGGGGACAGGAGTCGGAGCAATCCGTTATGCACGAGCAGCAAGATACGGTAATCGTGGAGAAACCAAACGCAAGTTTCAAACAACGCATCACGCAACGTATCAACGACAAGCTCAACGAACCTTACGACACTACCCGCGACAGTCGTTACTGGTGGCGTGCCATGAAGCATGGCAAAATAAACTTCAAGGACAGCACGATGGGCTATCCCAAGTTCGTCATGTTCTGTTATAACACCTATGTGTGGGGCGACAAAGCTTTCAATAGTTACGATAGCGCCTACGTAACGTCAACTGGCAAGAACTGGAAACTAATCCTGAAAAGCGACAACTGGGTGGATTCCTACGTTGGTAAGCCTTTCAAAGACGTGAGAGTGTTGATGAACAGCAACCTAGTGTCGAACATCGGTGTTTCACTCTCGTTCATGGCGGTGAGCCTGGGATACTCTATAAGTATCAGCAACTTGATACATGGCGGCAAGGTATCGAACAAGGCAGAATTCTCATTTACATGCGCACGTTTTACTGCCGATGCTTACTATTGGGAGAACCAAAATGACATCAATATCATCTACACCGACAAGAACCTCGACGACGAGCGACACAAGTTCAGGCAGTCGGGCATCAGCCGCAAAGCGATGGGATTGACCGCCTATTATTTCTTCAACAACCGCCGCTATGCACAAGCGGCCGCTTACTGCTTCTCGAAATATCAGAAACGCAGTGCCGGGTCATTTTTAGCGGGTTTTAGCCTGCAGCACTTTGACGTGAAAGTTGATGCGGAGCAGCTCGCCGAAGAAGCCTTCGCCTATATACCAGAAGGAACTGCCCCCCCACGCATTCTTTATAACGACTACTGCGTGCTTGTGGGCTACGGATACAATTGGGTGTTGGGACGTAAGTGGCTGCTCAACCTTACCGTAACTCCCTATCTCGGCTACCGTTACAACATCTTGCACGAAGATGGAGAAAAAAGTGCCATTTCGCTCAACCTGCGAGGACGCATCGGCCTGGTCTATAACCACAAAAACTTTTTCATGGGCCTTCAAGGCTATGCCGACCATCACCGCTATAAGAAAAACGACAGCCGCCTTGTTAATTCTATGTTGCAATTCTCGGCTTTGGCAGGAATCAGATTCTAAATTAACAACCTAATATTATAATCTTCTCAAAATTAATAATCAATCCAACATCCTAAGCGACTGAGTATTATGTCTCCGCTTACAAAAATGCGATATTAACAATAAATACAAGGATAACATGAAAAAAAATAATTTGATTTGGACCATGGCAATTGGCACGATGCTTATCGCTCTGACGGCATGTAAACTAGATATGCCCAAGGAGACCGAAACTTCGTTCGAAACAATGACAGTGGATACAACTGACATTGAAATTCCAATGAAGTTCAGTGCCAAGATGAAAGGCCTGTCCGATGTGACTATATCGCCACAGGTAAGCGGTCAACTTTTGAGAATTTGCGTTACTGAAGGCCAGCAGGTAAGTGCGGGACAAACTCTTTTTGTCATCGACTCTCGAAATGCCCAACACGAACTGCAATCGGCTCAAGCCTCTGTGCAGTCGGCTCAAGCCAACGTTCAGTCGGCTCAATCCAGCTTACAATCGGCTCAGGCCAACCTACAGTCGGCACAGGCAAAGGCCAATAGTGCAAAATTGGAATATGAGAGCAACAAGAACCTCTTTGACAAGAAAATAGTGAGCAACTATACTCTCGAGAACTCTTTGAACAACTATAAGCAGGCGCAAGCCGCTGTTAGTCAGGCCAAGGCTACAGTAGAACAGGCAAAAGCAACAGTACAGCAGGCAAAAGCATCGGTATCACAAGCTCAAACCGGTGTTGGTCGCGCAAAGGTGAATGTAGGTTTATGCACCATAACTTCTCCTGTTTCGGGCATCGTGGGCGAAATCAATGTTCGTGCCGGAGACCAGGTCACTCCAATGACTCAGCTTACCATCGTCAGTGGCAACCGCCAGATGGAGGCGGAATTCTCGGTAACTGAGTCTATGCTAGAAGCCGGCATGACATCGGGATACCATGCGAAGGATAAATCCAAAATTATTGCCAATATCCCCGACGTGACATTTATTATGAAGAACGGTACAGAATATCCTCACAAAGGTCGCGTCTCTAGCATGACAGGTGTTGTTGATGCAACAACAGGTTCTCTGTCTTGCAAAGCTATCTTCCCTAACCCTGAAGGCCACTTATATTCGGGAATTCAGGGCACTCTGGTGATACCCATCAAACGCAAGGTTGTGATGGTGATACCCCAAAGTGCTGTAGTGCGTCTGCAAGACAAATCACTGGTTTATAAAGTAAAAGCCGACAGCACCGCTACTGCAGTCACTGTATTAACCGCCGATGCAGGCAACGGTAAGGATTTCATCGTAACCGAAGGTCTCAACGTGGGTGACCGCATCGTGACCATTGGAGCCAACAATCTACAGGAAGGACAGAAAGTCTTGTTCCCATCAGCGAAAAAAGAAAAATAACCCATGAAGAACAACATATTCATCAACAAATATGTGATGGCATGCGCCATAGCGATTGTCATCACTCTTGTAGGTGTAATCTGCATGGGCACACTGCCCATTGAGCAGTATCCAAACATTGCGCCACCAACAGTGCGTGTCTCGACATCATATACTGGTGCCGATGCCAACACTATCATGAAATCGGTTGTGCAACCGCTCGAGGAGAACATCAATGGCGTACCAGGCATGACTTATATCACCAGCTCGGCATCGGCATCGGGCGATGTCTCGATTCAGGTTTACTTTGAACAGGGCACCGACCCCGACCTTGCAGCAGTGAACGTTCAGAACCGAGTGAGCCGAGCTACCGCCTTGCTTCCATCTGAGGTAACAAAGGTGGGTGTGCAGGTGATGAAACAGCAGAGCAACATCTTGCACATTGGAGCACTGAAGAGCGTTGACGGCAAGTATGACACCGATTTTATTGCCAATTACATCGACATCAACGTTCGTCCCCGATTGATGCGTATCACCGGTGTGGGCGATGTGATGGCACTGGGTAACACCTACGCCCTTCGCATTTGGCTCAAGCCCGATGTGATGGCGCAATATGGTCTAGATCCTAACGACGTGTTCGCAGCAATCGGCGGCCAAAGCTTCGTTGCCGCCACCGGTTCTCTGGGCGAGCAGTCGGAGAATGCTTACCAATACTCGATGGAGTACAAAGGAACTTTGAAGACCGTTGAGGAGTTCAATGACATCGTACTGCGCACCAGCGATGGAGGTCACTTGTTGCATTTGGGCGATGTGGCTAAGGTGGAGATTGGAGCCGTGAGCCACAACTTCACGTCAAATATCGACGGCAAGCCGGGCACCATATACATGGTGTTCCAGGCGCCAGGCGCCAACGCCACCGAGGTTAACGCACGCATCAACAAACTCTATGAAGAGCTGAAACCGACAATGCCTGCCGGTTTGGAATTCGAGATTTTAGAGACCAGCGACGACTTCCTTTTTGCTGCAATTCACAATGTGGTCGAGACGCTTGTCATAGCTATCATCCTCGTGATTCTCGTGGTATATTTCTTCCTTCAGAGTTTCAAGGCAACAGTTATCCCGTCAATTTCGATTGTCGTGTCGTTGCTGGGAACGTTTGCCATCGTTTCGCTAGCGGGATTCTCGCTTAACATATTGACGCTATTCGCCTTAGTGCTCGCCATTGGTACGGTGGTCGACGACGCCATTGTTGTCGTCGAAGCGGTCATGGCGAAACAAGAGAGTGGCATAACCGATCCCAAGCAAGCCACCCGCGAAGCCATGAGCGATGTGTCTATTGCCGTTATTTCTTGTACACTGGTATTTATGGCGGTGTTCATCCCCGTAGCATTCATGCCGGGCACATCAGGTTCGTTCTTCACTCAGTTTGGTGTTACACTTGCCTCGGCAGTAGGTTTGTCGTGCGTGTCGGCATTAACACTGTGTCCCGCACTCTGCGCTATCATGATGCGCTATTCTAAGGACGGCAAGGAAAAGAAAAACCTAAACTACTACGTCACCAAAGCCTACACCGTCAGCTATAATGCAATCCTGAAGAAGTACAAGAAGAGCGTGAACACCTTTATCAAGCGTCCATGGATTTCATGGGCCTTGCTCGCCGGAGCTGCAGTATTGCTGATTATATTCATGCGCGGCTTACCTTCGGGTCTTGTGCCACAAGAGGACCAGGGCGTGTTCTTTGCCGAAGTGCGCGCTCCCGAAGGCTGCACCCTCCACGAGACTCAGGAGATAGTAAAGCAGGTTGAGGCGAAGGTAAAGAAGATTCCAGAATTGGAAAACTATGCTGTAGTAAGCGGCTACGGCATGATGGCAGGTCGCTCAGGAAGCTGCTATGCCACACTCATCATCCGCCTGAAAAACTGGGATGACCGCCCGGGAATGAATCATAATATAATGCTCGTCTATGGCCGTTTTGCTATGGACTGCAAAGATATAAAGAATGCGAAAGTCATCCCATTCCAGATGCCTCAGGTGCCTGGTTATGGTAGCAACAGTAGTGTAAACCTGGTTCTGCAGGACATGAATGACCGTGACATGTCGGAATTCAATGCCGATGCCACTAAGTTCCTTACCAAACTTAATGAACGGCCCGAGATTATGATGGCGATGTCTACCTATTCCGAGCGTTTCCCGAAATATCAGGTTGACGTAGACGCTACCCAGTGCGACCGCGCCGGTGTGACACCAGCGTCAGTACTGCGCACTCTCGGTTCATACTGTGGTGGCTCTTACGTAGGAAACTTCAATCAATTCGGAAAAGTATATCGCATCATTGCCAACGCTTCACCAGAATATCGTCTCGATCCATCATCGCTCAATAACATTTTCGTGCGCGTACAAGGTGGCAAGATGGCTCCCATTTCGGAGTTCGTAACGCTCAAGGAAATCGTTGGTTCGGCATCGGTCGATCACTTCAACCTGTTCCAGAGCATCACATGCGGTGTTATGACAGCCAGTGGATACTCTGAAGACGATGCCCACAAGGCTATTGCCGAAGTGTTTAAGGAGGAAATGCCTAATGGATATGGCTACGAGTATGGCGGTATGTCGCGCGAGGTAGAAGAGGCTTCGGGCTCTAACGCCACTGCACTCATCTACGTCATATGCGCTATTCTCATTTACCTCATTCTGGCTTCACTCTACAACTCGTGGTTCACACCATGGTCAGTGCTTCTCAGTGTACCTTTCGGATTGATGGGATCCTTTGGCGCTGTATGGTTGGTGGCACTGCTCCACCTGCCAGGAATGGAGAACAATATCTATCTTCAAACGGGTGTAATTATGCTTATCGGTCTGTTGGCAAAGACAGCCATTCTCATCACCGAATTTGCATCCGAGCGCCGTGCCCAGGGGCTGAGCATCCGCGACGCGGCCTTCGCTGCCTGCGAGGAACGCCTGCGCCCCATCTTGATGACAGTAGTTACAATGATTGCAGGTATGATTCCGCTCATCATCGCTGGTGGTGCCGGTGCCAACGGTAACCGTGTGCTTGCCCTCGGTGTCACTGCCGGTATGGCAGTAGGTACTCTTGCTCTGCTATTTGTGGTTCCTGCGTTCTTCATCGTTTTCCAAAAGCTGCATGAAAAGTTCCAGGGGAAAGAAGTGGTAGAAACTGCTGAACTTGCAGAAGAAGAAAAAGAAGAAGCCATAGACGAGAAACAGGCAATCGCAACTGCGTCTGAAATAGATGAAGATGTTGAATCAGAAATCGAAACTGTTGAAGAGACAATTGATGAAGAGAAAGATATTAATGAAAACGAGAAAACAACCGAATAATACAATGAGAAAGCTATCAGTCTTATTGGGTATTGGCCTATTGTGCCTCCTAGCCACAAGTTGTGGCTTGTATGACGAATATAAGCCAAATACACAGATACCTCCCGATGTAATCGGCTTTAACACCGACAGCTCGTTAATCGCCAATGCACCGGCACCGCTCTCATGGCGGGATTTTTTCATCGACCCACTGTTGCAACAGCTCATCGACACTGCTTTAGTGCGCAACACTGACCTCAACTCTGCACGCATTGCTATTGAACAGAGCGAAATATCGTTGCAGATGGCAAAAAAGGCGATTCTTCCATCACTATTCTTCTCTCCATCGGGAACTATTGCCAACTTTAACGGCAACACTTCAAAAACCTACAATGTGCCGTTGCAAGCCAACTGGGATATGGGTTCAATAGGGTCTTATACCAACAAAAAACGTGCTTCGAATGCCGTGCTTCTGCAAACCAAAGCACGCGAGGAGGCAGTGCGAGCCAATCTGATATCAACGGTTGCCCAGCAGTATTGCCTGCTCCAGCTGCTCGACCGACAGTTAGAGATTCTGACACAGACCGACAGTCTGTGGGGCATCTCGTTAGAGGCGCAAAAGGTGCTTTGGGAAAATGGCATGGTGTATTCTACCGCTGTCAACCAGTTAGAGTCTTCATGCCTGAGCGTGAAAACCCAAATAGTGGATGTAAAACGTAACATACATGGTGTGGAGAATGCCATCTGCCGAATATTGGCCCTCCCGCCTCAACACATCGAGCGCAACCGATGGGGCAGTTTTATCATGCCACAAATAGCCAGCGAGAACATCTCTGCACAAATGCTGTTATATCGTCCAGACATACGCCTTGCTGACTATGCCATGGAAGAAGCGTTTTATAATATGCAGAAAGCACGCTCGGCATTCTACCCAGGCCTTTCGCTATCTGGCACACTTGGATGGACCAACAGCGCTGGTGGAGCAGTCATTAATCCAGGCAAGATATTGAGCAGCATTGTAGGCTCTATTACTCAGCCCATATTTGCCCGTGGTCAGCTGAAAGGAAATCTTGAGATTGCAAAGCTCACACAAGAGAACATGCGCAACAAATATGTACAGACCGTTATTGATGCCGGAAACCAGGTGAATGAGGCGATGGCCGACTGCCAAGCCGCAAGCCAAAAATACGGCTACTATCATCGCCAAGTGGAAGTCCTCCACGATGCCTACAATGGCACTCACGAACTGATGGACAACGGCAAGGCCAACTATATTGAAGTGCTTACAGCACAAGAATCCTTGCTCAGTGCCCAACTAAATGAGGCTATGAACATGTATGACGCAGCCACTGGCATAATTGCACTTTACATCGCATTAGGAGGAGCAACTAAATAAGATTTTTTTAATTCACCTGAAATTTAGAAAGATACTTTAACCCATAAGAATCATGTCAGAACTTGAACCACTGATAGTGGATCTCGCCCTCATCCTTATTTGTGCAGGTGCAATGACACTGCTTTTCAAGCAATTGAAACAGCCTGTTGTTTTAGGCTACATTGTTGCTGGTTTTATTGCCTCGCCCAATATGCCTTACATGCCCAGCGTCACCGATCTGGAGGGCGTGCACACATGGAGTGAGATTGGAGTCATATTCCTTCTCTTTTCGCTCGGTTTAGAGTTCTCTTTCCGCAAAATCCTGAGAATGGGTGCGGCTCCAATTATCGCTGCCAGCGCCATCATCCTTTGTATGATGCTCGTGGGCATGTTTACGGGACAGTTATTCGGATGGAGCAAGATGGATTGTATTTACTTAGGCGGCATGTTGGCGATGTCTTCAACTACCATCATCTATAAAGCCTTTGATGACATGGGTCTTCGTCAGAAACGCTTCGCCAGTCTTGTGCTCAGTGTGCTCATCATCGAGGACATACTGGCCATCGTGCTCATGGTGATGCTTTCTACTTTGGCAGTCAGCAAGGAGTTTGAAGGTTCACAAATGTTGATGAGTATTCTTAAGTTGGCATTTTTCTTAGTTCTATGGTTTGTAGTCGGTCTCTACCTTATCCCGTTGTTCCTGCGCAAAGTAAAGTCGTTAATGAGCGACGAAACAATGCTTATCGTGGCGCTCGCGCTATGTTTTGGAATGGTAGTGATTGCGTCAGCAGTGGGATTCTCGGCAGCCTTTGGAGCCTTCATCATGGGAAGCATTCTAGCCGAGACAGTTGAGGCCGAGAAGATTGAGCACCTTGTAACACCTGTTAAGGACCTTTTCGGTGCTATATTCTTCGTTTCGGTGGGAATGATGGTTGATGTAGCACTCATTGGACAGTACATTGTCCCCATTCTTTGCATCATTGTTGCCATCATGCTTGGTCACACACTGCTTAGCACGGGAGGATTCCTGCTTTCAGGACAGCCACTCAAGACCTCTATGCAATGCTCTTACTCACTGACGCAGATTGGCGAGTTCGCCTTCATTCTCGCCACGTTAGGCACATCTTTGCACGTCACAAGCGATTTTCTCTATCCCATAGTAGTGGCTGTCTCGGTATTTACCACGTTCACCACGCCCTACATGATTCGTCTGTCACAACCTGCCTATGGCTTTATTGAACGTGTTATGCCAAAGTCCTGGCGAGAGAAGTTAGAGAGCAACGCCTCCGATGAGGAAGAGGTAGAAACCGAAGAGCAGCACAGCTATTGGCGCGCCTATCTCAAGCAAGTGGGTGTCACCATTCTAATTCATAGTGTTTGCTGCTTGGCTATCATTACCGTTATGCTCTATTTCGGCAAGCCGTTTATCGCTGGTCTGCTGTCATCACCATGGGCTAATATTGTCACCGCCCTTCTAACTCTGATTTTATGCGCTCCATTCTTGTGGATGTTGATGGGCAACGGGAATCATAGCGAAGACGTCTCCACGCTTTGGAATAGCGGTCGCATGAACCGTGTCAAACTAGTGGCATTCCAACTGCTGCGCTTTATCATTGCAGCTGCCTTTGTAAGCTATCTCATTGGTCGCACTGTTAACTGGAGTGGTGTGCTTGGAATCTTTGTGGTTCTCGCTATCGTTTTCAGCATTGTCTTCTCTCCACGCCTGCGCCGAAGCAGCGAAAAGATGGCTAAGAGGTTTTCCGAGAACTTGAACGAGCGCGAGCAACAAGACTAATTGTTACATAAATAATAAATCTCTCTGACAGCCAACATACGATATCTATGTTGAACAGAAGAGTTATGCTCTTGCCAAACCTGCTCTAATCACTTATAGAAAGAATGTCGGTAATGTTTTTTGTTGGAAATTTTAAAATAAAAAACAAGAACATTATTCTTTTTGTGGCGATTTATGTGTACCTTTGCACTACAATTAGAAATAAAACAAACTTAAAACCTTTAACATAGACATTATGATTCATTACATTAGCGCCGAGCATCTCTCTATTGAACGTGTGGGCGAAATAATTGAAAAAGGCATAAAACTTGCTTTGAGCGACGATGCCAAAGCACGCATCATCCGTTGCCGTAAGTATCTAGATGAACAGATTGCAGCCAGCGACGTGCCTGTTTATGGAGTGACCACCGGATTTGGCTCACTCTGCAATGTGAAGGTGAGCAAGGACCAACTATCTCAACTGCAAATCAACCTGATGATGTCGCATGCATGCGGCGTGGGCGAGCGTGTGCCCAACGAGATTGTGCGCATCATGCTGCTATTGAAGATTCAATCTCTGAGCTACGGATACTCAGGCAGCAAGCTCGACACAGTGGAGCGTCTTATCGACTTCTTCAACGAGGGAGTTCTTCCAGTAGTTTACCGCCAGGGCTCACTCGGAGCATCGGGCGACCTCGTGCCACTGGCACACATGAGCCTGCCACTGGTAGGTCTGGGCGAAGTGGAATACGAAGGTAAAGTGATGCCCGCAGCCGAGCTTCTCAAAAACAAAGGCTGGAAACCAATAGAGCTGGCAAGCAAAGAAGGCCTTGCACTATTGAACGGCACCCAGAATATGAGCTCGTTTGCAGTGTGGTCACTGCTCCAGGCTGAGCGATTGAGCGACTGGGCCGACAAGATTGCCGCCATGTCGCTCGACGCCTACGACGGCCGCATCGAGCCATTTACCGAGGCAGTACACCTGGTGCGTCCCCACAAGGGTCAACTCGAGACTGCAGCCCACATGAAGGAACTTCTTACTGGCAGCGAACTAATCGCTTGCCACAAGGAGCACGTTCAAGACCCATACTCCTTCCGTTGCGTGCCACAAGTTCACGGCACTGTGAAGGACACCATACGTTATGTGAAATCGGTTATCGACACCGAAATCAACAGTGCAACCGACAACCCAACTGTTTGCCCTGACGAGGACCTCATTATCAGCGCAGGAAATTTCCATGGCGAACCTATCGCTATGCCTATGGACTTCCTCGCTATCGCATTGAGCGAACTCGCCAACATCAGCGAGCGCCGCATATACCGTCTCGTTTCGGGAACTCGCGGTCTACCAAGCTTCCTCGTTGCCAATCCAGGCCTTAACAGCGGTTTCATGATTACTCAGTACACCGCTGCCAGCGTAGTTAGCTTGAACAAGTCGCTTGCCGCTCCTTCAAGTCTCGACAGCATACCATCATGCCAGGATCAGGAAGACCATGTGAGTATGGGTGCCAATGCCTCAATCAAGCTCTACAAGGTTGTTCTAAACACTGAGCGCGTACTTGCAATCGAGCTCTTCAATGCCGCTCAGGCGCTTGAGTTCCGCTTCCCCAAGAAATCATCGCCAGTGCTGATGAAGATGCACGAGGAGTTCCGCAAGGAGGTTCCCTTCATTAGCGACGACGTTATAATGTATCCCCTCATTGAGAAAGCAATCCAATTCCTTCGCAAATGAAACTTTTAGTCAATAATATCGCCACCCTCGCCGGTATCGACGGCGGGGGTGTGCTGAAAAAATGCGGTGCCGAAATGGCACAGTTTGATGCTATTCACAACGCTTGGATGCTTGTGGAAGACGGCATTATCACCGAGTTTAACTCTGTCGACAACCGCCCAGCACCTACCGACGTTGATGAGGTAGTTGATGCCGCTGGCGGCACCGTAATGCCCAGCTGGTGCGACTCGCACACACACATTGTCTACGCCGGCAGCCGTGAGCAGGAGTTTGTTGACAAAATCAATGGCCTGTCTTATGCCGAAATAGCCCGTCGCGGCGGAGGAATACTCAACAGCGCCGACCGCTTGCACGAGATGACCGAGCAGCAGCTCTATGACCAAGCTATGGAACGTGTACGCGAAGTGATTGCCAAGTGCACTGGCGCCATCGAGATTAAAAGCGGCTACGGCCTCAACATTCAAGATGAGCTCAAAATGCTTCGCGTGATAGCACGCATCCAGGAGAGCACACGCCTGCGCGTGGTGTCCACTTTCCTGGGCGCCCATGCCGTAGGTCGTGAGTTTGCTGGCCGCCAAGGCGAGTATGTCGACCACATCATTAACGATATGTTGCCAGCTGTTGCTGCCGAAGGACTTGCAAACTTCGTTGACGTGTTCTGCGATGAGGGATTCTTCACTCCCGATGAGACTTCACGCATCCTCGAGGCAGGCCTCAAATATGGCATGCGAGGCAAGATTCACGGCCAGGAGCTCGCTCCCTCGGGAGGCGTGGAAGTGGCTTTGAAGCACAATGCCCTCTCGGTTGACCATCTCGAGAGCATGACCGACGAGGACATCGCTATGATGCGTGGCCGCGACACTATGCCCACTGCCCTACCCGGCACCTCGTTCTTCCTGAACATGCCGTTTGCCCCTGCCCGCAAAATGATTAGCGCGGGTCTGCCAGTCGCAATCGCTAGCGACTACAACCCAGGCTCTACACCCAGTGGCGACATGAAGTTTGTGGTATCACTTGCCTGCATCAAGATGCGCCTACAACCAGCCGAGGCCTTCAACGCAGCCACCATCAACGGCGCAGCAGCGATGGCACTGAGCAACGACTACGGAAGCATCGCCCCCGGCAAGGTGGCAAACTTTTTCATCACCAAGCCCATCTCAAGCATCGACTTCATCCCCTATGCCTACACAACCCCCATCATCTCCCGCACATTCCTTGCAGGAGAGGAGCAGTAGCATTTAGCGGGAACTAACGTTATACAACACCGAGTTTCCAACAACTTGTGAACTCGGTGTTATTGTTATGGGGAAATTTTTGATAATTTTTTTTGGATGATTTCATGATTATGTCTCATTTTCAAATTTAACAATAGAACGTAGTGTCCGCGCAAAGTTAAAAACCCATATATATAAAATCAACATTGAAAAAATCTTAGACTCCTGCTACAACCTGAGTAGTAAATTGTTGTCATATTTTCATAATTAACGGTTTATTATTATATTTGCAGTTGAAAGGGTTCTAAAAAACTGCGACTACAATTGTCGGCCATACTCAAAAAAAATGGAAAAAAGAACATTTAGTTGATTACATTCAAGAACATGAATTGATGTAGAAGTGAAAACAAAAAAAAGATTATGAAAACTACTACAAAACACTTTGTTCTAGCATTATTAATGTTCCTTGCCACATTCTCGGCCTGGTGCCAGGAGGTGGAAGATACCATCATTGTTGATGAAGAAGAGTATATTAATCTAATGCCTGTATATGAGATCGACACCAGATTTGCCGACAAACTGATTAAACAACACACCCTCACCCACGAAGAGTATATCGAATCGCTCAAGAACTACAGTGAAACTGCTTCTGTATTATTAATTGAAGACGAAACAAAACTTGCAACAGAATACCTTAAAGTGATAAAAGGTCTCTTTGCCGAGCGCAGAGACAGCCTTAATATGGGTATAATAGACGTGTCTTTAAGTGAAATTTATTTATACAATAATACTTTTAATAGTAATGATGATTTTGACAATGCCATTTTAAGCCTTGATGAGGCCAAAAGCATCTTTTCCGGCATATATGGTGAAAACAGTTTTGAGATTGCAAAACTATTGGACATGAAAGGTCAATGTTATTTTTCAAAAAAAAATGAAGACAAAGCAATAGACTGTTTTCTACAGGCTATGGATTGTTATTTCAATGCTATTACCAACTATGACAACTTTCCCATATTATACGTGAAAGGCTATGTTCCAGAGGACATTGACCCAAATGAAGCTTTAGAAGACAACGAAATCGAAGACAATGAAATCGAAGAAGATAAAACCCAAGAAGAACAAGAAAAAGAGAATGTATTCGAAGAAGAAGAAAATGAAACAGACTCTCTAGATGTGCACTTTATTGAAATAGATATTGAAGAAATCAATAACATGACTTGTTATGACTACTATTTTCATATGATTGACAAAATCGCACATATTTATCTCTCTCATGAAAACTACGATAAAACTCGAGAACTATATTCACAAGCAATAACAAAACTAGAGCAAAAGAAGAAAACGCAAACAATTCAATATGTATCATTATTAAATGGCATGGGTGACTGCTATAGTCGCGAAAACTACAAAGAGCAAGCCATGCTTTATTACAACAAAGCAACAACTATTGCCGAAGACATAGATGATGACAACGATTACTATGGCTATGCTGCCCTACCAATTAAAAAAACTGGTGATTATTATTTTTATCACCAGAACTATAATGATGCCATAGATTATTATCTTGATGTTGAAGACATATTGATGGATGTGAGATGGGGTGTAGATGGCCTATTTGAAGAGGACAATATAGATTTTGACCTTGGCGTAAAAGACAAACTGCTCTATTGTTACTATAAGCAGAAAAATTTTACAAAAGCAAACGAATACTCCAAAAAAGCATTAGGAGTTCTTAGGGAGAGAATACTTCATAATATGATATTTGGTTTTACTGGCAATTCTTCTCGCTCTAACTATTGGAATGGTTTTTCCGAACTATTCCAGACTGTTTATCCAAACATCGTTGTTAAAAATGGACAAAAAGCAGATGTTGGCAATCTGTATGATTGGTCTGCATTGTTTGCCAAAGACATTTTGCTTAGATCTGACCAAGAATTGCAACGATTTGTCACAGAAGAGAATGACAGCACTTTAAACTCTATCTATGCTGAATTGATATCGGTATATAAGAAAATATCTCTTGCTCGTGAATCACAAGAAAAGAAGAATTTAGAAGAACAAGCCAAACGGTATGAAGATGTGATTAGAAGTGCCATGTGGAAATCGTCTCCTGATATATTACTTAACCATGAAATTAAGTGGGAGAACGTCAGGGACTCTTTGGACAATGATGACATTGCAATTGAGTTTCTCTCATTCCCGAGGTATGACAATAATAGCACGATGTATATAGCATTGACTGTGCGTTCGGAGTACGAACAACCCAAACTGACTGTGTTATGCGAAGAAAGCGAGTTGCTAGAGGCTGCGAAGCAGCCATACACAAGCAAGGCATTAAGCGACTTGATTTGGGGAAAACTGGCTGAGAAAGGTGAGCTTGATAATAAAGTGAAGAACATCTACTTCTCTCCCAGCGGAGAGCTTCACAACATCGCCATCGAATCTATGCCGCACTGGTCTAAACAAGGCGTGATGATAAATGACTCAAAAGAAGGTTTCAATATCTACCGACTGTCTTCGACTCGTGAGCTGGCGATATCGCGCAAACCCGTAGAATCGAGTGATGCCGCCGTCTATGGAGGAATTGATTATTCAGCACCAATCGACAAGATGGGATTACGTGTCCAGGAGCATGAGAGTGCAATAACAATTGATTCCAAGGACGACGAAGTATCTATTCCATCGACCGAAACAATCAGAAAGAGCGACGAGGGAAAACAGACATCCAGCCGAGCTTATGAAATAGTCAGCGACTCTACCGGAACTCGTGACTACCTGTGGTGGAGACCTCTTCAAGGATCGGAAGAAGAGGCCACAGCAGTCAATTCACTGCTCAAGGGCAAGGGATTTGACGTGTATTTCAAATCTGACAACAATGATGAGCAGCAATACAACGCCACCGAGACATCGTTCAAACAGCTGGCGGGACAGAAACGGAGCATAATACACATCGCAACCCACGGATTCTACTGGAACGACTCCACGGCTTTGCAGGAGAAAATGGAGAACAATCTAAACTTCATGCCGGCAAATTATGAGAGCCTGCAAAACACCGAGAAAGCCATGGTGCGTGCAGGACTCCTCTTCACTGGGGCACAAAACACTTTCAAGGGAGAAAAAATAACTGCTGAATATGAAGACGGAGTGCTCACGGCACAGGAAGTGTCGCAACTCGACCTCAGAGGTCTTGAGCTGCTCGTGCTATCGGCGTGCCAGACCGGTCTGGGAGAAATAGGCGGAGACGGAGTTTTCGGCCTGCAGCGAGGATTCAAGAAAGCGGGAGCGCAGACCATCGTCATGAGCCTGTGGAAAGTGAATGATGAGGCGACTAAAGACATGATGACATCTTTCTACAC
>JAFZAC010000024.1 GCA_017548365.1 Muribaculaceae bacterium
CGACGACGTGTATTACTACACTGCCGAGCCGCAAGTGAACCCCACTCATCCCCAAACGTCCACTAACAATGTGGCACGCGACGGCTGCTGGATTGACGAGCCCCGCGACTGCCGAGTGACATTCCGCTCACTCACCAGCGGTTCCAGCGTGTGGATTGGATTCCGCCTTGCCATCCAAAATTAACATTAACGATAATGACCTAATAGGGTTTAATGGTTGGAGGATAATGGCAGTCTGCCATTATCCTCCAACTTTTTTGTGCAGATTATGTGACATTAGGCGCTTTTTTCTAGGCGTAAGAGTGTTATAATTGGAGAAAACAACGTACCTTTGAGCTCGAATCGATATTATAGATTATGAAATACTTGAAATTGCCTAGTAATGAGGTGCGGCGACTCGTATTCTATTTAGCTATGGAAGAGCATGCAGCCCACATGCTTAGATCAAATGACAACCTTGACGAACTGTTCTTTATGTGGCGCGTGAAACCCACTGTGATTTTTGGACGCAACCAGCTTATTGACAGCGAGGTAAATGTCGATTACTGTAAGACGCACGGTATAGAGTATTACCGCCGCAAGAGCGGTGGAGGATGCGTATATGCCGATATGGACAACATCATGTTCAGCTATATAACCCGCAGCGACGATGTGACAATGACATTTGCCCACTACACCCATGCCATAGTGGAGATGCTCAAGGACTTGGGTCTTAATGCGAGTGACAACAGCCGCAATGACATCATGGTTGACGGCAAGAAGGTGAGCGGCAACGCCTTTTATCACTTGCCAGGCGTGAGCATCGTGCATGGCACCATGCTCTACGATACCAACATGGAAAATATGGTCCAAGCCATCACACCGTCGGCAGCAAAACTCGACTCCAAGGGCGTGAAAAGCGTGCAGAGCCACATCACCACCCTGAACCAGTACCTCACCATGGGCATCGAAAAGTTTCAGCAACACGCGCACCGCACCCTGTGCAATGGAGAAATAATGCTGAACGACAACGACATAACATCTATAGAGAGCATCGAGACGGGTTACCTCACGCCTGAATTCATATTAGGAAACAACCCGCGCTGCAACATGGAGCGCAGCGGCAGGATTGACGGTGTGGGCGAGTTCAAAATCACCCTCGAGTTGAACCGCAACATAATCCGCGACATCAATATCGCAGGTGACTTCTTCCTCCTGGGCGACCTCGACAGTATAATCTCCCGCATGAAAGGCCGCCAATTCACTGAAAGTGAGATAGAAAAAGCACTAAGTGATTTAGACCTCTCACAAGTGATAATGAATTTGACTCAGCAGCAACTCCTGAGCCTACTTTTTCAAAACTAGCAAAACAGGCATATAACCCATTGTCCTCTCGTTTTCTAAAATTTAATATATTTTTTCAACTTATATTATTATATCTCATTTTTATTATGTACTTTTGTGGAGTAATTGAGGCTAGCTCCATTAGAAGTGTTATCGAGCCTCCATCTACAAAACCTAACAAACTGATTAATAATTTAATAATACTTTATATCTCTTAAAACAACTATTATGAGTGAAAACAAATTCACTTGTCTGCACGACAAGCACGTTGCCTTGGGAGCCTTGATGAGCCCCTTTGGCGGTTTTGACATGCCCATCCAGTACAAGGGCATAGTAGAGGAACATAATGCAGTGCGCAACGCCGTGGGCGTCTTTGACGTCTCTCACATGGGCGAGGTTCACATTACTGGCCCCGAGGCCCAAAAGTTTGTCAACTACATTTTCACCAACGACATCACAAAGATGGAAGTGGGCGGCATTCAGTATGGCATGATGCTCTACCCCACCGGTGGAACAGTTGACGACCTGCTGGTATACACCATGGGCGAGAACGACTACTTCCTCGTTATCAACGCCGCCAACATCGACAAGGACGTGGCCTGGATTAACGAGCAGGCTGCTAAGTTTGACGTGAAAGTTGAAAATCAGAGCGAGAGCTATGGACAAATCGCAGTACAAGGCCCCGAAGCCGAGAAAACTATGCAGGCTGTGCTCAACCTCGACTGCACCGACTTGACATTCTATACATTCAAGTGCGTAAACTATAATGGCGACAACATCATCGTTAGCCGCACCGGCTACACTGGCGAGGACGGCTTTGAGGTATATGCAAGCCATGACACAATCCGCGATATGTGGGATATGCTCATGACTGCCGGCGTTCAGCCTTGCGGACTGGGCTGCCGCGACACCCTGCGCTTTGAGGTGGGTCTGCCACTCTACGGCGACGAGCTCACTGCCGACATCACTCCTATCATGGCAGGCTTCGGCTTCTTCGTTAAGCTCGACAAGGAAGACTTCATCGGTAAGGATGTTTGCGCTCAGCAAAAGGCTGAGGGTGCTCCCAAAAAGCTGGTAGGTCTCGAACTCCACGACAAGGCAATCCCTCGTCACGGATATGAGGTTTGCAATGAGAATGACGAGCCTGTGGGCTATGTAACTACAGGCTATCGTGGCATTTCGGTTGATAAGAGTATCGCTGTAGCACTGGTTGATGCAGCCTACGGTAAACTTGGCACTCCCCTACGCGTTCACATTCGCAAGAAATACTTCGATGCCACCGTTGTGAAGAAGAAATTCCACGACAAGAGCTACAAAAAGTAAGTGTTAAGTAAGGACGAGGGGTGCCTCGTCGGCATGACAAACGAAATAACAAAAATCTATTTAATAAATACAATTCAATCAATTATGAGTAAAATTATTGACGGACTCTATTACAGCGAGTCACACGAGTTTGTAAAAGTTGAAGGCGACTTTGGCTATGTAGGTATCACCGACTATGCACAGCACGAGCTTGGTAACGTGGTTTACGTTGACATGCCCGAGGTTGACGACGAAGTAGAGGCAGGCGAGGACTTTGGCGCAGTAGAGAGCGTTAAGGCTGCTAGCGACCTAGTAAGCCCCGTGAGTGGAACTGTTGTCGAAGTTAACGAGGCTCTCGAAGACGAGCCTGGCCTGATCAACAAGGATGCTTTTGAGAACTGGATCATCAAGGTTGAGCTCAGCGATAAGGGCGAGCTCGAGAACCTGATGGATGCAGCTGCCTACAAAGCTTTCATCGGCGAGTAATACAAAAAACTCAACATCTAAGCCAAGTGGCTGGCATCATTGTGCCTAGCCCTTGGCTTTTCTTCATTTAAAAGAACAATAACACAAATCAACAAACAATGAACTATAAATTTTTCCCACACACCCAGGACGATGTGAAGCAAATGCTGGGCAAGTGCGGATTGAAGTCGCTCGATGAGCTGTATAAGGACATTCCTGAAGACTTGCAGTTCAAGCGCGATTACAATCTGCCACGCGCCATGAGCGAAATTGAGATTCGCAACTTCTTTGGCGATCTGGCAATGGAAAACACTCCGCTCAAGTGCTTCATGGGCGCTGGTGTTTACGACCATTACACTCCAGCTGTGGTTCAGGATATCGTGAACCGCAGCGAGTTCTTAACTAGCTACACTCCCTATCAGGCCGAGATTTCCCAAGGTACTCTTCAGTATATCTTCGAGTATCAGAGTATGATGGCCGAGCTCACAGGTATGGAGGTGAGCAACGCATCGATGTATGACGGCTGCACTGCTACTGCCGAAGCTATGATGATGGCAGTGTCTAACGCCAAGAAACGCAACAAGGTGCTCGTGAGCGAGACCGTTAACCCCTTCGTTATCCGCGTAGTGAATACCTATGCCAAATTCCACGGTATCGACGTTGAGATGATAGAGGCCGAGAACGGTGTTACAAGCCGTGCCGACTTTGAGGCAAAAGTTGGCGCCGACGATGTGGCAGGTGTTATCGTGGCTTCGCCCAACTTCCTGGGAATCCTAGAGGATTACACAGGATGGGCCGATTACTGCCATGAGCACAAAACTCTGCTCATCATGAACTGCCCAGCCAGTGCACTTAGCGTAATCAAGACTCCTGCTGAGTGGGGAGCCGACATCGCTGTGGGCGACGGCCAGAGCTTGGGTATCCCCATGAACTTTGGCGGCCCTTACGTGGGTTACCTTTGCACCAGCAAGAAGCTCATCCGCAAGATGCCAGGACGCATTGTGGGCGCCACCACCGATGCCAACGGCAAACGTGCTTTTGTGCTCACTCTTCAGGCTCGCGAGCAGCACATTCGCCGCGAGAAAGCCACCAGCAACATCTGCTCTAACCAGAGCTTGATGGCGCTGTTTGTTACAGTCTATATGTCGCTCATGGGCAAACAGGGCTTGCGCGAGGTTAACGAGATTAGCTACAGCAACGCTCACTACCTCGCCGACCAACTCGTGAAGACTGGCAAATTTGAACTGGCCTATCCCGACAAGCCATTCCTGAATGAGTTTGTAGTGAAGACTTCGCTCGATATTGACGAACTGTTAAGCTGGCTAGACCAAGCCTATGCGGCAGGTGTTCCTATTGACGACGACAAGATTCTCATGTGCGCTACCGAGACCGTAAGCAAGGAAGATATCGACGACCTGATTGATGCTATTAACCAATTTATCGAAGATGGCGAGGAGGACAAGAACAATGAATAATACATTCTATGGCAAACTGATATTCGAACTCTCAAAAGAGGGTCGCAAGGGCTATAGCCTGCCCGAGAACAAGCTCGCTGAGTATAAACTCGCCGACCTACCCGACGCTCTCAAGCGTCAGGAGGCTCCATGCCTTCCTGAGGTTGATGAGATGACCGTAGTACGCCACTACACCAACATGAGCAACAACAACTTTGGTGTTGACACCGGTTTCTATCCTCTGGGATCATGCACCATGAAATACAATCCCAAAATCAACGAGCAAATGTGCAATCTGCCCGAGTTTACTCATCTGCACCCATTACAGGGAGAAGAGACCATTCAAGGTGCCCTTGCTGTTTACTATAACCTGCAGCGTTCTCTTGCCGAGCTCTCTGGCTTGAAAGAGTTCACTCTCAATCCCTATGCCGGCGCTCATGGCGAGCTCACAGGATTGATGGTAATGCGCAGCTATCATCTTGACAACGGCAACCCTAACCGCGTAAAGGTTATCATCCCTGACAGCGCTCACGGCACAAACCCAGCCAGCGCCGCTGTTTGTGGCCTTGAGGTGGTAGTTGTTAAGAGCCGTCCCGATGGAACAGTTGACGTTGAAGACTTGAAACCTCTTCTCGACGAAAATATCGCCGGTATGATGATGACCAACCCCAACACACTGGGCATCTTTGAGCACAACATCGCCGAGATTGCAAAACTTGTGCACGAGGCTGGCGGTTTGATGTACTACGACGGTGCCAATCTCAACCCAATGCTTGGCAAGTGCCGTCCTGGCGACCTAGGTTTCGATATTATGCACATCAACCTGCACAAGACATTCTCCACTCCTCATGGTGGAGGCGGTCCTGGCAGTGGTCCTGTGGGCGTGCGTGAGGGTCTGGAGAAATTCCTCCCCAACCCACGCGTTAGCCGCGAGGAGGTTGCCGACGACATCTACTGGTATTTCATGGAAGACTGCGAAGACTCACTCGGCTCTATCAGCGGATTCCTGGGCAACTTTGGCGTGATGATGCGCGCATATGCCTACATCTTGACGCTGGGCAAAGACGAAATCAAGAACGTGGGTCCATTGGCAGTGCTCAACGCCAACTACGTTAAGGAGTCGCTCAAATATTACTATGAACTGCCTCTCGACGGCGTGTGCAAACATGAGTTTGTGTTCGACGGTTTGAAGGACAAAAGCACTGGTGTTACCACTCTCGACGTAGCTAAGCGTCTGCTCGATTATGGCTTCCATGCTCCAACAATCTACTTCCCGCTGCTCTTCCACGAGGCAATGATGATTGAGCCTCCCGAAAACGAGAGCAAAGAAACCCTCGACGAGTTCATCGAGGTGATGAAGAAGATTGCAATCGAGGCTAAGGAGAATCCCGAACTCGTGAAGAGCGCTCCTCACAACACTCCTGTGCGCCGTCTCGACGACACCAAGGCTGCGTTGAAGCAAATTGTTACTTATCGCGAATTACTGAGCGTTGACGAACTATGATTTCAACCGACATTATTATTATAGGTGCAGGTCCCGGTGGTTATGAAATGGCTGCCGAGGCCGCTCACCACGGCAAGAAAGTGGTGATTGTGGAGCGTGACCAGTTGGGTGGTACTTGTCTGAACCGCGGTTGCATCCCCACCAAGGCGCTGTGCCGTAATGCCGAGGTCATCAACACTGTGCGTGAGGCTGCACAGTTTGGTGTGACCACTGGCGAGGTAAGCGTTGACTATAGCGTGGCATTTGCCCGCAAGGAAGAAGTCGTTAAGCAGCTGCGCGATGGTGTGGCAATGCTCATGGGGGGTGACGGTATCACCGTTGTCAATGGCGAAGCTAAGTTTGTAGATGCCAAAACCATCGAGGTTGCTGGTGAACAATATACAGCTCCCGCTATCGTGATAGCCACTGGCTCAATTCCACGTGGACTCCCCATCGAGGGCGCTGAGCTGGCGATGACCAGCGACGACATCCTTGCCATGCAAGAATTACCCAAGAGCCTGTGCATCGTGGGAGGTGGCGTGATTGGCATGGAGTTTGCCGGTGTATTCAGCAGCTTTGGCGTGGAAGTCACAGTTGTTGAATTCATGAAGGAGATACTGCCGCCGTTCGACAAAGACATAGCTAAGCGACTCAAGACTGTGATGAGCAAACGTGGCGTGAACATCCTAACCCAAGCTGCCGTCAACGGCATACACAAAACCAATGATGGTCTCGAAATCACCTTCGACCACAAGGGCAAGGCCAAGAGCATCGTTGCCGATAAAGTGCTGATGTCGGTAGGTCGTCAGGCTGTGCTTCCAGAGGGACTCGAGACCACAGGCGTTGAGACAAGCCGCCGTGGCATTGAAGTTGACAACAACATGATGACCAACGTTGAAGGTATCTATGCTATTGGCGACGTGAATGGTCGTTGCATGCTTGCTCATGCCGCAAGTGCACAAGGCAGCGTAGCTTTGGCTCACATACTGGGCGAGAAAAACAACGTGAAGCTCGACATTGTGCCTAGCGCAGTGTTCACCACTCCCGAGCTGGCCATGGTAGGTCTCACCGAGCAGCAATGCGAGGATCAGGGCATCGAAGTTGTGACTGCTAAGTCGTTCTTCCGCAGCAACGGCAAGGCTGTGGCTATGGGCGAGACCGACGGACTCGTGAAGCTCATCGTAAGTAGTGAAGACCTCACCATTGTGGGCTGTCACATCTGCGGACCTCATGCCGCCGACCTTATCCAGGAGGCGGTAACGGCAATGAACGCTGGCATGCTAGTGACAAAGATGGCAAGTGCCATCCACGGCCATCCCACCCTCAGCGAGGTGGTAATGGCAGCCGCCCGTCAGTTCTAAATCAACGCATAATCCATAAATAAAAAAAATCCTGCCATAGTAGCAGGATTTTTTTATTTATAAATTCGATGAAAAAACTCTTTGCGATTTGATTACCTTTTCTCAATAATGCTGATAAAGAATAAAAAGCTTTTATTCACTTTTCAAAAAATAGCATTATGGAAACAAATTCAAAATTCATGCAAACAATATCGATGCTCATTTTATTCGCTATACCTGTGATATTTATAGCAGGCATCATAAATCTAACTTCTGGTAACGATATATCCAGCGATATAGACACACCTTCAACTCTTGCATCGGTCGATATCGACATACTATGCGACAGTGTTCAAACCAGCAGCATCGATTACTATTCCAATGCAACTACTGTGGCCCCTGTTGCAACTCAAGATTATTTAAAATTACGAGAAACAGTGAAGAGAGGTTGTGGAATAACTGAAACAGAGATTGGAATAATTAGGAGACATAATGAGATGATGAAGAGATTGGAACAGACAAATAAAAGAATCAATAACATCACTTTAGCTAAACCCAATTTAATCAAACCTCATGTCCCACCCATCAACACAGTTCATGGCGTTAATTCTGAGAGCATAAAGAACGAGAGTTATAATATACAAACAGCACCACTCAAACCATCAATCCTGAACAATGAAAAATTACCTTCATCTCCCGATGTCTCTAAATAACATCTAAAGCCCAGGAAGACTCTAGCATCCTGGGCTTTTCTTATTAAATGTCGTAATGCTGTATAACCCTTTTCTAAAATTCACTGATTACCATATGCCCTCTTGGTTGATATAGAATAAAAGTATTAACCTATCAAATATTCTAGATTTATGAAACTTACATTATTATCTCTCACATTAATGGCTTTGACTGCTTGGCCTACAGAAAGTCTTGCAAGCACAACACACCAAGAAGAAGCAACAAACACTGCCAACCTAAGCGGTAAAGCTTTAAATTATTACAAGTACGCTACTAAAGGTGATGCCGAGGCACAATATCAACTCGGCAACTGCTATCTATACGGACATGGTGTCGAAATAAATTACAAACAGGCTGTGGATTGGCTCACCATGGCGGCCAATCAGGGTCATCCTCGCGCACAGTGTGACTTGGCTGTATGCTATGCAAACGGCGAGGGAGTAGATGTTGACGAAAAACAAGTAGTATACTGGTACAAGAAAGCCGCAGACCAAAACGACCCTTTGGCTCTGCGAGGCATGTACTTGTGTTACGCAATGGGAACTGGAGTTGAAGTAGATGAGGACAAAGCATTAGAATACCTCATTCGCTCAGCAGAGACAGGACTGGTCATTGCTCAACACGAACTGGGAGTTGAATACTACAATACTGGCAATCCAGTAGCAGCTTACGAGTGGTTTGTGAAAGCTGCTGAGCAAGGCTTTGCACGTTCGCAGTATGAACTTGGACTGCTATATCTTGATGGTGAAGGCGTCGCCTGCAACAGGGAACAAGCTGCCATGTGGTTTGAAAAAGCTGCTATGCAAGGTCATGCCGGAGCTATGAACAACCTCGCTGCAATATATGCTCAAGAAGGAAACTATGAGTTTGCTGTACCTTGGTTAGAGCGTTCGGCCAACTTAGGCTATATCGAGGCATTGTACAATCTTGCCATGTGCTACAAAGAAGGTAAAGGTGTGGAAAAGAATCTTGACAAGGCCAAAGAACTTCTTAAAATCGCAGCCGTAAAGGGCGACTATATTAGCGCAGCCGAACTTAAAAACATGAAATGAAAATATTAATCGCTCTTTTTCTCAAAATGAGGGTGTGCCAAAAATGGCACACCCTCATTTAAGAGTATTTATCTCGTTATATTAACTCTCACTTCTTGAATTAGTATCCAAAAATCTCCTCGAGTGTTACACGTTTAACAGGAGCAATCTTCTGCAGGCGGTCCATGTCGAGCTCTTCCTCGTTGCCGAGGATGAGATAACGGTAAGGCTTGCCTGCCATATTCTCCTTCTCGAAGTCAACGATGTCCGAAAGATAGAGTTTGGGCAATTCTTCATAAACCTTAGAATAGATGTCAAAATCTAAACCAAGCTCTTGGGCTGCCATATAACTCTGAAGCACGCCATAGCGAGTGATACGTCGGCTGGCTAGTTTCTTCAATAGCGACTCCTTCGCGAGGTTAAAAGCGCCATCGCTTTGTGGAATGTCGGCGATAAGCTTGTTGAATTCGTCAACACAGTCCATCATCTTATCATTCTGAGTTGCGATATAGGTATAAGCATCTTCCTTGTGTCCCTTACGAGATGGCTGATTGTAGATAGCGGCAGCCGAATAAGCCAGTCCGCGAGCCTCGCGCAATTCCTGGAACACGATACCATTCATACCAGTGCCGAAGTATTCGTTGAAGAGGTTAATAACAGCAGCATGCGATGGATCCCAGTCACGCTCGCTGTTGGTGTACTGCACCATGTAGATGTTCTTGGCGTCGTAGGGTGCAAGCATAATCTCTGTCTCATTTGTAGGCTGCTCCATATAATCTTTACCCGAAGGCACGTTGAGCAGCTTCTTTGGAGTCTTGTGAAGCTTAGATATGCTTGCCGAGAAGTCCTTCTCGCTCTTAGGACCATAATAAGCTACAGTGTGCTGCATATTGCTAAGGCCATTTACCAGCTTCAGGAGTTCAACAGGATTAGTGTTGCGCAACTGTTCCTCGCTAAGGATGTTGGTATAGGAATTGTTTGGGCCAAACTGTCCGTATTCCATCAATCTTTCAAAACATTGCTGCTGATTGGTCTTTGCATCGGCACGGGCCTTGAGTATTTGGTCAACTAAGCGGTTATAGGCCTCAGTGTCAACTGTAGCATTCTTGAAGAGGTCCTCAACCAACGCCACAGCCTCAGGCATGTTCTCGTTTAGACCAGTGATGGTAACAAAGATGTGGTTGTCGGTAGCCGAAGCATTAAAGTTGCAAGCAAGCTTATACATGCGTTGCTTGAACTGCTGGGGAGTCAGAGTCTTAGTGCCAAGATAGTCAAGATAGTCGAATGCCAGGTCATAACGCATGTCGGCGGTTTTGCCGAAGTCATATTTGTAAACCAACGTGAACAGATCATCATCAGTATTCTGCTTGTAAAGCAATGGCAGTCCAGCCTTGGTTTTAGAGACGTTCATGTCGGTCTTATAGTCAACAAATCGTGGATGGATGGGCTCAACGGTCTCGGCCATGAGGTTCTTGACGAAGTCGCTCTGCTTGTCGCGATTTGTTGGAATAGGTGTAATAGCGGGCTTCTCAATCTTCTTTACTGTAGTGTCAACACCCATACGCTTGTAAACGCACACATAGTTGTTGAGCAAATAACGGTTAGCAAAATCAACGATTTGCTGTTTGGTCATGCCACTCATGCGGTCGAGCTGTCCCACTTCCTGCTCCCAGGGCGTGCCATTAATGAAAGCATTAACGAGGAAGCTGGCTCGAGCACGGTTGTTGTTAAGTCCCCTTAAATATTGAAGTTTGATGTTGTTGACCACGCTAACGAGCAGGTCATCGTCGAAGTCGCCATTGCGAAGCTTCTCAATCTCGCCGAGCAGCAAATCACGCACCTCCTCAAGAGTTTGGCCATCGTTGGGATAACCCATAACCCAGAGCAGCGAATAATCGGTCATCTCATCAGCATAGATATCCGACTCCATTATTCTCTGTGGTTGGTCAAGGTTCAAGTCCATAAGGCCAGCTGTGCCATTCTTGAGCATCTGAGATACCACCTCAAGAGTGTCGCTTTGTAACGAACTGCCACCGTCAAATCTCCAGGCTAAGGTAACAAACTCTGCCTCTTGACCCAAAATAGTAGTATCAACAGGCGCGGTAAGGGGCTTTAAAGGTGCAAACTCAGGACGCGAGAGGTTGGGATTGGGTTTCCAGTCACCAAAGTACTTGTCGAGAGTGGCTACCACCTTGTCAGGATCCATCTCGCCAGCCATACAGATGGCAATATTGTTAGGACAATAATAGTTGTTGTAGTAGTTCTTGATGTTAGTAATAGAAGGATTCTTGAGGTGCTCTTGAGTACCAATGGTGGTTTGAGTTCCATAAGGATGTGTTGGGAACGCCTTAGCATAGAGCGCCTCTTCAAGTTTCCACATATCCTTGGCCATTCCCATATTCTTCTCCTCATATACAGCCTCAAGCTCGGTGTGGAAGCCGCGAATCACCATGTTCTGGAAACGATCGCTCTGGATACGAGCCCAGCGGTCCACTTCGTTACTTGGGATGTCCTCTGTATAACAAGTAACGTCGGTGCTGGTATAGGCATTTGTGCCAATGCCGCCAATACCAGCCATTAACTTGTCATACTCATTGGGGATGTTGTACTGGGCAGCAATCTGCGACACGCTGTCAATCTCGTGATAGAGGTGCTTGCGAGTTGCTGGGTCGGTGACCTTGCGATATTGCTCGTAACGAGCCTCAATCTCATCGAGATAAGGAGCTTCTTTCTCGGCGTCGCTGGTACCAAACTTCTTGGTACCTTTGAACATTAAGTGCTCAAGGTAGTGAGCAAGACCAGTAGTCTCGGCTGGGTCGTTGCGAGAACCGGTGCGCACTGCAATGTGAGCAGCGATGCGTGGTGACTGGTTGTTTACACTTAGGAATACCTTCATGCCGTTGCGCAACGTGTAGCATTGCGTGTGCATGGGATCCCCCTCATAGGTTACTGCCTCGGGCAGTTGCGCTTGAGCCATGAATCCACATGTAGCAATCATGGCAAGCAAAAACAGTCTCTTTAATAAATTCATAGAAAGTAATTAATTGTTGTTTATAATAATTATTTGATAGTATCTTGATCATGCAGCCACTTGAGTAGAGCAGGAAGGCACACGTTGGAAGGTTCAGCGGTGCGCACTGTGAGTGAAATGTGCTCTCCCATACCACCAAGCGACTCAAACTGGTAGACGGGATTGTTGTCATAGTTTCCAGCTGAAGGACTCTTACCTTCAAATAGCGCAATTATCTCGGCTGTCATTGCCTCGAGTTTAAAGAGCCACGGCCTGATGTCACTATAGAACAAGCGGTCGCTTTCATTGTGGGAGTGCTCCATTTCTTTGATAACCTGGCATGCCTCATTCACTTCACGCATCTCGTTAAGCAGAGAGTTATGATTGGGATTGCCATGTTCTATTGACACATGATAACGGTCGATTTTGTAGTCCAGAGCATCGTTGTCATAGTAGCGAAGATAAGGCGCCAATTTCCTGAAAGCCTGTGCCATATCCTTCCCTACAACAGCGGGAATTGCGGCTTCCCAACTAGAATAGTTTTCAAATCCAAGGTTGTTCCAAGTATAGTCAGCCACACCGAAAAGAGCTATTTTCGACAATTCACCTTGCTGCATGGGATTGATAATCACAGTTTGAGCTCCATTGAGCTGTCGTTCCATGTGAGTGAGGCTGTTGATGTGTGTTTCATCGCGGAAGTTGGTGTAAGTATCCATCACAAATAGTTTAGTTGGGTCCTGGTCGTTGCAGGGATAATTCCACCACCAACTCACATCTCGACCAAGCCAGCTCTTTACAACATCCAAATCCTCGTTGTTAGGCACCGACCACACATTAGCTCCTGTTATATAGATGTTTATCTTTTCAGGTGTGGTTCTGAGCGATTCAAAAAACTCGCAAGCGCGCTCTTGGCTCACCCATGAATAGGCATAAAGCTGTGGCACATAGTGAAGCGGCTTTACGGTGTCGGTGACAAGAGTACCAGCCTTGTTCCAACGGGCATCGATTCGATGCTGGAGTTCCGATAGATTATCGGCACAGAGTTTCATAATTGCAGGATCACTGGGCACACCCACATCATCTACAAAAACGCCAAACTGCCTGACTCCAAGTTGGTGCATACTCTCAAATTTCGCCATTATCTTGTCAAGCACCTGTGGATCTTCGCCATTGGCAAACGCCTTACCGGGATGAATTGCCCAAATGAAGTTCACCTTAGTCTCATGAGCTACACGGGTAATGTCGCGCATCATATCTAGAGTGAGATAACCAATGCGCAGCTGTTCCTCGCTTATAGTCGTGGGGTAAGGATCTCCCCAATAGCGTGAGTGATAAGGATCGCTTTTGGCGCCATACATATAAGAATTCATCTTGTATCGTGCCATGAAACGGAACAAGTCTTTGGTAACCTCGGCAGTATATGGCACACCATAATATCCCTCGATGATGCCTCGGTTTTTCACATCGGCATAATCATAGATTGTGACGCAGGGCAATTTTTTCGTTCCTTTGTCAAGCATCTGCTCCAGCGATGCCAAACCGCAAAATGTTGCATCGGTATTCTCACCGACAATAGTGACTTGCGCCACTCCTCCTTGAGATGTAAGGTTAAGGATGTGGCGGTCATACTTATTGAGAGAAAAAACGTCGCAGTTAAGCTTCAAAGATTTCAATCGCTTTGATGCCAAACCTTTGGAGTCATAAACACCAAGAAAGAGGTTAGATTGTTCTTTAACAGCAGCGTTAACCACAACAGGCATGAGTCCGTGCTCGCTAAGAACCTGCTTTGCACGATTCACTGTTACATCGTCTATTCCTGTTTCGGCAACAATATTCACTTGCTTGGTTAAAGAAGCATTGCCATTCTCCATTATCTGCTGATGAGGAATGGGATAAATCACATAAGGTTCTTGTGCATTAATAATCACGGCAATACATATTGATAATATAGTAAAGAAAATGTGTCTCATACGCCTAATCTGTTATAACTCTACAAAATTAATCATATCAAGCCACATGACAAAAAAGATTGAAGAAAAAGTGACAAAAAAGAAAAAGAATAATAACTAATAATTGATTGTTTATTAAAAAAATATTACTTTTGTACCTTGAGATAAACGAAACAACCTTTAATACTATTGATTATGGCACGCAAGAGTTTAAATCGTCGAGAATTTCTTAAAAGGGCTGGTATAGTCACTGGTGGCGCAATGGCAATGATGGCGCTCGATCCTTTAAGCAGTTTCGCTAATAATAATGACGAAAAATCGCAAGGAAATAACAACATGACCTACCGCACCCAAAACGGCACTGGCGAACGAGTGTCACTGCTGGGATTTGGCATGATGCGACTGCCGCGCGACAACCAGGAACTGGTGAACCAACTGGTGGACTATGCTATTGAGCATGGGGTGAACTACTTCGATACCGCGCCTATGTATGGCAAAGGACTCAACGAGGAAATCGTCGGTAATGCTTTGAGCCGTCATCCGCGCGAGAAATACTATATCGCCACTAAAATGTCGAATTACAACGAGCAGTACTGGGATTTGGAAGAAGCAAAGAAAATGTATGAGAACTCTTTCAAGAACTTGCGTGTTGACCACATCGACTATTATCTGATGCATGGCGTGGGACAAGGCGGCATGGATGCTTTTGAGAAACGTTTCATCAACAATGGTCTTCTCGATTTCCTCGTTAAAGAACGCGAAGCAGGCAGGATTCGTCACTTGGGATTCTCCTATCATGGCGACGTGAGGGTATTTGACTGGTTAATAGACCATAACGACACCTACCATTGGGATTTTGTGCAGATTCAGATGAACTTCCTCGACTGGCGTCATGCCTCACTCGAAAAGGGCGGATGGAAGACAGATGCCGATGCTGAGTACCTATACAACAAGCTCGCTAAGGCGGGAATACAAGTGGTTGTTATGGAGCCTTTCCGCGGAGGTGCTCTGTCGAAGATGCCCGAGGATTGCGTGGCACAACTCAAAGCTATGCGTCCCAATGACACGGTAGCTCGATGGGCTTTCCGCTGGGTAAGTTCACATCCCAACATTCTCACCACCCTTAGTGGCATGAACGTGATGGAGCACTTGGTGGAGAACGTTGCAACGCACTCGCCATTGGAACCATGCACTCCTGCCGAGAATGACTTGCTGGAAAAGATTGCCGACCAAATGGCTGGAATTCCCACCGTTCCCTGCACAGCGTGTGCCTATTGCATGCCATGCCCTTATGGCGTAGACATTCCTGGTAACTTCAGTTTCTACAATAATGCATTAAACAACAACCAGTTGCCACATAAAGGAGATTCAGATTATGCTTCTAAACAGGCTCAGTTTGTGAAAGACTATTTCAAAGCAATGCCAGCAGAAGCGCGTGCCAATCAATGCATGGATTGCGAGGAATGTCTCAAGAAATGCCCGCAATCAATTCGCATCCCCAACCAGCTTAGCCGCATCAACGATATACTGAGAGGAAGATAAATAATTCAGAATGCAAAATGCGTTAGAACAGACAATTGGTTATTGCATTATTTACCCATCTACTTTTTATTTTTCACCTAAGAGAATGTTGTAGATGACTGTAATGTCGATGGAGGTCACCGAACCGTCACCGTTAACGTCGCTGGTGGTGAGATAAGTATTTATGCCGTTAAGCAAATAGTCGTAGATAGCTGTAACATCGGCAGCGGTAACTATTCCGTCACAATCTACATCGCCTATCATGGTGCGACGATGGTTGAAAACCCAATCTAGACGTTCATTGGTGACTGCTGTGTCGCAGGTACCAAAGTGATCTTTACCCTCTAACAAGTCGAATAATGCCTCACCGCCAAGTGCCACCATCTGATTGACAAAATTCTCTATTCTTGTGGCATTCATTATTACGTCGGCACTACCAGCAATGGCGTAGACTGGCGTGTTTTTACAATTCTCGGCGGTGACCATTACGGGATTTGCTGCTGCGATGCACGTAGCAGCAAACATCGACTGATAGTCGTTAATCATACGCCACGAACCGCTTCCTCCTGCCGAATAACCAGTGATGTATATACGCGAAACATCAATAATGGGATGATTGGCAATAAAGTCTTGCAACCAATGGTATAGAACCATTGTCATAGTGATAGCGTAGTTGTTTGAGTTCTCGTTCCATATACGCTCGACACCACACTGAGGCAACAGAAAAATGGATTTTAAGCCATGCGTGCGCAGATAAACTTCCACGCTATCTACTGCCGATGCAGCGAGTTGTGCCTCATTGTCGTCGCCACGAGCCGAACCACCATGCAGTTGTATCACTAGCAATGACTTTCCGTCCAAGTCCTGATGTAAATCCAACTCACGATAAGGAAGAGTAACACCACCATACTCATATGAGCCAGCCAAGTAATAGTCAACCTTGTTGCTCTGTGCCATCACATCGGGCATAGCCATAAGCATAAACACTATTATACAGAGTAAGGTATTGAGAATCTTTGTCATAATTGATTTAAATTTTGTTGCAAAGATAATGCAAGACTTCAGCAGAAATAACTTAAGATAATGCGTCTTCGACACCATTTTTCAGGATTTACACTGAAGATTACAGGCTGCTCAAGTACCACTTGTAAAGTGCTGGAACTCCATCTTCAATTTCCATGGTGTGGCGCCAGCCTAGAGAGTGGAGTTTGGAGACATCAGTGAGTTTGCGCAGGGTCCCGTCGGGCTTTGTGCTATCCCATTCTATGGTTCCGTTATATCCCACAGCGGTTTTCACCAGTTCGGCAAGTTGCTTTATTGTGATTTCCTTTCCGCTGCCAATGTTGATGTGGCAATTGCGCACCTCAGGATCGGTGCCGCGCACGTCGTCGAAATCTATATGCTCCAAGCAATAGACACTGGCGTCCGCCATATCCTCGCTCCACAAGAACTCACGAATTGGCGCTCCAGTGCCCCAAAGCTGCAGTCGCTCGCTGTTGATGCCGTAGCGGTTGAGCAAAGCCACAATTTCATCTTGCGACGCTTTGCCGTCAACGCCCTCAACAGGACGGCGGTTGAGGTCAGCACGCAGAGCTTCCCAATTGCCCTCATTAAGCATTTTGGCAAGGTGCATCTTGCGAATCATAGCCGGCATAACATGGCTGGTCTCAAGGTTGAAATTGTCGTTGGGGCCATAGAGGTTAGTGGGCATTACTGCGATGTAGTTAGTACCATATTGCAAGTTAAAACTCTCGCACATCTTAAGTCCAGCAATCTTGGCAATAGCGTATGGCTCGTTGGTGTATTCCAACGGTGCAGTTAACAATGCAGTCTCGGGTATGGGCTGCGGAGCCTCACGGGGGTAAATACATGTGCTGCCCAGGAAAAGGAGTTTCTTCACTCCATGTCGCCAGCTCTCCCCTATCACATTGTTTTGTATAGATAGATTCTGATAAATGAAGTCGGCACGGTATTTCAGATTTGCCATAATGCCGCCCACATGAGCTGCGGCAAGCACTACATACTCAGGTTGCTCATAGTCGAAGAATTTTTTGACAGCCACAGCATCCATCAAGTCGAGTTCGGCATGGGTTCGACCAATGAGATTGGTATAACCCTTACTTTCAAGGCTTTTCCATATTGCCGAGCCCACAAGCCCGCGATGCCCGGCAACGTATATTTTAGAATCTTTATTCATTTTAGAGGACAAGAAAACAAGGCATAATTGTGCATTATGAATTATGCATTGTGCATTAATTAAAGGTGGTAAACCTTGCGTATGTGCTGCAGATCATGATCAACCATGAGTTTCACAAGCTGGTCGAAGGTAGTCTTGCGGGGATTCCAGCCAAGTTGGGTTTTAGCCTTAGTTGGATTGCCGAGAAGTTGGTCAACCTCGGCTGGACGGAAGTACTTCTTATCAACTTCCACAATCACCTTGCCAGTGGCTTTGTCTATGCCCTTTTCGTCAAGTCCATCTCCTTGCCATTCCAATTCTATGCCTGCATAGTGGAACGCCAGCGTGCAGAACTCGCGCACCGAGTGGAACTCGCCTGTGGCAATCACAAAGTCATCGGGTTCAGGTTGTTGCATAATAAGCCACATGCACTCCACATAGTCGCGAGCATATCCCCAGTCGCGCTTTGCATTTAGGTTGCCAAGATAAAGCTTCTCCTGAAGGCCATTTACGATGCGTGCAGCAGCAAAAGTGATTTTACGCGTCACAAAGTTCTCGCCACGACGCTCACTTTCGTGATTGAATAGGATGCCATTGGCTGTATACATTCCGTAACTCTCACGATAGTTCTTCATGATCCAGTAGCTGTAGAGCTTTGCCACGGCATAGGGGCTGCGTGGATAAAATGGCGTAGTCTCACTCTGAGGCACCTCCTGCACCTTGCCATAGAGTTCGCTAGTGCTAGCTTGGTAAATCTTTGTCACCTTCTCGCGGTGTGTGATACGCACCGCCTCAAGAAGTCGCAAAGTGCCTACGGCATCAGCCTCAGCAGTGTATTCAGGTACGTCAAACGACACTTTTACATGGCTCTGAGCAGCAAGGTTGTAAATCTCGTCGGGCTTGATAGTCTCAATTAGACGTATGAGCGAACTCGAGTCGGTCATATCGCCATAATGCAGATTAATGAGACGCTGCTGACGCATGTCGCGCACCCACTCGTCAAGATACAGGTGCTCGATGCGACCAGTATTGAAAGAACTACTGCGACGAATTATGCCGTGCACCTCATAGCCTTTCTCGAGCAGCAATTCTGCCAGATAACTGCCATCCTGGCCAGTAATGCCGGTTATTAACGCTACCTTTTGATTGTTTTCGTTCATTTTACCCTATTATTTGTTTCAACCTACAAAGTTACACACATTTTTTGGAAAGTCAACAAGGATTGTGTGTATTATTTCTTCTTGGGTATTTTCTCAAGCAATGACGGATGGATTGAAGTTGTGACGATTGCCACCAAGCCAAGAACGCTCACAACCACACGGCTGTCGCCCTTCACACGCTTGAGAATTCCCTCGGCACCCTCGAATGGACCGCCCAGGATGCGGACTCTATCGCCACGAGTAAACTGACCTGGCTTGGGAGTAATATATTCCAATTGCTCGTCGTAGGTTCCTGCCACAGCAATGAAATTCTGCATCTCTTTCTCAGGCACTACCACAGGTTTCTTGGTAGCGGGATTCATTATGTAACGGATTGGCATTCTGGTAGTAGCCTTATATTCCTTCATCAATGAAGGTTCGATGTGGAAGAAGATCAGGTTGTGAATAGAGGGCACCAATTTCTTAACACGACGCCCACGACGAGTGCCCATCACATATTTCATGGGAATAAAACTCTCAATGCCGCGCAAGTCGAGGTCTTCCTTCACCTTCATCTCACGGTTAAACGTAACGCGAATAGCGTACCATACCTTAGATTCAGGTTCTGGCTCATTTGTTTCAGCTTTTTTCAATATTCTGTTTTGCTCCATTGCAATAGTGTTATAATCTTTTGCAAAAATAAAATCCAATTTTCGATTTGCAAAATATTTCTTGTAATTTTAAAGTCCATTTTTTTATACTTGCAAAAACACTTTGAAAATGGTTATATTTGAATGACAGAATCAAAAATCTATAAATCAACCCATTAAGCAATAAATATATAACAATTTTTAAATTGCAAGGTTGTAATTAATTGTTCCACATAAAATTTGGCTGTAATTTTGTGATGTCAAACAAAAAATGAGCCCCATGAACTATATTAGAAAAATAAAAAAGCATCCATTTGGAGGAAGCTATTTGGCAATCAACTTGTTTGGATTCATCTTCACTTTGCGCGAACTAGATGAGGTTGAGCTGAACCACGAGCTGATTCACAGCGCACAGCAACGTGAGCTGCTATATCTACCATTCTTTATTTGGTATTGCATTGAATGGCTGTTCCTCTTTTTCAAATACAAAAACTGGAATACGGCTTACTACAACATTCGTTTTGAACGTGAAGCCTATATCCATCAAGAAGACCTAAACTACTTGAAAACCCGCAAACATTATCGTTATAACTGATAGGTTTATTCGTCGTAAACGTAGTCAAGGAAGTCGTGGATGGGTTTTAACACTTTGAAGTCGTCATTGACGCGCTGCACCCAGTCGTCACATGCAAAATAGTCCTCATCAACATGCTTAACTAGAATATATTCCTTGCGCTTGAGGAAATCGCCCAATGGATGGTCCTTGGGATAGTCTTTGGGAACGTTCTTTAATGTATCTCCCTCAAATCTAAAGCCCGAATGCTTTAGCCGCTTGTCATTAATCAGCTTTGTGAACTCATCGGACTCGGCGTCGATTAGACGTCGCAGAGCATCGAGTTTATCCTTTGCAGGCCACCACACACCGCCGCACAACATCAGGTGGTCGGGCTCAAAATGGATGTAATATCCGCTTGAAACGCAATGCCTGCCACCGCGACCAATCACCGCACTGAAATACTGCTTATAGGGTCGCTTGTCGTGCGAAAAACGTATATCTCGATAAATGCGATATACAGCCTGTTTCACATCGAGCCCACGTGCCTTCTCATCCCACTCGGCCATGAGCAAGATGAGCCTTGCTATATCCTGTCCCCAAGCGTTGCGCAATGGGTCGAAGAGCTGCTCTTTGTGCGCTTTGAACCAAGCGCGATCGTTGTTTGCCGCCAGCACTTTGAGGAATTCAATAACCTCTTTTATATTTGATTGTGTTATCATGAAAAACACTGATATTTTTACAAGGCAAAGTTATACAAATTATTTTTATAGTGCAAATTGCCGCAATCATGATTTGAAACAACTCATCTTCCCAAAGTCTAATATTCAACCAATTATAATAAATATACATAAAAGTATGTCTAAAAAACTTATTTTAACTGAAAAATGAACCAAGAAAACTTTTGGAGTTTTAAAAGTTTTTTGCGTACTTTGCAGTCGATTTATAATAAATCTTTTCCTAAAACTATTGAAAAATGGATTTAAGAGAGAAAATTTTAAGGACTTCAATGAATTTGATGATGCGTATTGGACCGCAATCAGTTACCATGGACATGGTGGCACGCGATTGTGGGATATCGAAACGCACGCTGTATGAGACCTTTCCCAATAAGCACAACCTCATAAGCGACGTCATCAAGTACAACCAGAAGCAAGCCAACGAGAAGTTCGCTCAAATTTTTGAGAATTCAGCAAACAGCTTTGAAGCTATGATGGGTGTTTACACCCTCGTAAGAGAGTTCATCCAGAAAACCTCTCCGGCATTCCTCGCCGACATCAAGCGACTCTATCCTGAGGCCTTTGACGAGTACAAAGCCCAAGAACTGGACCACATCTTGTCGCTTTCCAGAATTATCAGGAAGGCAAAAGATGAAGGTTTAGCATTGCCTGGCATCAAATGCAAAATTGCTGCATTTCTTTTCAACAGTAATATGAAGAACCTGCATCATATGCAGGATTTCCCATTTCCTGAGTATACTCCCGCCGAGGTGTTTGATGGTGCTTTCCTCAATTTCATGCGCGGCATTGCCACCACCAAGGGTCAGGAAATCATCGAAGATTATGTTATAAAGCATCTCAAGAATAAAGATAATTAACAAAACACTATAATCTATATGTATCGTAATTATTTAATCAAAATTGTCCTTGTGGCTGTTGCCTTTTTGACAACAATAGCCTCAGGTAATGCCGAGACGTTAAACGTGACTCTCGACGACTGCATCAGAATTGCCCTGAGCGACAATCCATCGATAATTGTCGCCGATATGGAAATCCAACGAGTGGACTACTCCAAGAAAGAGACTCTAGCTCAGTTGTTTCCACAAGTTAATTTCTCAGCCAATTATTCTCGCACCCTGGCCAAGCAGACCATGGTGATGATGGACCAGACGTTCAAAGTAGGAACCGACAATCAGCACAGTGTAGGTTTTCAAGGTTCGCTTCCCATTATTGTCCCTGCTCTGTGGAAATCTATCAAGCTGAGTGACAACCAGATTTTGCAGAATATTGAGCAAGCGCGTTCATCACGTTTATCGCTTGTAAACCAAGTAAAAAATGCATACTATGCATTGTTGCTGGCTCGTGACTCCAAGCGCGTTATCGAAGCCAACCACGAAACCGCCTTATTCACCGCCGACATGTTCAAGAAGCAGTTTGAGATAGGTGTTGCCACCGAGTATGATATGACTCGTGCCCGTGTTGCCGCAACAACTCTTGAGCCATCAATCCTTGACGCCGAGAACTCAATTACAGCCCTGAAGCTCCAGCTCAAGGTTCTCATGGGCATGGATGCCAGCATCGACATCGAGCCGGTTGAGACTCTCGACAGCTACAAGTCAATGATGTATGAGAATGCTTTGAATGTCGACACATCTCTTGTTAATAATACCAATATCAAGCAACTCGACCTTCAAACCGATTATATGAAACAAGCCCTCGAGGTTCAAAAGATGTCGTGGTATCCTACCCTGTCGGGAAGCATCAACTACATGTGGAACTCGATGAGCAACGGCAGTCCATTCAAGAACTTCAACTGGAATCCTTATTCTCAAGCGGCACTTTCGTTGTCATGGAACCTGTTCACGGGTGGTCAGCGCTATTACAAACAAAAGGAAGCCGAGATTGCTGTTCGCGAGATGCAATGGCAGCGCGAGAACTTGACTCGCAGTCTCAGCTCTCAAGTTGAGACTCAGATCAATGCGATGAAGAGCAATCTTAAGCAAATAGAGAGCAATGCCGCTAGTGTTGCCCTAGCCGAAAAGAGCGACAACATCATTCAAGAAAGCTTCAAGCTTGGAGTTGGCACATTCCTGCAACTGCAAGACTCACAAAATGCTTTACTTGGCGCCCGCCTATCTTATTATCAGGCAATTTACAACCTGCTTGTATCACAAAGCGACCTTGAGTTCGTTTTAGGCAATGCGCCTCTGAGCAAATATGGAGTAAACCCCGAAACTAATCAAACACAAAATAAAAGATGAAAAATTACAAATCCATCCCTACTCTATTATTAGTAGTTGCTCTTCTTGCCTCATGTTCAGGCAAGAACGACAAGAAAGGAAACAAAATGAACGACGAAGTTCCACTGGTTCAGGTGCAAAGCGTCTTTGCCGAGAATGTCGACGAGACAAGCGAGTACACCGCAACAGTAGAGGCGTTCAAGACCAATTACATTACTTCCAATTCAGGCAACCGCATCAAGCGAATTCTCGTTGACGTGGGAAGCCGAGTTGGTGCAGGACAAACTTTGGTAATCCTCGACAATGTGACTTCGGTAAACCAGGAAAGCGCAATCGCTGGACAGAGGGCTTCGGTAGCCAATCAAGGCGCCAGTCTTGCAAGTCAGGAAGCTGCCCTCAAGACCGAGGAGATTAACCTTGCCCGCCAGAAGAAAGACCTTGACCGAGCTAAGGAACTGGTGAGAATTGGTGGCGGAACACAACAGGCCGTTGATCAGCTGCAAGCAGCTTACGATGCCGCCCAAGAATCACTCAAAGCCCGCAAACGCGCTCTTGAGGCAAGCCGCTCTTCACTGCAAGCCAGCCAATCATCTTTGGGAGCAAGCCAACGCTCTATGCAAACCGTTCAAGAGAACACCGTTCTCAGAAGTCCTATCAGTGGCGTTGTGAGCGCCCGCAATTATGATCCAGGCGACCTCCCCGGCGGCCCAATCCTCACCATCCAGCAACTAAATCCACTCAAAGTTGTTGTTAACGTTAATGAGGAGGAGTTTCCAAAAATCAAAGTTGGCATGTCGGTAAGTGTAAACTTTGACGTTGTGCCTGGTGAGACATTCACTGGCACAGTCAACCTCATCCATCCCCAAGTGGACCAGGCGACACGCACATTCAAAGTTGAAGTCACTTTAGGAAATGGTGGCGGCAAAATCAGCACTGGTATGTTTGCACGCGTCAAATTCAACTATGGTACCGAAAACCACATCGTAGTCCCTGACCGCGCTGTTGTAAAGATGCAAGGTGCCGGCATACGCTATGTCTACGTCTATGACGAGAACGGCACTGTAAGATATGTAGAGGTTAAGCTTGGCAAGCGTCTTGGCGACCGCTACGAAATCTTGAGCGGACTGAGCAATGGCGACAAAGTGGTTGTTGCCGGTCAGTCACGCTTGACAGATGGCGCCAAAGTGAAACTCCAAGAAAAACAAGAAGCTAAAGAAGAGTAAATCAACAATAGTCACTCATTTAAACCTCAATAACATAACCCAATGAGTCTTTATTCCAGTTCGGTGAAACGTCCAGTGACCACAATCCTCATCTTTGTGGCGGTGGTCATCATTGGTTTGTTTTCACTTCAAAAATTGCCTATCGACTTGTATCCCGATATTGAGACCAACACCATCATGGTGATGACCAGCTATTCGGGAGCAAGTGCCGAAGATATTGAGCAGAACGTTACTCGCCCTCTTGAGAATACTCTCAACTCGGTAGAGCACCTAAAGCATATCACATCAAGCTCCAAGGAGAACATTTCTATTGTAACACTTGAGTTTGAGTATGGCTACGATATTGATGTGCTCACCAATGACGTTCGTGATAAGCTCAACATGGTATCGAGTATGCTGCCCGACGATGCCAACACCCCTATCCTGTTTAAGTTCTCCAGCGATATGATTCCTATCGTGTTGCTCTCGGCACAAGCCAAGGAGAGTGTTCCAGGTCTGTACAAAATCCTTGATGAGAATGTTGCTAACGCACTTGCACGCGTTGATGGTGTAGGTTCGGTATCAATCGCCGGTGCCCCCAAACGAGAAGTGCACATCTATGTGGACCCCCTCAAGCTCGAAGGCTATCATCTGACTATCGAGACCATAGCACAACTTGTGGGTGCCGAAAACCGCAACATCCCAGGTGGTACGTTCGATATCGGTAATGAAACCTACGCGCTTCGTGTCGAAGGTGAATTTGAAGATCCGCGTGAGATTGCCAACCTGGTGGTTGGAGCCTCAAACGGAGCTGCTATTCACCTTAGCGATGTTGCCCGCATCGACGACTCTCTCGAGGAGCGCGCACAAGAGACTTTCACCAACGGCGTGCGTGGTGCGATGATCATTGTTCAGAAGCAGAGTGGTGCTAATTCGGTAGAGATTTCAAACCTCATCCAGAAGCAGTTGCCACACTTGCAGAAGAACCTCCCTGCCGACATTCACCTCGACTACATTGTCGATACCAGCGACAACATCCGCAACACCATCGCCTCACTTGTTGAAACAGTGCTCTATGCATTGCTCTTTGTGGTGATTGTGGTATTCTTCTTCCTGGGACGCTGGCGCGCTACAGTGATCATTGTGCTCACTATTCCTATCTCACTTATAGCGTCGTTTATCTACCTATATGCCACTGGCAACTCTCTGAACATTGTATCGCTATCGGCGCTATCCATCTCTATTGGTATGGTGGTTGACGATGCCATTGTGGTGCTCGAGAACGTGACGACTCACATTGAGCGAGGCGCCGAGCCCAAACAAGCGGCAGTCCACGGCACTAACGAGGTGGCCATCTCGGTTATCGCATCAACACTGACCCTTATTGCGGTGTTCTTCCCGTTGACTCTCATAACCGGTATGACTGGAGTGTTCTTCAATCAGTTGGGATGGATGGTAACCATTATGATGATAATCTCGACCACCGCTGCCCTGTCGCTTACCCCAATGTTGTGTAGCCGCATGCTTCGCCTGCAACGCACTCAGAGCAAATTGTTCACCAAGTTCTATGGCCCCATCGAGAAATTCCTCGACAAGCTGGATGACGGCTTCGCATGGATTCTCACTCATTGTGTGCGCCACCGTTGGTTAACATCACTTGTAGTGCTGGGAGTCTTTGTGGCTTCAATGTTCCTGATGAAATTTGTGGGTAGTGAGTTCTTCCCGACCATGGACAACAGCCGCCTTGGAGTAAATCTTGAGCTTCCCATTGGCACACGTGTAGATGTTGCCAAAGACGTGTGTGAACGCCTATACAAAGAATGGACCAAGAAATATCCTGAATTCATGGTGTTCAACTACACCGTGGGACAAGCAAGCAGTGACAACACCTGGGGCTCGATGCAGAGCAACGGTTCGCACATCATTTCGATGAACATCAGGTTGGTGAGTCCCAACAAGCGTGACCGCAGCATCACCGAGATTGCAGGTCTCATGCGTGAAGACTTGAAACATTATCCCGAACTCAAGAAAGCCCTCGTCAACGTGGGTGGTCAACGAGGAGGCGGCATGAGCGGACAGTCGGCTCTTAACTATGAGATTTATGGCTACGACTTTGCTGTAACCGACAGTTTAGCGCAACGACTAAAACGAATCCTCGAGAAGGTTCCTGGAGCTGCCGACATCAACATCAGCCGAAGCGATTATCAGCCAGAATATCAAGTTGATTTCGACCGCGAGAAATTGGCTCTCTATGGATTAAACCTGACAACTGCCGCAACCTATATCCGTAACCGAATCAATGGTAGCACAGCCAGCTACTTCCGAGAGGATGGTGACGAGTATGACATCAAGGTTATGTACGATCCCGAGCACCGTCAGTCGCTTGAAGATATCGAGAACATCACTTTATATAATGCTATGGGCAATGGCATCAAGCTAAAGGAAGTGGGCACAGTTGTAGAACGCTTCACTCCTCCAACCATTGAACGAAAGGACCGTGAACGCATCATCACTGTATCGACAGTTGTTCAAGACCGACCGATGAGCGAGGTAATTGCCGACGCTCAGCCCGAGATTGACAAACTCGACCTTCCTGGTGGTGTGACAATTGAGCTTAGTGGTTCTTACGAACAACAGCAAGACTCATTTGGCGACATGGGAGTCCTTGCGATACTAATCATCATCCTAGTATATATTGTGATGGCGGCACAGTTTGAGTCGTTTACCTATCCTGGCATCATCATGAGCTCTATCATGTTTGCATTCTCGGGTATTGTGCTCATCTTGCTGTTGACTGGTACCAACCTCAACATCATGTCAATGATTGGTTCTATCATGTTGATTGGTATTGTGGTGAAGAACGGTATCGTGCTCATTGACTATATCACGCTTAACCGTGAACGAGGTATGAGCGTTCGACGTGCGGTAATCGATGGTGGCAAATCACGTCTGCGTCCTGTGCTCATGACATCGTTGACTACCATTCTTGGTATGGTGCCTATGGCGATTGGACAAGGCGAAGGTGCCGAAATGTGGCGACCAATGGGTATTGCTGTGATTGGCGGTTTGACATTCTCAACCGTCCTCACATTGCTCTTCGTTCCAACAATGTACACCATATTTGCCTACAATGGCATGAAGCGCACTCGCAAGAAACTGCGCAAGACACTCAAGGCTCAAGCTAGAAAAGCCCAGAATCAAGAAGAAGAAACAGTTTAATCTCTATTGCACTAAGGATATATGAAAGCAGTATTTATAGCCTTTGATCAGGCTTATTTTGAGAGAATTATCGAGATGCTTCACAAGAGCGGATGCCGTGGTTTCACTGCGTTTAACGACGTAACAGGGCGAGGAACCTCAACTGGCGACCCACACTATGGTACACATGCATGGCCATCACTAGTTCAGGGCATTCTCACCGTGATACCATCCGAACGCGTTGACATCGTGCTTGAGAAACTCCATGAAATGGACCTTGCAACACCCAAACTAGGCTTGCGAGCCTTCGTTTGGAACATAGAAAAATCTATTTAGTGTAACCCTTATACTACCCTATCAACACTGCATTCTAGGCACAAACAACCTGGGATGCAGTGTTTTGTTTTATCATATTTTCAATGAAATGACAAAAAAATCACATTAAAAACGATACTACTTTGAAAAAAACTGCTTAAATTTGCATATTGAATAATTACCTTCTGAATAAAATTGAAATATAATAATTCACTTTTTATTTATTAACTTAAAACAAGAATGTTATGAAGAAAACATTGACTCTTCTTCTTGCAGCTGTCGCAACTTTATCGATGACTGCAGCGAATTTCTTCACTGCTCCCGAACAAGACATGGGTACTCCAGTGAAGATGGAAAACGTGAAACAAGCTCCTGCTGCACTAAAGGCTCAACTCATGGAGAAAACTGTAGCCAAGTATGGTACCCAACTTAAGAGCGTGGCACCTGCCACCAAGGCATCAGACCTGGTGGGTGGATACCAGTGGACTTATGATATGGCAAGCAGCTTAGCTGAAGATCCTAGCACAATTGAACCCTCAGCAACCTACACAGATCCTGTTGTAATCTATGATGCCGACGATGACGCTGGCACCATCAAGATTGCTGGAATGTTTGATGCTTATATTACCGCTACCTGCGAAGACTATTATGGGTATTACGCAGCCACTATCGACGATGATCAGACCGCAGCCTACACTAGCAACTATGGAGTTTGCTACATCAGGGCCGTATTCCACTATGAAGGTGATGACACTTATGAGGCTGGCTGGTATTATACAGACCCCATGATTTTCTTCTTGGAAGACGGCACCGCTGTACTTGCCACCGACACTTGGATTCAGAGAGTTATTGCCAGTGGCACTTACGCAGGTTACTACCTCACTCCGCTGTGGATGCCTGGCAGCACTATGGAAGTTGACGATACAGTAAATGGCGTAATGACTTATGCATACAACAGCTTCGAGTTCTCAAGCGCTATTGGAATCGCTGAGGATGCGAACTACAAGGCTACAATCAATAACTTCGCCGGCCTTGCCGACAACCCTGTTTATATCCAACTCGAGGAAGGAAGAACATGGACTGCCGAGCAAACCGTCCTCTTCACCAACACTAATGGCAGCTACGTGCTCTACGGCACCGATGGAGATAATATTTATGAGCTCACTGGTACTGGCACCGAGACAGTTCTCACCTTCGACAGCAACTGGACAGGCTATGACACCGAGTCAGGCTACTGGCTGGGCAATCGTGGTGCAGGCACCATCACTTGGATTACCGATGAATTCGTTTATCCAGGCGAGGAACCTCAACCAGAACACGCCTACTACCTGATTGGTGGTTTCAACAGTTGGGATCAAGAAAACATGGTTCCATTTGTTGAGGAAGACGGAGTCTTCACTTTGACCTACACCTTCGGTGGCGAGTTCAAAGTTAAGGACGAGAACGGCGCATGGTGGGGCGGAGGCGTTACCCTCACCGAGGAGAACCCAAGCGTTACCCTGGTTGATGGTGCCAACCTCAATCTCGACCAAGAGGCTGAGTACACCCTCACTATTGAGGATGGCGTTCTCACCGTAACAGGCTTCCCTGCACCACAAGTTGTTGAGTACAACGACTTCTTTGTTTGCGGCTCATTCAACAATTGGAGCCAAGAGGAAGGCCTTGTTGAACTCGTTGCCAATGAAGAAGGTACTGAGTTCGCAGGAACTGTTGAACTCGAGGCTGAAGCCGAGTTCAAGCTCATTACCCACAACCTAGCTGGCGGCTGGAAGTGGTTCGGAGGTCAAGATGACAATAATACAGGTTACTTCTTGATTAACAACGATATCTTAGGTGCTAACATCTCACTCGTTGACGGTGCAAACTTCCGCGTTGAGGAAGGTGGCAGCTACGACATCATCGTTAAGGCAGCTCAAAGCAAGGGCCTCCAAGAGCCTCTCAATATGGTTATCAGCAAGACTCCAACTGCTATCAACACCATCGGTGTTGACGCTAAGACCGACAACGCTTATTACAACCTCATGGGTGTTAAGTTCAACAGCATGCCAACTACTCCTGGCATCTACATCCACAATGGCAAGAAGGTTATTGTTAAGTGAAAATAACCAATAAAATCTATAAAAAGGTTGGGTCCCCACGACTCAACCTTTTTTGTTTATCCCTATCTATCCAATATCTCTCCCAGCTATTCCAAATCTCTATTTGTCACTCCTTTCCACTGTTTTCAAAAGAAAAAAACAAAAAAACTCTCTTCTAATAACTAATAACTAAAAACTATTTACTACCTTTGTGCCAACTTTTTCAAAAAACTTCCTCTTATGGCTGAAATTACAATAAAAGGACTCACTTTTGAGCCTTACATCTCCCACGATGAGATAAAAACACAAGTTGAACGCGTAGCTGCCGAAGTAAAGCGCGACTGTGTTACTGAGTCTCCAATCTTTGTGTGCGTCTTGAAGGGCGCATTTATATTTGCTTCCGACTTCTATCGTGCAATCAACATGCCCAAGAGTGAGATTGCTTTCATCCGCTACAAGTCCTATTCTGGCACTGAGTCGACAGGTGAGATGAATAAAATCTTGGGGTTGAACGACGATATCACAGGCCGAGAAGTGATTATAATAGAGGACATTGTTGACACTGGACTCACAGCGCATGCTCTGCGACATGACATTGAGGCAATGAACCCTATGAGCGTAAAAATGGTAACATTGCTTTACAAGCCAGATTCGCTGAAGGCGGGAAAAGTCCCCGAATATGTGGGCTTTGAAATTCCTCCTAAATTCATCATTGGCTATGGCCTGGACCTCGACGAGCAGGTGCGCGGACTCAACGATATCTACGTGCTCAAAAAAGAAGAATAAAAATATTAACACATTAAATATCATAGGATTATGCTAAATATTGTAATATTTGGTGCTCCCGGCTCGGGCAAGGGCACTCAGAGCGAGAACTTGATTGAACACTATAAGCTGTTTCACATTTCAACAGGCGATGTATTGCGTGACCACATTCGTCGTGGTACCGAACTTGGCAAGACAGCCAAAGAATTCATTGACCAAGGCCAACTCATCCCCGACGAGCTTATGATCGGTATCCTTGCGCAAGTCATTGACGACAACAAGGAAGCTGCCACCAATGGTGTAATCTTCGACGGATTTCCACGCACTATACCACAGGCCGAGGCTCTTGAGACTCTGCTCAATGAACGTGGCACATGCGTGAGCGCTGTGGTAGGGCTTGAAGTTCCCGAGCAAGAGCTCATAGACCGCCTCGTGAAACGAGGTCAAATGAGCGGACGTAGTGACGACAACGAGGAGACAATAAAGAAACGCCTCGCAGTTTATCACAACCAAACCTCACCACTCCAAGAATTCTACAAAGAAAAAGGGCTCTACATGGCAATAAAGGGCACAGGCACAATCGACGGCATTTTTGAAGATATCAAGGCCGCCATCGACCAGCTAGATGCTTAACGCAGAATGCTCTATGCACAAAGCATAGCATAAGTCAAAAATGGGAATTAAGGAAATTTTTATTTCTCTAATTCCTTTAACACCTTTAATAAAGTGTCTGGCCTCTATATCCATATTCCCTATTGCAAGAGCAAGTGCATATATTGCGACTTCTACTCTACCCCAAAGGTCGAGACTATGGAGCAATATATGCACTTGCTGCTTTGTGAAGCAAGGATCAGAAAAGACGAGACTGGATGCGAGACAGTTACAACACTCTATTTGGGTGGCGGCACCCCTTCGGTTATACCCATTGAACAACTAACCTCTCTTGTCAATGGACTAAAAGAGCTTTTTGACCTAAGCCATTTGAAGGAATTCACAATCGAGGTCAATCCCGATGATGTGACACAAGAATATATCGCTGCTTTGCGTAAACTAGGTGTGAACCGGGTGAGTATGGGTGTGCAGAGCTTCAACGACAGCGAGCTGCAAGTCATCAATCGCCGCCACACCGCTCAGCAAGCTATTGATGCAGTAAAAGTCATACAGGATGCAGGAATTCACAATTTGAGTATCGACCTTATTTATGGACTTCCTGGACAATCACTTGAATCATGGGTGCAGAATGTGCGGCAAGCTATTGAAACCAACGTACAACACATCTCGGCATACTGCCTAAGTTACGAGCAAGGCACTCGCCTTTGGGTAATGCGCAAGCAAGGAAAGGTAAAGGAAACTAGCGACGAACTCTGTGTAGCCATGCACAACAGGCTTGCCATAATGCTCAAAGAAGCGGGATTTGAGCATTATGAGATATCAAATTTTTCCAAGCCAGGATATCGCTCGCGCCACAACTCCAGCTACTGGAACTTCACGCCCTATTTAGGACTTGGAGCCGCAGCCCACAGCTACAATGGCATCTCCCGCCGCTATAATCCTTCAAGCATAAAAGAATATATAAATGCGCTGAGCAAGGGTCATCCTGCCTTTATCGAGGAGAATCTGCAGTGGTGGGAACGTCATGACGAGGAAATAATGCTGCGTCTTCGCACCAGCGATGGCCTAGATACAGATGTCTTCAAGCAACACTATGGTGTAAAACCTTATGACACCCTATTATACAAGGTTAAGCCTCTAATTGAGCAAGGCCTACTTCGTCAAGACAACAACGTCCTCGTTCTCACACCTGATGGAGTGATGATGAGCGACAATATAATACGCAATCTCATGTGGGACTAATCACAATCACAAATTAAGAATTATGAGACATACTATATTTTTCACGCTATTACTCTCTCTATCACTTATAGCAACAACCAACACTCTTGCCCAGAATCTTGCCGAGCCTAATCTCAAATGGGGGCATCCCACCCAACAGGAGTTAGAGATGACTGAGTATACCCCTGACCCTGATGCCGACGCTGTTGTGCTCTGCAAGACCACCAACGTGCATTATATTATCACCAAAGATGTCCTCCAAGTGCTATATGAGGTAAAGGGAAGAATTAAAATACTAAAGCCCGAAGGGATAAAACACGCCAACGTTGACATTTATTATATAGTCAATGACGGCGCTGAAGGCAACAGAGAGGAAGTGAGCCAAGTTAAAGGCACCACTTTCAACATTGTGAATGGCCAACTAGATAGAAGCGAGTTGACTAGTAACATGATTAACACCATCAAAGCTTCAGACCCGAATCAAAAAGTGCTATCTCTCCTTTTCCCTGATGCTAAGGTAGGCTCGATAATAGAATATGAGTACACTATCACAAGCGACCTGTATCTTGAAGTCAAAGACTGGGTAGCCCAGTGCGAAATGCCAGTGGCTTATACAAAATATGATGTGACTATCCCTGAATGGTTTGGATTCTATGTCCAGACTATTGGAAATGAATATAACACCAGCCGCATCACGCAACAGAGAACAAACAAACGCTTCCTTTACATCATGGAAACAGCAGGTTCGGAGTACGAATCCATGGGCGTTAACTTTGTATTTGAGGGTCGCAAACTGACACCACTGAAAAACGAACCTCTAATCTTCTCACCACAAGCCTATGCTCAAAGGGTGATTATCGACATCAACAACGAGTCATTGCCCCGACGCACTAAGATTCAATACTCAATGACGTGGGACGAGATTGACCAGTATCTTCTCAAACAAAACAACTTTGGCAAACTATTGAAGAGCAATCCTTTCAAAAAAGAGATGAAGAAAGCTGGCATATATCAAATAAACAATATAGACGAGAAGATAACAGCCATTGCCAAACTGCTGCGCCAGCATGTAAAATGGAATGGTCAATACAGCCTTTATGGCAACCCAACAAATCAAGTGCTAAAAAGAGGAACCGGCAGCAACAGCGACATCAACTTCATGTTCATTGCAATGCTCAACGACGCAGGCATAAATGCCTATCCTGCTGTTTTAAGCTATCGCAACTGCGACATCCTCGACGAGAATCATCCCACAATGAAAACTTTATCTTCCTCAATTGCAGTGATTGACAGAGGCGATAAATTCCAAGTCTTCGACGGCTCGGTCGAGAATGCGATTATCGACATCCTCCCCACCAATTTCCTCGTAAGCAAAGCACGAATAATCAAGAAAGAGAACAACAATCCATGGATTAACCTTGAGGACAAAGGAATAGAACGATCGGGCTACAAGATCACAGGAGAGATAAATCAAAACGGCAAGTTGACCGCAACATGCATAAGCACACATAGCGATAAAGCTGCCGAGCAAATGAGATCTGCTATTAGAAGCAGCATCGAGGAGTGTCCTAACAAGAAATTCCAATCATCGCAAATCACTGTAAACGGCTATAAAGCACAAGGTCTTGATGACATTGAGGTACCTGTCTCTGAAATAATCAATTTCAGCAGCCAGCTCAACTGCAATGATGGTATCATCACTTTGCCGCAACTCATTGTGCCATTTATCGACGAGAAACTTTTTAAGAGTGAAACACGCTACAATCCCATCGAGTTCCCCACCAAGGTGAACGAGACAATCGACATTGCATTCACAATCCCCGATGGCTGGGAGGTTGTCGATGTGCCAGCACCTATATCGCTTAATACCAGCGACAACTCTATCATCATGACAATCACCCCAAGCTTAACTGGAAACACAGTAAAGGTTTCTTCGCAGCTTTTAATTAACCGGCTTGTCTTCAACAAACGAGACTATAATGGTATCAAAAACCTTGTAGACAGAATAGTCAAACAAAGCAAGGAGCCGTTTATCATCAAGAAAAAGTGAAACTTAAGCCCTTCAGTCAAGTATTATTTCTTGCTAATTCTCCAAATTGTACCTTCAATTAGTGAGCAGTAGATATCGCCAGTAGCGGGGTCAACATCAAAGCCGTTGACTTCGCTGCTGCCCATTCTGTAATTGAACAGCAACTTGCCTGTGGCAGCGTCGAGCACAGCCAGCATACCGCGACGCGAGCCTGCATAGATAAACCCATCCTTTTCGAGCACAATGCAAGGAGCATGCTCGTAGCCAAATCCGCAGTCGGTGTCCCACAGCTGGTGATAGTCATCGCTCTCAGTATCCATCGCCACAATGGTGCCGTCCATTGTTTTGGCATAGGCGCGCTTACCGTCCTCACTTAATCCTAAGCTTTCACGCACCTTCACGGCATTGTCGTGATGACGCCACAACTGCTTACCTGTGGCACGGTCAATTGCAGTGGAATTGCGGTCTGGAGCCACTATCACCACCCTACCCTCGGTCACTGCAGGTACCACATTGCCAGGACTATACAGGTTTGCAGTTTTGCCATTGTTCCACGACCAGTTGAGAGCTCCAGTCTTGCGGTCAAGCGAGCGCAAGTTAGTATCCCAAGCACCAAAGATGATGTCGTTTTTCCCAACAAACGGTTCTGCCTGGCAATAGTTATTGATGTTATTGTACTCCCACAACAACTTCTTCTTATTCACATCCCAAGCCTGGAAAGTCTTGTAACCGCCCTGATATAGCACACCGTCAACAATCATGCCATCGGCAACATAGGGTCCCTCGGCAGCAACTTCATTCAGTACTTTTCCGCTCTTTTTATCGAGCCACACAAGGCGCTTGTCGCCAGTGGGAAGAATCACCACATTGTCAGCAACAGCAGGGCGAGAGAATAGCATGCTCGTGGTTTTGTACTCCCACTTGAGCTTGGCTTTCTTCTTGTCAATCACACGCAGACAACCCATTGAGTTGCCAAAGTAGATATTGTCCTTGTCAATTCCCAACCGCGTGAAAATCGATGCCTCGTCGGCATACACTTTCTCAACCTTAAAACCATCAGGAACGCTAGGTTTAAAGGTACAAGCACAGTCTAAACTATAATAATCTGTATTTATCTTGTAGGCATAACGGATATCGCGCTCCTTACCAATGGTCTTGTTATACACATGAATCCAATCGTGATCAAGGTCAACGTCCATGAGCGTGTAGCCATAGTCGCCATCGCCCATATCGAGAGAGCGCACCATCAACCCGATGATGCCGTCGGTCTCATACTGGCGCCAGCGATGCCAGTGACCGTTCTGATGAGTGATAACAGGATATTTTATCAATATACGAGCATAGTCATCATAGTTGTCAAGGTCATCAAGAAGAGGATAATGATTGACACTCAGCACCATCATGCCGGGTTTCACCATCTCGCTAAGCGTTTTGTCGAGCCATGTGAGGTCTTCCTGCTTGATGTGCCCGTCGCCCATCTTCATAAAGGGGCCACAGTTCATTCCAATCACTACCAATTTGCCTATAGTGAACACAAAGCGGTCGTCGCCCCACAAGTCATTGAAGGTCTTGCAAGCACTCTGACTCCAGTTGTTCTCATGGTTGCCAGGGATAACATAAAGCGGTTTAGTTATACCGTCGAGAATACCTTTCACGTTTCGCAACTGTACGTCGCTGCCCTCGTTTGTAAGGTCGCCGCTTACAATTACTGCATCGACACTACTATTGTTAATTTCTTGAACTGCAAGTTTGAGCTGTGCCTCATTGGTATTGCCAGGCGTGACATGGATGTCGCTGAGGATTGCAAACTTTTGAGCCAAACCAGTGCTTGACACCAACAAAAAGGCTACTAAAAAAAGTGTTCTAAAAAATGATATGTGCTTTATCATAATGTAATAAAATTATTTATCTATATGTCTTCAGTCTGGGCACAAACAGGTCTGGGTAATATTCGAGTTGAAAATTTCCCGGTGAACCTATCAGAATGATAACATCATACTGTATCTCACATTTGAGTCCATAATAGTTAATGTAAGCATTAGCCGATGCCACCATGTGATGCTTCTTGGCACTATTTATAGCTTTCATGGGGTCAAAATACTCGTCAGTGCTGCGTGTCTTTACCTCCACAACATGAAGCACCATGCCAGGCTCTTGCGCTATGATGTCAATCTCCATCTTGTCCATACGCCAATTGGTCTCACGAATGGTAAATCCCTGTTTTATAAGGAAATCCACCGCCTCCTTCTCTCCAATCTTGCCTAACAAATTGTGCTGAGCCATAATTCTTTATTTTCATGCAAAAATAGTAATTTTTAGATAAGATACAAAGCAAATATAGATTTAATGGACAATTTGAGAGAGAAAATCAAATTATTCAATACTTTATTGAGAAAAAATTTAGATTTTTGTAATAAAATAACTATCTTTGTAGGCTCAAACGGCTATAGCCTATTCTTACATGGCATAAATAGCTGAAAAAGAGCAATATATTATTGAAATAAAAAGCAAGTAAATTCAAATCATTTAATTTCACTAATATTTTTCATGAAAGTTTATAAAAGTAACGAGATTCGTAACATCTCATTATTAGGAAACAAAGGCTCGGGTAAAACCACCCTTGCCGAGTCTATCATCTTTGACTGCGGCCTTATCAACCGCCGCGGCACTATCGACGCTGGCAACACCGTGTGCGACTATTTCCCTGTAGAGAAGGAATATGGCAACTCAGTGTTCTCAACTATCTTCAGCGTGGAGAACAAGGGCAAGAAACTCAACTTCATCGACTGCCCAGGTATGGACGACTATGTGGGTAACATTGTTACCGCCCTCAACGTAACCGACGCCGGTTTGATGCTTATCAATGGACAGAATGCCATTGAGGTAGGTACTCAGAACCAGTATCGCACTGTGGGCAACATCAAGAAGCCTCTCATCTTCGCCATCAACCGTCTTGACAATGATGCTGCCGACTATGACAACGCTCTCAACCAGTTGCGCGAGACATTCGGCAACAAGGTGGTTCCCGTGCAGTTCCCTGTTTCTACAGGCGCAGGCTTCAAGAGCATTGTTGACGTGATGACAATGAAGCAGTACAACTATGACGGCGACAGCGGCAAGGCAACTGTTACCGACATCGACGCTGCTCATCAAGACCGTGCTGAGGAGTTTAACATGGCACTCGTAGAGATGGCTGCTGAGGGTGATGAGACTTTGATGGAGAAGTTCCTCGAGACCGACACTCTCAGCCCAGAGGAAATCGTTGACGGTATGCGCAAGGGACTCATCGATTGCAGCGTGATCCCAGTATTGTGCATCAGTGGCGAGAAGAACGTAGGCGTTGACCGCCTCATGGAGTTCCTTGGCGAGGTTGTTCCCACTACAGCCGAAATGCCCGCCGTTTCCGACACCGAAGGCAACGAAGTTAAATGCGATCCTAATGGACCTACCAGCCTCTTCTTCTTCAAGACCACCGTTGAGCCTCACATTGGCGAGGTTTCTTACTTCAAGGTAATGAGTGGTACTATCAAGGCTGGCACCGACCTCACTAATATGAACCGCGGTAGCAAGGAGCGTATCACTCAGCTCAACACCGTTTGCGGTAACTTGGCTAAGAGCAACGTTGACGAGCTCCAAGCAGGTGACATAGGCGCGACAGTTAAGCTCAAAGACGTTCGCCGTGGCAACACCCTTAACGACAAAGACTTTGACAAGACTTTCGATTTCATCAAATATCCAGCTCCCAAGTATCAGCGTGCAATCCGCCCTGTCAACGAGAGCGAAATTGAGAAACTAGGTCAAATCCTCAACCGCATGCACGAGGAAGACCCAACATGGCTCATCGAGCAATCTAAGGAGTTGAAACAGACCATCGTAAGTGGCCAGGGCGAGCTTCACCTGCGCACCCTCAAGTGGCGCATCGAGAACAACGAGAAGGTACAAATCGAGTACATCGAGCCTAAGATTCCTTATCGCGAGACCATCACAAAGGCAGCTCGTGCCGACTATCGTCACAAGAAGCAATCCGGTGGTTCAGGTCAATTTGGTGAGGTACACCTCATCATCGAGCCATACCGCGAGGATATGCCAGAACCCGACACCTACAAGTTCGGCAACCAAGAGTTCAAGATGAGCATCCGCGACAAGCAGGAGATGGACCTCGATTGGGGTGGCAAGCTCGTAATCTACAACTGTATCGTGGGTGGTGCTATCGACGCACGCTTCATCCCTGCTATCGTCAAGGGTATCATGGACCGCATGGAGCAAGGCCCATTGACCGGCTCTTACGCTCGCGACGTACGCGTTTGCATCTACGATGGTAAAATGCACCCAGTAGACAGTAACGAAATCTCGTTCCGTCTGGCAGCCCGTAACGCCTTCAGCATGGCATTCCGCAATGCTAATCCTAAGGTACTCGAGCCCATCTACGACGTTGAGATTCTCGTGCCAAGCGATGCAATGGGTGGAGTACAGAGTGACCTTCCAGGACGCCGCGGTATCATGATGGATATGTCGAGCGCCAACGGTCTCGAGACCATCAAGGCTCGTATTCCTTTGAAGGAAATGGCAAGCTACTCTACCGCTCTGAGCTCTATCACTGGTGGACGTGCTTCATTCTCGATGAAGTTCGCAAGCTACGAACTCGTTCCAAGCGACGTTCAAGACAAGTTGCTCAAAGAGTACGAAGAGGCTAGCAAGGACGAGGATTAATACTCCCGTCACTTCTATATTTTCCTTACATAACTATGAAAGCCACTTCCCGACCCTGGTCAGGAAGTGGTTTTTGCTTATTGATGATAATTATACACATTTCTTTAGTCGTCAAAATACCTTTACCTAAAAAAACACCTTATATTATTTGGAATAAAGAAAAAACTATTTGTACCTTTGCAAAAAAATAGTACGAGCCATTATTGATGATGTCTTCATTTTTGGCTTAAAGAAAATTTTAGTGTTACAGCGTTATTAAACAATATTATTTATAAGGATTATGAAACAGTTTTCAGTGATTTCGCTTTTTGCACTTGCGTGTATTTTTATGTTCAGTTCATGCAGAGACTCTAAGGGCGGCATGTTCGATATCGACAAACGCGGTTACAATCCCAAACAAGCCGTTGAAGCTCTATACAACACTCTCCCTGATGGTGATATCAACCAATTGAAGCAAGCCGTGAAATTCAAAGAAGAAGATAAACTCAGCGACAACCAGAAGAATGAGTTCTTCAAAAAATTGCGCGAGAAGAAAATCAAAGTCGAAGCCGATAAAGCTAAAGACAACAACAATGATGGCGTCATAAAAGTGAAATGCACCATCACTTTCAGCAACGGCACAACCGACAAAAAGAAGTTTAAGGTTGTCAAAGAAGACAACATTTGGAAGACAATCATAGGATACAGCGAAATCCAAGACATTATATATAAGTAGTTAATAACGCTGAATCACAAATAAGACAAATTGATATTTATATCCATAATAGTGTTGACATTTTGTCAGCACTATTTTTTAATTACCTGAAATTCTGTCATTTAACCCAAATCTACAAGCTTTGGCACCATGTTTGTTTATCCTGTTTTTAGAAAGGAGAAAAACACTATGAATTTAAACAATTTTACTATCAAATCACAAGAGACGCTGCATCAGGCTATAACAATAGCACGCAGCAACGGCAACCAGGCTCTCGAACCTGTACACATCCTCAAGGCAGTGATGAATGAAGGGGAGAGCGTGGTTAAGTTTATCTTGCAAAAGCTCGATATCGCACCGTCGATGATTGAGCGGCCTTTGGAAAACGAACTCGCTCACCTGCCCAAGGTGAACGGAGGCGAGCCCTACCTGAGCAACGACTGCAGCCGTGTGCTAGAAAAAGCCAGCGAGATAGCGCAGAAAAACGGTGACCAATACGTTACAATAGAGGCACTGTTCATGGCTCTGCACGAGGTTAAGTCAACAGCATCGACAATCCTCAAAGACGCAGGTGTTACTAAAAAGGAGCTGCAGGCTGCTGTCGACGAGCTGCGCAAGGGCAAAAAAGCCACCAGCCAGGAATCGGAGCAGCAATATAACGCCTTGAGCAAGTATGCCGTGAACCTCAACGAGCGTGCCCGTCAGGGCAAGTTAGACCCAGTCATCGGTCGAGACGACGAGATTCGTCGTGTGCTACAGATTCTGAGCCGACGCACCAAGAACAATCCAATCCTTATTGGCGAGCCTGGAACAGGAAAGACTGCAATTGTCGAGGGGTTGGCGCAACGTATCGTACGCGGCGACGTGCCCGAGAATCTGAAGCAGAAACAAGTGTTCTCGCTCGATATGGGCGCACTTATCGCCGGTGCCAAATATCAAGGTGAATTTGAGGAGCGACTCAAGGCTGTAATCAACGAGATTACACAGGCTCAGGGCGAAATCATCCTCTTTATTGATGAGATACACACTCTTGTTGGTGCGGGACAAAGCAACGGTGCTATGGATGCAGCCAACATCCTCAAGCCCGCCCTTGCACGTGGCGATTTGCGCAGCATTGGCGCCACCACCCTCGACGAGTATCAAAAGTACTTCGAGAAGGATAAAGCGCTAGAGCGACGCTTCCAGATTGTCATGGTTGACGAACCCGACGAAGAGAGCGCCATCGCCATACTACGTGGCCTTAAAGAGCGCTATGAGAACCACCACAAAGTGCGTATCAAAGATGATGCTATCATCGCTGCTGTGCAGCTGAGCCAGCGCTACATCAGCGACCGCTTCCTGCCCGACAAGGCCATTGATCTAATAGATGAAGCTGCTGCCAAACTGCGTATCGAGATGGACAGCGTACCCGAGGAACTTGACGAGGTGACGCGAAAAATCTCGCAACTCGAAATTGAGCGTGCCGCCATCAAGCGCGACGGCGACGAGCAGCGCATTGCTCAAGTCGACCAGCAAATCGCCAACTTGCGCGACCGTGAGCACGATTACAAGGCCAAGTGGCAAAGCGAAAAAGAACTCATCAACAAGATTCAGCAGAATAAAATCGACATCGAGCAGCTGAACTTTGACGCTGAGCGTGCCGAACGTAACGGTGATTACGCCCGTGTGGCCGAAATCCGCTACTCACTCATCAAGCAGAAGCAGGACGAGAACGTAGAGCTGCAAGAGAAGTTGCGCTCAATGCAAGGTGAAGAATCACTCATAAAAGAAGAGGTCGACAGCGACGACATCGCCGAAGTAGTTTCGCGCTGGACAGGAATTCCCGTGACCAAGATGCTACAGAGCGAGGGAGAGAAGCTACTTCACCTCGAGGATGAATTGCACAAGCGTGTGATTGGTCAAGACGAGGCAATAACCGCTATAAGCGATGCCGTGCGCCGTAGCCGTGCTGGCCTTAACGATCCACGACGCCCCATTGGCTCATTCATCTTCTTGGGAACCACAGGCGTTGGTAAAACCGAGCTTGCCAAAGCTCTCGCCGACTATCTCTTCAACGACGAGAACATGATGACACGTATCGATATGAGCGAGTATCAAGAGAAGTTCTCGGTGACAAGACTCATTGGTTCGCCTCCAGGATATGTGGGTTACGATGAGGGTGGACAGCTCACCGAGGCAGTGCGTCGCAAGCCCTACAGTGTGGTGCTCTTCGACGAGATCGAGAAAGCCCACCCCGACGTGTTCAACGTGCTGCTGCAAGTGCTCGATGACGGACGACTCACCGACAATAAGGGCCGTACCGTCAACTTCAAGAACACTATCATCATCATGACTAGCAACCTAGGCTCGAGTCTCATCCGTGAGCGCTTTGAGAACCTCAACGCCGAAAACCGAAAAAGCGTGATAGAACATACCCGCAACGATGTGCTCACGATGCTCAAGCAGACCATCCGTCCTGAGTTCCTGAACCGTATCGACGAGACTATCATGTTTACACCGCTTGACGAGAAGCAGATTGCGCAAATCGTCGAACTGCAGCTCAAAGCAGTCAAGAAGATGCTGCACTCTAGCGGACTGGAAATGGACTACACTACCGCTGCAGTCAACCTGTTGGCACAGGCGGGCTACGACCCGGAATTTGGTGCACGTCCAGTGAAGCGAGCCATCCAGAACTTGGTACTCAACCAGCTTTCACGTGACATCATCGCACACAACGTCGACCGCGACAAGCCTATAATAGTTGACGCAACTACCGGCAACATCACATTTCACAATTAATAATGAACTCATTAGAGATGGTTCTCTTTTAGTTCAAAAAATAGAAAAACGCTCGAGCAGCAATTGCCCGAGCGCTTTTGTTTTCTAATGAAATATGTCTCTTATTTCACTATCTTCATGGCTGATACTATTTCGAACTGCCAAGAAGTATGTTATAGATACATGTCACGTCGGCACTGGTGATGTTGCCATCATTATCAACATCGCCGTTTACAATGCTACTCGAATCATTGTTGAGCAGATAGTTATAAAGTGCTGTAATATCAGCACTGGAAACCACTCCGTCACCATCTACATCACCTGGTGTTACGGGATTTATTGATGGGAAGGTAACGGTAAGTACTCCATTCTCAATGGTAAGGGTGTACTCAAGCTCTTCAGCTAGAATCAAGTTGCCACCGTCAACCAGAGTAACGCTAGGATTATCCACGGTGAGTGTAACACCCCCACCCAGCCAGTTGCCGTTTTCATCTTTAATCTTGAATTCGCCACCAAAGGTCTGGGTCAAGGTGAATACACCTTCATTCTCCTCAAATGGAACCATTGCCGACTCATCCCAACCATTGAACTCACCAATCAGATAATAAGCCTTGTCAGGAATAATCTCCTCATTCAAGGTAATGTTGAGTGTGCAGCTGGTCTCGGTAACGTTAGTGATAGTGAGAGTGACATTGCCGCTAACGGGGAAATGCATGTTGGCTGTGCCATAAGAAGTAGAAAGGTCATTGTTGCCTACGGCAAGATTGCTCGCACCCATCACACCGCTATCAAACAAACCCCAGTTGTTGGTGAAATCATCGTTTATGCCAATGCTTGAAAGCTTGAAATCGCTAGCAGTAGCACCTTCAAACTCCAAAGTGTAAGTGCCGTCTCCGTTGTTGGAGAAAATCTGATTGCCAGCTGGTGGCATATTCCATCCGCCAAAGGCAGCACCAGTAACAGCAAACCTGCGCTGAGCAGGGTTAAAGACTGGTTCCTCAGTAAGGACAATCTTAGCCTGGTCATTGTTGTAATTGTACTGGATAATATAGGAACCTGTGGCTGTCAATTTCCAAGCACCCATCGCAACAGTCTCCTCCCAGTCGCCAGTAGGAGCCGAACCGTCTCCTGTGGCAGGACCACGTTGTGAGCCCCAACTCTCGGTGTCACGGAAGAATGCAAAAGACGAACCTGCGGTCAAATCTCCCGACCAAGAGTAGATGCTATCACCGTCAAAGGACATCTCAACGTTGCCTGTGGTAGTCCAACCATTAAAGCCATCACCCACTAGATACATAGTGGCCTGGGCTTTCAAACCAACCATTGCAAATAATGCAACAACAGTAAGAGTAATAATTTTCTTCATAAGCCATTTTATTTTTAGTTGATAAATAATTTTTTCACTGCAAAATTACACCTTTTTTTTATAAACCAGTTTTTTTCAACAAAAAAACACAAAAAAGTGACCCACACTAAGCGTAGGTCACTATAGTTCTTATTAAAATGTGCTATGCTTGATTAGAAGCGGTAGCCAATAGCGATTTGAGCATTGCCGTTCTTAGCCTCAGCACCCTCACCCTTAAACACCGGGGTAAATCCCATAGTGTAACGAGCTTGTACGAAGACGTCCTTAGCAAGATTATAAGTAGCACCAAGACCTGCACCAAAGTCTACAGTCTTTGTAGCATCACTTAAATCAACACCCTCTAACTTGCTATAAACGTTAATACCAACTTGAGGGCCAAAGTCAATACTAAAAGCTGGAGCGACATAGAACTTCAACATAACGGGAATGTTAACATAGTTAGTGGTGTAATGCTTGCCACCTTGAGCTGCAAACACAACTTCAGGAGCAATAGCGAACTTGTCAGTAACCCCAAATTCAGCAAAAGCTCCAACTTGATAGCCCAACTTCACATCATGATTAACATACTCACCCCAAAAATGAGTAAGATCAAAGCCGACTTTAGGGCCAAAAGTGAATTGTTTCTGAGCCATGGCAGCGCCAGTGGCCAAAATCATGCACATCAGTGCGATTGCAATTTTCTTCATAATAATACTCGTATTAAAAAGTTTAACATTTAATGAATACAACTGCAAAGATAAAGGAATAATCTAAATTATCAAAAAAAATGCTAAAAAAGTGACCTACGCACATTTTGCGCAGGTCACAATAGTTCTTATTAAAATCTGCTATGCTTGTTAGAAGCGGTAGCCAATAGCGATTTGAGCGTTGCCGTTCTTGGCTTTGCTGTTCTCAAACACATCGGTCATACCCATAGTGTAACGGCCCTGAACAAATACGTCCTTTGCAATGTTGTAAGTAAGACCTAAACCAACACCGAAGTCAACTGTCTTAACACCATTCAACTCATAAGTATCCTTGAGATCCTTACCATCATATGTCCACTTATCAGTCGCTTTCTTATAAATATTAACACCTAATTGCGGTCCCAAGTCTATGCTTAGAGATGGAGCAACATAAAACTTCAGCATTACAGGAACATTGATGTAGTTAAGATTATAAGTTGTGTTAACACCAATAACACCATCAATCCATTTCATCTTGCCTCCCTGTGCAGCAAATACAACCTCGGGAGCGACAGACACTTTGTCGTTAAAACGATACTCCATGAACAAACCAGCCTGATAGTTTAACACACCATCATGGCTTACATCCTCTCCCCAAAAATGAGTGTAGTCAACACCAATCTTAGGACCAAAAGTGAATTGTTTCTGAGCCATGGCAGCGCCAGTAGCGAGAATTGTGCACATAAGTGCAATAGCAATTTTCTTCATAATCAAATAAATTTAATTAAAAAATATTGTATAACTCGTTTTTTCTGAGTTGATAGTAGTGACTTCAATTATCAGTCACACCGCAAACTTTGACGCAAAAGTAGTAATTAAGTTTAACAATCCAACAAAAAAAACATCAAAAAAAGTAATTTTTAGGCAAAATAGGACATTTTATTGGTAAAATAAATACGTCTTGCTGCACTAAACATCTATTTCTTGAAAAAAACTAAAAAAATTTTGCCAATCCAAAAATATAACCTAACTTAGCAAGTGAAATAAAAACCAACGAAATAACAATCATTTAATACAACAGAATCATTTTTTAATAACCAATTAACACAAGAAATGCTGATGAAAAGAAAACTAATCATTGCGGCAGCCGTGGCGCTGTCGTGTTGTAGCTTGATGGCACAGCCCACTGCCTGGAGCGAGCCACAGCTATTCATCAAGGCCGAACAGAGCCTCATGGCACCAGTGTGGTCGCCCGACGGCTCCAAGATTGCCGTCACAGGCGACAATTTCATTGGAATTTGGGTTGTCAATGCCGACGGCACCGAGCTCAAGCAAGTATCACAAGCTCCTGGCGCAGGCTACCAAATGCGCTGGGCAAGCCCTCAGGAAATCTTGAGCATGCCCTACTCTATCGAGAATCAGAAGCGCATGACTCGCATTGAGCGAGTAGATGCCTCTACCGGCAAGATTCAACAAGTAGCACCTCCCACTCGCAATTTTCTGCGTTCAACAGTGGTGGGAGCAACCAGTGCCTACCAAATTATGCTCGATGAGCCTAAGGACGCCACAAGCAAAATTGCAGGCTTGAGCGACTATGCCGGCAAATGGATTATCAACCCGGCTTTATCACCCGATGGAACCAAGATTGCGTTCCAAATCGTGACAAAAGGACTCTTTGTGTGCAATGCCGACGGTACAGGTCTCGTGAGCCTGGGAAAGGGATCTCACGCCTCGTGGCTTCCCGATAGCCACAACCTGATGATGACGCTCATCAACGACGACGGACACCACTTCGTCAGTAGTGATATCTACTGTGTGAATGTTGACAACGGCAACGCTATCAACATCACAGCAAGCAGCGAAACTATTCCAGTGACCATCGCCATGTCGCCCGACGGCACTAAGCTTGCCTTCGACAACGACACCGATGGTGCAATCTACATTATTAACCTCAATTATTAAACATAGCAGCTATGAAAACATTGACCAAATTAGCGATTGTGGCTGCTATTGGCTGCTTCGCAACAAGTCCGGCGATTAACGCGCAAGAACAAGAGAAAGCCGAATGGGGTGACTTCAAACTATGGCTCGACCCTGGTCACAGTAAGACCGAGAACATGGGTATGTATGGATACACCGAGGCACAAAAGGTGCTGCGCGTGGCACTTGCCACTCGTGAATACCTGCAAGAGTACACTACGGCTACCAACGAGAACATTCAAATGACCCGCGAGGATGACTACACCGAGGTGAGCCTCGAGGAGCGCTCCGACATGGCCAACGCATGGGGAGCCGACTTCTTCTACTCCATCCATAGTGATGCCGGTGCCAACACAAACAGCACCCTTATGCTCTTTGGAGGATGGCGCAAGAACGGTGTGGAGATTGAGAAAACGCCTCATGGAGGCAAAGCCTACGGCGACATCCTCACTCCAAACCTCACCAGTGTGATGTATGAGACCACCACTCGCGGCAATTGGTATGACCGTTGCTGGTATGACCCAACTCCAACAACTCACACCAACCAGTTCCCCTATCTCTCGGTAAACCGCCGCACCAACATGGCATCGTTGCTGAGCGAGGGAGGATTCCACACACTGCCCATGCAGCAGGCTCTCAACATCAACGAGAGCTACAAGCGCCTTGAGGCATTCGGCACCTTCCGCTCAATCATGGAGTACCGCGATATCGACCGTCCCGAGAAGGTGATGCTTGCAGGTGTAGTTAAAAACAGCGAGAACGGTCAGCCCATCGACAACGTTTCCGTCACTTGCAACGGACAGACCATTGTCACCGACAGCTATGAGTCGCTCTTCCATAACTATGTAAACAACAAAGACTTGGTTCACAACGGATTCTTCCTCTTCGAGGGACTTACTCCTGGAGAAACCTACGAACTCACCTACACCTGCCCTGGCTACACCAGCGCAACAAAGACCGTGACTCTGAACTACGACACACAAGGCCTCGCAGGTGACAACCTTACATGGGCAAACGTGGAGCTCACATCTAGTGCTCCTGCTATAGTGTCATCCAACAGCATTACCAACCCCGACGCTGTGAAGATCATCAACGACATGGTGCTCACTTTCTCGCGCAAAATGAACCAGGAAAGTGTTGAACAAGCGTTCTCAATCAATCACAATGGCAATGTCACACTCTCGTGGGACAACGAATACACTCTTAGAGTAGTGCTCAACCAACTCCTCGACGACATGAGCTACACCGTTACTATCGATGGTTCAATAGCTCGTAACTCGCAGACCAACCAGTTGCTAGACGGTGATGCTGATGGTGTGGAAGGTGGCAACTACATCTTCAACTTCATGACAGTGCCTGCCGACCTTGAGGCGCCTTACATCGCTAGCACAACTCCCGTTGAGGGCGAGACAATGCTCTACACGCTGCGTCCCGCAATCCGCGTAGAGTTTAACGAGGAGCTTGCTTGGAATGACGACAACGCCACCGAAATCATTGTCCTTGATTGTGCCGACGGAGAGACAGTGGAAGGACGCATCGAACACATGGTAGTTCGCGACGCTTCGGTAATACACTTCTATCCAAATGCCGACCTTAAGCTCGACAAGACCTACCGCGTCAAGATCAATGGCACATTCACCGACCTATCGGGCAACACCAGCACCATAACCAAGTACATCCGTTTCATGACCGAGTATCGTCCAGTGCTCGACTACACTATGATTGAAGATGGCTCGGTATTGAACCACTGGTGGAGTCCCGACGGTTCAGGTTCTACAACTCACACCACTTCAAAAGATGGCGTCGCCGATCCTAACTCTAACTACATCGCACTCACCAACACCGTACCACGCACCGACCTCACCAAGTCCTACCTGCTGCACTATGAGTTCAACCAAGACTGCGATGGTCCTTGGCAGATTCGTGAGTACCGCAGCTATGACCAGAACCACTACAACACCGACAGCTACAACGCAGTGCTCCAATGTGAGTTCTTTGCCGATGGCTCAAACAACCAGGTTTGCCATATGGTTCGTCTCAATGGTTCTGGAGCTTCTGGACTCATCCAGAATGAGCATGTGGTAATGGACTACCGTGGATGGAAAACCATGGCATTCGACATTTACAATGGACCATTCGTTCACTTCACAGGTGATGGCGAAACTATTGGCGCTGCACAAAAATGGTGCTACGACTCGTTCTACTTGCGTCACTACAATACCGACGAGGAATATGACGATGATGGCGAATTGCTGCCTGTTCAGGCTTGGGACGGTGACATCTTGTTTGGCAACATCAAGTATGTGCACTACGACCGCACAGCCGAGCAGACCGCTTCAGTTGATGACATCGACATACCATCAACAGCTGTTACAGGCGATGTGGATGGCGACGGCGTTGTTACAAGTGCCGACGTGACTCTTCTCTACAACTACCTGCTTAACAACAACAGCGACGGTATTGTCAACGGTGACCAAGACAACGACGGCAGTATCACAGCTGGCGACGTAACTATTGTTTACAATGTTCTTTTAGGAAACTAAAAAAACAACAACTCTCTCCTCTCACCACTTAATTTTCACCAGCCCTGCAATTTGTGCAGGGCTGGTGATTTCTCTCCCCTCTTCCCTCTCCCCTAAAAATAAAATTGTTAATAATTTCATCACTCTATATTTTCATTAAACAAAATGATTCACTAACTTTGCACAACATTTCAAGAATCATTTAATACATTAAAAATATCAATATGGAAGTAAAAGGTAAGATTATACAGAAGTTTGACCTCCAGAGTGGCACTTCTAAGGCAGGAAACCCATGGAAAAAGCAAAACTATCTGCTCGAGACTCTCGACAGTTTCCCACGCAAGATTTATTTCGACTTCTTTGGTGACAGAGCCGACCAGTACCCTCTTGAGGTGGGTGACATGATCAACCTGAGTTTTGACATCGAGTGCCGTGAGTATCAAGGACGTTACTACACCGACATTCGTGGATGGAAGGCCGAGAAAATCGATGCAGCGACAGCTACTGCAGCGCCTCAACCGCCAGTTAACGATATACCAGCACCTATGCCTCCTGCAGGCGATGCAACTTTTGAGCAAACCCAAGAAGACGATCTCCCCTTCTAGAAGACGAGTTCTATAAAGGGGATTACAACACACCATCATCGCCAGCCTCACACTACACTGTGTAGCTGGCGATTTACTATTTGACACATATTTTTCTTCTTTTTCTTTGTCATGAATAATAATTGTCCTAACTTTGTAGTTAATTAGTTATAAACATTTAAATATGGCTGAACCAACCGAAATTATTCAAAGCATTATCGAGAGTATTCAAGAAAAGAAAGGACGCGACATCGTGCACATCGACCTCAGCAAGCTGGAGTATGCTGTCACTTCAGGATTTGTCATCGGAACAGGAAACACCAAGATTCAAGTGAAAGCTATTGCCGACAATGTGAGAGAATATGTGCAGGAGAAAACAGGACAAAAACCTTACAATTATGAAGGTTACCAAAACTCACAATGGATAGTGATTGATTATGGCACAGTTTTTGCACATATTTTCCTTCCCGAGGACCGAGAAAGATACAACCTCGAAGAGCTCTGGGCCGATGCCGACGTTAATCGCATCCCCAATTTAGATTGATAAAAACACTCTATACTTATAGTAGCCACTCAATACGTGGCGAGCCTCTAATAACAACGAAAGAGAACGATAAATGAAGAACAACATTTTCGGCAACGACAACAATAACAACAATTCCTCACAACGCGGGAAGAAGCCCAAATTCAACATCCTGTGGATGTATGCCATTATCATGGCTGTGATTTTGGGCATTTACTGGAGCAATGACGTGAGCACCAGCCGCGAGGTGTCATGGACAAAATTCAAAGAATGCTTAGAGAGCAAAGGCGTCGACAGCATTGTTGTTTACACCAACAAGCTTGAAGCCAATGCTTTCCTGAATGATTCTTTGTCAAGAGTAATGTTCAATGCCAGCGACAACAACAAGAGAATCCACAACCCCGCTTCTATATCGACACAAATCCCGTCAACCGACAAATTTGTTGAGCAACTCGACTCGCTCAGCAAGAAAGACGTTTACACGGGACCTGTGCGCTATGCTACAGCAAGCGACATCAGCAGCTGGATTTGGGGATTTGGGCCCATTCTGCTGCTCATCCTATTCTGGTTCTGGATGACCAAGCGCATGGCGGGAGGAGCTGGTGGCGCTGGAGGAATTTTCAGTGTTGGAAAGTCTAAAGCCAAGCTCTTTGACAAAAACGACCAAACCAAGGTGACATTTAAAGATGTGGCAGGTCTTGCCGAGGCTAAAACCGAGGTCGCAGAAATTGTAGACTTCCTCAAGAGCCCTCAACGTTACACCAACCTGGGAGGTAAAATTCCTAAGGGCGCCTTGCTAGTAGGACCTCCGGGAACTGGCAAGACATTGCTCGCAAAGGCTGTTGCGGGAGAAGCCGATGTGCCATTCTTCTCGCTCTCGGGTAGTGACTTCGTCGAGATGTTTGTGGGTGTAGGAGCTTCGCGCGTGCGCGATCTTTTCAAGCAAGCCAAGGACAAAGCTCCATGCATAGTCTTCATCGACGAGATTGATGCTGTGGGACGTGCACGTGGCAATAATCCCAAAATGGGAAGCAACGACGAGCGAGAGAGCACCCTTAACCAGCTGCTCACCGAGATGGACGGATTTGGCACCAACAGCGGAATTATCATCCTCGCTGCTACTAACCGCGTCGACATCCTCGACAAGGCTTTGTTGCGTGCAGGACGTTTCGACCGTCAAATCTATGTTGACTTGCCTGAACTCAACGACCGCAAGGAAATCTTCCAAGTGCATCTGCGTGGCGTGAAAACCGACGGAAGCGTCGATCTGAATCTGCTGGCAAGACAGACTCCTGGATTCTCGGGCGCCGATATAGCCAACGTGTGCAACGAAGCAGCACTCATTGCTGCACGTCATCACAAAGTCGCCGTTCAAAAACAAGACTTCAATAGCGCTATCGACCGTATCATTGGCGGACTCGAGAAAGCTTCGAAGGTCATGACCGAGGAAGAACGCAACTCAATAGCTGTACACGAGGCAGGACATGCAACAGTGAGCTGGCAGCTGCAATATGGCGATCCTCTAATCAAGGTCACCATCGTACCGCGAGGAAAAGCACTAGGTGCTGCATGGTATATGCCCGAAGAGCGGCAAATAACTCCTCGACAGGCGCTTCTCGACAAGATTTGCTCACTCATGGCAGGACGTGTAGCCGAGGAAATGTTCTTGGGCATTATCGACACTGGAGCCCTCAACGACCTTGAGCGCGCAACCAAGATTGCCTATGCTATGGTAACCTACTACGGTATGGGAAATTCTCTGCCTAACGTCTCTTACTACGACAGCAGCGAGAACTACGGTTTCACCAAGCCTTACAGCGAAGAGCGTGCGCAGAGCATCGACAAGGAAGTGCAAGACATCATCGATCAGGAATACAAGCGAGCACGCGAAATTCTTGAACAGTATGCCGACGGACACCACCAGCTCGCGCAACTTCTTCTCCAAAGAGAGGTAATTTACACCGAGGACGTAGAAAACGTGTTCGGCAAGCGCAAGTGGACTTCACGCACCGACATCCTCGAGGGGGAGAACAACCAAATCGAAAATAACAATACTACCGTGGCACTACCTGCCGGTTCGCAACCCGCCAATGGCTCCACCGATAAGAACATCCCTGACAATCAAGAAAACAATAACGACAATAATCAAGAAGAGAACAACGACCAACAAATAATCCGTCCGCCAAAATTCAACAAGTAATTCTCCATTATTAAACTAAATATCAGCGATAATAATATGAGAAAATTGTTGTATATTTCATTTTTTGCAGCCATCACCTGCCTCATGAGCTGCAACCGCAATGTGGACAAGCGACTTGTCCTTGCCGACACGCTCATGTGGGTCAACCCTGACAGCTCGCTTGCCATCCTTTGGACCATCAACCGCGACTCCCTCAACAGCAAAGAAAACCAAGCCTATCACGCACTGCTCCTTACACAGGCACAGTTCCGGTGCAACATTCCTCTCACAAGCGACACATTAATAAGCAAAGCTGTTGACTACTACAGCGACAACCATGACCGTGAGCACTACACTCGCTCACTATTATATAAAGGTGGAGCATATGAAGACATGAACAACCCCGTAGAAGCGATGAAATGGTACAAGCAAGCCGAAGACAATGCCGACACCACCGACTATCGTAACCTTGCACAAATAAACTTCAGGATGGGTATGTTGTACTATAACAACTATGCCAGCAATAACCTTGATTTGGACAAGTTTCAAAGGGCTTATCACTATTATGAGGCATTAGGAGACGAAAGTATGATGATGAAAGCTCTCTACTATTGCGGAAATGTGCTTAGAATTACTGATTCTAATGCGGCTAAAAGTAGTTACGACAAAGCTTTATCGATTGCTCGCGAGTTAAAGGACTCAAGCGAGATTTACAATATAAATATAAGCAAAGCCTTATTATTTGTTGAAGATTCATCATATTCTCAAGCGAAGAGCCATATCATAGATGCTTATCGATTAAATAATAAGTTTAAGGAAAACTACAATTACTATATGCTGAGTCTGATCTATGCAAAACATAAAGACCTCGATTCAGCTAAATATTTAATCTCATTGCCTGATAAATCACAAAATTCTGCCTACGACAGTCTTTTGATGTATAAAGCTTTAAGGGAGATTGCGTTGTGCGAGAACAACCTTTCACAATATCATAAATTTGACAAACAGTACAATAGAATCTCTAACTTTCTTGAACACAACGAAACTAAATATAAACTTCATGATTCAGAACAGGGATTTGATAAGAGCACTAAATCTGAAGCTTCAAAAAGTTTAGGAAAGAAAAAGAAAGTAATTTCTTTGCTTATAGGAGCATTGCTGTTGATGTCGATTGTTTTCTTGTTGCTATATTTGAAGAAGAAAAAAGACTCAAAAAGATTGATTGAAGAAATTAGGAATGAAAATTCCGACAAATATGATCGCCTTAATGATGAACTTGTCAATATAAATAATCGGTTTGCTAATGTTATGCTTGCCCACATTAGTGTCCTGAAAAACATAATGTCTCAAACCTATAATGAACCTAGTGATTATCAATCAAAAAATGCAGAGCATAAAATATCGTCTATTGATGACAGTGACAAGGAATTCTGGAATGGATTATATGACTACTTGAATTTTAAACATGACAATATCATTAAGAGAATTGAAAAGAAGTATCCCAAATTATCTCCAACCGAGATGAATATTATTGGTTTGATTTGTTGTGGATTCAATGATGCAGAGATTGCAGTTTGTAAGGGTTACAGGAATGCGAGAACTGTAGCGAGCAAGAGAAACAAAATTAAGGAAAAAATGAACTTGGATGTTTTGCTCTCCGATTATCTCAAGCAGATGATGTGTAATGATATTTGACATATCAGTTGTATTTAGCCTTTGTTATGGAATTTTTATAATAATAAACAGATTGGTATTAAAGTTATTTGGGAACACGCTGATTAACAGCGTTATATAATCGCAAGAATATCTTGCGATTATTTTGTTATTTCTCAAAAATATTATAATTTTGCGTTGAGACTTTTTCTTGCATTTTTAAATTGAATATAATATATTTGCGAACAAATAAAACTTATTCATTATGGAACTTAAAAGGTTATTTAGAACTTCATTGCTTGCGTTAATAGCAGCAATGATTCCGTCGGCAGCCAGCGCCTACACCTACAATTTTGATTTTATGGTTGATGGCCTGTGTTACAACATCAACAGCGACGGCACAAGTGTGACCGTGACCTATCAAGGTACTGGCCAGTATGGGTATGGTTATGCAAACCTTAGTGGCATATTAGATATTCCTTCAACTGTGGCTAACAATGGTGTTAGTTACACAGTAACCTCTATTGGCGAATACGCATTTTCTAATTGCACTGGCTTGACATCGGTGGACATCCCTAACACGGTTGCTGATATTGGCCAAGCAGCATTTTGGGGCTGCATTGGATTGACCTCAGTGAACATCCCAAATTCGGTTGCTGTAATTGGCAAAACGGCATTTTCAAACTGCATTGGTTTGAGCTCGGTTGACATTCCCAATTCAGTGACATCGATTGGAGAGAATGCTTTCGCTGATTGTATTAGCATGACTTCGGCGACACTCCCCGATTCGCTGACTACGATTATCACAGGGCTCTTCACACGTTGCAGAAGCTTGACTTCGGTGAACATCCCCGACTTGGTGACTTCGATTGGCAATTCTGCCTTCAGCGGTTGCGCTAGCTTGACTTCGGTGAACATCCCCGACTTGGTGACTTCGATTGGCAATTATGCTTTCAGCGGTTGCGCTGGCTTGACATCGTTGACTATCTCCAACTTGGTGACTTCGATTGGCAATTATGCTTTCGCCGGCTGCGGCTTGACTTCTATCATCGTAGAAAACGGTAATCCAAATTATGATTCAAGAGACAACTGCAATGCGATAATAGAAACTGCTACAAACACCCTTCTTGCCGGTTGCAAGAACACCGTTATCCCTAACTCGGTTACTTCGATTGGAACTGGCGCCTTCTCTGGTTGCAACGGGCTGACCTCGGTGACAATCCCTAGTTCGGTTACCACAATTGGTGATCTTGCCTTTAAAAATTGCACTAACCTGACTGCTGTAAACATCACCGATCTTGCATCTTGGTGTAATATTGATTTTATTGGTTCTGAATCAAATCCATTATGTCATGCCCACAATCTTTATCTTAATGGAAATTTAATTACAGACCTCTCCATTCCAAGTACGGTATCACAGCTTAAGAATAGCACTTTTTATGGCGGTAATTTTACTTCGCTGACAATCCCCAACACTGTGACATCGATTGGTGTCGCCACTTTCTATGATTGCGCACATTTAACAACAGTTACAATTAACAATAAATCAATTGTATCAAAGGATTATTCAAGTGGTAGCTCAAGTGGTAGCACAATTCAAGACATATTTGGTCCACAGGTCCAGAATTATATCATTGGCGACCTTGTGACCTTGATTGGAAATTCTGCCTTCTCTTCTTGTACTGGTTTGACCTCGGTGACAATAGGTAACTCTGTAACCAGGATTGGAACTGGTGCTTTCTCTGGTTGCAGCGGGCTGACCTCGATAACACTTCCTAGCTCACTTAAATATATTAACAATCAGGCATTTAGTGGATGCAGTGGTTTGACCTCGTTGACACTCCCAGGCTCATTGTTCACTATTGGCAATCAAGCATTCAGGGATTGCAGCAGTTTGACATCAATGACTATCCCCAGCTCGGTGTTGTCAATAGGCGAGGGAATCTTCACGAATTGCAGTAGCTTGGCCTCAATCGCTGTTGAGAGCGGCAACACAAGTTATGATTCTAGAGACAACTGCAATGCAATAATAAAAAATCAGGTCTATGATAACCGGTGGGGTACACTTATAGCTGGCTGCATGAATACAATCATCCCCAACACAGTTAGAGATATAAGTAGTGGGGCTTTCGCAGGTTGTACTGGATTGAACTCGGTAACCATTCCACACGGAGTGAAACGGTTATGCAATTTTGCTTACAGTAATTGTAACTTTACCTCGGTGACAATTCACAACACTTTGGATTCTTATGGTGATGAATCTAATATGCCATTTATAGCTTTCTATGGTGGTAGTGATAGATGGGACACGTTGACCGTAGTTGGCAATGGTGCCTGGACTGAGAAATATATTTATATTCAAAACCCAATAAAGGCTCTTTATATAGGCAGTGGCATCACTAATCTAGATATAAGTATGTATTCTGGCAAACAATTTGCACTCAATGTTTTGAATTGTTATGCCGAGACACCACCTGAAGTGGGGCAATATACACAATATGTTTTCTCTCCGTCATGCTATAACGGTGAGCTTCACGTGCCTGCTGGTTCGGCCGAGGCTTACTCGTCAGCTGAATTCTGGAAGGATTTCAGCAACATAATTCCCGACCTCACCGATAAGGTGACACTGGATAAGAGAAGCGCCAGTCTGACGCAAGGAAGAACCTTGAAACTGAATGTCACCGAAATCCCAGATGGCGGTGAGGTGATATGGTGCACTTCCAATCCCTATGTGGCGACAGTTGACTCTAGCGGCACAGTGACAGCGACAGGTGATGGAGGATGCGACATCTATGCCACGCTAGCCTCTAATCCCGCCGTTTATGGCTCCTGCCACATCAATGTGAATAATGCCGAAATCTTCGAGGGCTACAATGGCTACCTGAAATTCCAGGTCATCGACGAGGAGAACCACAAGGTGGCACTGGTGGGCTACAATGAGGCCATAGGCGTTGATTTAGCTAGTAATAACTGGGGCATCCAGTTCCCTGACGAGCCTGTCCAGGTGCCTTCGGTAGTCACCTATGCAGGAGAGGAATACACCGTGACCGAGATTGCCGACAATGCGCTTAAAGGACTCGGATATTTCTCCAATCCACAACGCTATGATAATTTTTATCCTATGATCGTGCTACCCGAGACTGTGCGCCGCATTGGCAAGCATGCCCTGCAAACAAACCCTGAGAGCCCCTGCACCGAAGTCGTTTTGCCACATTCGCTCGAGATACTCGATGACGAGTGCCTGCTGCAAGGTGGTGGCGGTGGCACCTATATGTTGCATGAGAATGTGAAAGAGATTGGCAATAATGTTTTCTCGGGAATGATGATATCGGTCATGTTCAACAACCACAACTTTGAGTTGACGCCCAGCATGTTTAATCTTGATGACCTGACCGTTCTGTGCCTATGGAACGAGAACCTGAGCATCGCCGCAAACACATTCAACGGACCGACATTAATCGACAGATTGGTGCTTGGAGTTTATCCTTGCACAATCGCTAGCAACGCCTTTGGAGGCAACACACAGATAAACAAAATTGCTGTCTACAGCCTAGAGCCTTACGAACTGCCAGAAGATGCTTTCTCAAGCAGCATATACCAGAACACAAAACTCATAGTGCCAGCAGCAGCTTTAGAAAGCTACAGGAATGCTCCTGGATGGAAGAACTTTGTCAATATTGTGAGCTTCTCTTATGGTGACATAGATTATGACGGAGTCATCACATCGAGCGACATCACGGCACTTTACAACCATCTGCTTGATGGAGATATGATGAACATAGGCAGCATTGACGTTGACGGTGACGGTGCAGTTACTGGTGCCGACATCACTGCCGTCTATAATCTCCTGATTGGAAATTGATTCCCCCCTTATAACTCGAAATAGAAGTTTAATTATTGCACACATAATAACGATTGCCGCCAGCTGAGAAGCCCTCATGCTGGCGGCAATCGTTCTATACTACTATAATCAATTGTGCATCACCAGTTAATGCAAACCTTTTCACAACAATTACACTACCACCAGACAGCAGAAATTTGGTGATTTGGGAAATTATGCGTAACTTTGCACCGCTTTTTGGATGTTATAACGTTGTTTAAATTTAAACAATCAGTCCTCAAGCATAGTTATTAACCAAATTATTTTTTATGCGTAAAGCTTTATTTTTATTAGTGTTATTGATCTGTTCGTTAGGCGCAAGTGGACAAGTGACTGTGAGAGCCACAAAGTATCACCCTGGCATGGGAGGCGCTGGTTGGGTAACAGCAAGCGGCTCTAGAATCGACAATAACAAACTTAAGAACATGGAGATTAGATGGATTGCCCTCTCACGCGACCTGTTCAGCAAGCTGAACGTGAAAATGGGTGATGAAGTTATCATTGAGTGTTCCAACCCCAACCTTAACGGTGTGTGGATCGTAAAAGATAAAATGGGACCTCGCAAGCGCAACCACATCGACATCCTGTTGCCTAGAGGAGACAAAACAGGCTTCACCTCACCAATGAAGGTGCAAATTAGAAAGAAGTCATCATAATTCCTCTCAAACCACAATTATTTAACAGGCTGCATCGCAATAAAATGCGATGCAGCCTGTTTTTAACATTACAACTTCTTTTTCATTAGTCAAGGATTAACAACTATCCTATGAGTCTCCACAGATAAACCATTTTTTATGTATTTATGTATTAATAATTCAATTATAATTATTATCTTTGCAAAAATTTATAACATTAAAATCAATAAATATTATGAGAACAATCTGTTTAATACTCTTTTGCTTTTATTTATTCGTTAGTTGCACTAGTCAAGAAGAGAAAGTTAGAAATACCATTAATAATCACATCACTTATCTTCAAGAAAACAAAAATACACCTCTTTTTTATAAAGCACTAATTAAAGACAAATCTATTAAAGCTATTCATTTAGACACGATTCCTTATTATCTTTCTACAAAATTTCTAAATCACAGTGCTACCACTGGAATGGTTAATGTGTACAATAATTTTCAAGAAAGAATAAAATACCCTAAAAAAAATGATGATGAAACCAAAATTCAAAACTTCTTATCAGCAGCAGAAATGTTAAATAAACAAGAAAAAATAATTAGCTTATACAAAGAAATTGGTCATAATAAACAAACTAATTATATCGTTTTATTAAAAGATGGCCATTCAAGAAAACATATCATAACTGTTGACAAAGAAAAATATGAAGTTATTGACCATTTTCTCCTTGATCACAATTCTATATTAGGTATTCTTGGAATCAAAGCAGTATGTGATAATAATTTTGAATCAAAAGCTATTCGTAATGATCGGCTTTTCATTGATTACATGTCACCAGTTGAGAAGTTTATCTTTGAGAACGAACAAATTCAATTCCCATCTTTTTTTCTTAATAAAGAAAAAGAAGTAGAATCCTACGATCTACCTAAAGAAAAAAAGGAATTATTAAAATCTCTGGTATAAGATTGACAAAAATAGTATTCTTCGGTACAATAGATTTTATAATATAGAAATCTAAAATCTATCTTTAAACTAAAGCTATTTTATATAGTTAAAAAACTCCTCCTCATTGCATATTAGCAACAAGGAGGTTTTGTTTTGTATTCTCTAAACTGATGGCACCAAATTACTTGCTCTCCTCGGCAATGGCCTTGAGAATGGCCTGAACTTGCTTCCATGCCTTATCCACAGCGGGGATGTGACAGCGCTCGGCTGGTGAATGCACATCGCGCAGTGTGGGACCGAAAGAAATCATCTCCATGTCGGGACGTGCCTTCAGGAACAGACCGCACTCGAGGCCTGCGTGGATGGCTCTAACCTCGGGCTTAATGCCAAATAACTTCTCCCATTGCTCTTGTGCAACAGTAAGAAGATGGCTGTCGGCGATAGGTTCCCATCCCTGGTATCCACCCTCGCTGATAATCTCGTTGGCACCAGCCAAACGGAAGATAGTCTCGCACTTGTGGGTGAGGTCATACTTGCCACTCTCGAGCGATGAGCGGTGGAACATCTCGATAACAATCTGGTTGCCCTTGCGCATCTTAACGCTCGCGAGGTTGGTCGAGGTCTCAACGAGTCCTGGAATCTCCATGCTCATGGCAGCGATGCCGTGAGGAGCAGCATAAACTGCATCAACAACTCGGCGTGCGGTGTCGGTGTCGATAATAGTCTTGGGAACGTCAATGCTCTTGCAAGTGATTTCCATCTTGGGCTCGGTGCGCTTGTACTCGTTCTTCACATCAGCAATGAATGTGTTGAGAACAACGCTCAACTTCTCCTTGTCCTCTGGCTTAATACCTACAACAACGGTTGCAGCATGAGCGATAGCATTATGCAGGTTACCGGCGTCGATGCTTGCCAGCACATAGTCCATCTCGGCACCTATGTTCCACAGCAGGCGGCTGCTGAGTTTGGTGGTAGTAGCATATCCCAGATGGATATCAGCTCCACTGTGACCGCCGTGGAAGTGCTCAAACTTAATCTCGAAGTAGATGCGATCCTTGGGAGCAGCCTCGGGCTTGTAGTTGAACTTGAAGATGCTCACCAAACCACCGGCACAACCCATGGTGATCACGCCATCTTCCTCCTCGTCGAGATTGAGAAGATAGTCACCAACGAGCATGTTGGCCTCAATATTGCTGGCACCAGTGAGTCCAGTCTCCTCGTCAACGGTAGCAAGTGCCTCGAGTGGGCCGCACTTGAGCTTTGGCTCGATTAATGCAGCAAGTGCAATAGCAAGACCCATACCGTCGTCGGCTCCAAGAGTGGTGTTATTGGCGCGAACCCAATCGCCGTCAATGATGGTCTCGATGGGATCGGTGTCGAAGTTATGGGTAGAACCGGGACCTTTCTCGGCTACCATGTCCATGTGGCCTTGCAGCACGATACCCTTGCAATTCTCATATCCAGGAGCTGCTGGCCTGAAGATTGCCACGTTACCAGTTTTGTCAATCTTGTATTCCAGATTGTGCTTCTTGGCGAAGTCCACTAGCCATGCACGGATTTTGTCTAACTTGCCTTCTTCGTTGCCCGATGGACGGGGAACCTTGGTGATCTCGTCGAAGATGGACCACACTGCCTGTGGTTTCAAATCTTTAATAGTCATAGTAAGTTAATTTGTTAATAAAAATTATTAGTTAAAATGGTTGTTCCAAAATAATTGTTAAATCAGGCTTTTTGCCACCGCTAAATTACAATTTTTTTTTAAATAATCAGCAATTTATCAGAAACCTTTTTTAAATTTGCATGCTTTTTTAAGATTAACGTTGTGAAGATACTTCTTTTAACCATAATTCTGGTAGGTATTGCCATCCTTTTGCTGGGAGTGAAGGTGTTCTTCGTCAAGGGAGGACGTTTCCCTAACACCCACATCGGAAGCAACCCCGAGATGAAGAAGCGTGGAATAAAATGTGTTCAGCACGACGATTACTATAAATGATAAAAAATCAATAACTATTATACTGAAATGAACAATTTGAAGAACTTAATGAAACTGGCAGTGCTCGCTATGGCCCTTACTATCACCATGGGAGCTTGCAACCAAGACAACAAGAAAGAAACTAAGAAACAGGAAAAAGTTGATCCTGCCAAGCCAGGACAACATGTTGAAATCAGATACATTGATCAGGATTCTGTGACCAAGAGCTATAATCTTGCTAAGGACTTCCAGGAAATGGAGACCCGCTTGAACAATGAAATGGATCAAGCGCAAAAGAAGCACGAAGACCAAATTCAAGAGTTCCTTAAAAACGCCACTCAAAGGATTCAAGAGAAAGACAAGGCTGGACAAGTCACACAAGACCAGGTAGAAGTGATACAGCTTCCCAATGGAGCTAGCGCTCCCCTGCTCAAAGCTGATGCTCAGAAATATAATCAAATGATGCAAGCCGCACAGACCGAGCTCTCAAAGCTTCAGCAGAACGCTGCCAACCAGATGCAGTTGAGCCAGAAGCAGCTCACCGACTCGGTTGACAATTTCTTGAAAGACTTTGCCAAGCAAAACAACTATGATGTAATTCTTTATAAAGCTGCAACCCTCTACATCAACCCAAGCCTTGATGTTACCGACAAGGTTATCGAGGGCCTTAACAAGCGTTACACCAAGGTTGCCAAGAAGTAATCACACTTAACAATGATATTAATCACCACTGCCCCACTACGGCAGTGGTGATTTTTTCTTGCCTGAAATGCGTTTTTTCATTATCTTTGCAGTCTCTAGGCAACACATTATATATTTATGGGATTACTTGACGATCAGAAACGACATAGCGTTAGCACCGTTGAAGAAGAACGGGCAGTGCTGGTGGGACTTATAACACCTCAACAAAACGAATCTAAAGCCAAGGAATATCTCGACGAGCTTGACTTCCTCGCCGAGACTGCTGGTGCTGTGACGGTGAAGAAATTCACTCAAAAGTGTGACGCTCCAAACCGCACCACCTTCGTTGGCAAGGGAAAGCTTGAGGAAATAGCTCTATATATCGAGGAGAACAACATCAATCTTGCAATCTTTGACGATGACCTCAGTCCCAAACAGGTGTCCAACATTGAGAAGGCTCTGCGTGTGAAAGTTCTCGACCGCACAAGTCTCATCCTCGATATCTTTGCCAAACGTGCCCAGACCGCCAATGCCAAGATGCAGGTGGAGCTGGCACAATACCAGTATCTGCTGCCGCGACTCGCGGGTATGTGGACCCACCTCGAGCGTCAACGAGGCGGTATTGGTATGCGCGGTCCTGGTGAGGAGCAAATCGAGACCGACCGCCGCATCGTCAAGCAAAAAATCTCATTGTTGAAGCAAAAACTCGCCAACTGGGACAAACAGAAGACCATCCAGCGCAAGAACCGCGGCAAGCTCACCCGCGTGGCGTTGGTTGGCTATACCAACGTGGGCAAATCGACCATCATGAACGTGCTCAGCAAGAGCGACGTGTTTGCCGAGAACAAGCTCTTTGCCACTCTCGACACCACAGTTCGCAAAGTCGTCATCGACAACCTGCCGTTCCTCTTGACCGATACCGTTGGCTTCATTCGCAAGCTTCCGCATCATCTGGTGGAGTCGTTCAAGACCACGCTCGACGAGGTGCGCGACAGCGACCTTCTCATCCATGTTGTCGACATTTCCCATCCACAGTTTGAGGAACAGATAGAAGTTGTGAACAAGACTCTGCAAGACGTGTGTGACTCAGGCGACAAAGAGATGATTATGGTCTTCAACAAGATCGACCAGTTCACTTATGTCGAGAAAGACGAGGATGACCTCACGCCACGCTTGCGTGAGAACATTCCTCTCGAAGAGCTGCAAGAGACCTGGATGTCGCGCATGGGAAACAACTGCGTCTTTATCAGTGCTAAAAAGCGTATCAATATCGACGCGCTCAAGCAACTCCTCTACGAGAAAGCCAAGCTAATCCACACTCAGCGCTTCCCATACAACGACTTCCTATTCCAGAAATATGATGACCTGGAGAATTAAGTTATAAGTGTTAAGTAATAAGTGTAAAATCTGAACACTCTCCCTAATAAGACAAGGAGCCTGGCGCAATGCCAGGCTCCTTGATTATTAATGCAATTCAAAACTTTATTTTATCTTGTTCTGGATAGTGCAGATTGAAACGCGGTTCCACTCGGGCTCGCTGAACATCTCGCTGATGCCGTTGCCCTCGCTCTGGATGCGGCTTGCTTTGATTTTGTACTTGCCGGTGAGCAGGTCGTAAACAGCCTTTGCACGAGCGTTGGCCAGACGGATATTGAGGTCTTCAGGACCATCCTTAGAAGCATAACCCTTGATGATGCAGGTTGCCTCGGGGTGGTTCTTCAGGAAGATAGCCACGCGCTCTACGTTTGGCATTTGAGCAGCGCTTACCACGCTCTTGCCAATCTCGAAGTATACATAAGTCTCGAGGTTCTCAACGCTGTTGTCGATAACGTTGGTCTCGGTCTTAGTCACATACTCAACTTTGTTCTTGCGCTTGTTGCATTCGTCAAGCTCTTGCTGCAGGCGTGCTGCACGGGCGTTGGCAGCATCAACATCGGCACGAGCGTTGCTCAACTGATTACGCAAGTCGTTAACTTGAGCGTTGATAGCATCAAGATCGCTCTGAGTGTAACGCATGGGGCACAGAGTCATGTAGTGCTCACCATTGTGGTTCTTGAAGTGATAGGTAAGACCAGCCTCAATCTCAACTGCTGCGGTGTTGGCGTTGAACACGTTGGTGTGCTGAGTAGCACCACGTCCCATGTACCATACAACTGCTGGCTTCAACGACACAGTAAGTGCCTTTGACTCACCTACGTTCCAATTCAGGTTCACACCAGCCTTGGTATACCAAGAGTTCTTGTCGGCAGCTTCTACAGGATCCTCTTCGGGACCTGCAATCTCGCCTGTTTTATAGGCGTGCCACCATCCAGCTCCTGCAACAGCCTCTACATCGAGAGTGCGAGGAATGCCAAGATAGCCAAGCAACAGGTTGGTCAAGCTGATAGTACCAAAACCGCCAACGAGCTGATGGTCAACGATGGTTTTACTGTGGAATCCCCACACCGAAGAATGCTCTCCGTAGGGTTTCAACCATGAAGAAGTGTTGATTGACCACTCACCTTCAACACCGAGACCCAAAATAGGAGTCACCTGCTTGCGAATTTCCAGACCGCCCACACCACGTGCGTTTTTCCAGAAAGCATAGTGCTGATAGGGAGATACAATACCACCCTTCAAAGTCACCGAGATGTTGTCAAAAAGTTTGTTACCTTCTACTGTAACTTGTGCCGAAGCTGCGCTCATAGTCAATGCAGCTACTGCAAGTAAAATTAATTTTTTCATACTAAACATTTTTAAACATATACTCTTTATAAAAACTTATTCTATAAACTTAAACTGCAAAATTAGGCATTAATTGTCACATTTTAAAATTTTTACCGCATTTTTCATAAAAATACAACAATTTTTGAAAAAAAAGTTCGAGAATCGGGGATCGTGATTGGGAATCGGGGCTTGGCGCTCGCTGTCGATTCGCTGAAATTGTCGATTCACTTGGTTCACCCGACTCACTTGACTCACTTGACTCACCTGACTCACTTGACTCACCTTGATTCACTGTTTTTTCAAAAAGATTGCGAACTGAGTTCGTCGAAAAGAGCCGGCTTTCGCCGGAATAATTTAAACACCGCGCTATGCGCGGCTTTTCGACACCGAGAGGTGCAGCTTTTTGAGATGATTCTCTTGCGAGTGGGACAAATTTGAAAAAAAAATCGGGAATCGGGATCGGGGATCGGGATCGGATGTGGGTGAAGGTCGCGGTTGTGTATAGGTTGGCCCCCTTCGGGGCCCAGATGGGAGATGAATGGTAGTTGAAAGCCCTACGCCACACACCCCTTCGGGGTATGCGCCGTAGGGTTACCTCACTTCGTCCCCTCTGGGGACGTACTGGCCTTCGGCCAGCGCTACATCTTTTAAGTGTTAAGTGTTGAGTGGAGCCGCTGGAGCGGCTGTTGGGACATTTTTTGAAAAAAATTATTTTTGAGCCGAAGGCACTGCCTTTGCTAACGATGACAAATGCCGTTTTTTTATATTTCATGGTTGTATATAATTTAATGAACGTATGTGCGCAAAGGTAATGCGATAATGGCTTTAAAGCCATATTAAAAAGAGATTGAATTAAAAATTATAAAGAATATTACTTAAAATGTTGTGTATTATTAAAATAATGTATATATTTGCGACAATATTAGTGCAAGTTGAGAGAAAATCCAAATTTATTTGAGTTTTTAAATAAAATGCTCACGCTCGCAAGGCTATGACCAAGCTCAAGCTTTATCTCGCTTAATCGCATTTTTCCGAAACGCCGCCTAATATATCTAATTCAAGCAAACTCGCAGAGGCGAGCTCTAACTTGAAGACATAGTTGTAAGCGTTTTGCTTATCCTTGCTTATAAATTTTGGCAGATTTAAACTACAAAGGATAAACAGTAATTAACGCTCATGCGTGCCTTACCCCACACGATAAAGGTGGGTTGATTATATGGGCATGGCGTGGGGTAACTGTTTATTTTGTAGTGGGCCAGCCAAAAGCCTATAAGCGAATAAACTAGGTAAATCTCCACGCTTTTCTTATTAATGACAGAACAAAAATGAAAAGATACATTTTCAACACTTGTAATTAATTGGATTATAGTGGATTACGGAAAGTTTGGATACAAGCTTTTTTCTTGCATGGATAAATAATTGTTTCTAACTTTGCGGATAAATATAATAGTACAACTTTTAATAGCTCCATATCGTGAAAAAATATTTGCTCTCTCTGTTTTTCTCTTTTATGTGTTTTGTGTGTAGTTATACGCAGGATTTTGCACAATTCAAGCAGAATCTCGACTGGCAGGTGTACAACTATCCGCAGGAGAAAATCCACATGATGACCGACAAACCCTATTATATCACGGGCGACACAATCTGGATGCGTGTCTTTGTGGTCAACGCTGTAAATCATCAGCCGGTAGACGCCAGCAAGTTTGTCTATGTGGAACTTATCAGCCCCATGAACGAGGTGGTAATGCGCGTCAAGATCAAGGAACGCGATGGAGTGTTCAAGGGCTATCTGCCTCTCGACCCCACTAAAATAGCCGAGGGAGAATACACCCTCACAGCCTACACAATGTTTATGCAGAACCAGGGAGAGCAGTACTTTTTCAAGAAGAAGGTGAAGATTACAAGCTCTTTTGCCATAGCACGCAAAATCGACTATGAGTTTGAATGGAAGAATCAGGGCAAGGACAATGAGAGCCTGAAAATCAACCTTCGCTATCTCGACACCGAGACCAATCAGCCTTGCCCATATAATTCTTTCAACTGCACTCTGCCTAACGGAAAGACTATCGACTGGAATGCGGGCGAACGTAACCTGAGCATTGAGGTGGACCACAAGGATTTGGGCGAAGGCGCCGTTTTTGTGCAGTATGGAAACTACGGCAAGTACATCACCTTCCCTCCAAGCAGCACAACAACCTATGATGTGAGCTTCTATCCCGAGGGTGGTTACCTTGTGCCAGGCATTGAAAACCGTATGACCTTCAAGGCGATAGACAGTAATGGTAAGTCGATAGATATAATTGGTAAGGTTGTTGACTATAACGGCAGTGAGGTAGCAAGTATCTCCACAACTCATGACGGTATGGGGCTTGTTTCATTTACACCACAAACAGGGATGACTTATAAAGCAATCTGCCAAAACGAGGATTTAGGGGAAAAGACTTTCGACTTGCCTCAAGTAAGAAATGATGCCACTGTGCTTCAAGTCCGAAAAGATGGCAAAACGATAAAGATAGCATCAATAGGAAGTCAGCAAAGCACAGCAACAATAGCTGTTCAGCAACGAGGCAGGTTGCTCGCCACAGGATTTGGAAACTTAACCATTGAGACCGACACTCTTCCCGCAGGTGTCGTTCAGGCTTTGCTGATGAATGAAAATGGCAGGATGCTAAGCGAAAGACTATTCTTTGTCACTGGAAAGCAATTGCCAGTGGCGAAATTGAGCAGCGACAAACAAGATTACGACAGCCGCGAGTTGGTGCAGGCAAGCGTTGACCTGAGTGAATTTAGCGATGCTGGCAACTTTGCGGTAAGTGTCACCGATAACCGCACTATCGTTCCCGACAGCACTGCCTCAATTCTCACAAACCTGCTCTTGCAGAGCGATCTGCAAGGGCGCATAAATAATCCTGCCTGGTACTTTGCAAACAACGAGCGAAGTAAAGAACTCGACATGTTGATGATGACTCAAGGCTGGCGCCGATATGACGTGCCTCATGCGCTAACAGGCAGAATTGTGGAACCGAAATTTCCCATTGAGCAAGGGCAAGCCATGAGTGGCACAATTCGAACGGAGTGGCGCAACAAACTTATGGAGAATGCTACAATCAAGGTGCTTGCTCCCGACATACGATATGCAGAAACCACAACAAGTGATGAAAATGGCCAATGGATTATTGACAACATGTCGTTTCCCGACAGTGTGAAGTTTTTGGTTCAAGCCGAGAGCCCCAAAGGTTCAACATTGAGCAATCTCAAAATCGATGATGATAACTTCCCATTTATTACAGGCGTTTCTCTCACAAAACAACTTTTCAATCAAAACATAATTGATGAACAGGAAGTAAGCTACATCAGCAACGAGAAAAACCGTTTGAGCTATATCGATGGAGTAACAACTATTTTGCTTGATGAGGTTGTAGTCACCAAGAAAAAAACAAAGAAGCCTGAAACTGTTTATGAACTTCTTTCTGTGAAAAGCTTTGATTATCAGTTCTTTGATAAACGAGGTATTAATTCCTTTGATAATGCCATCAAATATTTTGCTGGAATTGCCAAAGGTAATAAGGGCTTATATAGCATGAGGGATAGGAATCAACTTGTTGGCATTCTTGTTGATGGTGTTCCGTTAGAGACAGATGTAACCAGTAGTGGTGGTTCCGCAACGAATCGTAATGCAAGAAGAACAATGTCATCAATGGTTCTGGAATCGTCTATTGACAACACATTCAACTATCTTATTCAAATGTATCCTTTTGATGCTGTGAAACAGATTGATTATATCCCAGGATATGCTGCTATAGCAATTGGTGGTGGGCGATATAAAGGCGGCGTTTTATGTATTACCACTAAAGATGGTAGTGAGAAAGTTTCAAGAAAAACAGATTTCACTTTAAAGGTCGTCTCTCCTCTCGGCTACCAAAAGCCTGCCGAGTTTTACGCGCCACGCTACGACACTGGCGACAACGGCATTGGTGAGGGCACTGACTTGCGCGAGACACTATACTGGAATCCAAGCATCACCATTGGCAGTAACAAGCAAGCTCGTTTCAACTTTTACACCAACGATGCCGCAAGCACCAGTTATACTATCACAGTGGAGGGTGTAACCCAATCGGGTGAACTCATCCACGCAACCAAGAAGATTACAAAGAAATAATACATAAAACATTGATGGATATGAAAAAGTTTTTACTCTCTCTAATTGCCTTATTAGCATGTGTGGCGCTTGCTGGATGCGACTCCGCAGATGAGGATCCAGTTAACGTTAATGTCAATGTGATTGATGCGCAAGAGAATGATACTGAGCTAGAAAAACTCGCGAATAATGTGGGTTACTACTATGGCGTCAAACCCGATTTGACACTGAAAGAGTTTTCCTATCGCGCAGCTGGTCAATATTGCATTTTTCCGATGACCGAGAATAGGGAAAAAGAGCTGGAGCAGCTGTCAAGTCAGGAAGGCACCCAAGTCGAGAATGCTGGTGATTATTTCCTGGTTACTCGAGGCCGTGACTTCATAACTGCCGATGATTTTGTCAGTGAGCGTTATTTTGCAGGGTATTATTATGACTATTATACTCAAACCACTCATGATTATGTTGTCGTTTGTCCCATAATAGGTGTGTGTGTTTACAATGCCGAAACCAAGGATAAAATCTTAAAGGATTATAAAGGCAAGCTGACATTGGCCGACCGTGAACAAGGGGAGAAAACAGTTGGAGACTGTTATATTTACTATTTTGACTGCCATCTCGGCACCTCAGAGCAAGTGTTGAATTTGAGCAATAAGATCTATTTGCGCACTGATGTGAAATGGGCACAGCCCGACATGTATACTCCCTGGCACTCAATATCAAGCGACAATTCCATGGAGAGAGACTTTGTGAAGAAGGCCGTAGGAATCATGGACACTTACGGACTGTTCGCTACTGGCACTTCGTGGGAAAATGCCAAAGCCGAGGCATTGGCAAGTGATCCTCCAACTTTTGAAGATGCTCAAGCAATAGTAAGAAAAGCACTTGCAGTTGCTGGAGGCAAGCATTCCTTTTTGACTGTAAACAATTCAAACGTAATGAGTCATACTCTACAGCAAGCTGCAATGCCCACCATTACCCAAAGAGACGATGGCATACTCGTCATAAAGCTACCTCAGTTTAGTGGAACGGGTGAGGAGTCTATCCAATATGCCCAAAAAGTACTCGATGCCATCCCGTCCCAATTGCGTGGCGTCGTGATAGACCTAATAGATAACAGAGGCGGGAATATGTATCCCATGTTGGCGGCAGTGCATCGTTTCTTTCCTGAGGAGAATTTGTTCGAGTTCCATCGTCGTGATTACAACTTTACCGTTACTATTAGTTATGTAATCAGTTATGTGAACATAAAAAGGAAGGACTATATCTCGTGTCCTGTGGCGATTCTAATGAACAATCATACCGCCAGTTCAGGCGAGATGGTGCTGCTCGCTTTTAGAGGCCTCGACAATGTTCGCACCTTTGGGACCCACTCTGCAGGTTACACTAGTGGCAACAGCACCTACTACTTGCCATTTAACTCAAAGTTAGTCTTAACAACAAGTTCAGTCATCACACGCACAGGTGAAGAGTTTTGCAACGACTATATCTATCCCGACGTAGATCCCATCACTCCTTTTCCTCTCGATGATGCCATTAAGTGGATTAACTCACAATAAGACAATATTCAATGCCCTTAATGGCAAGAGCGAGTGTAACCCAATTGGGCAAACTCATCTACGCAACCAAGAATATTACAAAGCAATAATCAATTACAAGTTATAAAAACACATTGTTATGAAGAAATCATTATTATTGTTGATGCTAGTGCCAATACTGACGTTATTGGCCTGTGGAAAGGATGATGACGAGCCAACATCTGGCTCAGATGCCGTTCAGACTTTCACCGTCAATGGTGTATCGTTCAAAATGATTAAAGTTGAGGGTGGCACTTTCACTATGGGAGATAAAGATGATAACATCGAGGCTTTCAATAGCCGACCAGCTCACCAGGTAACGCTTTCAACATTTCTAATCGGGCAGACCGAAGTGACACAAGAGTTGTGGGAAGCTGTTCTCGACAGGAAGCCAAGTGTTGATAGAGGAGATAAGCAACCTGTTGAGTCGGTTAACTATTACGACTGTATGAACTTTTTAATGAAACTGAACGAATTGACTGGAATGCATTTCCGCTTGCCTTTTGAAGCAGAGTGGGAATATGCTGCTCGAGGTGGCAACTTGAGTAAGGGTTTCCTTTATAGCGGGAGTGATGACCTACTTCAGGTCGGTTGGTTTTACGACAACAGCGGCAACCCCGTGCCTCGACATAAACCCGTTGCTAGTAAGGCACCTAATGAATTGGGCATTTATGACATGAGCGGCAATGTGTTTGAATGGTGTATGGACTGGCTTGGAGATTACAGCTCAGAGCCTCAGGCCAACCCTACTGGCCCTAACTCCGGTACTAAACGCGTGATTCGTGGTGGCAGCTATAATAGCAATGAAGTATTGTGTCGAGTGACATCCCGTTGGTACGAGTACCCCAATATAAGGAACATTAACATGGGTTTACGACTCGTGCTTAACTATTCCCCTCAATAATAGAGATACTCAACCCAATCTGGGTGTCAATGAAATAATAATGATCGATTCGAATTTTACCCCCCATACAAAATGAAAAAAATCACTTTTTTACTGGTTTTGGCATTCTGCTTGACGACCGCCGATATTTATGGCAAGCAAATAAGCACCGACGAGGCGCAATCTTTAGCATTAAACCACATGCTTCGGAACTATAACCCGAGTTTACATGGAGCAAAACCTACAACACAGCAATTAGAGCTTGTCCTGGCGGCAAAGTCTAAATCACAGGATGTGGATTATTATGTATTCAACAAAGGTAAATGCAATGGCTACATAATAGTCTCGGGTGATGACAAGGCTGCGCCAATTCTGGGATTTAGCGATGAAGGCACATTCGACATCAACAACATCCCCGATGGGCTGCAGTACTGGCTTGAGGTATATTCACAGGAGATGCAGTACCTGCGCAGCAATCCCAATGCCCCAGCGGCTTCCATCAGGCCAAAACGGTCGTTCACCGTCAGACCTTTGCTCACATGCAACTGGTCACAAAGTGAGCCATACAACAATTTTTGCCCCACTTATACCGAAGACGGCGTTACTGAACATTCAGCAACAGGTTGTGTCGCTACCGCAGCCGCGCAAATCATGTATTATCACCGATGGCCCATCACAGGCACCGGCAGTCACTCCTACGTGTGCAATGTGAACAATTCCGGTGAGCAGACCCTGAGCGCCGACTTCGGCAGTACCACTTACGACTGGGACAACATGCTCGACTCTTACGATGGCTCATACACCGACACACAAGCCAATGCTGTTGCCACGCTCATGTCTCATGTGGGTATATCATGTGATATGAATTACGGCAGAGGAAGTGGCAGCTGGCTTTATTCCATGATGGAGGCCTTGAGAAACTATTTTGGCTATAACAAAGGTATGATAGACATGAGGAGGGGGAACACTCCAATCGATGAATGGGAGCAGACTATTATGAATGAGCTTGATAATTCCCGACCTGTTCTTTATGCCGGCTACACACCTAATGGAGGCCACGCTTTTGTTTTCGACGGATATAACGACGAAGGTTATTTTCATGTCAACTGGGGATATGGAGGCTTTTACAATGGTTATTTCCTCGTTACAGCTTTGAACCCCTCAGATCTGATTGGCTCCTTTGAGGGTGGCTTTAACCAATCTCAAGAAATCATTATCGGCATCTATCCTGATGACGGCTCTACCGCCGAGCCACAAAATTATATAGAGCTTGTTTGCGAGGACTATAAGTCAAGTGTGCCGCAAGTCAACTTGGGAGAAAGCGCACCAATTATATTAAATAGATTCTACATTAATGGATATGGCTATTATCCCTCTGTCGTTCTTAAATATGGTCTTAACCTTACCGACCTCAACAATAATACGGTAGATTTCAAACCAGGCAAACAAAATGATAAGGATTTCAGGATTGGATATTACTATTCTTTTCTCGAGGACTACACCCCTCCCACCAATTTAGCCAATGGGCAATATCGCCTCTGGCTCATGTACATGGTTCCTGAGGCTGGCATGACAGAATATGTGCCTTACGAGCACTCCAACACCACAACAGGCTATATAAACGTCACTGTTCAGGATGGGATAGTGTACTTTGACGGGCCCGCAACCAATGATGGCATTCTCTCATTGGAATCGCTGGAAGTTCCTTCTAAAGTAGGCACCAATTCATACTTTGAGGTTAAGGCTACAATAGCCAACGCTGGTGATGAGTATTACGACAATATCTATTTTGTTGTCAAGCAGCAAGAAACGATTTTCAGCACTGGCGACGCTATCAAGATTGATGTCCCAACCGATGGCAATGTGATTGTGAGAAGCTATGTTGCAGCACCTGCCGAATCAGGGATATATCAGCTCGCTGTCTATGACAAGAAAAACCAGATGATAGGTTCACCTGTAACCTTTAATGTAGCCGAGAGCAGCAATTACTCTTTAAGCCTCTCGTCACAGTTCTCTACACCAAGTTACTATATGGATCCTAGCGACATACAGGCCTCTGCGGTAATAAGCAATAGCGGCACAGGCGACTTTATTGGCACCTTTGAAATGTGGATTGTTGATGAAGCTGTATCAAGGCTTAAGAAGCGTGTATATTCACCCACCATTACAATTCCAGCTGGACAAAGCGCCACAGTGAATTTCCAATGCGAGTTTGATGGCAGTGAAGGTCTGGTTTATAAACTATGTTTTATAAAGCCTGATAACGACAATTTCTGGGGCAAGATAACTGCTTTTGAGATAAAAAGCTACTCAACGGCTGTCGAGGACTTTGAGCAGATGGCGGTGACAACTGCACCTCCCGCCAATGATGTGCAGGGCAACTTATCAACATGGAAATTCGACAACTGCTTCGTCACCAGCCCCGGCAGCGACTACTGCTCGGGCGAGCACTCCGCAGTGATGAAGAAGACCGCATCACTCACCATGACAGAAGATGCGCGATATGCGAGCCGGAAAATCTCGTTTGACGCTTACAATCCCTCAACGTCGGCAGCCGACTTCGTACTTTACTGTTCCACCGACCAAGGCGCCACTTGGACTGCCGTGGCCAACTCGAGCGGCGAAACCACCACAACGCTCGCCGCCGGCAGAAACGCCAGGTTAAACTTCCCCTGCAACATACAAGTCCCGTCGCGCTACCGCATCAGCATTACAGAGGGAGCCACAACCCATATGACTTATATCGACAACTTCACCATCTACTACTATGACATTGCACCCTATGCCGCTATCGAGGATTTTGAGGATATGACAGTGGCAACGACACCTCCCGCCAATGATGTGCAGGGCAAATTATCGACATGGAAATTCGCCAACTGCTACGTCACCGCTCCCGGCAGCGACCACTGCTCAGGCGAGCATTCCACGGTTTTGAAGAAGCCCGCGTCGCTCACCATGACAGAAGACGTGCGCTATGTGAGCAAAGAAATCTCGTTTGACGCTTACAATACGGCCGCATCGGTAGCCAAGTTCGTCCTTTACCGCTCCACCGACCAGGGCGCATCTTGGACAGCCGTGGCCAACTTGAACGGCGAGACCACCTCATCGGTTGGCGCCAGCAGCAATGTCACGTTAAATTTCCCCCTATACACGGATGTTCCTGCACGCTACCGAATCAATATGACAGCTGGAGCCACGTCCTATAAGGCTTATATCGATAACTTCACCATCTATTACATCGATGAGCTGCCCCCAGAAATGATTCCTGGCGACGTGGACGGTGACGGCATTGTTACTGCTGCCGATGTGACAATGCTCTACAATTTCTTGCTTGGTGACAACAACGAAGCGCCAGGCTCCTATGATGTGGATGGCGATGGCGTTGTCACCGCCGCCGATATCACAGTGATTTACAACATCCTTTTGGGCAGCGAGTAAGATTTTTGATTTTCAGATATTTCCACAAAATATGTGACACTAAAAAATTAAGTCAATAACAATAATATAATATCACAGATATGAAAAAGTCACGTTTCATAGTGCTTACCGTTATGATGCTGGTGTTTGGTATTGCTTTTAATTCTTGTAAAGACAAAGAAGATGATGTTACAGCTAATATGGTAACTGAATCTAGCGAGTATGCAGTGTACCAAGACGGTACAATGCTCAGCACATCTTTCTTAGCCTGGCCCACTCCAAGTTATGCTCTTTATGTACCAGCTGATGGTGCCACATTTCGTATCGATGATGTAGTAAATTGGATGACTGACATTGAGTTAGAATTACCAAATGGTGAAAGCGGTGATTACATCACAGTTAAACCATATTACGTAAATGATAACGGCATTGAACGAATAGATTATTGTGACATCACCTTTAAGGCTAATGAAACTGGTAAACGACGCACATGTGGCATTAGAACAAAACCTTTTGAGTTAATTGAAACTGGTGGTGAACCATTATTTGTAGGGACGTGTTTTACAGCATATCAAGAAACTAAATAGTTGGTCGTTCAACACCTCCGGCTGAAATGGCGGTTGACGACTGACGTGCTCTGTTTCTATTAGAAGATGATGGTGAGATAGATAATAAACCTATCGGGCTAACAGGGTACTTAAACGTTGTGTAGAGTGTGTCCCATGCGCTCTTTCTTGGTGTGCATATAGAAGCGGTTATACTTGTTAGGCATCACCTCGATGGGGACATTCTCAACGACTTCCAGACCGTAGCTCTCGAGTCCTACGCGCTTGACGGGGTTGTTTGTCATCAGTCGCATTTTTTTCACTCCCAGTATGCGCAGTATGTTTGCTCCCACGCCATAGTCACGCTCATCGGGTTTGAATCCTAGATGAGTGTTGGCATCAACGGTGTCGAGCCCTTCTTCCTGTTGAAGCTTGTAGGCCTTGATTTTGTTCATCAATCCAATTCCTCGTCCCTCCTGGTTCATATAGACGATAAGTCCTTTGCCTTCGGCCTCAATCATCTGCATTGCCTTGTGAAGCTGCTCGCCGCACTCGCACCGCATAGAACCGAAAATGTCGCCTGTGGCGCATGATGAGTGCACACGCACGAGCAGCGGCTCATCCTCGCTCCACTCTCCCTTGATGAGAGCTATGTGCTCAAGGCCGTTGTTGAGTTGCTTGAACGGTATGAGCTTGAAATGTCCATAATGGGTTGGCATATCAACAGTCTCGCCCACCTCCACAATCTTCTCGGTGCGCAAGCGATAGGCAATCAAGTCCTTGATAGAGATTATGGGCATCTTGTACTTGCGAGCAACCTCCATAAGCTGTGGCAAACGCGCCATAGTGCCGTCGGGGTTGATAATCTCGATGAGTGCCGCCGCAGGCTGCATTCCAGCCAAACGGGTGAGGTCGATTGCCGCCTCGGTGTGACCAGCACGCTTAAGCACGCCCTTGTCTTGGGCTCGCAAGGGGTTGATGTGTCCTGGACGGCCGAAGTCTTGAGGCTTCGCGTCGGGGTTGGCAAGGTGTCGTATGGTCTCGGCGCGGTCGTGCATTGACACGCCCGTAGTGCATCCATCAAGCTTATCGATGGTGACAGTGAACGGCGTGCCCAGCATCGAGGTGTTGTCATCAACCTGCATAGTGAGTCCCAGCTGCTTGCAACGCTCGGCAGTGACTGGAGTGCACAGCACTCCCCTGCCCTCACTCATCATGAAGTTCACCTTCTCCTCGTTGATGCACTCGGCAGCGATAATGAAGTCACCTTCGTTCTCACGGTCCTCATCGTCGACCACGATTACAAATTCACCCTTTCGAAACTGTTCTATCGCTTCATCGATAGTATTTAATTTGAATTCTTCGTTATAAGTCATATCAATCGGCAGCACTTTCTTGCTGCTTGTTTTCTTGTATATCGTTTATGTCTTTGGTCATTATGTCAGTAATCTCATCACACACACGACGAGTGGCTTTAAGCTCTTTTTTCAAATTTGACTGATGCCTCAGTCCCACAATATAAAGCGGCAACCCTATGGGGAACAGAACGGCAAGAGCAGTGCCCACGTGCTTGTAGTTGGTCACATGATAAGTGAGCAGCTGACGCAAAATGGGGAAATCCATCGCCTTATTGAGAATGAGCTGATTGCGGGAGTTGGACAGATAATCAACCACCGACTCCAGCTCCTCGGACAACTCACGCAACATTGTCTTATCATATCCTTCCTGAAGATAGGTCATATAGCTTTGACGGCCCTTGTACTTGCTCAGGAACTCGCCGCAATGCTGCTTGAGCTGAGCAATCTTGTCGAGAGCTGTAACGGTGTCAACCTCCTCGATGACAACCTCCTTGAGGGCGAGGAGACGAGTTTGATGCAGACCAAGCAGGCGACGGAAGAAATTGCGGTAGGCATCGGCATTGAACACAGCCGAGTCGTCGATAGCTTTCTTGGTCAAGAATATGCCCAGAGGCAGCAATACCGCCGAGCTGAGCCAAATACCCTGCCACACGGGCCAACGGTCGTCACGCGCCAGCTTGTAGCCCGTGTTGTCAAATATGTAGTAGACAATAAACAAGAAGACCGAGATCACAATGGGTGTTCCCAATCCACCTTTCCTGATAATGGCTCCCAATGGCGCACCAATGAAAAAGAAGATAAGGCACGCGAGCGAGAGAGTGAACTTCTTTTGAAGCTCTATCTTGTGTCGCCTTATGGTAAAATTATCGTCCTCCATGGCAAAACTCTTGAACTCGAAGCCCTGCTTGTCCATCTTGAGATTGGAGATGGCACTATTGGCTATCATCTTGCGAGTCGTTGGCGGAAAACTACCCATGATAGAGTCAAAATCAACGGCATGTGACAACTTAACAGGCTTCACAAGCACTGGTTTGGGCGAATCATTACCATTCTTTTTATTGTTAACAAAACGCACAGTGGGAACGCCAACACTGTTGCCCATGCGCATCTCCTTACTCACCTGGTTGGCAGCCGAGTCAACTTTCAAGCTTACCGAGTCGATAGTTTGACGCAACTCACTCATGTTCTTGCCAATGTACTGCTGCCGCATGGTCTCATCGTCCATGCGGGTGAAGTTGTCGTCATAGGGTATTATAATTTCCTTGTACTTGAACGCCTCGCGGCGATACATCTCATTTCCCAGCTCATTAGACATTGTTGTGCCTGTAGCGAGGTCCTCATACCAGTTTCCATGTTCAAGAGTGAGGATGAGATGCGTCTTTTTATCATTCATGCACAAACTGCCCGAATCGGCCGCCACAATGCGTGGATAGGTCGATGAAGAAGAAACGTCATAGATAAGTATGCCGTAGAGCTTGTCGTTGTTGGGATTCTTCTGCTTCACAAAAAGATTGTAGCCGGGAATCTGGTTGTAGATGGCGCCTTCAGGGATGTCAAGAGTTGGCGACTTTTGACGCATAGAGAACAACAGTGTCCACATCTTCACCTGCGATTGCGGAAGCACATCATTCTGGAAGAAAAATGCGCCAATACTCACCAACGTTATAAACACCGTGAGCGGTTTCATAACCTTAAGCAGAGATATTCCGCTCGACTTCATCGCGGTGAGCTCAAAATGTTCTCCCAGGTTGCCAAAAGTCATGAGCGATGCCAGCAAAATTGACAACGGCAATGCAAGCGGCACCATCGACAGAGCGGCATAGAAAAAGAGTTCGGCGATCAAGTCCACACTCAAGCCCTTGCCCACCAGCTCGTCGATATACTTCCACAGGAACTGCATTATCACGATAAACAGACAGATACAGAATGTCATCAAGAATAAAGGCAAGAATGTCTTTAGCATGAATACATATAGTCTCTTTATCTTGAACATAGCAGATGGAACTATCTATTTAAGAAAGAGGATATTACAACTCAAACTCTCGGTCGTTGATTATGCGATGGGGCAAGTCATATTTCTCACACAACTTGCGCCAGTCTTTACTGCCGATGTAGTCCTTGATGATTTCGGCGTGCTCCATGTTGTGCATGTCGCTGCCAAGCATGTCGCACAGGTTGTTCTGAATGAGCCACACAGCAGTCTCGCGGGCACTATTGCCAAAATAACCGGCGAGCGAGAGAATGTTCACCTGGAACTTCACACTGGCACTGTGCAATGCCTTGTAACGCTCTTTGCGGCCATAATAGTAGCGGTAACGCTCGGGATGAGCAAGAATGGGACGATAACCCTTTACCTGGAGTTCAAACATCATGTTATCGATGCCTATCAATTCCTGGGCAAACGAGTTCTCAAGCAGAATGCGCTTGCCAGGCATAGGCAAGATATGGCCTGCCTCATATTCCTTTGTCCAATATTCGTCAATGCGGTATTCGGCCGAGGGATAAATCTTGATGGGGAGTCCTTCCTCGTCAACGGCTTTCTGGAGCAGTTCATAAGCTGCAGTAAGCGTCTCGGGGGTGTTCTCAAAGGTCTCGGCAGTGACGTGCGAAGTGCAAATCACGTGAGTGATGCCCATGTCGAGCTCGGCACGCAGCATCTGCAGCGACTCGCCCACGTCTTGCGAGCCATGGTCCACGCCAGGCAGGATGTGGCTGTGCACATCGATGTGATAGAACAACTTAGCATCCTCCTTTGGCTTTTTCTTGAATATATTAAACATACTTTTTTCCTGAATAAAAAACAGTTTCTTAGAAAACGACCACAAATGTACTATTTTTTCCTAACACAGAGTTTATAATAAATATTTAATTTATAAATTTAAACTATAATAACAAAATCGGCTGGATTACTTGTAGTCACCCAGCCGATTGTGATTTATTTTATCAGTTTTAAATCAGGCCCATCGTGTGGAACATGTAGGCGATAAGGTATCCCGAGACACATGCCACAACAGTGTGAACCAAGCCAGGCATCATGAATGAGTGGTTAAGCAGATATTTACCAATGACAGTGGTGCCGGTGCGATCAAAGTTAACCGTTGCAATATCTGATGGATAATTAGGAATGAAGAAATATCCATAAACCGACGGCAACACGCCAAGCAGTATCCAGCCGTCAATGCCCAACTTATAGGCAAGAGGCAACATTGCAACTACTACGGCACCTTGTGAGTTTACAAGCACCGAGACGAGGAAGAATGCAAATGCTATCGACCACGGGTACTGCTCTACCATGCCCGCGAGCATGTTCTGGATGTCGCTGAGATAGTTGGCGAAATAGGTATCGGCAAGCCAAGCGATGCCATAGATGGCAACTACAGCAACCATACCACTTTGCCAAACTGGTCCCGAAACGGCCTTCTTGGGTGACGCTTTGCAGAAGATTATCATGAGCGCAGCTGCCGAAATCATGACAATCTGGATTACAATGTTCATCTTCAACGGACTCATGACAACCTCGGTAACACCTGGCACTTTATGTTCAATTTTTGCCAGCTGCTCGGGGGTGATGGTTGCTCCCAGCATTTCCATGACTGGTGCGTCTTTGATGGCCTTTACGGTCTCATAGGAAGGCAACAAATTCTGGAACACTGCAAAGAACACAATCACAAGCAATGCAGCAAAGAAGATGTACACAGCGCGTTTACTCTCAGGAGCAATCTTCTTGTCGAGAGTAGTTGCCGTATTGCCGTAGATGTATTCACGCTGAACGGGATCGGCAATCTTCTTTTGGAATTCGGGGTCTTTATCGAGATCCTTGCCACGACGGTAAGAAGCTATCGAAGCTATGAAAATTCCAAGTAAACAGGCAGGGAAAGTCACCATAAGCACTTGAGGAATGGTGATTGAATAGCCGTTGGCACCCGAAATGGTTATGAATGCCACAACAGCTGCAGCAATGGGCGAACAGGTGATACCAATCTGCGATGCGATACTGGCTATGCCACAAGGACGCTCAGGACGAATGCCCTTCTTTAACGAGATGTCGCAAATGATAGGCATAAGGGTGTAGACAACGTGTCCGGTTCCCACAAGTACTGTGAGGAAGAAAGTGCACAAAGGTGCGAGGAATGTGATGCGGGCAGGATGCTTGCGCAACAGTCTCTCGGCAAGCTGAATGAGCCAGTCCATACCCCCCGACGCTTGCAGAATGCCGGCACAAGTGACGGCAGCGATGATAATGTAGATCACATCGGTGGGCGGGCTGCCCGGTTTCATACCAAAGCCAAACACGAGAATTGCCAAACCAATACCCGAGATGGCTCCCAACGCCAGGCTACCATATCTTGAGCCCAGCCACAGCGCAGCAAGTACGATGCAGAGCTGTAAAATCATTAATAAAGACATAAGAATAGATGTATTTAGTTGTTAATTAGTATCTTATACTCACCTGCACAAACACACTGCTGTAATTGTGATTGGCAAGAGAACGGTCATTGGTGAAGGCATATTCGGTCTGAACCTCCAGATATTTGCAGAACCGGTAGTTCAGTCCCACCTCATAGTTGGTCTTCGACAGTCCCCATGTCGCTGTGGGACGATAAAGGTCGTAGCGTGCCTTTGCCATGAGCTTGCCAGGCAATATTGGCACAATGGCAAGAGCATAGAAGCCGTCGGCCTTGTCGTTGGCAATCTCGTTGCCGTCTTTGTCGGTATAGGTTTTGATGGTGACGTCGCTGGCGTTCTCGGTCTTCTGATAGGTAGTTGCAAAGCCCTGGCCAGTGGAGTGGATATACTCGGCACGAAGCTGAAGGTCGTCCTTCTTGTACTCGGCACTCAAAGCATATCGGTGCTTGTTGAGGCTCACCACCTCGCTGCCGCTCTTGCGGGCGTAGGAGCCTTCCCATCCAAAGGCACCGATGCGCATTCCGCTTATGGGCATTACCCAAATGCCGCCAATGATATCCTTCTTATTATCCACGTCTTTCACATTAATACCCTGGCCGTTGAACACTCCCACCTGATAGTGAAGCAGGTTGCGACCACTGCCATTCTTCAAGAAGTCGCCTTGAAGTTGAAGACCTATGTCACGGCCATTGCACGCATGCTCACCTGAGCGGTCGCTGAATCCCGACAATTTCGACACAGGCTGAGAATAAGACATGAAGCCTTGGTCAATGGGATTCATAGGGTTCTCAAAGGTGAAAGGACGTTTGAACTGTCCTAATTTTATCTTGAAGAACTCCAACTTCTGCCACTCCATGAAATAGTCCACAAGCCTTGGGCTGCTGCCCAGAGTCGACGTATTGCCGTTTATCTGTCCCTGAATCTTGTAGTAAAAGTCGTTAAGAATACGCCCCTCGATAGAAGCACGCACAAGCCTGATGTCAAACGAGTTGCTATTCCCCGACTCTTGGAATGTGGCTTGATAGGAAGCCATTGCAAAACCGCTGAACTTGGGCTTGGTGAAAATTGGCGTTTTCTCTTTTTGGGGAGAAGGAGTTGCCGATGAGTCCCCAGCCTCCATAGCATAAATACCGGGAAACATCAACAAAACAGTCAACAATGTCAATAGTATACGATTCATAATTATAATAGTTTTTGTTCAATAATCATTATTCGCCATTTATCCTTTCCTTCACCCTATTCCAAGCTGGAGAGTCGTTGAGGAAACAAGCGTCTATTGTCTCCAGCATCGTGCAAAGGCGGCTTGCAGGAATGGAAAAGCCTAGCTCGTTGGCACCAACATGCAGACGCACCGAGGGGTCAAACAATCCCAGGAAACAACTGCTGCCACCACACATGTTCTCATTGATGGCACTTGTAATCATGGCGCTGCATCCTGAGCCAAACTGAGTGACAACAGCATCGTTGTCATTATTGTCATAGAATGCCCATCCACACAATCCTGAGAGTACATCGGGCTCAGCAAAAAACAAGAGTCCTTCGATGCCCTCAAAAGTATTCATTTTGTCTATACGATTAAAATTCAAACATTTATGTGAAGTGCGCTGGACATTTTTATTTACAATGAACGACTCCACATCATCGGGAGTGCGTTTATATCGCTCTTTTAGTGACACAAATTCGGGCACATACTCAGGCATTTCGGTGAATCCAAGGTAAAACTTGCCTCCGCCACAGCCCACATTTGCTGCAGTCAAAGTCAAAGGATGGCCTTTGCGCGCTTCCTTCAAGCCCTTGAAGAAGCAGCCTCCTATCTTTTCGGTGTCAGCAATAGGCTTGTTGCTTCGCCAGAACGCTAATGGCGGCTCAATACTCTTGCCAAAATAAGCGCTTAGTTTCTGAGTCAATTCGCTGGGGGATATCATTATAAAATTTGTTTCGGTTTATGCTAACAAACATTTTTAGGTAACGCTAATTACTCGTTATCCTGTTAAACTTCATTGTTTTGCTGCTCATCATCCGTTGACGGCTCTTCGGTCGTCATAGCTTCATCGGTTGTTGAAGCTTCTTTTGACTTCTTGCGTTTCTTGGCCTTAATCTCGTAAACCAAAGAGATGACGGCAATCAGTACGCTCAGCAAGCCGAATAACAAGGTTATGATCTGAAAATTTTCTTTTGCAAAACTGAATAAGGAGTCCATTAATGTTTGATTTGATTAGTTTAAAGTGCAAAGATAATGAAATTTTTCGTTTTTTACTATTGTTTTTGAAACTTTTGTCGCTAAAATGCCGTCAATACCCCATTATTTGTAAGTTATCTCATTTTTTAGCTCTTTGAAGGATGAAATTTGCCGCTTTGTGAATTTTTCACTACTTTTGGGGCGTTTTTATAAGACGCTTGTAGATATGAAAATTTTTAAGAATATAATAGCTTTAGCAATGATGCTTGCTATCCCTATGGCGGCATCGGCCAGCGATGACAACAAAGTCAACCAGGAGTGGCAGCAGTGTGTGCTAGCAGCCATTGACTCGTTCCCGCAAAACGGCGGCTACTACACTGGAGCCAGACCTAACGACACATTCAAGAAAACAGCGTGGAAAGGCCTGCATCAAGCCTATCAGATGACGCTTGCCGACCAGAGGCCTGTTTTTCGACAGGAGCTTGCTCAGCCATCATTCTGCTCAAGCGCCACCTACTGCGCCCTCATCAAAGCTCTGCTGCTGTGGGACAAAGATCACAAAATCTCGCGCGAGGCTTGGTTGGCGATGAAGCCGTTTGTGGGCATTGTCGACAACATGAATCCTCAAGGCTATTACCAGAGCGACGGCGAGGGATTCTGGGGACGCATGAACGGCAACGGTCCGGCAGTGGCGGTCACCATTCACGAACTCAAGGCTGGCTTCAACTTCACAGCCTATCGCGGAGCGAAAACCGAGGCTTGCAAAGAAGAGCCTAACGAGCGCTACCTCACCGACGACGAGTGGCGCAACCATCCTGTTTGGAAGCAGGCTGTGCCCGGCGATTTCATGAAAATATTCTGGAACCGTGACGACGACAGCGGAGCTGTCATTGGCGACAATGGAGTGAAAGGCGACCTGCAGGAGCACGGACACAGTGTCATCTTCATGGGAATCGACGATGAGGGCATGGTCACCTACTGGAGCAGCAACGGGCCTGGCGAGAACCCCGCTGAGATGGGTTACAGCATTGGCCGCTGCGACAAGACTAAGATACAGCGCGTGGTGTTCACTCGCATCACCAACCCCGAGCGCTTCGATAACGCCAAGAAAATGCCTCCAAAGCAAACAAACCAATATATCTACGACCTCAACGGCAAGAAACACAGCACAACAAAAGAACTGAAGAAACACACGGGAATAAAATGATAGAGAACAACCCCAATTTGAAAGAATACAAACAGTCGTTCTATCTCTCGGCTGGAGAATGCAACCCACAGGCCGAAATGCCTCTCACGCTGCTGATGAGCCGAATAATTGAAGTCGCCACCAACCATGCAAACACCTGGGGAGTGGGCTATGCACGCCTCATTGAGGATGGCCAAGGATGGGTGCTCTCGAGAGTTACCATCGAGATGAAACGATATCCACGAGTCGACGAGTGGTATTCTCTAACCACCTGGATCGAGGACTACAACCGCCACTTCTCGCAGCGTAACATGGATATTCATGACCAAAAAGGCGATGCCATAGGATATGTGCGCACGGTGTGGGTGGTCATTAACCTCAGCACTCGTGAGAGCGTAGATATCTCTAAACTCAGCTACATTGCTGCCAACGTCACCGAGCACCCCTGCCCTATCGAGCCGCAAAGCCGTCTGAAACCTTTTGAGCCAACAAGAACCGAAACTCACCGGTTCCGTTATTCCGACATCGACTTCAATGGCCATGTCAACACTGTGCGATATATCGAGCATCTTGTGAACCAATTCCCCATGCAGCACCATGCCGACAATATGGTCAAACGCTTGGAGTTGGCGTTCGTCAAGGAAGCCTACTACGACAGTAATGCTGAAATCGCCATCGACGACAACGACCCAATGAACGTACGCCTCGACATCAACGCCGACGGCATCACCCGAGTGCGCTCACGATTCATCTTCTCACCGAGAAATTGAAATGTGGGGAGATTTTCCTTTACAAAGTCTGACTATATCCGACAAAAAATCAGCGTGGTGATATAGAGCATAGGTAACAAAAAAAGCGCCCGAAGGCGCTTTTTATTCTGCATTCTGAATTATGCATTGAATAACACTTACTTCTTGTTTCCAAGGATGATACTGTAGACTGCAGTCACGTCGGCGCTTGTGATGCTGCCGTCGCCGTCTACATCGCTAGTCGAGAGGCATGACTCATCGCCGTTAAGCAGGTAGTTGTAGAGTGCGGTAACATCGGCACTCGTCACACTGCCATCGCCGTTCACGTCGCCTGTCACTACCACCACGGCATTCTTGTCGGTGAAGTAGCCTGGGCAGTCGGGGCCGCCATCGATGCGGGCATATTCTATTTCAATGTGGCTCGGGTCGTAGGCAGTGCCCATGCCGCCCACTATTGCGGTGCAGTTTTCGAACATTCGATCTGAGATGGTGACATTATCCGTGTTCCACCCTGCGCCAACGTAGATGGTGGTTAAGTTATGGCAGTCGAGGAACATCCTCTCCATGTCGGTAACCTTGCCGGTGTCCCAGCCCGAGAGGTCGAGCGAGTTCAAGGACCAGCAGCCTTCGAACATACATTCCATACTGGTGACATTGCTGGTGTTCCAATTCGAGATGTTTAGCGAAGTCAGTTTTTGACAATTTCGGAACATCCACGTCATGTTGGTGACACTATCCGTATTCCAACCAGAGAGATTAATCGAAGTCAAGTTCGAGCAATTGGTGAACATATTGGCCATACCGTGAACTCTGCCAGTGTCCCAACCCGAAAGGTCGAGTGAGGTAAGGCTCGAGCAATAATAGAACATCGCAAGCATGCTGGTGACATTACCCGTGTTCCACCCCGTCAAGTTAAGCGAGGTCAAGCTCGAGCAATGCTCGAACATATATCTCATGTCGGTGACATTACCCGTGTTCCACCCCGTCATGTTAAGCGAGGTTAGGCTCCTGCAATCACAGAACATACAGCACATGATGGTGACATTACTGGTGTTAACATTTTTCAAATCCATGCTCGTGCAATTGGTGAAATCGCTGAACAGATCCATACAGTTGCCGGTGAAGCTCACTGCTCTAGTGGCGGTGACGCTCTTTACTGCCGATGTGGGCACATCTTCGCCCCACTTGTCGGTACTGTTGAACACGCCCCAGTTGAGCGTCAATGCGCCGGTAGTGCTGTCATAGGTGTAGCGCGGCAATTTGGAGCTGAAGTAGCCGGGACTGTCGGGACCGCCGTCGATACGGGCATATTCTTTATTGGTGTGGTTGGCATTGTAAGTTGTGCCCATGCCGCCCACCAGCGAGGTACAATTCTTGAACATATACCCTGAGTCGGCGACCTTCTCGGTGCTCCACTCTAAGCCAGCACAGATGGTGGTCAGGCTACTGCAACCATAGAACATATTATCCATATATCTGACATTGCCAGTGTTCCACCCCGAGAGATCAAGCGTGGTCAGGCTACTGCAGCCGCGGAACATATTATCCACATATCTGACATTGCCAGTGTTCCACCCCGAGAGATCAAGCGTGGTCAGGCTATTGCAATCCCAGAACACCCCGTACATGCAGAGGACATTGCTGGTGTTCCAATTCGAAACGTCAAGCGAAGTAAGTTTTTGACAATTTCGGAACATATGGCTCATGTCGATGACATTGCCAGTGTTCCAACCCGAGAGTTCAAGCGTGGTCAGGCCACTGCAGAATTCGAACATACCGAACATGTTGGTAACATTGCTGGTGTTCCAATTCGAGAGGTCAAGCATGGTCAGGCTACTGCAGCCGCGGAACATATAGTCCATTCTTGTGACATTGCTGGTGTTCCACCCCGAGATATCGAGCGAGGTCAAACTGGAGCAACCCCTGAACATATATCTCATTTCGGTGACATTACTGGTGTTGACATTTTTCAAATCCATGCTCGTGCAATTGGTGAAATTGTCGAACAGCTCTGTGCAGTCGCCGGTGAAGCTCACGTCGCTGGTGGCGGTAACGCTCTTTACTGCCGAGGCGGGCACATCGTCGTCCCACTTGTTTGCAGCATTGAACTCGCCCCACAGTAGTGTCAGCACGCCTGTCTCGCTGTTGAAGTCATATTGTGACACTTCCCATTTGGCATAGAGTGTCATGTCGCTGGTAACTACCGTGTTGAAATCCCATTGATTGGTACAGGCTGCCTCGGTGTACCAACCAAGGAGCTTGTAGCCAAAGGCATACATGCTGGGCTCGGTGACTTTGTCCTGATTGCTCCATACTGTCTGTGTCTCAGGTGTCGTGCCATGGCCGTTGGCATCGAAGGTCACTGTACAGCGCCAATGCTCCGTAGTAGCAGCAGGTTTCCAATTTTCTCCCTTTATCACATTGCCCCATTGTTGTTGTGTACCGTCAAAGTAGATGTCGGTCAAGGAATTGCAGTTATAGAAAGCATAAGTGCCGATTTCCATCAAAAACGACGAAAGGGTTGCTTGTTTTATTCCACAATCCTCGAACGCATGTTCTCCAATACTGGTGACCGATGGCATGTTTATCGTCTCAATGGCGGTGCCCGCAAACGCATAGGCCGAAATGCTTGTCATGGAAAGCGGAGTCTGGTCGTTGACAGAGCCTGTATTCACATGTTTGAACTTAGAGCATCCTTGCATCGACGGCATCTGGCTGATTATCGTGTTCTCAAGAAAAGTCATCGTCTCAAGGTTGGTAAACCCGCCAAAGTTCATGCTTGAGAAGCCCTCCAGCACTTTCCCATTGATGGAGACAGGTATAGTGATAGATGTAAAAGCCGACTTGGGACCGTCAAAGTCTGTAATCACACAACGGTTTTCGGAAACGCTATTGACAACAATCCATCCCTGCGACTTGTCGGCGTGCATATAGATGTAGTCACCGCCGGCACCAGCGTTGAGGTCATAGCCCGTGGTGCCGCCGTTCTCACCCACAGCACCCGCCTGTGTGTTGTTGATAGAGATGGTTTTCACGGTGCTGTAGTCTTCTCCGTTATCGACATATTCTTTGGTGTAATAGAGGTGGATGTAGGCGCTGCCCGAGCAATGGCAGTTCAGGTCACCCTTGCTGCTTTTGAAATAGTCACTGCCGTCGCAGGCTGCAAGGTGATAGGTGCGGCCATTATGTTCAATATTGTCAGGGACAGTGCCGCTGGCCGAAGATAGGTAGAAGTCGGTGATGAATGAGGCACCACCGGCTGTTTCACTCGCCTTCTTGTAGAGCAGGAAGATGTAGTCGCCGCTTGCGCCGGCATTCAGGTCTTGGTCGATGACCGTCCAGCCCTGGTTGGTGTAAGTGGTCTTCAAGGCGTTCGTCTCACTTTTTGAGCCACCAATCACCATCACGTCGGTGATATAGTCCTCGGCCCAAACAGAGGTCGTGGCAATCAGCGCCAAGAGAAGTAAAAATATCTTTTTCATGAGAATAGGGATTATGCGTGGTTATATAATCATTCTATTGCCTTGCTTTTGATTGCAAATATAAATAAAAATTCATAAAACTGCAATAATTTTACAGAAAAACACAACAAAAAAGGAAACAACAAACAATTAAACCCAAATCTATCATTTGGTCGACGACATTTTGTTTTTTGTTTTTTCTGGTGCACTCGTTTTTATTTTTTGTTAAAATAATAGTTAATCTAAAATAATCACTACCTTTGCATTCAGAAAAACATATAAACAACAACACATTAAATCATGAAAAAGTTTTTAATTTTTTTATCGCTGCTGATTGGGACAACAGTGGCGTTTGTGCCAGCTGTTGCCCAGGAGACAATGACCGTTTATGATGGTGAAGCAACGAGCAGCCACGTTCCCGTTTTTGGCTTATATGCTGACGCTTACACCAAGTGCCAGATGATTATGCCAGCCTCTGAACTAAGCGACCTGATTGATGGCACCATCTCAAAGCTGACTTGGTATCTTGCTTCTCCTGCTGCTGCAGCTTGGGGGGGAAACTTCCAGATTTACATTAGTGAGGTTTCACAAGCCACTTGTCCATCTGTTGATTTCCTCGATATTTCAGGTGCCACCCTTGTATATGAAGGACCACTCGATGGCACTGGCGAGACTATGGAGATTGTGTTTACCCAAGGCTACACCTATGGTGGCGGCAACCTGCTCATCTCTGTTTATGAAACAGAGACAGGCTCTTGGAAGGCTGCTACCTTCTCTGGAACAACAGTTACTGGTGCATCAGTCAGCGGCTACAGCTACAGCGGTTTCGAGTATGTCCTTGCTTCCTACCGCGACTTCTTGCCAAAGACTACCTTCACTTACGCTCCTCTCGGTGGCGTAGTTTACCACAAGCCAAAGCACCTTGCAGCTAGTGATATCACGACCAACAGCGCAACCATCACTTGGGATGCTGGTGACGACGAGACTTCTTGGGGCGTTGAGTACAAAAAGGCTGCCGACGAGGAGTGGACTTCAGCAGGTACTGTTACCGAGAAGACCATCGCTCTCGATGCACTTGCTAACGGTGTGAAGTATGACGTTCGCGTCAAGAGTATCTATGCCAATGGCGATAGTGGATGGGTTCAGATTTCGTTTTCGACCTTTGCTTGCGAGGAGACCGACATGGGCGAAGTTGCGTACACACTCACCGACACCTATGGCGACGGATGGAGCAACTGCAAACTCCAAGTATACATTGCTGGTACCGACGTACTGGTTCAAGAGCTCACTATGGTTGATGATCCCAACACTCTTGATGACAAGGAAATCACTGGAACCTTCAAACTGTGCTACGGCGTTGACTACGACCTCGTTTGGGTAGCAGGAAAATTCGCTTATGAGTGTGGCTACGTTCTAACGAAACCTAATGGCGAGATAATCGCTGAGTTCCATGGAAATGGCAGTAGCGGCTCACCAACTACTGGTGTATTGACCACCTTCCAAATCAACATGGAAGATTCTTCAACACCGTTTGTTACAACGCCCAGTCCCACTACTCTTCCCATTCACTGGTATCAGCTGAAAGTCAACAATAAGTATGTATATTATGATCCAGAAGGAGATATTGATGATCAAATTCAATTATCTTCAACGGCATCAACCGAAAACAATTTCCTTTGGTGCTTTGTACAAACTTCACCCGATAAAATCTTGATTTACAACAGAGCTGCTAAAAAATATCTAAAACAGGGGCAGTATCTTGAATCTGACATAAACAATTCACGTATAAGCTATGTTGAGGAGAAAGACGATAGTGGCTTCTATATCTGCTATTTTCATACCGGAGATAATAGAAAATATTACCTTTATGAGACTAATGGTGGCACATTAGGCTCGACAGGAATAGGTTATGCAAGTACCTTCAATGCCATTGAGATTCTTGTTGAAGAAGAAACTGTCCCTGTCACCGATGTCACGCTCACTCCCTATAACGTTTATACTCCTAACAACGTTCAAACCGACCCAGCCGAAGACTATTATAAGCTGTTTGACAAAAACAAGAGCACCAAGTGGTGCGTAGACAACAGCACGGGGTCGTGGGAGACCATTTGGGTTGACTTCAAAAGCAATGTCGCATTCATTCCCACCAGCTACACTATGACAACGGGCAACGACACCCAAAGTTGGAGTGGCCGCAATCCCAAGAAGTGGAAAATCTATGCCAAGGCCAAGGAGAGTGACTCCTGGACTACCATCGTTGATGTCAATGATGGCGATGCTTTAGGACTGGGCACTGTCAACACTACCGACTACAGTTTCAACATCAATGGCATCACTAAGAAATATCAGTTCTTCCGTTTCGAGGTAAGCGAAGTTCGCGGCAAGGGTGGCTGGCAAAACAACCATTATGTGTTCCAGCTTGCCGAGTTGGCATTAAGCGGATACACGTCGAGTTCTGCTATCCCAGGCGACGTGAACGGCGATGGAGTTGTGACAAGTGTAGATGTCACCGCACTCTACAACTACTTGCTCAATAATGACTCTTCAGCCATCGTAAACGGCGACCAGGACGGCGACGGCGTTATCACTTCGGTAGACATCACCATAATCTACAATATCCTACTCGGGAATTAGCGCTGCGCTAATCGAAAGGAGTTAAATAGACTGAGTGTGCCAGTTTTTTCTGGTGCACTCTTTTTTATTTTTTGTTAAAATAATAGTTAATCTAAAATAATCACTACCTTTGCATCCAGAAAAACATATAAACAACAACACATCAAATCATGAAAAAATTCTTAATTATTTTATCGCTTCTGATTGGTACAAGCATGGCGCATGCGTTACCGTTTGTGCCCACTACCAGTCCAGAAACCAAGCCCATTCACTGGTATTACTTAAAAACTGGTGGACGATTCGTTTATGCTTCAGAAGGTGGCGAGAATGCAGATATTGCGGCCAGTTCCTCTTCGCAGAACAATGATGCTTACTACTGGTGCTTTGTTGGAAACAGCAGTAGTGGATACAAAATCTACAACCGCGCTACGAAGAAATATTTGTATGCCGGCGAATTTCTTTCCAGCGATTACAATGATTCATCTATTGACAAAGTTGAAACACGAGACAACAACACTTTCTACATTTATACAATGTATGGATCATTAAAGAACTATCTGTGCTACAACACCAGCAACGGTTTTTACACCACCATGGGAAAGGATTCCTACTTCACAGTCACTGAGGCTTTTGTTGAACAGGGCTCTACATTAAGTAATTTACCAGATATTAACGTAGAAACATTCAACGACCATTGTGTCGTCACTGCTACGGGAACTGGTGAAGTGCATCTTTATATCGGCAATGACGAAGTGAACAACCCCCACACCATCATGCGAACCAATGAAGACCAACATATCACCGCCATGGCCACCAACAAAGATCCCGGCAAAGAAATGGCAACAGTTTACTACGGATTTACCGTTCCCAAGTTGGAGAGTTCAGGTCCCAACCCTAATCCCACATTCACACGCTACGATGCCAATGGTGTGGGCTACTGCGTTGAGTATGGAGGTGCCGAACAATATGGCTGTACTGCCCAATTTGCGCTTGACAACAATGCCGATACTTACTTCCAGGCTAGTCCCGATAACTTTTATGTGGTGATGCAAGCCAGCGTGCCTGTGGCAGTGAAACAATACAGCCTGGTTACAGCTATGGACGCTTTATATGTGTATGAATACATGATTCGCAGCTGGAAACTCGAGGGCTCTAACGACTTCTATAATTGGACACTTATCGACACCCAAAAGGATTATCCCATGCCTCTCGTCGACCTGACCGAGGTTGTCATTCCGGTGAACGACACGCGCAAGTTCCGTTACTTCAAGTTCACATGCACTGAGGGTGCAGGTATATATAACGGTGTGCGACTGAGTGAAATATGGATTAACAAGCAAAACCATGGACAATGGACTCAATTTGACTTCAAGAGTTCGACCTGCGGCGCCGAAGGCGAAAGATACTTAAAATGTAGTGAATGTAATGCCAAAAAGTCTGAATTGGTGCCACCCGATGGAAATCACTTTTTCTCCGATGGCGTATGCACCAAATGCGGCATTAAGGAGGGTGAAACCAGGTTGATTTATAACAGCCAACGAGTGCCACATTATGTGAAGGCCAAACATGACTATCGCCAATCAAACGGAACTTGGCCCAGTGCCCCTCAAGGCTGGAACACTCCTGGTTTCAACGACAGCAATTGGCTCAATCTGCCCCTAGGAACGGCAAATCCCGGACACACCGACGGACCGAGATACCAGCTGCGTTATAATTCATTCTGGTATGGCGAGTATAACTGCTACTGGATGCGATTCCCCCTCATCTTGACCGAAATCGCCAACGACGCGACTTTCACTTTCAACTGCGTGCACGACGACAATATGGTAGTGTACGTCAACGGACAAGAAGTGATCAACAAAGAAGGCTGGTGCGAAACACCCTACGGAAGCACATTTGCCAACACTCACGAAAGTTACAGCATCCCAGCTTCGGCATTCCACCTAGGCAAAAATGTGATTGCCGTGTACATGCAGCAAAACTTTGGTGGCGCCTTCTTCGACTGCGAACTAGTAACAACTGGAGTCACTGCAGGAGACGTTATTCCCGGCGACGTGAACGGCGACGGCCTTGTGTCGAGTGTAGATGTCACCGCACTCTACAACTACTTGCTCAACAACGACACTACTGCTATTGTAAATGGCGACCAGGACGGCGACGGCGTCATCACTGCGGTAGATATCACAATCATCTATAATATCCTGTTAGGGAATTAATAAATGTAGAATGCTAGATCAATGCACAATTCATAATGCATAATCTAAAATTTAAGGTGTGTCAAGATTTTGGCACACCTTGTTTTGTGAACTAATTTGATAAGATTCTTCATTCTTCTAGCGAAGTGCCGTTGATTTTGGCGATGCGCTCGCGCAGGGCGGACATCTTGTCGGCATCGGTCTGGATCGTCATCGAACATACGTTGTCAAATTGCTGCTCTAGAACTTTCAAGTCACCACTTTTCACCAGTTTCATCACGTCGTTCATAGCAAGATAAGGAAACGAGAACGAAAGTGTTGCCTGTTCGTGACACTCCAGAATCTCTCCTGCCTCGATGGCAGTGCGAGCCGCTTCACGATAGGCGACAATAAGCCCCGAAGTGCCCAGCTTGATGCCGCCAAAGTAACGTACCACAGCAATCACCACATTGGTGAGACCAAAAGAGTTGATTTGGCCAAGGATGGGTTTCCCTGCAGTGCCGCTTGGCTCGCCGTTGTCGCTCGAAAGATACTCGTTGCGCTGTGTTCCTATCATATAAGCCCAGCAGCAGTGGCGTGCATCGTGGTATTTGTTGGCAATCTGCTTGATGAGCGCCTTTGCCTCGTCGGCACTCTGCGCCGGCTGAGCAATGGCAATGAACTTGCTCATCTTCTCCTTGTAGATGCCCTGCGACACACCCTTCAACGTTTTGTAAAAATCACTCATATGTATCTCTAATCGATGAAACTTCGTGCAAAAATAACAAATATTTTACACACTCAACGTTTTCTCGGCTTTATTTTGTACCTTTGTGCCTGTTTTTAGAGCGTTTATATTACAAACCAATAATAATCAACAAACTAATAATATTGCATTATGGCAACCTATTTTGAATGTAAAGTGAAATATGACCGCACGCTTGAAACTGGCGCGCAGAAGACAGTGACTGAACCATATCTCGTTGATGCCCTCTCGTTTACCGAGGCCGAGGCCCGCATTACTGAGGAGATGCGCCCATTTGCAACAACTGGCGAGTTTGCTGTCACCGCAGTTAAAAAGGTGAAATTTGATGACATTTTCTTCCATCAGGGTGGCGACCGCTGGTACAAGGTGAAAATCAACATGATAACCATAGACGAAAAGACTGCTGCCGAGAAGCGTACATCAAGCAACTCGCTGGTTCAAGCCAATGAGTTCAAACAGGCACTTGACATCTTCCTCGAGAATATGCGTGGCACTGCAATTGACTATGAAATCGCTGCTATCAATGAGACTCCCATTATGGATGTCTTTGCCGCAAACCTAACCGAAACGCTTGCCGATAAAAAAGAGAAATAATCGCATGTCTATCGCTCAAAACATAGAACGCATTACAACGCAACTACCTGAAGGCGTGAAACTTGTTGCTGTCTCAAAGTTCCACCCCGTGGAGAGACTATTGGAAGCTTACAATGCCGGTCAGCGCATCTTCGGAGAGAACCGCGCTCAAGAGCTTGCAGCCAAGGCCCCACAAATGCCAGCCGACATAGAATGGCACTTCATTGGTCACTTGCAAAAGAATAAAGTGCGCATGATAATGCCTTGGGTATCAACAATTCAGAGCATCGACTCTACACAGCTGCTTCAATTAGTAAACAAGGAGGCTGCAAGGATTGACCGACATATTAATGTTTTACTTCAACTCCATGTTGCTAAAGAACAGACAAAGAGCGGATTCTCTGTTAACGAAATTCTCGAGGCTGCCGTAGAAGGAGCATTTAACAACTTGAGCAATGTAACCATTGCCGGAGTGATGGCAATGGCAACGTTTACCGATGACTTGGATCAGGTGGCAAGCGAATTTGAGCTTGTCTACAACACCTTCCTCACCCTGCGTGACAAGTATTTTGCCAACAACCCTGCATTCAAGGAAATAAGCATGGGTATGAGTGACGACTGGCCTGTTGCCGTCGAGCACGGGGCGACTCTCGTACGCATTGGCACCGACATATTCGGCCAACGTGAATATTGATTTTTTACGAAAAATCTTTCTTCACTTGCCACATTTTCAAAAAAAACACCTATCTTTACAAGTTTTTAAACAGAAAACTCATTATTTACTTAAAATACTATCAAAAACAATGGCACAACAAAAGAAACAATGGATTGCTATCATTATGATGTTTTTCCTCTTCGCGATGATAGCATTCGTGACAAACCTCTGCACGCCAATGGCGACCATAGTGAAAAACCAGTTTGGCGCCTCGGAAGCAGCAGGTCAGATTGGCAACTATGCCAACTTCATCGCTTATCTGCTTATGGGAATCCCCAGCGGTATGCTAATCTCCAAATTTGGCTACAAGAAAACTGCTCTCATGGCACTTGTAGTGGGCATGATAGGGCTTGCACTGGAATACTTCAGTGGCACGCTTGGAAGCTATTGGGTATATCTGGCTGGAGCTTTCATCAGCGGCTTGTGCATGTGCATGCTTAACACTGTTGTAAACCCATTACTCAATGTACTCGGAGGTGGCGGAAAAACTGGAAACCAGTTCATTCAGATTGGTGGAGCTTTCAACTCTGCAGCTGCCGTGGCTGTATATATCCTTATGGGAGCTCTCATTGGCGAAGTGACTAAAAGAACCGGCATCAGCGACGCAACACCCGCACTCGCAATAGCAGGAGGCGTATTTGTCGTGGCATTCATTATCCTGCTCTTTACCAAGATTCAAGAGCCTGAGCAAGCAAAGGTTGAGACAAAACTCATAAGCGGCGCCCTAAAACACCGTCATTTCGCGCTCGGAGCATTAGCAATATTCCTCTACATGAGCGTAGAAGTTGGCACCCCAACTTATATGGCAAGTTATTTGTCTGCCGACACTACTGACGCTATAGATAGCAAAGTCGCTCTCCTTAACGATACCACGATGAATATTAACGACAAAGCCAAAGCATACGTTGCTATTAGAACCAACGTTGACTCGATAATGGCATCGGACAACGAAGACAAAAAACTTGACATACAAGACGAAATAAAACAAGTTAAAGAGGATATCAATAATGGCACGATAACTGCCGAAAAAATAAAGAAATCGCCTATAGGCATAGGCATCAGTGCAGAGATTGCCTTGTTAATCGCCGCCGTTTATTGGCTCATGATGTTTATTGGTCGAACCATTGGCGGAAGCATCGGTGGGAAAGTGAGCAGCCGAGCTATGGTTTCTACTGTGGCAATACTTGCAATTACACTTATCGGATTTGGAATCTTTGCTCCTACCGACATGACAATCAATGTTCCGGGGATTAAGTGGACCAATCTTTCTGTCGTGTGGACCAGAGTGCCGATTTGCATACTTGCCTTCATCCTAGTGGGTCTTTGCACCTCGGTAATGTGGGGTGGCATCTTCAACATGGCCGTTGAGGGACTAGGCAAGTACACCGCTGCTGCAAGCGGCATTTTCATGACAATGGTATTTGGCTGTGCAATAATGGTATTCGTTCAAGCCAAGGTTGCAGACAGCGTGGGCTACCTCAACAGCTACTTCATCCCATTGGCATGCGCCGCCTATATCCTGTTCTACGCATTAATAGGCAGCAGACCTTCTAAAAACGCCACAACCGAAGAAGAATAAAAGCTTATTTACATAGCATTGATGGGCGCCAAAATCACATGGCGCCCATTTTTTTACCTTTTTGAGCAAAAAATACCGATTTTTCTTGCACATTATTATAATAATAACTATCTTCGTGACGTAATATTCATATATAGTATATATACATCATATATAACATAAATCTATGATTGACGACAAAATGATGACTCGCGCGGCCAACAATATCCGTATCTTGGCCGCTGCAATGGTTGAAAACGCCAAATCGGGACACCCTGGAGGTGCAATGGGTGGAGCCGACTTCGCCAATGTGCTCTATAGCTCATTCCTAGTTCACGATCCCGACGATCCTCGTTGGTTCTCTCGTGACCGATTCTTCCTTGACCCCGGCCACATGTCACCAATGCTATACGCTACATTGCTCATGACAGGCAAATACACTATCGACGACATCAAAGCCTTCCGTTCGTGGGGAAGCATAACACCAGGACATCCTGAGCTTGATGTAGAGCACGGCGTTGAAAATACCAGCGGACCATTGGGACAGGGCCATGTAATGGCTGTGGGATGTGCCATTGCCGAGCGATTCATCGCCACACACTTCAGCGAGGTATTCGCACACAAGACATATGCTTTCATAAGCGACGGCGGCGTTCAAGAAGGAATCTCGCAAGAAGCGGGACGACTAGCTGGACACCTTGGGCTGAGCAACCTCATCATGTTTTACGACAGTAACTCGGTGCAGCTCTCAACCATGTGCGATGCAGTAAGCACCGAGGACACCGCAATGAAATACCGCGCTTGGAACTGGAACGTCATTGAAATAGACGGCACCGACCCCACAGCAATCGCCAAAGCTATAGATAACGCTCAACACGAGACCGAGCGCCCCACCCTTATTATTGGCAAAACCATAATGGGAAGAGGATGCGTCACCGAGGATGGACAGAACTTCGAGGGACAATGCAGCACACACGGCAATCCTCTCAGCAAGTCGGGAGCCAGCTTCGAGAAGACCATCGAAAACCTAGGCGGCGACGCAGCCAATCCTTGGCAAGTGTCCCCCGAGGTAGCCGAGCTCTACAGCAAGCGGGCCGAACAGTTGCGCGACATCGTCGCCGACCGCAAAGCAAAAGAGAAAGCATGGTGCGAGGCCAACCCTGAGAAAGCAGCTCAGCTTGAACGCTATATCAGAGGTGAAGTTGATACAGTCGACTACGCAGCCATCGAACATAAGCCCAATCTTGCAACTCGTGCCTCAAGCGCCAATGTGCTCGGAGCTCTAGCCCAGAACGTAGGCAATATGATAGTGTCGAGCGCCGACCTTGCCAACAGCGACAAGACCGACGGATTCCTCAAAAAGACTAAAGCTTTTGCACGTGGTGACTTTGAGGGAGCCTTCTTACAGGCTGGCGTCAGTGAGCTCGCCATGACAGCTCTCATCAATGGCATAGCATTGCATGGCGGAATGATTGCTGCATGCGGCACGTTCTTTGTCTTCAGCGACTATATGAAACCTGCTGTACGCCTGTCGGCACTTATGGAACTGCCAGTGAAATTCATTTGGACTCACGACGCTTTCCGCGTGGGCGAGGACGGTCCCACTCACGAGCCCGTTGAACAAGAAGCACAAATACGCCTCATGGAGGAGCTCAAGAACCACAGTGGCCGCAACAGCATGCTCGTGCTGAGACCAGCCGACAGTGCCGAGTGCACAGTGGCTTGGAAAATGGCGATGGAAAACACTCTTACCCCCACCGCCCTCATCCTCTCGCGACAGAACATCAACGACCTGCCTTCACAACACGGCGATGACTATGCAGCACGCTACAATGATGCTTTGCAAGCCAAGAAGGGTGCTTACATATTATATAAAGACGAAAATCCACAAATAACACTCGTGGGCAACGGGTCGGAAGTGTCAACTCTCGTTGAAGCCGCCAAACTCATTAAAGAAGAACAAGAATTTAGGGTGCAAATTGTCTCTATTCCTTCGATTGGTCTTTTCAACAATCAACCTCAGGAATATCAGAATGAGGTTATACCACCCGAAATACCCACCTTCGGACTCACTGCGGGACTTCCCTCAACACTGCAAAATGTGGTAAATGGAGGTACTGTTTTCGGACTTGACCACTTTGGCGCATCGGCTCCATACAAGATTTTGGACGAAAAATTCGGCTTTTCACCCCAAAATATTGCCTCTATTGTCCAAAAAAACCTCAAAAATCGCAAAAAATGACCTTTTTTTGAAGATTTTTTGGTGAAAATGATTAACAATCAAAAAAAAAGCTATATATTTGCACAATGTTTTGATAAGGTATACAATTTATTTTAGTGTTTAACAAATAAAAATTTTTATTTAACAAAAACGTAAGTCTATGAAAAAGATTACATTACTAGCATGTGCATGTGCTCTTTTCTTGGCTCCTGTAGTTAACGCTCAGGAGGTACAGTACGTTGAGGATCCCGCTCAGGGCTACATCTTCAACCGTATGCAAGACAACTGGTTCATCCAGGCCACAGGTGGTGTAGGTGTTTTGATGTCTTACAAAGACGCTAACATGAAGCTCGGTAAGCGCTTCCTCGCCCCCAAGGCTAATTTGTTCATCGGTAAGTGGTTCTCTCCACTGCTGGGTGTTCGCATCGGCGGTCACTTTGAGCAGATGAAGGGCGCTACCGACACCGATCGCGCTATCGGTTTCCGCACCGACATGGGCGACGAATTGAAGGATGATGCTCGCGGTTTGTATGGACAGAAGTTCAATCGCATTGGTGTTACCGGCGATGTTCTGTTCAATGTTACCAATTGGATTTGCGGTTACAGACCTGGTCGTTTCTACAACGCTACAGTTTATGCTGGTGCTTCTACTAGCTGGAACTTCTACAATGACAAAGCCGATGGCTCTGGCAGCTGGAAGTACATGGGTAAATACAACGGTGTAGATGGTATGCACAGCCGCAACTTCGCTCTCCAAGCTGGTTTGCTCAACAGCTTCGCTCTTGGCAAGCACGTTGACCTCCTCCTCGACCTCCGTTTCGACATGATTCAGGAGCACATCGACGGTGGTGGCCGCAAGACTTGGAACGAGTACCCAAGCGTACAGCTCGGTTTCGCTTACAAGTTTGGTAAGACTGAGTGGAATGCTCCAGTTGTTCCTATCTGCCCACAGGTTAAGGACAACAGCGCTGATCTCGACGCACTCCGTAACAAGCTGGCTCAAGCTAACGCTAAGATCCGTGACCTTGAGAACCAACTTAACGACTGCCTCAAGAAGAAGAACACTCCACAACCTGTTACCCCACAAAACAACCTGACTACCATCACTAACGATGCTCCTCTGGCTACTATCTACTATCCAAGAGGTAAGTCTTACATCACTCCAGTACAAATGGAGATCGTAGAGGCTGTTTCTGAGGTTATGAAGGGCGAGAACAATGATTATCGTCTGATTGGTTGGGCCGACAACTACACTGGTAACGACGACATCAACATTAAGCTTCGTCACGACCGTGTAAACGGCGTTAAGAACGCTCTTATGGACAGAGGTGTTGAAGGAAGCCGTCTCGACACTGAGACTAACGACGACAACCATCCTTACTGCACAAGCTTGCAGACTGCTCCTCTCGGCCGTTGCGTAACTATCAACCGCAAATAATTCGGACGAATTAGATCATTAAACTTAAAAAAGTCTTGCACTCATGTGCAGGACTTTTTTTTGCTCATGACACAACAACTCCAAGAATCTTCATTTTGTTGAACCAACTTATTTCACTAATTTTGCACATTAATCACATTACTCTAGCTACTTAATCATTGATGGCTAACAAAAGCAAAAAAAATCTTATTGACAAGATAAAAAACGGGCAGCACATGACACTCAAGGAGCAGTTACGGCTCACCATCAACTTGAGCACACCCGCTATTCTTGCCCAGCTCTCAATGATAATAATGCAGTATATCGACGCAGCTATGGTTGGCAGCCTGGGAGCCGATGACAGTGCCGCAATCGGACTCGTGTCGGCATCAACATGGCTGTTGGGAGGACTGTTGAGCGCAGCAGCAATGGGATTTACGGTTCAAGTAGCTCACCACATTGGAGCAAACGATAGCAACGAAGCACGCAGCGTGTTGCGACAATCACTAATCTCTTGCCTCATCTTCAGCGTTTCACTAGCACTTATAGGAGCTGCAATCAGCGCACCTCTCCCCCATTGGCTTAGAGGCAACGAAACAATATGCGAAAAAGCGACAACCTACTTCCTTATTCTAGCCCTGTGCCTACCATTCTTACAGATTGAGTTTCTTGCCGGAGGCATGTTGCGTAGCAGCGGCAATATGAAAGTGCCTGGCATGCTTAATATATTAATGTGTATACTTGATGTTGCGTTCAATTTCTTCTTTATCTTTCCTACTCGAGATGTTACAGTGGCAGGTTTCCAGCTTCACATACCAGGATTTGGACTAGGAGTGGTAGGAGCTGCTACAGGAACAGTACTTGCCGAGCTAGTAACTTGCCTGCTCATGCTATACTTCCTACTGGCGCGCTCAAGAGACCTGAAACTCACTAATACCAGAGGATCTTACAGGCCCACAAAGCAGTGTCTGAAACGCGCCTACAAAATTAGTTTTCCCATTGGACTGCAGCATGTGATGATGAGTGGAGCTTATATCGCCACAACCGCAATTGTCGCACCACTAGGAAACATTGCGCTTGCGGCAAACATATTTGCTATTACTGCCGAAAGCCTCTGCTATATGCCTGGATATGGCATTGGAGAGGCAGCTACAACTCTTGTTGGTCAAAGTGCCGGAGCAGCACGTAAAGATCTTATGAAACGATTTGCCACCATCACCGTTCTCTTGGGAGTTGCAACAATGACTGTCATGGGAGTTCTAATGTATACCTGTGCTCACCTCATGATGAGTTTCATGTCGCCCGTCGACGCTATAATAGACCTGGGGACACAATGCCTTCGCATCGAAGCCTGGGCCGAGCCACTCTACGCCACTGCAATCGTGAGCTATGGAGTGATGGTCGGGGCAGGAGACACTCTCATACCATCCATCCTCAATCTAGGCAGCATTTGGATTGTGCGCATCACTCTGGCAATTCTACTGGCAGCTTCTATGGGACTGATTGGTGTTTGGATTGCAATGTGCATCGAGTTATGCGTGCGCGGCTCATTATTCCTCATCCGACTAACTTCAGGGCGCTGGATTAAGAAAACTTCAATTATTAAGAGTTAAAATACTCAAATTATTCAATAATAAATCATAATTTGATTAACTTTGCATAATAGATACGTAAACCAAGCAAGAAACAATGAACAACAACAAATTTAACTTTGACGAGATTGTCAACCGTCGCAATACACATTCTGTAAAATGGGATAAATGTGAAAGCGACGACATTATTCCCATGTGGATTGCCGACATGGATTTCAAGGCTGCACCTTGTATTATCGATGCATTAAAACAACGGCTCGAACACGGTGTATTCGGATATGCCAATGTACCCGAAGAATTTTACGATTCAATTATCAATTGGTTTGAACGTCGACACAACTGGAAAATCGACCGCAATTGGATAGAGTATACCACTGGTGTCGTTCCAGCTATTGATGCAGTACTCAGAGCAGTCACTTCTCCTGGAGAGAATGTAGTAGTTCTCACTCCCATCTACAACTGCTTTTTCACTTGCATCGAGAGTAACAACTGCAATGTGGTTGAGGTTCCACTAACTTTCAATAACGATTATTCCTATTCTATTGACTACGACGCACTTGACAAAGCACTCAACGATGACAACACCCACACCTTGCTCTTCTGCAACCCTCACAACCCCGCAGGACGCGTGTGGACAAAAGATGAGATGCTCAATGTCAACGACCTGTGCATTAAGCATGGCGTTACAGTAATCAGCGACGAAATACACTGCGAGATGGTAATGCCAGGACACGACTACACTCCATTTGCAACAATTTCACAAGAGGCCCAGAATAACTGCATCACTTGCGGTTCTCCAAGCAAGTCGTTCAATATCGCTGGATTGCAGGCCGCATTCATAGTAAGCAACAACCCCGACACTAAGGCCAAAATCAACAAAGCACTCATCGACAATCAAGTGTGCGCTATCAATCCTTTCGGACTTGAGGCATTCATGGCAGCCTATAACCATGGAGAGAACTGGATTCTTGAGTTCAACGAATACATTTGCGGCAACTTCCAGCTAATGCGTGACATGATGAACAAGGAGCTTCCTGCATTCCACATCACCCCCATCGAAGGATCTTATCTCGCATGGATTGATGTTACACCCACTGGAATGACTAGCGCTCAAGTCACACAAAAGATTCTTGACGATGGCAAAGTTCTTGTCAATGACGGAGCCATGTATGGTAAAGCAGGCGATGGATTCATACGCATAAACCTCGCCACTCAGCGCTCAGTAGTAGAAGAAGCCACACATCGCATCATCAAAGCTATGAAATAATATCCTATCATGATAATCAAAAAAAACACCGCTTGAAATGTACTTCTCAAAGCGGTGTTTTATTTTATTAACAGCTTAGTCTTTTCTACGTAATATAAAACCACTAAATTTGCACAATTTTTGAAAAACTCTTATACATACTCCAACTTTTTATTATAGTCACACTATAATAACATAGTACAACGAATATATGGTTTTTGCCGACTTATTTTTTCTTTTTGTTTTCATTCCGGCTTTTGCGATATGCTATTTGCTGGCATCTATTTTTGACAAGAAGCTGAACTCCAACAGAATCGCTCAGGTAAACACCTGTAAGAACTGGACTTTGGTTGCATTCTCTCTCATCTTCTATGCTTGGGGAGAACCTGTATACGTCTTCCTCATGCTATTGAGTGTTCTTGTCAACTTCATTCTTGGGCGAATTATTGACAATCAAGAGAGACACCGCAAGGCGGCACTTGTCATTGGCTTGGTGTGCAACATAGGCATTATTGCCACCTTCAAATATCTAGGATTCCTTGCTCAACTGCTCATAGATGTAGGCATTCCAGTGGCAAAGCCCAATATTGCGCTACCCATCGGTATCAGCTTCTATACCTTCCAGTCAATGTCCTATCTCATTGACGTTTACCGCAGAGTATCGCCAGCACAGCGACGATATCGTGACCTCTTGCTCTACATATCGATGTTCCCACAGCTCATCGCTGGCCCCATCGTAAGATATGAAACTATTGCCTCCGAAATTAACAACCGTCATGTCACTGCTCAAGACTTTGCCGATGGCGTCTTCCGATTTCTCTTGGGACTTGGAAAGAAAGTGATAATAGCCAATCAACTCTCGCTCGTGTCAACTCAGTTCTTGAAAGACGGATTAGGCTCACTATCTACAACAGGAGCATGGGTCGGGCTATTAGCTTTCACTTTCCAAATTTACTTCGACTTCTCTGGCTATAGCGACATGGCAATAGGAATGGGACGTTGCATGGGATTCCACTTCAAGGAGAACTTTGACCACCCCTACTGCAGCTCAACTATTACCGAGTTCTGGAGAAGATGGCACATATCGCTTGGTAGCTTCTTCCGCGATTATGTTTACATACCCATGGGAGGTAACCGCAAGCATCAAACTTTCAATATCGCTGTCGTATGGGCGCTCACGGGTTTATGGCATGGAGCTAGCTGGAACTTCGTCTTATGGGGCGTTTATTTCGGATTCATCCTTATTTTCGAGAAGTATGTTATTTTACCTTATGTCAAGCCACGATGTCCACGATTCTTGATGCACATCTATAGTATCTTGCTCTTCGTTTTGGGATGGGGTATTTTCTATTACGTCGACTTCAACCAGCTAATCAGGTTTTTTGCCGTATTATTTGGCATAAGTGCTATAAAGACCGATTTCATATCGCAGGCAGCTCTGCTCGACCACTTCTGGATTTGGGTTGCTGCAATCCTGTTTAGTATGCCACTGCGCAACTATGCGGCAAAACTCACCACTCGGCTCTCGAGAGGCAACACCGCCATAGAGCAGAACATCTTCCTTATTGCTAGAATTGCAACTTCAATCGTTATTCTTGTTCTTAGCGTGGCACTACTTGTTGGAGCCACCAACAATCCGTTCCTATACACACGTTTCTAATCTAAGAATATTATAATCAATTTATTATGACACAAAAAAATATCTTTAAGACTGTTGTTTTGATTTGCTGTTTAGCAGCTTCGACATTTTACTCACAAGCCGAACCAGCAAAACAGAAACCCGAAGACCGAAAAATCTCTATTAATTATGTAAACAACATAAATGCCGACCAACCAGCGAGAAAGACTGCCAAAGGTATTATCATAGTTGGTACTGGCAAGGAAATGAGAGCTTTAGAGCCTTTCAGCGGCACTTCTACAAGCGGATACGCCTATGCCGACGTAGTGAACGAATACAAGCGTGTCTTTGGCGACAAAGTCAACGTTTACTGCATGCCAATCCCAACTGCTGCCGCATTCTACACACCAAATGCCGCCAAAGGATGGAGCCGTGACGTCAAAGCCTTTATTAATGGACTTTTTGAACATCTCGACGACTCGGTCTACTGCGTGGACATCTACACACCACTATCTCAGCATGTTGACGAGCACATCTACTCGCGCACCGATCACCACTGGGCACCACTTGGAGGCTATTATGCCGCACAAAAACTCGCAGAGGTAGCTGGTGTACCATTCAAAGACATCTCTAACTACGACGTCGACACAGTTCACAACTATGTAGGCACTATGCCCATGTTCTCGGGCGACGCATCGTTGAAGAAAGCACCCGAAGATTTCATCTACTACAAACCACGCAATGTAGAGTATACTACCACTTATATCAACTACAAGACCAAAGGACTCTCGGTCATTAGTCAGGCCGCTCCCAAGCAAGATAAATTCTTCTACAATTTTCAAGGCACCAGCGCCTACTGCACATTCATGGGTGGTGACACTAAGATTGTAAAGGTACAGACATCAACCAAGAACGGACGCCACATTCTCTTTATTAAAGACAGTTTTGGAAATGCTGTCCCCGGCTATCTCTTCTACTCCTTCGAGGAAATCCATGTAATCGACAGTCGTTACTTCAACAAGAACATGAAGCAGTATGTCAAAGACAACAATATCACCGACATCGTCCTTGACAACAACATTACTCACATGGGTATGAAAAACATCCGAACCAATATTCTCAAATATCTCAATCAGTAACAACATCACTACCCTCTCACATTAAAGCTAGCTCATCGCTATGAAAAGAAGCTACATATATCTTTCTATTGTCTTGGCTATCTACGCATTGTTTGTGATTGTTTTCACAACCTTTCCTCGTAGCACATTCTCTCCCCTTGAGAAGAGAGAACTGGCAACATTTCCCGTGCTAACACTCGACAATATTAAAAGCGGAGAATTCACCAACAAAGTTTCGGAATGGTTCAGCGACAGCGAGCCTTACCGCGACTCCTTCATGGCAATGAGCATGATATTTGGAGATAACATGAAACTAAGGTTTTTCAACATACCACAAAGTAACATCAAGTTTCATGCTGCTACCAAAGGCGCCACACCCGATGAAATGGGTGCCGCCAACATGGACGATGTTGAGCAATTCACTAATACAGTCAATGCCGATGATAGTTACAAAAAGGCAAGACGAGGCATCATCATCACTGGTGAGGGAAACAATGTTAGGGCTCTTTCGGCCTATGGTGGTGGCCCAGAGGGAGGTGTTAAGTTTGCCGAAGCCTGTAATGAATATCAAAAAGTCTTTGGCAATCAAGCTAAGATTTACTGCCTTGTTGTACCTACAGCAATAGAATATTATTGCCCCGATGCTGCAAAGTCGGTAACTAAACCGCAATTACCCACCATCAAAGCCATCAATGAGCGACTTGACGAGGGCATTATCCCAGTCAATGCCTACTCTGCTCTGGCAAAACACGTAAACGAGCCCATTTACTCAAGAACCGACCATCATTGGTCGCCTCTCGGTGCTTACTACACAGCACAAGAGTTTGCCAGGGTGGCAAAGGTGCCATTCCGTGATTTAAGCAACTATGACAAGAAAGTTGTGCATGGATTTGTTGGGTCGATGTATGGATACAGTCACGACATCGCCTTGAAAAATGCACCCGAGGACTTTATATACTACGTACCACGAGGAGTTCAGTACACCACAACCTACATCAACTATAAATTGAGCAAAAACTTTGGTGTTGTGGGTGAACAACCCGAAACTCAAGGAGAATTCTTTTATACCTATCCCGATGGTAGCAACGGAGCCTATTGCACTTTCATGGGTGGCGACACAAAAATCACCCACGTGAACACATCAACCAAGAATGGAAGGCGGCTACTCATCATCAAGGATAGTTATGGAAATGCACTGCCAGGTTATTTATTTTTCTCTTTTGAAGACATCCATGTTGTGGACTTCCGTTATTTCTCTAAAAACATGAAGAAATATGTTGAGCAAAATCACATTACCGATATCCTCATCCAGCAAGGTATTTTCCGTGCATATTCAGGAGGTGAAGGCATCAAGAATTTCATCACTCAACCCGACGGGACCTATTCTAAGAAAACAGACATCGCTAAAGACGATAAAGAGTCGAAACGCAAGAAACAAAAATCCAAGTAATAATAAAATCCCAATCGGCAATGACCGGTTGGGATTTTTATCATAAGAACTTTGATAAAAGCTTGTAAAAATCTCCTGTGGGTATTGCAGTGAACTCTGGTGTTATACGGTGCCCCAGCTGAGATGATTCGTGGAAACGGTCTCCAACGAGTTTTATATACTGGGCACGCATATCGCCTAGTAGTTCGTCTTTATCGCTGCCAATGATATGAGTGAGGGGCGTGATGTACTTATCTATGCCTCGAAACTCGCCAAGATCGCTCAGTGTACACTTGAAAGTCTGAACACCATCTTCCCTCTCGTTGTAATACTCCATCTCCTCCCCTAGCTCGGGCATGAAACTCAAACTGTTCTCGGGGTTGAGAACTGGATTCACGGCAATCTTGGGAATGTCGACCTTTGCACACAGTGCGTAGTAACCTCCAAGCGAAGATCCTGCAAGCACATCAATACCATGCTCGGCCACATAGGCTTCAATCTTCCTTATCGACTTCACAGGGTGATGGGTAACATCAAAGGCATGAACATCAAGGTTATGGTAGTTGGCCTTGATGTTCAATATTGTGCTGCTCTTTGCCGAACTGCGGAAACCGTGGATATAGAGCAGTTTTTTCCTCGCAATCATTTCTTTGCACTCTTTTTTGCTGGAGTTTTCTTTGCTGGAGCCTTTTTGGCCGCCGACTTCTTCTCCGAAACCTTTTTCGCTGGAGATTTCTTAGCTACTGTCTTCTTTACAGAAATTTTCTTCGTTGGTTCTGGCTCCTCTTCTGGTTTTTCTTCAACTCTGGGTGCAAAGTCGCCAGTGGTGTCCTTCACAATGTTGTTACGCATCATTTCCACCTCGCGGTTAAGCTCTTCAATCTCCTTTTCCTGATTGCGGATTGTGAGCAACAATGCGTTTAGCTCCTCGTTCTCAATCTCCTCGGGGAACTGCTCGCGCACCCTTATCAAGAAGTCACTCAGCACGTTCATGTAGTTGGTGAACGCTGCATAAGGCGAGTCATAAGGACTATAGTGCGAATGAACCGAGCCATCGCTGCTATGCTTAGTACTCATGTAATAGAAATGGTCGCTTGCTTGCAAGTAGTTCCAGTCCTGACGTATGCGTTTGTCTTGTATCAAGCGTATGCGTTCACTCAAACAGTACAGCTTGTTTACAGCCTCATCCTGCAAGATGTTGCCCATCCAGGCACTAGTGTCACGCGCCTCGTCGGCCCATGAAATGGGATGCATCACCGACAACACATCTACAGGTTTCATTTTCGACACCACTTCGCTTGGAGTCATGAACTCGATATTATGTTCTGCGGCAAAACGAGGCAGCGCTTTCATGAACTCAAATATTCCGCTCTCGCGAGGTTGAAGTTCACCAAATGTCTCATAGTTCATGAACAGGTTCACAAGCATCTCCTCATCTGGCAGAGCAGCAATCCAGTCAATGTATTTATCGGCAGTCAATGGATAGGCAGCCCATTCAGGATTGCTGAAACGGAATGCGATGTCATCGCTCAACTTCGAGTTTTTCAAGAGCAAACGCATCTTGGGTGCAGACGCCGCCTTATAAAGATAGTTGGGCGACTTCCAACCCAGAATGTGCTTGGCGCCATCGGTAATAGCGCCCTTGAAGCCCATTGATGCCACCATTGATGCGATGTCGTCGTCATAGATAAGCTCAGTGTTGCGGAACACCTTGGGCTTTTGCCCAAAGAGCTGATAAATCTTCTCATCGTGAGCCTTCACCTGCGCGATGAATTCCTCGGGATCAACAAGTGACGAGAGTGAGTGAGCGTAAGTCTCACTCAAGAATTCTACACATCCAGTGTCGGCAAGTTCCTTCATCGAGTCTATGAACTCGGGAACATACTGCTCAAGCTGCTCCAGTGCTGTTCCGCTAATTGAGAACGCAACCTTGAACTTCTTGCCATTCTCCTTGATCATATCTAGGAGCATTTGATTTGCAGGCATATAAGATCGCTGCGCTATGCGGGTAATGATGTCATCATTGGCGAAGTCATCATAGTAGTAGTGGTCGTTTCCAATGTCGAAGAAGCGATAGGTCTTCAAGCGGAACGGCTGATGTATCTGGAAATAGAAACAGATTGATTTCATGATTATTGATGTATTATTGTGGTTTGTAATTATCTATTTATTAAACGCTTGTAGATATCGATTACTTTGGCTCCAGCCTTATCCCAGGTAATCTGGTTAACCTCTTCAAGTCCCTGTTCACGCAACTGCTTGTACATGCCAGGATACTTGATTATCGAGTAAATGGCGTCGGCAATGGCATTGGTGTCCCAATAGTCCACCTTTATCACATTGTTCAGGATTTCGGCGCATCCACTCTGCTTCGATATAATCGATGGAACTCCCATCTGCATGGCCTCCAACGGAGAGATACCAAAAGGCTCACTAACCGACGGCATGATATAGACATCGCTCGCCTTGAGCATCTCATACACTTGCTTGCCTTTGAGGAAGCCTGTGAAATGGAAGCGTCCGGCAATGTGACGGCGTGCAGCAAGTCTGATCATCTTCTCCATCATGTCGCCGCTTCCTGCCATCACAAACTGAACGTTCCTAACTTTCTGAAGCACTTGCCATGCAGCATCTACAAAGTACTCTGGGCCCTTTTGCATCGTGATGCGGCCTAAGAAGGTCACTACCTTCTCATGCTTGGGCGGCACCTCAAGGTCAAGCAGTTCCTGACTTAGAGGCTCCACAGCATTGTGAACAGTGGTCACCTTGTCGGGACTGATGCCATACTTTTCAATCACAGTCTTGCGAGTGAGATTGCTCACAGTGATGATATGGTCGGCATTGTTCATTCCGTCCTTCTCTATACCAAACACTGTTGGGTTCACTTTGCCACGACTGCGGTCGAAGTCGGTCGCATGAACATGTATTACCAACGGCTTGCCTGTTACCTGCTTGGCGTGAATGCCGGCAGGATAGGTTAGCCAGTCATGAGAGTGAATCACGTCACAATCGACTGTGCGGGCTATAACACCTGCCACTATCGAATAGTTATTGATTTCCTCAAGCAGATTATCGGGATAGCGACCCGAAAACTCAATACAGCCCAAGTCGTTAGTGTTCAAATAGTTGAAATCACTATAAATGTGGTCACGAAGGTCAAAATAGGTCTGAGGGTCTAATACCTTGCCTATCCTGCCCTCAACATAGTCCCAATTAACATCACGCCAAGATACCGGAGTCGTATTGGCGCCTATAATTCGGGCAAAATCCTTTGGCTCATCGCCCCAGGGCTTGGGAATGACAAATGTGATGTCCATGTCGCCACATTGTGCCATGCCCTTGGTGAGACCAAAACTTGCTGTTCCCAATCCTCCAAGAATGTGTGGAGGAAATTCCCAGCCAAACATTAAAGCTTTCATATATTGTCTTAGTTTTCAAGTGTAGTTCTAAGTATAGTCCCAGAACGCACCTTAAGCATTTATAAATCCTATGTTCTTGAAAAGCCTCAAAACGCGAAGCACTCCACCAACATTGGGGGCATAACTCACTGCTCCACGGCCAATAAACGGCGGATTGCCGTCATAGAGCTCCGACAGGGTTCCTATGCCGCCTTGCGACATCTCGTCCTCAAAGCCAATCATCATGCGCTCGATAAACGAAGCCCTATTAAGACCAAACACCTTGATATAAGCATCGGTATAGAATCCCATCAGCCACGGACGAGCCGAACCGGCATAATAAGCGACTTCACGCTCCTCAGGATTTCCCAGATACCAAGGCTTGTAGCCCCAGCTCTTAGGACTCAATGTACGCAACCCCTTGGGAGTTAAAAGCTCGCGAGTGACAACGTCTATCACACTCTTGCGCTGACGTCGGTCAAGAGGCGAATAGTCGATGCCTGCAGCTATTATCATGTTAGGCCTGACACTTGGATCGGCATACTGTCCGTCAACGTAGTCGAACAAGTAACCGTAATCGTTCATGAACATATCAACAAAGGCAGGCTTTGTCTCATCGCTGATTTTCTTGAGAGACTTGACAAATTTCTGCTCCTCCTTTATCTCGGCGAACATTTCCTGGGCAAACATGAGCGAATTGTACCACAACGCATTGAACTCAACAAGATAGCCTGTGCGTGGCACCATGGGCGAACCGTCGGGATGAGTCGAATCCATCCACGACATGGGCTTCTTGGTACCATCGGTGCTTACTAGACCATTAGGATTCAACTTAAGATTGGGATGCTTGCCATCTATAATGTGATTGAGCATTGCTTTAACAAGGTCGCCATAACGGGTGCGAGCCTCATCCATACCAGCATCTTTAGCATATTCCTGCAAAGACCAAATCGCCCATAATGGCACATCGGGCAAGTCTATGCCCTTAAGGTGCTTGTCGAGCTCACCGTCTTCAATAAATCGCAGCAGCGCAGCCTTAGCGGTATCCATTATCTTCTCAAAGTCGGGACGATGGTGATTGGATATAGTGCAGCCTGGCAATGCCAAAAACTCGTCGCGGGCGCGTATCTTGAACCAAGGATATCCAGCAAGCATATAATTGCCGTCGGCATTTGACAAGTAGAACTGCTTAGCACTGTTCTTAAGGCAATTATAGAAGCTGGTGCGAGGAGTACGGGAATTAACCTCATCCTCATGCATTCGGCTCAAATTGCGAGTATTGACCTCGTCTATACCTGCCGAGAAGATGAGTGGCTCTCCTTTCTTAATCTCAATCTCAAAGTAGCCAGGAACATACAAATCCTCGGTGTAAGGAATGCCACGCTCCATATCTTTTATATACTCTATTCCCTTGTACCAATGAGGGTCATATACAAACGTTGGTTTATGATTGAACTGCATGTAGAGCGAAGGATAACCGTCATACATACACATGGCTATACCATTGTGAACCTCGTGATACTCTTGATTGGCAACCGAATTCTCGACACACAGGTCGTTGGCATTACGGAAAGCCAGGAAAGGTCTGAACTGTAGCGTGGTCTTGGAATGAGCTTCCACAAGCGTATAGCGGATGAGGATACGATTCTCATTGGTGATAAATATCTTCTCGCGCTTTAAAATCACACCGCCCACACGGAATAGATGAGAGGGAACTCGCTCGCAGTCATACTCGCGAATGTACTTGTGACCATTGGGACTGAAAACATTGCCCTTGTACTTGTGTAAACCCAAATTGAACGGAGCACCATGCTGTATCACAGTCTCATCTAACGACGACAGCATCACATGGAAATTGTCGTCTATCTCGGGAATGGGTATTACCAGCAAGCCGTGCTGCTTGCGGGTGTTACACCCCACAATGGTAGTGCAATGATAAGCCCCCGACTGATTAGTCCTGAGTATCTCCTTAGTCAAGGATTGCTCAAGATTGATCATCAAGTTTTTATCAAATTTTAAATAACTCATTAATTTGTGGTATATTGATTGTTAATATGAATGTCTTAAGGTGTATATACCGGTATTTTACCAGTATTTTGTAATCGTAACAAATTTACGACTTTTTCATATAACAAACAAAATATTTCCACTTTTTTTTTCAACACTCCCTTTTTTTACCTCAACCCATTCTTTTCAATGGTGACGGCACATATACAGGTCTACAAACATCCTCACTCGTGCCAGATATTCACGACCGTGAATTTTGAGATATTTGTTCCATCTCACAACATCTTGAGCGTTGTAAGCTACGGCATCAACTCCCTTGCTGCGAGCAAGATAAATGGCACGCTCATTGTGGAATCGCTGTGAAATAATCGTTATGCTCGATTGTCCATAAATCTTAATTGAATGAACAATTGAGTCAAGTGTTCTAAAGCCCGACTTGTCAAGAATAATATTCTCGGATGGCACTCCATGCGCAATCAACGATTCACGCATCGCCAGTGGCTCATCATAAGCATCACCGCTCTTGTCACCACTCAGCAGCAGATATTCAACTTTCCCCTTCTTGTAAAGACGCGCTGCAGCCTCGATGCGATACACGAAATACATATTAGCACCCACACCATCTGGAGCCAATGGCGATGTGCCAAGCACAAGACCCATCTTGTTGTGCGGAACACGCTCAGCATCATCATAGCAGCGCTTCCTGGCACGAAGCCGCACAATAGCGTCACACACCACTGCGACCACAGTACATGCCATAGCACACCACAAGCCCAACCGCAACAACAAAAATTTAAATCTCATCTTCTTTAAAAAACTTCTTTTCTAAAACGTGAAATGTAGCTGGAAGCGAACTCCGCTGCGGTCAATACCTGGATTGTCGCGGTAGTTCAATCGCCACACATAATCCACTCGCAGTATTGTGAGAATATTGTCTAGTCCCACGCCAATCTCCATATATGGTCGCTTGCCCATAGGCTGGCACAGAGCTACTTCGGGGAACTGATACAACTCAGGATCGAGAGCGGGATTGTTCTTGTCGGTGAGTTTGCCCCACAGTCCACGGAACGACACCACCTCTCGCATCTTCAGCTTCTTAATTAGAGGTATTCGGTTCAAAATCGCGCCATTAATCCAGTAAGTTACGTCCCACGACAGGTATTGGTCGTTGACAAACTCCATCGCGTTCATGAGCGCAAACGACTCGGGCTGGATGGTGTATGATAAGTTGGCGTTAGGGAACAGCAGCTCAGGATAAGGCACTTTATTCCATATCTTTCCCGCCTTCAAGATAATATCGGTGTAGCCAAATGCCGAGAACCAAAATCGCTTTTGGATGCCGGCCTCGGTCTTGTTCACTGTGTAATCACTGCCCAAGAATCCACGAGGCATGAAGGTGTGAGACAGGGTGAACACAGGAGCGTCCTGGTTAATGGGGATACGGTAAGATCGCTTCTGGTAAAACTTCTCTCCTGGCGCATAGCGTAAAGTAACGTTGAAGCCCGCTGTATTATAATGCCCGAACATATTGCCATTTCCATCAACAAACGGCAAGAAGAGTGAAGCTTCATGGCGCTTATGTTGCAATGAGGCAGCAATTGAGAAACCCGTCTGTGTCTCGAGTTTGTATTCCAGCTCTGTCTCTCGCAGGTAAATCATTTTTTTGTCTTTTCGACGCCTTATTGCAAGAAACATATTGTCCGGATTGGTATAAAAATAATGCTGTCCTATCTTGTCAACATCATAGCGATGCATAAGTCGCAGTGAATTCACCGGGAACTCGTTAGCATGTTTTTTCTTGTCGACAAACGAATATTCCAGCTGCCCCATATACTTGAAACGTTCGTCTCGGGTGCCATAGGCAACATAAAACTTGCCAAACCAACGAGGGTTAAGATTTGCGGTCGTTATGCCGCCAAGTCTTAATCTTACTCCCTCCAGACTGTTGCCGCTGATGGTGGAATTCAATGGTCCTATGTCAAACTTGCTTGCCTGGCCGCCAATACTGATATATCCGCTCAATAGCGTCAAAGCCACTTTTTCGCACCAGTAGAACGTCTTTGACTGCCGCAACCTTGAGAGCATGTCCTTAACCGTGCTCTCATTCTTGACAGCAACCACAGGACGATGTGCCAGCCAGTAGTTCTCATCGCGCTTCAAGTTTCCCTTGGATATCACCTCAGCACTCTGTGTAAAGATGCTCAAATCCTTTGGAGGCTTGAAGTTATGACCGTCGTAATAGGTCTGACGTCGGACATATATTTCTGATGTTTTGGGAGCTATCTTGAACTCCACCAGCAAGTCGTCACGCACCTTTAGGCGGCTCCCGTCCGATGCCTTGATGTAGTCTTGTTCAAGATATACCTGGTTCACATAGTTGAGATTGATGTTGTGAGGCACGTTCATCATGATTTTTGAGATGAACATCGTGCTGTCGTTGGCAGGCACATAAAGCCTTCCCAAGAAGCCAAAAGTCTCAACCGTGAATGGTGTGAAGGTGAGCTCATAGCACTCTACCCCATCAACCATAACTGTGTCGAGATAGTATTTGTAGAAATCGGTTCCTATGCTCGAGAGCGGACTCACGAAACGGTTGCGCATGAAGGTAATATCGTTGCTATAGATGTCCATCTCACGAAACACATCGTCGATGAACTTTTTCATACTTTCGGTGTCAATCTGGTCGTCAATGCCACCATGGTTTGTTGCCTTAACCACCTCGCGATGAGTCGACGGACTCTTGCGGTAATGTTCCTCGCTCACCTTCTCTTGAATTGACAGCGGCAATATCATCTTACCCGTGACATCACTTGTATCAACATACTCTCTCAGGAACTTGTAATTCTGAGCCAAAAGGTCACGACTGCTAGCACTGTTGAAATTGTTCAAGCCAAACGACACCTTCTCATATTTGTCGTAGTTGAAATATTCATGGTCACGAGGATTGTACATGTTGCGGCGAGAGCGGAGTTTCTCGACAAATGCCACTGCGGGATTGTCTTTTTTCACATACTTCGCCGTCTTCCGCACTATGACCTCATTGAGCATCACGGTAGTGGGAACTAGCTTGATATCGAGCTCGGTGTATTCTCCAAGGGGAACAATTATTTCCTTGCTCTGATAGCCTATCACATTAACCCTGAGTTTTTCAAAGTTAACACCAGTGATTATCGTGAAGCCGCCTTGTTCATTGGTCAAGGCGCCAGTACTGGAACCAATGAGGAATATCTGTGCATAAGGAAGGCCTTCGCCTGTAACCGAGTCGGTGACCACGCCTTTAATGCGAGTGTAACCATCACCTGGCTGCTGGCCATAAGCCGCCACAGCTATGACCACCATAATCAAGCTCAAGATATATCCTCGAACCCTTCCCACTTAACACTTAACTCTTATGACTTAACACTTAAAAGTACCACATTCTCAACATGATGCGTGTGGGGGAACATATCTACCGGCTGTATCGCATCCACACGATATTTCTTGTCAAGCATAGCGATGTCACGAGCCTGAGTAGCGGGATTACAGCTTACATAGACTATGCGACGAGGCTCGGCATTAAGTATCACCCTAACCACATCCTCATGCATTCCTGCTCGAGGTGGGTCAACTATCATCACATCGGGGATGCCATGTTGAGCCACAAACTCACCAGTGAGCACGTCTTTCATATCGCCGGCATAAAACTTGGTGTTTTCAATGCCGTTGACGCGGGAATTGAGTTTTGCGTCTTCAATTGCTTCAGGCACATATTCTATTCCTATCACCTCACGGCATTGGCGGGCAACGAAATTGGCGATGGTACCTGTGCCTGTGTAGAGGTCATATACAAGCTCATTGCCAGTCAATCCAGCAAAATCCCGAGCCACTTTATATAGCTGATAGGCTTGCTCGCTGTTGGTCTGATAGAACGACTTGGGACCCACTCGGAACTTGAGCCCCTCCATTTCCTCCTCAATATAGTCGCGACCACTATAGAGAATAAATTCCTGGTCATTGAGCGAGTCATTCACCTTGAGGTTAATGACATACATAAGCGATGTAATCTGCGGGAAACGCTCTTTCAAAGCTCCCATCACATCATCGATGGCAGCCTTATTGTCCTCGCTGAACACCACCACAAGCATTATCTCGCCAGTGCTGGCGGTGCGCACCATCATCATGCGCATAAAGCCCACATTATTACGGATGTCGTAGAACGAGTAGCCACGCTCCTGAGTATAATCGCGCAGGAACAGCCGAATCTGATTGCTGATATCATCCTGAAGCCAGCATTTCTCAATATTCAGCACCTTGTCAAAGCCTCCTGGAATGTGAAAGCCCACTGCGTTGCGGTTGGGAAACTCCTCGCCACTCTGCATTTGCTCCGTTGTTAGCCAGCACTTGTTGGAGAAAGTGAATTCCAATTTGTTGCGATAAAATGTGGTTTTCTCCGAGCCCAGAATGGGAGTGATTTCGGGCAGGGGAACCTTGGCGATGCGTTCCAGAGCATCAACCACTTGTTGCTGTTTGCACTTGAGTTGATACTCATAGGGCAGATGCTGCCACTTGCAGCCGCCACACACTCCAAAGTGCTGGCACATAGGTTCTACGCGCAGCTCGCTAGGCTTAACAAGCTCATCTATCACACCTTCACAAAAACTGTGTTTCTTACGGGTGATTTTCACACGAGCTATATCGCCTGGCGCTCCATAAGGGATAAACACCACCATATCATTCCAGCGACCAAGGCTTTTGCCCTCGGCAGCAACTCCAGTAATCTCAAAATCCTCCAAAAGAGGCAAATTCTTTTTCTTTCCCACAGACTGAAAAAATGCTTTAAATTATTTTACTGCAAATTTAGCGAGAATTTTCCTAATACAGTCACTATAACACATTTTTTTGCATTGCTCACAGCAACGGTTAATGAATAATAAAATGCCTAAAAACAAGCGCAAGTAGCAGAATTATGCTTACCTTTGCGAAAACAAACCCCTTTTTTTCAAAGAGAATATTCCCATATATTTCAAACAGATGAAGAAACTTCCTTTTGTCATATTCGTTTCCATAATGTTTTGTGCGTTCTTTTCAAGCGTATGTAACTATAAAAGTACCGAAAACAGGATAACACGAGATGTAAACAATGCACTGAAGCTTACTCTTGCCGAAAAGCCAACTAACACTGTCAATGCCGATACCATCCGCTGTTATCGTAGTCATCTCACCATAGCTGAACTGAAGGACACCGCAGGCATTGCCATGAAATCAGTGAGAAGAGCTGGCCATCTGGAAACACAGATGGTGGCACAGGCCAATTGCGGTTTTATGACCATACTGATGCTTTCTGACCAGCGGGCGTCCGGGGCATTATTGTTTGCCGGCATTCTATGGATGATGAGCAGTCTGTGGTATATACGTAGGTTTAAGCCTGAGTTGTTTGCTGAAGGACTGAGTTATGGAGGCATTGTATTTGCCAACGACAAATTTAATACGGTCAAGGGTGAACCTATTCATTTCACTCCGATGCAGCATTCTCTTATGGAGATGTTCATGATGACAGAATCTCATTCAATATCCAAACAAGAGATTTGTGATCGCCTGTGGCCAAAGAAACCCGATGCCAGCGACACGCTGTATACTCTTATCAAACGAGTAAAACCCATCTTGGAAGCCAATAGCAACCTGAAAATCGAGTCTGACAGAGGTAAGAGCTATACACTAAAAATCAAATAGTTAAGTTTATGTCAGACAAATGTCAGGGACATATCAGTAACATGTCAGGTAATATATCGGGCATTTTTCTAATTCCTTAATACCTTTGCATCGAAAATCAATAAAATTCGATGCAAATGAAACATTTTTTACTTGTTCTTTTTTGTCTTTATTCATTCTCGACTTTTGCTCAAAATGAAGACAACACTGTTTCTCTTGATGAAGTCATCGTCAAAGCCCCCAAAGTCATTAGCAAGGCTGACGGCCAGATTATATATCCTACAGTTGCACAGAAGAATGCCTCAAACAACGGTTATAGTATTCTTCAGAAGCTCTCGTTGCCCAACCTCCGTATTGATGATGTAGCACATTCTATAACTGCAATAGATGGTAGAGGCAGTGTGCAACTAAGAATCAATGGTATCATCGTCGGCAAAGAGGAAATGTTGGCGCTTGATCCCAAACTCATAAGCAAAATTGACTTCATTGACAATCCTGGTGTGCGTTATGGAGAAGATGTGGCCTACGTCATCAACATTATCACCAAGCACAATGACACTGGTTATACGTTAGGTGCTGACGTCACTACGGCTCTCACTTCTTGGCAGGGTGATGGTACAGTTTATGGTAAATGGAACCATAAGAAGAGCGAGTTTACTGTCTCTTACAATTATAGTGGTTATAAATTAAATGGAATGAAGGTAACTGAATTAGCTGAATATACCTTGAATAATGGTGGCATCCATACTATAGAGCGTGATGATGTTGAGACTCTCAGAAAGGCACACAGCCATTACATGAAATTGACCTACAATTTGGCAGATTCTACAGCATACGTCTTTCAGGCATCCTTGAGTGAGAGTCTAAATAAGACTCCGGGCAATTATTCAATCAAAGACATCATTGATGGCACAAAGCAATATAGTTCAACTAACAGAGAGAGCGGCAAATCTAGTTCACCTGTCCTCGACTTATTCTTCTTCCGCCAGTTCACTCCGCGTCAGTCAATCACGGCAAATGTTGTTGGCACATATATAGACACGAAGAACAGCAATTACTATGATGAGGGTGCACCCTATCAATATGACGTAAATGGCAAGACTGCCTCTGCTTTATCTGAAATAGTTTATGAAAACCGACTGAAGCCCTTTTCGTTATCTGCTGGACTAAACTATCGCTACAAATACATGAAAAATGATTATACGGGCGATGCCTTCGCTCTGACAGAGTTGAATCAAAATAATATCTATGCGTTCAGCGATATAAAGGGCACACTCAAGAAGTTACGCTATTCTATTGGACTGGGAGCAAGCTACATACACTACAATCAAAATAAGCATAATTATGATTTCTGGACATTCCGCCCCAAGGCGACACTGGCTTATAATATCATGAATGGGATGCAACTAAGCTATTCTTTCGAGATGAAAGACCGTGCTTCACGTATTGCCATGGTCAGCAATGCAACAATTCAGACAAACAGCATGGAATATACTGTAGGTAACCCCGACCTCAAGCCGTCTCATGACACGGAACACACATTGCGTCTTTCGTATAACGATGATCGATGGAGCACATTTGTAGAAGGATTCTACAGACATTGCAACAAACCCAATATGGCACACTACGAGCGTACTGTTGAAGACAAGTTCATCTATACACAGATAAATCAGAAAGCTATTAACGTATTGAATACAATGGCATACGCAAGCTGTTGGATTGTACCCGAGAAACTACAGATTTATGCAAACGGAGGAATGATGCGTTGCTTCAACTATGGTTTTGACTATACACATTGCTACACATCATGGTTCTATTCGGCAGGTGTCACAGCATATCTCGGAAAATTAACTTTGCTAGCTTACGCAAACAATGGCTTTCGCTTCTTAGAGGGAGAGACAAAGGGATATAACGGTGCTTATGCAACTTTGCAATGCTCATACAACTATAAGGATTGGCAATTCTCACTTACATGGTCAAATCCTTTCATCAATAATTACAAGTCTGCTGAAAGCGAGGTTCTAAACAGGAATCTTCACAAGCACTTCGTCCTAAACAATAGAGATAGTGGCAACTGTGTATCTCTTACCATATCATGGCGATTAAGCAGAGGTCGAAAACATCAGTCGGCAGATAAAACTATCAATCTAATAGATACTGACAATGGAATCATAACCCGATGAGAGGAAGTTTATGGTAGAAAAAAACCAATATATCTCTTATTAAGATCGATACCCAGAGTAATTCATATGAAACACTGTTCAGCGATGATTTATCCTGCGAACTTCTGACTCCGCAGCCCTTGTCATAACAATGAAAAAAGACGCCCTCAAAGGACGTCTTTTTCATTATGCGGAAAGAGAGGGATTTTCCGCCATATTTCCCTCAAGGTAACTTCCCCTGATTTTCAATTAGTTACATTTTTGAAATTTCGCGATTTTGGCCGTTTTTTGCATGCTACCGTCCCTATATCGTCCCGGTACGCAGGTGTTCTAAGCCCCTGACAGACTGTTAATAAACCCTTAATTTTTTGTAGAAATTACATCATTTAATTTTTCCAAAAGCTGGATTCTCGCCTCTTTCTCACGTAGGCGTTCCTCTTTTTCTTTAAGCATTTCATCACGGAATTGGAGTTGCTCACGCATATGAGCAACCTGGTTCCTAAGTTGAGTTATGCTTAGACTTTTCAGCTCTTCCTCAGTAGAAATCTCAACCCCCTCCCTTATAAATAAGGTGTCAATTGATACTCCAAGAAAGTCCGCTATCGCCTCCAGTCGTCTTGCTGATGGATTGCCAGTCACAAGCGAATTGACTGATGTTTGCTTAGGATTCATACCTATGGCACGAAGAAGATCTCCATAAGGTATATTCTTCCTGTCTAACAGTTCTTTAATGATTTTTCCGTTGTACATTTTTAATTTGGAGTTATTTTTTTTCTCAAAAAATCTTACTTTTATATAAGATTGTTTGGAAATTTTATATTACTTTTGTGCAAAATTAAGTCTTATTGTTGAATTATACAAATTTTCAACTATTTTTTTATGAATATTTTGAAACATTTTTACATTCAGTTGTCAAGGTACAACAAGAGTCGGTTCCGTGATGCGCTCATTGAAGCTTGCGGATGGTCCTACGGCACATTCTATTATAAGATGAAGCACGGGAACATTTCCAAGCTGGAGCTCGAAGTAGTTAGTGACCATATAAAAGCGTTCTTGTTTTAGATATGAGTAGCCTATTTGACAGTTACCACACAGTAAAGGAGTGGGAAGATGCAGCCAAGAAAGACGGACGCATAACATTTAACGCCGTCTATTATGTCATGGGCAAGAGAGTGCTTGATCATGTGACTGGCATCGTGAGAATTGAACAGGCTGATGGCAAGACAGCACATCGGTGTGTAATGTGGCACAGCGACGGCCAATGTTTTGTTGGCAAGGAACGTCTGCCCGAGTATGACATCAACTTCAATGATTGATGAGAGAACCATAGAGAGCATACTTGACCGCGTTGACATAGTTGATGTGGTCAGTCACTATGTGCCAGACCTGAAACAGAAAGGCAGCAACTACCAATGCTGTTGCCCATTCCATAGCGAGCGCACTCCATCTTTTATAGTTAACAAGGCACGGAACACCTGGCACTGCTTTGGCGCATGCGCCGAAGGCGGCAATGCCATAAAGTTCGTGATGAAGTACAATCATTATACTTTCCCTGAGGCAGTCAAGGAGCTTGCCGGGATGTGCGGAGTCACCATAGAAGAAAATAAGGAAAAGCCCTCAACAGAACAAATAGAGAAGAACAAGAAACGAGAGGCTATGCTTATCGCATACGAGGTTATACAACGCTTCTTTGAAGGTCAACTGAGGGCAAGTGATGAAGAGGCTGTAAAGGCATATTCCTATGCCGTAAAGCGGTGGAATAGTGATTTTATACAAGAATGTGGGATAGGCTATGCTCCCAAGAACAGCCAACTTCTAATCAGATATTCTGAGGCAAACAACATTTCCACAAAACTGCTCATGGAAATGGACCTGCTGAGACAGGCAGAAAAGGATGGACACTTGTACGCCTTCTTCCGTGAACGCATCATGATTCCTATCCGTGACCGTTTCAGCAGGATTATTGGTTATACGGCAAGGTATATCGGAAACAACACCGACGCACCGAAATATCTTAACTCCTCTACTTCCCTTCTTTACAACAAGGAAAAGTCGGTGTTTGGAATACACCTGGCAACAAGGGCTGCCGTGAAAGAGAATAAATGCTATCTTGTTGAAGGGGCACCTGATGTATTGAGGCTGCAAGCCATAGGAGCGAACAACGTGGCAGCATCCCTTGGCTCTGCGTGGACGGAAAATCAGCTGAAGCTGCTGAAACGGTTGACGACAAAACTTTGTTTCCTGCCAGACGCAGACCCGCCGAAGGCAGATGAACCGTATGGCACCGGCATAGCTGCTGTAATCAAAAATGCCCTACTCGCTCTTGAGATTGGCTTTGAGGTCACAGTGAAAGAGATTCCTCTGGCAATCGGTGGACAGAAGAATGACCCCGACTCTTATTGTACTAGCAAGAATATACTTGACAACATCAATGAGAATGATTTCATCTTGTGGTATGCAGATAAGCTTTTCACTGATGGAGCGACACAAGATGAAAAGAGTAATGCTGTTGTCACTATCGCAAATCTTGTCGCATCGATAAATGATGAAGTCAAGCAGTCTATGTATATTGACACGCTCCACAAAATAATGCCAGGAAAGGCGATGTGGAGAAATGCCATCAAATCGGCTAAGAGACAAAAGGCTGAGACGGACATCAAATCAAGTGCTACTGTCAATCTTGACCTACTGGAGAAATATGGATTCCAAGAGCAAGGGAAACGATACATATCTGTCAATAGCGACGGCAGGACAAAGGAATGGTCAAACTTCGTTCTTATACCATTGTTCCATATCAAGGATATGGTGAATCCGATAAGACTCTACAGAATTATTAATGTCAACAACCAAACTGAGATAGTACCGCTCCGTTCAGACGAGCTTGTGTCGGTGACGAAGTTCAAACAACGCATCGAGGGACTGGGCAATTATCTTTGGTTTGCAAAGGATGAACAACTTATGGCTTTGAAAAAACATCTTTATTTCAGCACCGAGACAGCAATACAGATTACACAGCTCGGTTGGCAAAGGCAAGGTTTCTATGCCTTCGGTAATGGCATCTTCGACACTGAATGGCATCATGTGGATGACCTGGGTATCGTGAGACTTGGAGAACAGGGCAATTATTACTTGCCGGCATTCTCATCTGTCTATAAGGACGACACGCAGTTTTTTCAGTTCGAGAGGAATTTTGTGCATCTGAACTATGGCACAATCTCCTTATATGACTACTCTAAAAAACTGATTGACGTTTTCGGGAATAACGCTAAAGTGGGGCTTTGTTTTCTTCTGGCATCGCTTTTCCGTGATGTGGTAATCGGGTACACCAAGAACTTCCCAATCTTGAACCTGTTTGGACCTAAAGGTTCGGGAAAGTCGGAGCTTGGACACTCGCTGATGGCATTCTTCATTATTGAGAACACTCCACCCAATATCGTGAACTCCACTCTGCCAGCACTGGCAGACGCTGTGGCGCAGTGCGCTAACGCTCTCGTGCACCTCGATGAGTTCAAGAACTTCATCGAAGTGGAAAAGCGTGAGTTTCTGAAGGGCTTGTGGGATGGCACAGGACGTACACGAATGAATATGGAACGTGATAAGAAGCGTGAGGTGACGAAAGTGGACTGCGGAGTTATCATCAGTGGCCAAGAGATGGCGACTGCTGACATCGCCCTATTCTCACGCTTTATTTTTTTGTCTTACTCAAAGAGTGAGTTCTCATCAGCTGCGAGAGAGAAGTTTCAAGAGTTGACTGAAATTCGCAAGCGTGGATGCTCACATCTCACATTGCAGATTCTGAAATACCGGGCAAAATTTATTCAGGAATTCAAAAGCAGTCTGAACTTCTGCAAGGAGGACATAACGACAGCTGTGGCTGGAGCAAATGTTGAGGACAGAATATTGTTCAACTGGTACGTAGTGCTGGCAGCCTATCACGCTTTGCGTGACGTAATAGAACTGCCGTTTGACTACAAAGAAATCCGCTCTATTGTGATTGAGGGAGTCAAGGCGCAGAACAGGGAAACGAAGTCGAACAATGAGTTGGCGAATTTCTGGAACATCGTGTCATACTTCCGTCAGGAAGGTAAGATATGGAACGGTTGTGATTACCGCATAGACATGGAAGACCGTCTGAAATGCTCAAACCGCAACAGCGAGATGGTGTTCTCTGAGACTAAGAGAATACTGTATCTGAGATACAGCAGAATCTTCCAGCTTTACAAGATGCATGGCCGTCAGGTGAACGAGGTTCTGATACCTCCTCAATCTCTGGTATATTATCTCGAGAACTCTCCAGCATACTTTGGAAAAAAACGCTCGTGGAGATATAAGGTTATCATCAACGGAATCGAGCAGACAGAGGAGCGTCATGATCCTCATACTGGCTTCACGAAATTTGTGAAGAAATATGGGTTTGACCAGGTGATGTGTTTTGACTATGACATTCTGAAAGAGTCATACGACATAAATCTAGAAGATACAACATCCTCATACGATATACCCTGATTTGCGAAAATGTAGATTTTTCACATTTTTAATTTGGATGGTAAGCACTTGCTTGGGAAAGTAGGTGCTTATTTTTGGTGGCAATAAACGTGAAAAAACCTAAGGACTTTTCTTTCCACACATTCCACATATTCTACAATGTTATAAATCAATAAAATAACTAATAATATTGCTTACCACAAAGTTCCACATTTTTCCACATCGTGTTTTTTTATTGGTTCTCTTGAGAGCAAGGTTCTACAAATCTTTCCACAATTCCACAAAAGTACATTTATTATATTGCTGATAATCAATAGTGTGGATGTTGTGGAAGTTGTGGAAGCTAAAAAGATATATCCTATTTTTTTTGAAAAAAATTGATTTTTCATGGTTTTCGTTTTTTTTGAGGGAAATAGTTTTTTGGTACTCTCATAATAATTGTTGCTCTTGACTTGGGGCGGTCTTAACGCACCGCTTGCAGGAGAAAGGGATGTTACTCATAAGAAAGTTCCAATGACTCTTTGACTTGTTTTGTTGTCGCTCTCTTTGTTTTTACGCCGCAAAGTTAATGCGTCTCCCTCACACGCAAGGCCAGGCTACGTTGCTTCTGAAAATTCTCCAGCCCTTTGGGTAGTAATTCTCAGGCAAGCCTTGCTCTCTGTGTGGGCAGTCGCACTTTTCGGGCAGTGTAAAAAGCAAAGCGATAGCGATAACAAGATCAATGAAGTTTCACTTTTAAATTTTCTTTATTATGAGTAACAATTCCCTTTCATTTAATTTCGCAAACGGTGCTGACAGCACCCAAGTTCAAGAACAAGTTGTAAAAAGCTGCAGCTCCAGTTCCTCCAATCTCAATGAAGTTGAGGTTTGTGAGTCTGAGTTGGACTTGGCAGACTTCAAGTATGACTACCGCACTGACAATCCGGCTGTGTACGTGAGTTCCTACCATCGCTATTCCTGCGGGAATCTGGACGGAATGTGGGTGGATTTATCCCTGTGTGCCGACTATGACGAGTTCATGCAGGTGTGCCGCCAAATCGTGTTCGATGAGGAAGATCCGGAATTCATGTTCCAGGACATGCAGAACTGGCCCGACTCTTGGTATGACGAGAGCTCACTGGATGAGGACACCTTCGAGCGCATCCAGGAGTTTGCGGAGCTTGACGATGACGAGCGTGAGGCCTTCGAGGCTTTCATGGATGTTCGCTGCGACAGTGACGTTACCTTCGAGGAGTTCCGCGAAGCTTACTGCGGCAAGTGGAACAGCGAGGAAGAGTACGCCGAGCAGCTTGTCGATGAGCTGGGAATCCTTGACGAGGTGCCTGAGCATCTGCGCCGCTTCTTTGACATGGAGGCCTACGCAGAGGAGCTTTTCCGCTTCGATTATGACTTCCAAGATGGATTTGTATACAGAGTCAGTTGATGTTCATAAATGATGATGTGGAGCCGCCTCACAAGGGCGGCTTTACTTTTTTACACTGCTTTTCCACAACTATTTTGTTCAAGTCTTGAACGCAAGTTGCTGATATAATGATTTATACATAACTTTGCACCATGGACAACAATTCTATGAGCAACTTTTTGATATACCTTAAATTTGAGCCATATCTAGCCCAATGGTTTATTCATGAGATGGGAGGAACCTCGCCGGTGGAACTGCCACGCGGCTCGGCGGAATCGGACATACTGCAGCTGTTTCTGAAAAAGCAGCCTGAGGATGTGCCTAATGAGTGCAGGGAGGATGCGAATCTGATTATTGCCATCCCCTACTTCAAGCGCAAAGACCCCCGCACATACAATTATCTGCCGCCAAAAGCGGTGCATTGTCTGCACAAGTGCATACGTAACCGTTTTGACGTGCAGCTGTGGAATGACCTTCATCTGGTACACCCTAAATCGAAAATGCTGAAGGAACTGATAGAGGCATGGATGGAAAACCATGGGATTGACTTCACGGAAACGAACTGGTGTGCCATATCTAAACGATACCAACGAAAAAGAGAGATATATTTGAGGAAAAAAACGAAAAAAAACGAATCGACTTCAGAGTGATTTTTCTCCACGAAACGACAAAGCAGTTTTTTGAGGTTTTTGCGACAAAACAGATTTTTTCGATTGACTGATTTTTATTGAAACCATGTTATCACAAAAAACAGATTTCGCTCTCCCCGGCATCAAGTCGATAGCATACGTTCCGTGTGAGCTCGCTCAACGGAACAGCGACTTGAAATGCCTGGCTTCTCTGCCAGTGAGAGTGTTCACCACTCCTATCCCTATTATTATAAAAGGAGATGCCACATGCAGCACAGTATCGCAGTATGACAACAACGGCAGGTATGAGGTGACGACTCTGCGTTTTGACACTCTCACACCAATTCCGACGCACAAGCACATCGCTTTTATAGTGACCGACACGAATGACCATCCTTTTTTGGTCGGACTGAAGGAGGCTCCATACCCTGTGGTGAAAATCTCACACACCACAGGAACTCCGAGTGGAGATCCTGCTGTTTTGACCTATGAAGTGACCTTCAAGGCACTGAAATCCCTTATTCCACTATGGTAATCAGCGGATAAACCGTCTTTTACCACCTCTTTTATAGGGGGTAATTTTGTGGCATAATAAAACATTTTACTATGCCACAATCTCAATACCATCTTCATCTGAAAGGCTATGTCGGAGGAATCGACTTCGACCGCAACTATGTGGACTATGTGCTGGCCAAGAACAAGGACAGCCAAGTCCATGTGTTGATTGACAGCTTGGGTGGCTCGCTCGCCACTGCTCTATCCATCGCCAGCGCATTCAAGCAGCACGGCGATGTGACTGTGCACTTTGTGGGGATGAACGCAAGTGCGGCAACAGTCGCTTCACTGGGTGCCAAACATATCTCCATCGACTCGTCGGCGATGTACCTGGTGCATAAATGCAGCGCGGAGTTCTTCGAGTGGGGAAACCTGAACGCTGACCAGCTGGCGCAGGTACGCGACAACTGCGAGGCTGCCATCCGTGATTTGAACAAGCTGGACAACAACGTGGCAACGATGTACGCCGGCAAATGCAGCAAGGACCAGAAGGATCTGCTGGAACTGATGCGTGAAGGTGGATGGCTGACAGCTGCCGAAGCACTGGAATGGGGCTTCGTGGATGAGGTCACTGACTTCAACGAGGAGAAACCGGTTCTTACCGATGCTGTGGCTTCGGCTATGGCAGCGGCTGGTATGCCTATACCCAACATCCCGACTGACAGCAATGAGTCGCTGTTTGCCCGCTTCCTCGCTGCACTGACATCATTGTTCAAGCCAGGGAAGTTTGTGGCTCCAGCCGAGAGGCAGGAAACGAAAGCTGAACAGGAAGATGAGTGTAACGAGAATGAAGAGAACCTTGAAGTTAATAAATATTGTAAACCCGAATCTATCACTATGAACCAAACACAGTCCTTTTCGCTCTTGGGCAAGGTCCTCAACGTTGAGGGCTTTGCCGTGGGTGAGAACGGCGTGACTCTCTCTATCGAGCAGATGCAGCAGGTGGAGAACGCTCTTGCCGAGCGCGACAGACGTAACACCGAACTCACCGAGCAGGTTGATGCACTAAAGGCAGCTCCTGCGGAGAAATCAAACTCAGTGGTTGATGCACCACACGAGCAGAACGAGTCCTCGCAGTTCGAGGGCTTCGTGAAAACAGTGAACACTGCAAAAGAATTGTTTAATCAAGTACCTTAAATCTACATCACTATGGCAGGACAACTAATTGCTATCCCGCTTCCTGAATTCCAGGAGGCGGCTACTAAATGGCGCAAGGAGCTCCTATACCAGCCTATCATCGGCTGCCACGACACCTTGCAGCACATGACACCCCGCCCCGGCATCCGTTACAAGGAGAATGTGGGCACCATCAGCGGAACTGCACAGTTCGCACCCTACAAGCCTTCACGCTCGTCTGACTTCAACCTGAACGTGGAATACCGTACCCTTGAGACTTTCATGGGATCGGTACACTGCAAGTTCGAGCCTAACTCGGCAGCTTCGACTATCCTCGGCTATATGGCGGCCACTAAGGGTGACGGTCAAATGCGTGCGCCTACAGCACTCCATGTGCTGACTCTCATCGCCAAGGGGCTCTCTGAGACTCTTAACGATGCAATCTGGAACGGTGAGCGTAATGCCAACGGCGATACCACTCATGACCTGTTCGACGGTTTCGACACCATCACTCAGATGGAGATCGACGATGACAACATCAGTGTAGCCAACAAGAACTACATGCAGCTGGAGGAGGAAATCACTACCGCCAATGCACTCGACATAGCTAAGGAGATTCTCTACTCGCTCGACCCGAGACTGCGTGCGCAGGATCTGAACATGTACTGCTCGCAGGACTTCGCTGACAAGTACAACGAGGCTATGCTGCTCACTCATGCTGGTATCAACTACTACAACCAGTTCGGACAGAACACGGTTGAAGGTAGCAACGGCAAGCTTCACATCGTGCCCCTGTTCAACAAGGCTGACAGCAAGTTCATTCACGTGACTCCCAAGAGCAACATGCTGGTGGGCTTTGACCAGATGAGCGACATCGAGAGCGTGATGGTGAAGGAGTATGAGCCTTTCATCCTCTCATACATCGCCACAATGTTCTTCGGCGTGCAGTTCGAGAGCATCGACTACCGCAGAATGAAGGTGATTGAGCTAGCAGCTTGAACCAATAATCACTAATCTATAACTAATCGAAGATTATGGCAAATTGCACATCAATACAACGCTCGCTCGCTTGGTGTCAGGGAACTCCAGAACTCCCTGGCATCAAGAGACGAATCTACTATATCAGCAAGGACCAGATCGTGAGCTGGCCGACAATGACTCATGATCCTATCGGCAGACTGACCAACGCCGCATACCGCGGCAATTTTGAGCTGGTTGCTGATGCTTCGTGGAAGTATATTGACATCCTTCCAGATAAGTCACAGCTGACTAGCGAGGCGCAGGGTGAGTACCCTAGTCAGACTCAACTGAACAAGCTGACTGCTGTTCATCCGGGTGTGGGTGTGGAGGCTTCAGCTCTCGCTGCCTATGTGAACAACTGCGACTGCGTGTACCTCGTGGAGACAGTACGCGGCAAATACCGTGTTGTGGGAAGCGAGAAATGGCAGGTGAAATCGACTGTGGCGCAAGACCTGGGTCAAGGTGCTACCGGCACCACGAGCACCACCCTCAATGTAGAGGCTACTGATGAGTGCCCCGCCCCATTCTACGAGGGCAAGATTGAGACTGAGGATGGAATAATCTATCCAAATCAGTCACCCGCTGAACCTCTGCTGGATGGAGATGATAATGGGGAAGAACCTGATCCTTGATGGCAGTCTATGAACAATAGGTAGTATTTCTCATGATAGACGAGAGAACCGCCATCGACATGGAGGGAGTGTTGAGTGAATTGACGTTCCCAGAGGTCGGTGATGGTTCTCTCGTCGTTGATACACATCAGAAGGAGAGCAAGGCGATTCAGAAGGATCTGTTTGCGGTGAACAAACGCCGCTCATGGGATAAGACTGTTGAGGCAAGGTGCGACTTCACTTATAAGCTAAGTCTCACTCGACGCTCAGATGTGGACTTTATCTCCATCTGGAAGAAGTCGGTATATGGCCGTACATTGACGGACATCAAGAGTGACCCTGCAATGGTGGAGTTCTTTGCGGAGAGCATAACTCCAGTGATAAGCGAAACATTGGGCTACCACCTCGCTGATGGTTCGTGGGCAGTATGCACCTCACCGAAACGAAGGCATCGTGAGAAGAACTTTGCCACATTGATTAGTGAGCGAATTGCCGCTACTTTAGGGATTCCTTTCTATGAGGATGTGGCTCTATGCCACAGCAAACAGAGAGTGAATGCAGTGTTTGAGCTGAACAATCTGCCACAAGAGTCAAACATAATAGTGTTTGATGATTTCGTGACAACTGGGCAGACACTGGCCGGCATGAAGAAACTGCTCTCCTCTCTAAATAAAAATGCTGTTTTTTACTCAGCAATCAATAATAAGATATGATTATGGACAACAATTTTACAAAACAAGTTCAGGACTGGCTGAACACTCCATCCGCTGAACGTGACTATGAGCATGGGGCAATGCTACTTCTCAAACTAAATGGCAATCAGATAATGTACCGCAATCTGACTATGCGCAGAACAAAGAAGGGTGAGGAGTTTATCGAATACCAGCTGAAGAAACGTCTCACATTCCGACTGAAGCAGGTGACGCATGAGCAAGTTGAACAGATGCAGAAACAGGTGGATGGCATCGTGGTGAAGCGCAATCTGGAGAAACAAGCGTCTAAACCCACATCGGAATTCAAGACTGGTAAGCGTGCAGACCATGACAAACTGCCTGAAGAGATCCAGGCTCTATACGTTGAGAACCTTTCCATCGTGCAGAAGATGCGCGAACTCCACCTGAAGTTGAGATCGCTTTCTTTGGAAAATGCGACTTGCCCGGACAGTGAAAGATACCCGTTCCTGAAGGAATTGATTTCGCTTGACAAGAAACTGCACTCGAATTGGGAGGCATACGACCACTACACCGGTGCAGATGGTGAGCAGGTGATGACTGAGGACTTGCGTGAGCAGAGCAAACAGGCTGTCCGTATGATTAACCTCAATAAGAACCGGTATGCTAAGAAGCCAAGCGAGGAACTTAAAAGTAAGATCCTCGCGTGGTACGGTAAGGTTATCAATCCAACCGACAAGCTCACCGCTGAACTCAAAAACATCGGGGTTATTGAGTAGCACAGAAATAATAGCTTATAGCGATGCACCACGGCGTGTGAGCATTCCGCTATTATCTCGCGTTCAAAAGCCTAGCAAACTTCCGCAAAGATAGTGATTGTCGATGAGACGCAATGCAGACATAGGAGATTATTTGAAACCGATACGTGAAAATCCGTATCAGGCATATCTCTCTAATGCCCTGCAGGTGGCAGACATCCTGGAATGGGTGCTGAAGCAGTTAGGCAAGTCCGAGGTTTGGCAGACCTCGTTCTCAATCTCTGAGGAGTTTATTCGCAGATTGTACTTTATCGAGAAGTCGGGACTTGTGACCAGGTTCAACCTTGTGCTGGACCACAAGGCGACTAACAAGACACTGAAACTTTGGGCGTTTATAACACAGGTTATATCGACCACATACCTTGCTGACAACCACAGCAAAGTGCTGCTTGTCAAAAGTGAGCGTGGCGAGGTTGTCAGCATCATAACATCGCAGAACCTCACAAGAGGTAACAGATGTGAGAGTGCCGTAGTGACTTCGGACAAGCAAATATTCGGCACTCTCTTTGAACAAATACAAGACTTAATAACTAATCATTCGGTTCCACTAAATGACTTATTCAGAGACAGAATTGCAGCAGGTTGAGCAGTTTGCATCAATCTACCTGAAGATATCGGATATGGCAGTGATACTCGGTGTTCCTGCAGAGGTACTGCGCTCGGATATTGCAGACCACAACACGGAGGTGAGTCTGCGCTACCGACGTGGGAAGGCGGCATCGAAAGTGAAACTGCTGCATCAGGAGATGATGCTGGCGCAGGTAGGCTCGCCTCTTGCCATTGAGAATACTCACCGCAATTTGCTCGATATGGAGGATGATGAATGAGAAAACAAATCAAACCCATAGATGCGTGCAGGCTCGACCTGTTCACGAATGAAGACGAGCTGAGGGAGAAATACTCTGAACCGATAGCGTCCAGAGTGATGCGTATTCGTGAGGAATACAACTGGTTTCTCTCCAACCCTGACGCGAAAGACCGACAGTTTGTGGAGAATGCCATCGCACGCTTTGGCATCAACAGGACTCAGGCATTCAGCGATCTTGCCATTGTCAAGGCTCTACTGCCCCACCTGTCACAAGCGAGCCGTGACTTCCATCGCTACCGCTACAACGAGATGATTCTTGAGACGTTCCAGATGGCGAAGAAACGCAAGGACACGAAGACGATGGAGAAGGCAGCATCCTCTTATGCGAAGTTCAACAGAGTTGACCTCGAAGATGAACAGGCTGTGCCTTATGATCTTATAGTGGTGCAGCCTTTCACTGCCACTGATGACCCTTCTGTACTAGGTATAAAGCCTATGCCACGACTGCAGGAGCGTATTCAGCAACTCCTTCGTAAATACAAGGCAGAGAATATCGACATTGAGGATATAGAGTTTGAGGAAGCAGACCTTGAAGAGACATCACTATTCCCGGACAGCGATGATGGAAAAGCCAAAGAAGAAAATATACTTTAATGCGCCACAGCGATTGACGCAGCTTATAGGTGCCAATACCACCGTAATAGTGGCTGGGCGACGCACAGGCAAGACGGACTCGATAGCATCGCCTTTCGTGCTCCGCAATATGCAACGGATGGCTGGCTCTACTGGTGGCATAGTGGTGCCAACGTATAAGCACGGACTGACAAATACAATACCTGGTTTGCTGGCAGCATGGAAAAGATGGGGGTATATAAACGGCATCCATTATGTGATTGGACGTAAGCCTCCTAAATCTTTCGGGAAGCCTATAATCGAACCTGCCGAATATGAACATGTGATATCATTCTATAACGGTTCTTGTGCCATCATAATCTCACAGGACAGGCCTGGCTCCAGTAACTCGCTGACGCTTTCGTGGCTGTTGATTGACGAAGCGAAGTTCATTGACTATGAACGTTTGAAAGATGAGACGCTCCCAGCGAATGGCGGCATCAAGTCATATTTCGGTCATCATTCATATAACCACTCGGTGATGATTCTCTCGGATATGCCACAGACGCAGAAAGGCAGTTGGTTCCTGCATTATCAGGATAAAATGGACAAAGAGCTTATCGAGACGATAAAAGGTACAATCTATGAGATATGGAAAGTGAAAGAGCGCATAAGGAAACTCAATGCCAATGGAGAGGAGGTGCCGAAATACCTGCGCAAATACTTAAGGCTGTTGGACACATACCTTAACAAGATGCGCTCAGTGGCGGTGTACTATAAGGAATACTCGTCGATTGAGAATCTGCAGCTGCTTGGTGAGTCATACATCAAGCAGATGAAACGAGACCTTACTCCAAAGACTTTCCAAACCTCAATTCTCTGCCAAAGGATAGGAATCGCCAAAGATGGATTCTATTCTTCTATGCGTGAAGCCCACAAGTATAACGCCAGTGATTTCGAGTATCTGGACTCTCTCGGGTATGACTTCAATGAGAGTCAGCTGGACTGCAGAGCGGACAAAGACCTTAGTCCATTTCAGCCCATTTGCATCGGTATGGACTACAACGCTAACATCAATTGGATAGTGGCTGGGCAGCCATCAGGACGCAGACTGAACGTGATTAAGTCGTTCTACACTAAGTTTGAGCGCAAGATTCCTGCATTGATTGATGACTTCTGCCGCTACTACGCCCAACATAAGAACAAAACTGTGGTTTACTACTATGACAGCACAGCTCTTGGTGGCAATTATGCCGTGAATGAGCAGGACTTCCACTGGGTGGTGTGCCATGAGTTTGAGCGTCATGGATGGCAGGTTGAGGACGTGAACCTAGGCAACCCGATGCGCCATGATGAGAAATACCTACTGATAAACCAGGGGTTCGCAGGCAAGCAGAGGTTGATGCCGTTCTTCAACCGCCAAAATAATGATGACCTGATACTGGCGATTCAGACAGCTGGAGTGAGACGTGGGCGTAATGGCTTCCGTAAGGATAAAGGCGGTGAGAAACTCGCAGAGACGGAGGAAGATCTGCTGCAGCACCGCACAGATGGCACGGATGCCTTCGACACTCTTTATATCGGTTGTGAGAAATTCCCCTATCGAGATTCCTTTGGTTTCAATTCCAGTGGGGTACTTTAATGAATAAATATTTGTATTTTTGTATAAAATATTCACAGGATCTAGAAGCATCAACTCAAAGAAATCAAGTCCTTCATATCTTTGGTTTATTTTTGTGGATTTTTGCCCTGACCACGTTGGTCTGTGGTGAAAATAATTAATCAAATGTACATAGTACTAGTACCTCTTCCCTACGCCCTACTAATGGCCGCAGGGATAATGCCCATTGCCAGCATAAAATGGCAACAGAAGGCACCGCCGTGCCGAGTGTTAATCTGTTCAGTCCAATCGAAAAAACCGCTCTCGTCGTACCCCGTTGAGTGGCAAATGATTGCACACAACGCACAAGTGTTTGGGAACATCCCACACTACGTCGATCAAGCAGTCAATGCGATTGTCGGTTGGGCTGACATTGCGTCGAATGGCATAATCCCCAAAGTCTGGGACTATGGAGAGCAGTTGTTCCAAACTTTTAACGCTCACACGCTGGATAAGCCTGTTTTCTGTAACATCAAGCAGGAAGGTATCGACCTTAGATTTTCGCCTGATGATTTCATTGCCCATCGTAAGAAATTATTTCACATCTTCAACTTGGGCACCACCCTTTTTGTGCCTGTCAATGCTCGCATCTGGGAGCAGTCTGCTCATGGCACGTCTTTCACTATCGACCTTATTGGTGAGGCAGCAAAATGCCTTATCACAGAGGCAGACACCTTGCGTGAGTACGACTCTGTTGTTATCTGCTACAACGGCATGTACCGCGAATTTGAGTTCTCCAGCCGAAACTGCATCACTCCAAGTCTTGATGAGAAAGGAAAACTCAAAATGTACCACAGTGTTTTGCGTGGAGAGAAAACAGCGAAAACAAGCGTTGTTCTCTTCCTCGAAGATGAGTTGGACACCTGAATTTTCATCTAGCTGTATGTAATTTGAAAAATAATGTTTAACTTTGCAACGTTAAACAGTTCTTGTTTGACTACATTGTGGTTTAAAATCAGAACATTATACTCCTTTTAATCGAAAACTTAGGAAATTTTAGATTGCTAACAAGGATGTATAGTGATTCTCGTCATATAGGCGTGAATTGCTCTACATTGTTAGCTAGGCTCCCTAAGTGCCTCGATTATGATGTGTGCGGTTCGCGCCTTTTAATGTAAATCATAATCGTTTTCTCAATTTTTATTCATCCTATATACGTGTATTAGTAATTAATTTAATTTTTAAATTAAAAGAAATATTTCTATATTTGCACTTTGATTAACTAATAAAATAACAACTAAAAACATTAACTCCCCTACTATGAAAGTATTATCCCTCCAACAGCCCTGGGCATCGCTAATTGCAGCTGGTATCAAAGACGTAGAAAACAGGACTTGGAAACCTAAAGAGATCCCTTCTCGAATTCTTATTCACGCAAGCAAGAAATGCAGTATTCGCACTGTAGGCAATGAGCCTATAGAGTGGGTTCAAGAGATCATGAATGAGCAAATGATGGGCAACATCCCAGACTTCCCTGATATGCCAAGTAACGCAATCATTGGCTATTTCTCTATAGACCGCATAGACAAGAAAATAGACCACAGCATCTGGGCAAGTGGTGAAGATGACTCAGAGGATTTATACTATTGGCACGTGAAGGATTGCTATCTCTTTGACGAGCCAATCAAGGAAGTTAAGGGTAAACTTTGGCTGTGGGATTATGAACTTGATGAGAACAATCTCCCACCTGCACATAAGGTTGAACTACAGAGTTATGATGTAAAAGGTGACGATTTCATTATGCCAGTAAATGAGGCAACATGGAAGGCTCTTGGAGAGAATCAAAATTATATGTTTGACCTAGGTGTCAGTTCTTCAGAAGTTCTTTGTCAAGAAGGTTCATACGAGCTGAAACCATGCAAGAATATAGTATTCACTTGCAACGGAAAGTCAAGAAAATTCAAGCTTACTGATGAAACAGAACCAAGAGTCACATTGGACGAGAAGAATGAACCGGCAAAATATTTCTCTTTGCTTAATCCTGATGGAGCAGAATGTTTCCTTGCATACTTTGCCTGGGGTAAAGAAATTAAGTAAAAAAACAAACCACGCAAGTCTGTTGTCTGTTTTTCGTCATTTTTTAGATTTCTCAATGACTTGATGAAAGATGGACAAGATGGATAGACCTCACAAACTATAGCATAAATATACACCTTCAAAAAACTATGGCTGATATTGAAAATGATGTTCAGAATGAAGTTGTTCTGAGCGAAGACCAAGTGATATGCGCTTTAACCAATAACCCAGTCAAAGCGACTGCAAAAGAGTTAACCCTACAGTCAATGATTCTTATGATGACTGAGGAGTATAATTTTGCTCTTGAAGACATGGAGCGTAATTTCAGTTTTAAATATCTCGACGAAGAGGGCAAGAAGAAAACTGGCAAGGTTGACCTCGCTGTTTTTGAGAAAGGCCGTGGGCACGACGTCGATAACATGATACGTTTCATTATCGTCGCTAAAGACAATAGCGTGAAACCCACCACCAAGAAAACTGGCGCAGAAGACACACTGACTCCTTACCTTTCTTTCACTGATTGCGACTTCGCATTATGGACTAATGGCGAAGATATGCAATATATGCACTGCGTGGAAGATGCTCTTGGTCAAATCACTGTCGAAGACCTATCAGACTTCCCAAGCGAGGGGCAGTCTCTTGATGACTTAGAGAAAGCCGGCGAGAAAGGCATTACCCGTAAACCTGCCAACGAGTCTCTGGTACGCACTTTCAAACGCTGTCACGACTATATCTATGGCAATGAGGGAATGAAGAAGACTGCGTTCTGGGAACTGCTAAACCTCATTTTCACTAAGCTATACGACGAGAAACGACGCTTCATCGCTCCTAAGAATGGTGAGAGTTATCGACGCAAGTTCTGGGTAGGTGTGAAAGAACTTAACACGCCCAATGGTCAAGCTGCTGTAGCAAAGCGCATCAAGGACTTATTTGAGGAGCTTAAAGCCAGTCAGATGTTCAAGGACGTTTTCGACGGCAATGAGCAGATTATGCTCAGTGATCGTGGACTTGCTTTTGTGGCTTCGGAACTAGCCAAATACTCCTTCCTCGATGCAACGGTGGATGTGAAAGGCACAGCTTACGAAACCATTGTGTCGAACACACTAAAGCAAGAAGCTGGGCAGTTTTTTACACCTCGCAATATCATCAAGTGCATGGTGGAAATGCTTGACCCAGACCAAAATACTCGCATACTCGACCCTGCCTGTGGCAGTGGTGGTTTCCTAGTGATGGCACTTGACTATGTGCGTCGTAAAATCACACGCTCAGTTTATCCCGATGTGGACGAGCTGCACGTGGAAGAGAAAGCAAATACGCCTGAAATCAACGAACTTGTACGTGAATATGCCGAGCGTTACATATTCGGCTTTGACTTCGACCCCGACTTGAAGAAAGCTGCTCGAATGAATATGGTGATGGCTGGCGACGGACACGCTAATGTGTTCAATATAAACTCACTCGATTATCCGCAAGGATCCAAGCCTGATGTACCTTTTGTAGGCGAGAAAGTTAAAGAGAGCATCGAGGGTGGTTATGACAATGATTTTGCTTTCGACAAAAACTATACACTTGACAATGCCTTTGGCAAGTTTGACATGATTTTCACCAACCCGCCTTTCGGCAGCAAGGTGGAAGTCGATGTGGAAATTGGCAACCGCTTCCAGTTGCCAGGAAATGCGCCAGAAGTGCTGTTTGTCGAGCAATGCTATAACTTCCTCAAGCCTGGTGGGAAGATGGCGATTGTGTTGCCTGACGGAATCCTCGGCAACCCAAATCATGTTGAGACACGCAAATGGATTCTCCAACACTTTAAACTCCTTGCATCAGTTGACTTGCCTGTTGAGGCATTCTTGCCGCAAGTGGGTGTTCAAGCATCCTTGCTGTTCTTGCAGAAAAAAACCGCACAAGAATTGTTGATGCCATACGAGAACGATGACTACGATGTATTTATGGCCATCGTTGAGAAAGTTGGTAAAGATCGCAGAGGCGTGCCCATTTATAAGAAAGATGATGACGGGGCGGAACTGCTATTTGAACACATCAAGAAATGGATCACCTACACCGAATCTGGTCATGAAGTGCTGCACCAGCGCAAGGAGCGTATCAAGCACATAGACGATGACCTTCCCGATGTTTCAACTGCTTATAAGACGTTCAAGGAGGAACAAAAGATATGAGAACTAGCGTCATAAATTGTAAATCTTTCTTTGGTGCAGGATTACGCATTGACCCTGATGTCCATTTGAGTGAGGGCAGTATCATTAGAAATGAACTAAAACATTTACCTTATGAGCTTTCTACCGTAGGAGAAAATGCCTCAGATGTTTTCTACGGCAACATATTTTCTCGTATATACGTTAAAAAGCCAGAATATGGCGTACCATATCTTGCTGCTTCTGACACTGTGTTGGCCAATCTTGAGACCGGTAAATACTTGTCAAAAAAACAAGCAGCTAAATTAAGTTATCTTATGCTAAAAAAGGATTGGATTCTTGTTACTTGTTCGGGAACTTTGGGTAATGTAACTTACACTAATAAAGATTTTGAAAATCATATTGCAACTCACGACTTAATTAGAATTATACCAAATTCTAATAAAGTCAACAAAGGGACACTCTTTGCTTTTCTTGCAAGCAAATATGGCTATTACCAAATTACTCAATCACAGTTTGGTGGGGTTGTGAAACACATAAACACTGACCTAACAAAAAACATTATTGTTCCTGTTTTCCAAGAAGATTTCCAAATTGAAATTGATGACTTAATTCAAGAGTCAGCTCGCTTACGTGAAGAAGCGACCAACACACTCAATGAAGCTGTCTCTTATTTTGATAATCTATATAAAATTTCACCGACATTCACGAAGAATTTTGCCTTAAGCCTAAAAAGTCTTGGGCTTGGTTTTGCTGCCTACAACAATAATCTTGAAGTAGATAATTTCATCAGTCAATATAAAGATAAATCATTTCAGTTGAAGGACAAAACAACAAAGATATTCGCACCGCCGTTGTTTAAGCATATATACCTAAACAAAGATAATGGCTATCCTTTTATGACTGGCAGTGAACTTACACAGTTCAATCTTCGCTACTATCGATGGTTGTCACCAAGAGGAGTTAAGGATATAAATGATTATGTCGTTAAGAAAGGAACTTTGCTACTCTATAAATCCGGGACAACTGATGGAGGAATACTTGGAAATGTGTTTATCGCTGATAAGAAACTTGATGGCTGCTGTTTATCTGACCATGTAATAAGAATAAATTTTGAGGATGTAGAACTCGCATATTGGACCTTTGCTTTCTTAAAATCCAAAGGTGCAGTCAAAATGCTTTTAAGGTTGGCAACTGGAACAATGATACCTTTCATTACTCCAGACCGATTGTCAGAAATCTTCATCCCTTCACCTGATGAGAACTACAAACAAATAGTATCATTAGTGGATAAGTTTATAGACTTACAATCAAAGTCAAAACAATTGGAAGAAGAAGCCATCATAAAGGTAGAGCAAGAAATCGAGAAGTGGAACAATTAAAATAAATTGTCATGTCGAAATATCACGATGAACCTATAATCTGCCCGAAGTGTGGCGAACAGGGTACATTCCAACTTTGGGAAACAGTGAATGTGGACCTTGACCCTGAACTGCGGAAAAAGATCTTCAACGAAGAACTTTTCCTTAAGCGTGGAGAAAGAATTGTTTATAAATTAAAATATATATTGACAGATAAATAAATTCATTATATATGGCAAAAATATTCAAACCAACCTACTCAGAAGTTATGAATGCCGGTGAGCAGCGGCTGATTGACTTTCTTGAAGTGAAACTCCCTGATGACTATGCTGTCATCTGCAATGGTGAGTATGCACAGAGGAATCGTAACGGCGTGGTGCAGTATTTTGAATATGACTGCATCGTGGTTGCTCCTCATGCCATCTTCCATCTTGAAAATAAAGACTGGGGAGGCAAACTTGAAGGCAATGACGACTTCTGGTATGTAAACGATTCTGAACGGAAGAATCCGTTAAAAACTGCTCAATTCAAGTCAAGGATCTTGAAGTCAAAACTTGTCGTACAAGACCCTGACTGGAGACGCTGTGAGGTGATAGCTGCCATCACACTCAGTAACCCACACCAGAGTAAATACTACTTTGACCCTCACGCTTTGTGCTTTAACCAGACTTTCCTGCTCGACCAAGAGTTGATTGATTTTATCACTGATGCAGATCGTTTCCACAAACCAGAGAACTGCATCGCAGACATTCAGCAGAAAGTGGTTGACTTCCTATCAGGTGCAAGCAGTGAACGCTCGCATGCACAGCGCACACGCATTCTTGAATATGAGATTGACGAAGTGCTGCAACGCACAGAGGATTATTCGGAGTACCTGTGCCACCATCTGATGATTGACGATGGCAAGAAAAAACTCATTAGAGAATACCCTCTCGACAAGGCAGGATTAAGCCCGATGCAACTGGAGGAATGGCAGAACAAGGTGAAGAACGCATTGTATGCACAGAGCGAGATAGGTCATAATCCTTATATTATACCTAGTGAGTATCGCTGTAACAGCGAGCTGACATTCCTATATGAGATTTCGGATTACATGCGCCACAACACGCTACGGTCAATTATGAAGCTCAATAAAGACATGACTGTAGTTGATAAGTTCAAAATCATTCTCAACGTGGCTAATGCGCTGAAGGCAATCGCTGAAAAAGGCGTATTCCATCGTGACATTTGCCCTGAAAACATCTATGTTACTGGTTCCGATAATGCCGCCATAGCAAACTTTGGCAAGGCTTATTTTGCCAAGCATCATGACAAGAAATTCACTGTCAAATCAATGCTCGCGTCTGAGTCCAGCCCATACCGCCCACCAGAGTTCAGCGATGATGATGTATGCGACAGCAGCGATGTATATTCACTGGGCGTGGTAATCTATGAATTGTTCATGGGCAAAACACCATACCCCGACACATTTTCATTCCGCAGTCATGGTGGAAAGGTGACGGATGATCTGCTACCATCACATATTTCGGAAAGCTTGCCTAAATTCCTTGACACAATCATTCAACACACTGTGGTTGAAGATTTGGAGGAACGCTGGAACGCAGAGGAATTGATTGAGTTTATTACACAAGAACTTTATCGCACAACAGGCAATAACCACAAGGCCGGTGAGCAACCTGCCAAGAAAGAGGTTGGATTGAAAGACCTAAAGCCTGGTGACAAAATAACTGGCAGCCTCGTTCTCTATGAGGAACTCGGCGCTGGGGCTTTCGGCCGTGTATTTAAAGCAAAGAATACACTCGTAGATAAATACTATGCTGTGAAGCTTTTTGAACGCTCAGCCGATGCAATTGATGACACTCGCAACGAGTTCCTTGCTTTGAGCAAAATATCTCACCCAAATGTAGTGAAGATTTGGAACTGCGACATCTCGCAGCAAGGATTGTTCTATACGCAAATGGACTTACTTGACGGCGAGAACCTACGTGACTACACCAAAGGCGACGTAAAACTTCCGCTTAACGAAATATTTAACCTTGCCCATTCCATCCTAAGCGCACTGGTTTATATGCAGGACTTGGTGCCACCCATCTTCCATCGTGACATCAAACCAAACAACATTGTTTGGCACAAACGTGAGAAATTCGTGCTGATTGACTTTAATATATCTGCAGCAAGTGGCAACTCTGCTTTCGCTGGCACCTATGCTTACATGGCTCCTGACCTTGTGATATCAAGTGATAAATATGATTGGGACAGCAGTGCCGACACCTTCTCACTGGGCGTGACGCTCTTTGAGCTGCTCGCACATGCTTTGCCGTGGACTGGCACTAATCCTATTCCGAAACTAAACGTACCAGCCACCAATATCAGCACTTATAGAAGTGATTTGTCAGACGCTTTTGAGGAGTTCCTGATGAAGTCAATTATCACTGATAAGACGAAACGATTCTCCAATGCTAAAGAAATGCTTGAGGCTCTGGAGAAAATCGGTATTGACGGCGTGGCTCGCACTCAAGGTAAAGTGGAGTATTACAACAGCAACCAAGAGCAAGAAGATATCGTTGACTATATTAACTCTCTTTACAGTCAAAGTGAGCACGGAAATGGTGGTACTCGTTCAAATAGTTCCCAGAACAGGTTTGACGAACTAACATATACTAAGACTAGACTTGACAACAAACTGGTTAACGATATCCTCAATCTCAAATATCGCCTCATAATCATCACAGGTAACGCAGGTGACGGAAAAACTGCTTTCATTCGTAAAGTGGAGGGATATGGAACTGACCGCACTGGATTTGAGGATGGCAATGGCACATGCTTCAACTTGAATGGTCTGCCATTCGAGAGCAACTACGATGGCTCGCAAGACGAAGGCGACAATGCAAATCAGCAAGTGCTTGAAAAATTCTTCAACCCATTCTATGGGCTGGATGATTACAGTAATGTGCCTGTAGGTCGTATCATCGCTATCAATGAAGGTCGTCTCGTGGACTTCCTCATGACACACGAAGAACTGAAGCCCTTATATAACAATATAGAAGAATATTTTTATAAAGAAGGGCACGTTGAACTCTTGCCGGGATTGATGGTGATTAACCTCAACTTGCGCTCGGTGACAGCTCGCAGCAAAGATGAAGAAAGTCTCTTACACTCACAAATTAAGAAACTCACCGCTCCTGAGCTGTGGGGTAAGTGCGAGAAATGTCCTATCGCCGATAAATGCTTCATTCGTTATAATGTTACCACATTCCAAGACAGCAGCGCTAGCGACGAGATAATATCTCGTTGGGAATGGCTACTTCGTACAGTGGTTTATAAACGTGAGCTTCATATCACCATGCGCGACCTTCGCTCATTTATAGCTTTCATGCTCACACGAGACTGCTCTTGTGACCAAGTGAAACAGATGCTGGAGCATATAAAAGCGGATAATATTGGGCCTGAGTTCTATTGGCAATATTACTACTTCAATCTTCCATCCAAAGATGAAGATTACATTCATAAAATTGATACATATTTCCCATTCCCTGGTCTTAAATCAACCGACCGTTTGGTGCAGATAATCAAAGATACTGACATTGCCAGAGTGTCGATGCCAGCTTTTGACCGAGACCTCTTCTTCAAAGAGAAGACACCAGACAGCTATCTTGTGTTTGCAGAACGCAAACAATCACTGCTGAAAGAGTTCAATGCTTGCAATATCATTCCTACTCCACGTGATAACGATGCCGATGATGAAGACAATAACGATCCAAGCGTAGAAGCTACTGTAGTTGATGAAACACTTTTGGTAGCAAGACACCAATCGTTCATTCGTCATCAGTACTTTGAAGGTGCATCGAGCAAAGACCCCGACAAGTTTGATTTTATGCGTCGATTACCATATCAGTCTATCGGAGAATTCTATCGTTATCTAACAGACTTAGGAGGTTCGACAGCAGAAAAACTGAATGAGATTAAGTCGAACATCGCAATCGCAATTTCTCGTAGCGAGGGTTGCATAAGCGATGATATAACAAAGGATAGGATGCTGCTCAAATGCAACCACATCATCGACCCACTCTCAAAGAGCTATCGTGCTTTTGATGTGGGAGACTTTGAACTGTTTGTAAATAGAACACCACACTTGGTGGAATATATAGAATATGAAAGCGACAGCCTTGTGTTCCGCCACAAAACCGACAATTTTATTCAGCTAACCATTTCTCTTGACCTATTTGAGATGCTTGAATACATCCGTAAAGGATTCAGCCCATCGGTCAACGACTTGCAAGGTAAGTTCATTGAACTGCAAATCTTCAAGAACTTGCTGGAGAGCCGCAACTACTCGGAAATCCTTGTGACAAAGAACAACAAGAAGTTCTACGTAGTACGGCTTAAAGAGGACAACACGCTTAGTATTAAACTTATAAAGCAGGAAGAAGATGATAATCAAAGTAAGTAAAAAAGGAGTTGTATTCCGCAACCCCGAACTATATGCTGGTGAGGCAAAAACGTTGAACCTCGACCACCTGCTATCGAACTTATATATGCTTATCGCCAACAACGGAGCACCAGTCAACTTTGCCGTTGTAAAGGGCGGTCACACTATGGAATCATTAGAGCAGAAATACATGAAACTGCTCGAAGATAAAGGTCTTATTGATGGCGTGACAGACAATATCGAGGGGGTGGAAGACTGGCTGAGAAGCAACCTCGTAAACATGGTAAACCGTGGAAATGTCATCAAGGAGAATGTGTCTGCTTTGCGCCCACTCCACTTGATGAGTTATAAAATCCAGAATAAGAAGCACAACCGTGACTACAATGCATCTGACCAAGTGTATCTGATGCTAAAAACATGTCCAGAAGTGTTGGAGGCTCTAAAAGAATACCTCAATACAGGATGGGATAACTCAACAAAAAAGATAGTGTTCACCAAAGACCTCGATGTGGACACCATCGGTATTCTTATGCTCACCAAAGATATAATTGAGCGTCGCAAACCAAATACCGAAATTGTGAACATCAAACCGCTGCTCACAAAACAAACGGAGCTGTTCAACGAGGACATTCGACGACTGTTATTATACAAAGATGTTTTGCCACGCACAGTATTCATAGACTACCTGCGTACTCTTATCGCATTCCATCTTACACTGTATGTGTTTAAACTCATCTACCTGCTACCAAAAATGAAAGAAGCAGGTAAGGTTGAGGTGGAGGATGACTGGAGCTTGCTAGTTGATGTGTCGAACGACCTTGAAAGTCGCATCGCACCGCTCGCTTGTCGTGACATGGAGCGTGTAATCAACTCGCTCAATGAATATTTCCACGTAACATTTGAGATTAATGTGATTCAGAAGTATCTCCGTGATAAAGGTGGTGATTCAAGCATCGCAAATGTACTTGATACTTTGAAGAACAATGTTGACCGTTCATCAGACTACTTCCTCGGTGGCATCAGTAATATCAAAGCTGAAGCTAATGATGATGACAAGGAATATATTGACGTGATACTGCAATTCTTTGATGAGAATGATTACTTCGGCAAGTACATTCATCTTCTTGAAAACACCAGCGGTGGTAGCAGTTACCAATATCCTTTCTATCTGAGATTGATTGACAGTCTGAGCATGAAGAACAGCGAGTCGCAAATACTTGCCGATGGTCGCCGTTCTCGTAAGCATCCACGCCGTGGCTCGCTTGGCTCTAAACTGCTGGAAACTCTGGTACAGTTGCTCGTTCTTAAACAAAACGATAACGGCAGCTATGAAACCCAAGCCCTGTCAATTGATGATCTTGCCAAGTTGATTCGCGACCGCTATGGGCTAATCATCAACGGCTCTAACGAACCTCGCTTTGCTGGTGCAGATGTGGAAACACACGCAGCCTTCAAAGACAACATGGAAGCATTCAAGAATAAGCTCCGTCAAATCGGTTTTTACACTGATTTGAGTGATGCCTACTTGTTACAAAAAATTCGTCCACGCTATAAAATTTAAGTTGTATGGAACTGGAACAACTATATTATAATAAATTTCTTCCGTTCATTGTAGATTACTACAAAGACACTTTGAAGGACGCGAAACCCGGTCATTGTATGAAAATTACGGGATTCGCATTTGACGAGTTGAAAAAACTCATTACCATGCTGCGCCCTGTCAACAAGGATATGCAAGTGTATATCATTTCAGAAAAAATGACGGGACCAGACTTCGCACACCCAAATAAGATTGTGGAACTGCGTAACAAGAACGAATTCCCACTTCTCGCTCTTGTGCCTACGAACTACCGCACTTCATCGGAAGACTCATTTGGCGATGCAACTTTCCAATTGCTGGACGTGAAAGGTCTTGATTACCGCTTCTATCTCTATCTAGAGCAACAGGTGCCTGATTCCCAATTTGTCACATGGAAACTGCTCAAATCTTTCTTCGATGACTTAAAGATTGAATGGTCTTTCAGAATACAATATTATTTGTTCCTCGAAGAAAACCAATGGGACATGAAAGCATGGGGAAATGGTCTATATCTTATTGGACTGATTCCTGACAGCAAGCTGCTGGAAGATATGACAAAACTTGGCAGACGCTTGCTCTACAACATTCGTTGTGCTGATTTGCTATGCAATTTTTCAATAAACGCAGCTGACAAAGCAATGATGTTGCCGCTGAATCCAGGCACCATCCAAAAAGATATTGTTATTTTCTTTAGAGAGCAGAGGGCGGTGAACGACCGCATTGACCTTTGCCAAAGAATATATGAGAACTATCCGCAGCTGAATTTCAGTGAATGGCCCATCGACAAACTTGACAATCCGTTAAGCAACGTCGTTGTCACAGCAGAACTTGTTCCTGGCAAAAACCCTGACAAGGAACTTGTAAGAGATGTTTCTGGCGACTACATCATGCAGATTCCTTATGGAAAGAAGTCAAAAGTGAAGGTTAAAATCACTTTTGAACCTACGCCAGATGAAATGCCTGAGATGAAGAAATACGCTGTAGAGATATTCAACTATGAAGGGTTTGAATATCTGGACACAATCAGACAAGCGAATATCAACTCAAAGGGAAAGTCAAAGACTATAACTTTGAACATAAACAATGCTGCTTTTGATGATGGCACTTATTTCTTGCGAGTTCACGCACTTGATGCTGATGGTCTTATTCTTGACAATGACAACCCATTTAAAGTCACCAGCGTGCAGGAAGAATGGGAAGAGTTTTTGAAGCTCCATGAAGACGGCAACAAAGAAGAATTGCGCAAGCAGTTCCAAAAGGAGCATAGCGTAATGACAGTCAATGAAACAATGACTTTCACAATTAAAAACCTCACCGAAGATGACTCATCGGATGATGTTGAAGTAGATGTCACAAAGCGTAATAAACCCGATAATGTTTTACAGGCGTATTTCAACTATTGCATAGAGCAAATACGCAAAGATGAAACGATAGAACTCCCTGCTCCTGAAATCAGCGAAAAAACTGAATGGAAAGAAGGCTCGCTAAATAATACATATACTTTTGAATTTGGCAACAACGCTCAATTTGCATACCAAATTCAAATCGCCAAGAAATTGCTTGAACTCGAACGTGCTTTCTACAAACATGCGACACAGCTTGGTTATGTTGATGCTGAAGTCAGCGGTAACCCCACAGACTCAATACTTAAGGACTGGAGTTTCAAAGCAATTCCTACGGACATTCAGATTAACCCTGAACTCATTACCAAACGTAATGAGCTGTTCAATCTTATTCAAGGTTCTACAGCATCTGAATCAGGCGTAGTGAACACATTCCCTGTTTATAAGTACGCCGAGGAAATAAAGAGCTATGTCCTCGCCTACTCTGAGTGGCTGCACTCCGTCATCGACCAAAACCCATCTGATGAAGCGATTGTCGCAATACAAAACATTGACACAGTTTTGTTACGGGTCGAAATGCCTGACGGCAGCGTGAATAAAGTAAAGCTTATCTCGCCCATACATCCACTGCGATTGGCTTGGCTTGCCAATATCTTCGATTTGTTCCGTGACTGGGAAGAAAAAACGCTTGCCAATCCCGAATACAAGAAAACTTGGTATCGCAATCTCGACTATCTGTTCATGGGCGACCTTCCAATGGAAGTTTCTCCTTTGATTATTGCAGAGAACGCTCTTAAAGAATTCCAATATGTAGGAGAACTGACATTTGGCTGGGGGTTCTATGCACAACCCACTCTTGACCCGAATGATGTGTTTGCCTCGGAATCTCGCCAACTGAAATCATACGTTTCATCACTGCTCAACATTTCTCGTGAGAAGATGATTGACAGTGACGTTAGCTTCGACTTAGTTTATAACCATATCTACAACTATACAAGAGCGCACAAATACACAAGAAAACTGGTTATAAACATTTTCAATGCAGGTGACGCTAATGTATTTGCAGATGCACTAGTCAAAATGGAGCAGCAAGGCCATATCTATGACTATGAAATTCGTTTGTTTGCTGATGACAGCCTGATACTACCAGGCGAAGCATTGCGCCAACTTATCAATCCTGACAACTCTTTATCGGATGCTGCAGAAGCATTCTCGCTGGCATCGAAGAACAGGCTATTCCCGAAGCTGCGCTTCTCAGTAAATAGCATTTTAGACTTTATCAAAGACCATAAAAAGTATCAAGCTCACCTTTCATTCTTGGTGAACCCATTCCCGGTTAAAACTGGTTTGGTGCAACCTGACCGTGACAGCCGCTCGTTCTTCCTAAATGCAGTGATGTGCAGAAGCGTCGTTAATTCAACGAAGAAAGATGACAAGACGTTTGTTTGGAGCAGATATTTCGCAGAAAAAGCAATACCATCTCCAACTAATGAATTCGCAAATGATTCAATAAGCTTGTTTGCAAATCTTCAATATTTCACTGGTAAGATTATTTCATCAAAGGCGACAACATCTTTGCCCGCCACCTGCCTATCACTGCAAAACCAAGACCAGATGCTGCTCTCGTTTGTGCATGACGTGTCAGATTGGGTGGTGACCTTTGACAGAAACATGGGGCCAGAGTTCTACGACTTGCCAAATACTACTGGCAATGAAATGCCGTATCTGCTAGACTATGTACCAGGACAAGAGCGCACTGGTATATCTTCTTTCTTGACAACGAAACCTACTAGTGAAATTATCGGTTTGATGCAACCACATTTTAGGAAGTTCAACATTGATATCCAGCATGAAGAAAAATTTAAAGATTTGCTGGAAGATGTGAGAACTGTAAGCAGCTCTATTCTCATGCAAATAAATAGCACTCAAAACAAGGCGTTTGAAGTGCTTGGCATAACTTTCACTAAGCGACTGCTTAAAAAGAAAAGATGGAGTCTGCTTAATGAGTCCTTTATGATTCCAATTGACCTGCATAAAGAACTGTTCAAGAATCTTGAATCTCAAAATAAAGAACGTGCTGACATCTTGCTTGTGAACCTCGATGTTGAGAAACGAGAGATTATATTCCAAGTGATTGAGGTGAAATGCCGTCAATCACTCTCTCAGTCAAGTGAAGAAGCTCTTGAAGAAAAGATGCTCAGCCAAATAAATAATACGATTGAGGCTCTTGAAGAACATTTTGTGCTGGAAAATCGACTTGACAAAGAACTTAAGACTATTGAACTTGCTAACTTACTCTCATTCTATGTGAGAAGGTCTGCTCGTTATGACATCCTCGATAACGAAATAGCACAAGAATATCTTGCCTTCCTTGACACTCTCAATGATGGCTACGACATTCGCTTCAAGCGATTGGGCATCATATACAATCTTGCCCAAGCTGAGAAGCAAAGAAAAGAGAACTGGCCTGACGCTTCATTCTATATCATGGGTAAACCTGCCATTGACGACATCTTATCGGATGACAAGTCCATGGATACAGACAAACTTGACCAGTATGACCGTGAGTTCCTAGAAGTGTTCGAAGAAAGCCGTAAGGAAAGACTTCTTTCACGACGCAGAGGTCAGAAGGAAATCGATGATATAATCAAGGATGAGCACAAAGAAGACGAGGAGTCTGTAAAAATCATCGTTAATGTAACAGATGATGAAAATCACGAAAACATAACGGATGAATCAGTGGAACCTTCGAAGGAAAATGATGATAATGAAGACATCATTTCCGATGCTAAAATTCAAGATGAACAAGAAGTAGAGCAAGAAGAAGATAAAGACAAGGCAGAAATTAAAGACCAGCCAGTAGATGACATCATTATTGATGATAGCGTCTTTGATAATCCAATCTACTTCATTGATCCAAAGTATGACATAATGATTGGCGATAACAAGGAAACCGCTCAATTCGGTATTCTTGGTAAAACTCTCGCAAACAACCGTAAGATTGCCGTTGACCTCGCTGGATGTAACACAATCAGCTTGTTCGGCGTGCAAGGTGCAGGAAAGAGTTATACCATCGGAACTGTCACAGAAATGGTATTGAAACGGTTCAGCAATGTGAACAACTTGAAGGCTCCGCTAGCAAGTGTTATCTTCCATTATAGTGATAGCATGGATTATGCTCCTGAATTTACATCGATGGTTTATCCCAATGACGAAGCAAGACAACTTGCTGCACTCAAAGAGAAGTATGGTGCTGAACCAGATTCCATTAAGGATGTAGTTCTTCTTGCGCCAAAAGACAAGGTTGAACAACGGCAAGCAGAATATCCCGACATTGAAGTTCATTCTATTGGCTTTGACTCAAGTGAACTTCAGGCCAAAGATTGGATGTTCCTTCTTGGCGCCATGGGCAATGACTCCACCTATATTCGTGAATTAAAGCTCATGATGAGAAAAATCAGAAACGATTTATCATTGAAGAATATTCGCCGTGGCGTGGCATCATCTTCCACCATGTCAACATCACAGAAAGGGCTTGCAAACCAACGACTTAATTTTGCAGAAGAATACATTAAAGACGGAGAAAAGCTTCAGGATCTCTTAAAACCAGGTCGCTTGATAATTGTAGACCTAAGAGACGAGTTCATCGAAAAAGATGAAGCTCTTGGCCTATTCGTCGTTATGCTAAATATCTTCTCTAGTGTGATGAAAGTTGATGGTAAAGAGTTTAATAAGTTCATAGTGTTTGATGAAGCACACAAATATATGAACAATAAAGAACTTGTCGGCTCTATTACAACTGCAATCCGCGAGATGAGACATAAAGGTGTTTCTATCATGATTGCAAGTCAAGACCCGATGAGCTTACCAACTGAGATTATAGAACTTAGTTCTATTGTTATTCTTCATCGATTTAACTCACCTCAATGGGTTAGACACGTACAGAAGTCTATAACTCCTCTCAGCTCTCTGACTCCATCAATGATGTCAAGCTTGAGGTCAGGAGAAGCATATCTATGGGCTGGAAAATCGACAGATGATAACATTACTGTTCACCCAATTAAGATTGAAATACGTCCTCGTGTTACTAAACACGGAGGAGACACAATCAGTGCTGTGAAATAATGAAAGTTTTCAGTTTCACACATACAGGTAATCGGGATGTCAATCAAGATTATGTCACAAGCAAAATCTTGGATGAAAATTCTGCGGTCTTCGTTCTTGCTGACGGCATGGGCGGCTATTCCTCTGGTGAAATAGCCGCCAAAGTCGTCGCCGACGCTATCACTGAGTACACAGACCAGCACTTAAATGAGGTTGCTCCTGCTAAAGTGCTGAAACAAGCCATCTCCTATGCCAACGACGAACTATATGTAAAGAGATTGGCCCTAGGTTATAAAGAGATGGGCTGTGTTATTGTTTGCTTGTTAATAGTAAATGACAAGGCATATATCGCATGGCTTGGAGATAGCAGAATATATGTCTTTAGAAACGGAACTCTATTGTTCCAATCGGAAGATCATTCTCTAATAAACGAATTAAAAAGCTCTCGCACTTTGAAACCACAAGACTTTGAACGATTGTCTGCAATCGTCACAAAGTGCGTTATGGGAACAGAGGAACTAGACCAAGTGGACGTGTATGAACTAACAACAGAGCAAGGAGATACATTTTTTCTTTGCTCTGACGGCATACACAAAGAGATGATTGTGGAGAAGCTCATAAGACTTAACGAAGAAGAATTACAAAACCACCTTGAGATATTCTCAAGTAGTTTTGATGATAATGCAACACTTCTAAAGGTGACATTATGAAACTCAGTAAAGTAACTATAGACGAAATTAAGAAAAAGTCATCCCTTGAATTTGAAATGGTCAAGGACTTCGTGACTTTTAGTGAAATGATTTATAACGCAACAGGCAGAAGGCTTGGAGTAACAACGCTGAAAAGGCTATTTGGCAATATTGAGGACGAAAGGAAACCAATTCTCTACACCCTCAATACTATTGCTATGTACCTTGGATTTGCTTCATGGGAAGATTATAATAGTCAACAAGATTTTGATAGCAATTATGACTATGACGATGATTCTGTTTACATAAGTCAACTGCATGTTGGCACGAAGATAATTGTGACTTATTTAAATAGAAAAGTGACTTTTATTGTCGTCCCTCATGATCATATCAAAGCCTTGAAAGTCTTGACATCTAACAATAGCAGTCTCAAAGAAAATGATATAGTAGTTTTATATCGATTAAAGAAAGGCTCTTGCATTGAAGCAACACAAGTGATAAGAGGCAAATCAATTGGCAACTATAAAACAAAAGGCGAAATCAGCGAACTTGTAATTGAAGAACCATAAAAAGAAGAGAGGAATAACGGTAATGCTATTCCTCTCTTTTCATTTTTTAGTTGTCTATCACTTCTTGTTGCCAAGTTCAGGATTTAATAATGAGTTTATAGAGAACTCAAAAGTATAATCATTTTGAACGTTCTCAATCATAATTGGCATAACTATTTTCATTGTTTTGCCAACATATAAACTTGCTCCTGCAGCAAAATCTTCAGCCGAATTATAACTGCAAGGTATTAAATACTTCTCGTTCCAACCACCATACTTTCCTGATACATAATAGACATTCTCTGTTGGTAACAACAGGTCTGTTATGCTCGCACCTTTTGGAACGGTAGATGCAGGCTGGCTATTGTTGCGATCAGTGTATTTTACTCCTGAATGCATCACTCTTCCAACACTGCCTTTATAGTCAACATAACTGATGTCGTCCCAATTAATCTTAATGGTATGGTTGGATTTGTTTGTTAGTTTGAAATTAAAATCCTTCAATCCCACATACCAAACAATGTCGATGTAGTCATCTTCATAACGGTACTTATTAGTTGCACCCTCCTGGAAGGAAACAACTTTAGTTTCTCCAAACTGCGCTTTGGCATTGGCTGGACTCTCTACAGTCGAGAGAGCAACATCATAATTGGCAACATAAGACTTGAACATGCCACATGAAGTGAACATTGCGCCTGTAATTGTAATGAGTAATAATCTTTTAATCATAGTTCTATTTATTTAGGTTATTGAAACTAATGCAAAAATACAACTATATTAAATAGGTTATTCTAAAAACACCATAAATGGACAAGATGGACAGAAACAGTTTTCTATAAACGAAATGTGCAATCTAATAAAAATGTTGTAATTTTGCACTCAGAACATAAACCACATGCAAGAGCTGTTTGTTAAATACTTTGAGACTGTAGCCGAGCTTCATAAGTTGGGCTATGAGAAATTTCGTGTCTGCGCATACATAAGCCCAAATGGAATTGGCTATCGCTGCTGGCTCACCGTTAAACAAAACACCTGGAATAAAAATGGGCTGTTCTGCGACATTAATGACCAAGAACTGGCATTATTGACGCACAACTGCAACTTACCATGGGATTACTCCGAATTGACTCCGCAAGAGAACGCTTTGCGTATCATTGAGGAATATCGGGAACTCTCGCGCTTCGCGCTTGGTAGAGATCCCGAATATGTTGAATGGTTCAAGCTTGCTCTCGATGAATGCCGAAAAGGGCATTACATTTATGCTTTTGATGAATACACCAACACACTGCGAGATGGTTATACGCCACTAACAATGGTAGAAGGACGCGGCTTGCCATTGCCTCCAGTTGGTGACTGTGACACTCAAACAATGTACTAAAGTATAAAAACATGAAAATTCTGCTCAAATATCTCTCAATCTGTCTATGTTTCATTGCTATTCTTTCGAGTTGCAGTGATGATTTCATAACAGAGTATGACACCCATAAAGATGAATACACCGTCTATTATAATGTCACCTACTCGACAATAAATGACTTCCATAATATCGCTTATGTGAGTTTTACTGATTTCTTCGACTCGAATCACAAATATACAGGGAAACCGATACAGACAGTGAGAAGTATTGAGGGAACGGAAGAACATATCAGAATGGAACGTGTCACTAAAGGCTCTCATATTGAGTTCTCGACTTATGTGGATGTAGCAGAAGCTTTACCTAACACCAAAGTAGAAATATCTATTGAGATATCAAAGAAAGGTGGTGACACGCCTTTCACCGAGGTCGCAACAGCTATAGCCGATTGCCCACTTAAGGGTGAACCGCTGACAATAAGCTATGATATCCCTAATTAAAGACTATGATTGTTGAAAGTATGACATACGAGGAAATTTGTCGTGAGTTCAACCGAATTCACGCAGAGTACTATCCTCGAATAACAAATAAAATGAGACCTGATGGCACAGCATGTGCCAAGATACGGAGATATATGCTGAAGCATAAATCGTTGCAGAATGTTTTGTTTCCTGCTATTACC
>JAFZAC010000025.1 GCA_017548365.1 Muribaculaceae bacterium
GTTGTAGATGATGGTAATATCAACCGATGAGATAATGCCGTCACCATCTTGATCTCCATTGACGATAGAACTCGCATCCTCGTTGAGCAGCCAGTTGTAGAGAGCCGTAACATCGACGCTGGACACTATTCCGTCACCATTAACACTGGCACACATCCAGGCAATGATGACGGTAATCAATTTTGTCGTCTTAAGAGCTAAGTTAGCAATGAATCAGTTAATCATAGTTTCCGTTTTACTCAGATTTTTTTGGAGCGTCTTTTTTATCATTGGATTCCGATGCCACAGCTTTTCTTGTTTCTTTAAGATTGTTGAGGTCGGCTTGAAAGAGTTGTTTAACCTTTATTTCAGTCCTATAAGTCGTAAATAGCGAACAAATTCAAAATTCTTTTTCAAATAATTCTTTTGTTGAGGTAAAATGCTTACCTTTGCGGCAAATTTCAAAATACACATTTTATTAACAATAAAACAATTTAAAACTATGCCAAGAAGTTTATCAGGAAGAAATTTCTTGAAGTTATTAGACTTCACCACCGAGGAAATCCAGTATTTACTTGAGCTTTCTAAAGATTTCAAGCGTCTTAAACGCACCAACACCCCCCACAAGTACCTAACCGGCAAGAATATCGTGCTGTTGTTTGAGAAGACTTCAACCCGCACCCGCTGCTCGTTTGAGGTAGCAGGTAACGACCTGGGTATGGGCGTGACCTACCTCGACCCCGCTTCGTCACAGATGGGCAACAAGGAGTCGCTCGAAGACACCGCCAAGGTGCTTGGTCGCATGTTTGACGGTATCGAGTACCGCGGTTTTGACCAGGACATCGTTGAGGATCTGGGCCGCTATGCTGGTATCCCCGTGTGGAATGGTCTTACCACCGAGTTCCACCCAACTCAGATGCTTGCCGACGTTCTCACTATCGAGGAAAACTTTGGCCACTACAAGGGCTTGAAGATGGTCTTCATGGGCGATGCTCGCAACAACGTTGCCAACTCGCTGATGGTTGTTTCGGCTAAGCTCGGTATCAACTTTGTGGCTTGCGGTCCCAAGGACAATATGCCCGATGAGAAGCTCGTTGCCACCTGTCGCAAGATTGCCAAGGAGAACGGATGCACCATCACCCTCACCGACGACGTGAAGAAGGGCACCAAGGGCGCCGACGTTATCTACACCGACATCTGGGTATCGATGGGTGAGCCCGCCGAGCTTTGGGAGAAGCGCATCAATCTGCTCAGCCCCTATCAAGTGAACGACGAGGTGATGGCCAACGCCAACCCCGACGCCATCTTCCTGCACTGCTTGCCTTCGTTCCACGACCTCGAAACTTCGGTTGGCCGTGAGATTTACGAGAAATTCGGCTTGAAGGAGATGGAGGTTACCGACAAGGTATTCCGCAGCCCACAATCTAAGGTATTTGACGAGGCCGAGAACCGTATGCACACCATCAAGGCTGTGATGTACGCAACGTTAAAGTAGAATGATTAGGGAAGAGAGATTAGAGATGCTAAAACACTCTCAACTCTCCCCTCTCAACTAAAAAACTATGAGCAAACGATTAGTTATAGCCTTGGGCGGTAACGCTCTGGGCAAAACTCCTCAGGAACAGCTCGAGCTGGTGAAAGGCACTGCCTCGACCATCGTCGACCTCGTTGAGGAAGGATATGACGTGGTAATTGGCCATGGCAACGGCCCTCAGGTGGGTATGGTGAACCTCGCGTTTGAGTACAGCGCCAACAACGGCGGTGGCACTCCAGCGATGCCATTCCCCGAGTGCGGCGCCATGACTCAGGGCTACATTGGCTATCATCTGCAGCAGGCTGTGGAGCGTGAGCTCGCCCGCCGTGGCATCGACAAGCCCTGTGCAGCAGTGGTTACCCAGGTGGTTGTTGACCAGAATGACAGCGCATTCCAGAACCCCACAAAGCCTGTGGGAATGTTCTACAGCAAGGAAGATGCCGACCGCATCGTAGCCGAGACAGGCTACACCTTTGTTGAGGATGCTGGTCGCGGTTACCGCCGCGTGGTGCCCTCGCCCATTCCAGTGAAGATTGTTGAGTTGCCTATCGTTGAGCAACTCGTGAGTCTTCACAGTGTGGTAATCACCGTGGGCGGTGGCGGCATCCCCGTGATGGAAAAAGGTCCTGGCGACTATGAGGGTGTGGCAGCAGTTATCGACAAAGACCGCGCCAGCGCAAAGTTAGCGCTTGACCTCAATGCCGACATGCTGGTAATCCTCACTGCTGTTGAGAAGGTTTCTATCAATTTCAACAAGCCCGACCAGAAGGATCTTGACCGCATGACAATAGCCGAAGCGCGCCAGTACATCGCCGAGGGACACTTCGCTCCCGGCAGCATGCTCCCCAAGGTGGAGTCTTGCATCAGCTTCGTGGAGAACACCACTGGCGGCACTGCCCTCATCACCTCGCTCGACAAAGCACGTGAGGCCCTCAAGGGCAACACCGGCACAATCCTAGTGAAAGAGTAAGAATCACACTATTTCACACACATAACACGAGGGCAGGGAACAATCCCTGCCCTCGTTATTTATATTATTCCTAAACTTTGGATGTAGTTATTTTCCGCTGCCGCCACAATCGGGACATGTCATCTTGCCAGAACCTTTGGTCATGTGCTCATTTGCATATCCTTCATCGGTTTTATAGCCGCTGCCACCACATTTCTTGCAACCATAATAGCTATTAAAATGGTATACTTCATCATACCATCCCGAATCGCCTGTTTCTCTTTTTACTGTATACCCTTTACCACCGCACTTCGAGCAGTTTACAGTACCGCTACCACCGCAAGTGGGGCATACGTTGCCTGCCTGGCTGGCAAAGATGGTAACACTCTGATTGTCGCTAGTGAGTTTTATCTCACCGCGCTTGGCGCTTTCTTCGTTGGCAGGAGCTGTTACAGTGAGCACACCACCGGCAAAGCTGGCAGTAAATCCTTCGGGAGCCTCAACTTGAATTGCTCCATCAGTATCGATATTAATTGTCTGTGTACCACCTTCTTTCTCAAACTCTACCTTGTCGCTTGCTGGAGTGATGTGGGTACACCTTGAATACTGTGTAACCTTAATTATTGCTTGCACATTATCCTTTCCCTTGAGCACAATATCACCTGAGCGCACAGCGCCTGTTTCGTTTCTTTCTGTCTTTATCACCAACGTGCCGTCATGGGTATCGGTCTTCACCCATTCGGGGCAGACATCAATATCCCAACTGCCATCAGCAGTTACTGTAATATTTTCCTCGCCGCCATCAATAGTGAAATCGACAGAAGCCTTCTCGGGATTAACAAACGTGGCTCCACTGCACGCCATGAGCATCAACAACGCCACTACACTCAAGTAATAAATAATCTTTTTCATATTCTTTGTATTATTAGGTTAACATATCAGCTTTTCTTTTCAAAATGCAAATATAATCTCTTTATTTCAATTAATTGCATTCCATTTGTGTCCTTTTCAAAAAAAATCCTCCTATTAATTCCATTTTTGGGGAGTTTTTGGTTTTTTAATCGTGTTTGTTTCGCCAAAAATTACTAACTTTGTCGATTAATTACTACTTTAGGTAATTTATATAGTTTTTAAAACTCTACAAAAACCTGAATGAGCAACGACAACAACATACAAGACGACCAGCTACAGCAGCCCAACGACCCAGCTAAGCAGGAGGAAAAAGCATCAACTGAGGCTGAAAACTCTCCCTCTAAGGTAGAGGAGGCCAAGGGGAGTAAGTCCGAGTCAACTGAGTCAACTGAGTCAACTGAGTCAACTGAGTCAGCCGAGTTAACTGAGTCACAATCCCCGATCACAATCCCCGATCACGATTCTCACTCTGCAACCGCCAAAAAGGACAAGCGTCTCAAGCTCTCGGGCATGTATGAGAACTGGTTTATCGACTATGCCAGCTATGTAATCCTGGAGCGCGCCATTCCACACATTGAGGATGGTCTCAAGCCTGTGCAGCGACGCATCCTCCATGTGATGAAGGAGAGCGATGACGGCCATTACACCAAGGTTGCCGGTATCGTGGGCGATACCATGCACTACCACCCACATGGCGATGCATCGATTGGCGATGCACTGGTGCAACTGGGACAGAAGGAACTGCTCATCGACACACAGGGAAACTGGGGTAACATACTCACCGGCGACGGTGCTGCTGCCCCTCGTTATATCGAGGCTCGTCTGAGCGAGTTTGCTCTCGAGGTAGCTTTCGACAACAAGGTCACCGACTGGACTATGAGCTACGACGGCCGCAACCGCGAGCCTATCACTCTGCCAGTGAAATTCCCATTATTGCTCGCTCAAGGCGCCGAGGGTATTGCTGTGGGACTCTCGTGCAAGATTCTCCCTCACAACTTCAACGAGATTCTCGATGCCGCCATATCCTACCTCAAGGGTGAGGAGTTCCAGCTCTACCCCGACTTCCCCACGGGAGGATATATCGACGTGAACAACTACCGTGACGGTGAACGAGGCGGCAACGTGAGAGTGCGCACCAAAATCGAAAAACTCGACAACAAAACTCTTGTAGTCAAAGATTTGCCCTACGGCAAGACAACCAGCACCCTTATCGACTCTATCCTCAAGGCTGCCGAGAAAGGCAAGATAAAAATCAAGAAAGTAGAGGACAACACCTCGTCGACTGCAGAGATTATCGTCACCTTGCAACCCGGCACTTCGAGCGATAAAGCCATTGACGCACTCTACGCATTCAGCGACTGCGAAACGAGCATTTCCCCCAACATCTGCGTCATCAAGGACGAAAAACCACAGTTCTTGACTGCCACTCACCTGTTGCAATTCAGCGTCGACCACACCAAGGAAATTCTCAAGAAAGAACTCGAGATTCAACGCCTGGAAACCATGGAGTCGCTGTTCTTTGCCTCGCTCGAAAAGATTTTCATCGAGGAGCGCATCTACAAGGATAGAGGCTATGAACAAGCTAAGGACGAAGATGCCGCCGTGAAGCACATCGACAAGCGATTGGAACCATTCAAACCGCAGTTCTACCGCGCAATTACCCGCGACGACATCCTGCGACTGATGGAAATCAAGATGAAGCGCATCGTCAAGTTCAACAGTGACAAGGCCGACAACTATATCGCTATGCTCAATGAGCGTCTTGCCGACATTGATGACAAACTCGCCCATCTGGTGAAGCACACCATCAAATGGTATGAGAACCTGAAAAAGAAATATGGCCACCTGCATCCCCGCAAGACCACCATTCGCGACTTCGACACCATCGTTGCCAGCAAGGTGGCCGAGGCCAACGAGAAGCTTTATATCAACCGTCAGGAGGGATTTATCGGCACATCGCTCAAGAAAGATGAGTACATCTGCAACTGCAGCGACATCGATGATTTAATCATCTTCTACAAGGACGGCAAGTACAAGGTCGTGAAGGTTGCCGAGAAACTATACGTGGGTAAGCACATAATGCATGTGGGTGTCTACAAGCGCAATGACACTCGCACCATTTACAACGTCCTCTATACAGATGGACGCGGTGGCACTACCTACATGAAGCGTTTTGCCATCACAGGTGTCACTCGCGACAAGGAATATGACATAACGCAAGGCAAACCTGGATCGAAAATACTGTGGTTCACTGTCAACCCCAACGGCGAGGCCGAAGTGCTGAGAATAACACTCAAACCCAAGAAACACCTCAGGGTGCTGCAGTTCGACCTCGATCTTGCCGATATGGCAATCAAGGGCAAGACTGTGAGAGGCAACATGGTGACCAAGAACGAAATTCACCGCATCTCCCTCAAGGAGCACGGACGCTCCACGCTGGGCGACCGCGAAGTTTGGTTTGACCAGGACATCCTGCGCATCAACTACGAGGGACACGGCGTTTCGCTGGGCAAATTTGCCGGTGATGACCGCATTCTGGTAATCATGAAGAACGGCGATTTCTACACCACCAGCAACGAGGCCACAAACCACTACGAAGAAGGCATCCTGCGCATAATGAAGTATGACCCAAGTATCGTGTGGACAGCTATCCTCAACGATGCCGACCAGGGATATGTATACCTCAAGCGATTCACACTTGACGACAACAACAAAAAGCAGCGCATGATAGGCGACAATCCCGAGTCGAGCCTTATCCTGCTCTCGAGCGAGAAATACCCGCGCTTTGAGGTGAAGTTCGGCGGTGACGACAGCGTGCGCGACAATCTCATAGTCGACGCCGAGGAGTTCATTGCCGTCAAGAGTTTCCACGCCAAGGGCAAGCGACTCACCAACTACAAGGTGGACACCGTTACCGAGCTTGAGCCACGCATCGTCGAGGAGGAGGCTCCACAGGAACAAGAAGAGTCAAATCCTGAACAAGACACTGAATTGCTTGCCGACATCGACCAACAAGAGGTACGCGACAAACTCACAGGGCAGACACGTCTATTTGACGATGACGAAGAAGACAAATCTTAGCAGATAACGACAATGACAGCACGCAAGGTCTATACATGGGTTCTATTTTTCATGCTACTTGTGGCATGGAATACCAACTGTGCTGTGGCTCAAGATTTGGAGCAAGAGAAACCCTTGAGGCCTGTGGCTCATATGTTCTCGGCGCAATACGGACATTCCACAGTGCTCGATTCCTACCTCTCGCCTCTGAAATATGGAGGGCATGCTATAGCTATCAACTACGAAGCACAGCAAGCCACAGGCTTCAACCCCGAGAAGTGGACCAGGCAACTGCGTTTGGGCGTCGACTACGACTATACCCACAACCCTGCCGGCAATCACACTATGCACGCCCTCATGGTTGACGCAAGCTGGGGGATGATGCACCGCTGGAAAGATATTCTCACGCCAGGGCTGCAATTTCAACTGGGCGGTGAGACTCAGTTCAGAGGGGGCGCTGTATATAACGCCTACAACAGCAACAACGTGGTTTCGGCACGCATTCATTGGAACGTGGGGCTTTTAGGGCAGGCAGTCTACAACATGCACATCAAGCGATTACCCATTACACTACGTTATCAAGCTATACTTCCTGTTGCTGGAGCGTTCTTCGCTCCCGACTATGACGAAGCCTACTACGAGATTTATCTGGGCAACCACAGCAATCTCGCACACTTTGGATGGTGGGGCAACCGCTTCGACCTTGACCACACAATCTCGGCTGACTTGCATCTAGGCAGCACCATTCTGCGCATCGGCTACCGAAACCGTATCAACTCGTCGTGGATCAACAACATCAACACCCGCGACATCGCCCACTATCTCGTCATTGGCATTGGTGGCGAGTTCCTCAACGTGGGGGCTAAGAATAAGTCTAAGTTGAACAACAACACAATATCGTCGATTTATCCATGAAACGTCTGTTTTACACATTGATCGCCATCTTGGTACTGATTCCGCTCAACTCCTGCCATGACCAGGTGGAGTGGGACAACGACCCCTATGGCAACTTCGATGCCTTATGGTCAATACTCGACGAGCATTACTGCTTCTTTGCATATAAAGACGTAGACTGGCAGGCGGTCAAGGCAAAGTATCGATGCCAGATTCACGATGACATTACCAATCGCGAGCTCTTTGACCTGTGCAGCGATATGCTCAAGGAGTTGCAAGACGGACACACCAATCTCATATCCACATTCGATGTATCACGATACTGGATTTGGGAACAATACCCTATCAACTACGACGAGCGTCTCATCGACGAGTACTATCTCAACTTCAACTACAGGCGGGCTTCAGGAATCAAATACCAGATTTTAGGCAATAATTTTGCCTATATGTACTACGGAGATTTCGCAAGCGGTATTGGCGACGGAAATCTCGACATTATACTCAACAATCTCGCAGCAAGCGACGGACTGATTATCGATGTGCGCAACAACGGCGGTGGCTACCTCACAAATGTTGAGACTTTTGTGGGAAGATTCATTGACGAGCGCATATATGCCGGTTCCATTCAACACAAGACAGGAACTGGCCACAATGATTTTTCCGAGCCTTATGATTACTACTTTGAACCTGCCCACGGACGAGTGCACTACAACAAACCAATTGTTGTGCTCGCCAACCGAGGCTCGTTCAGCGCAACCAACAATTTCGTCTCTATCATGAAATCGCTGCCCAATGTCACCATCGTGGGTGATGTCACCGGTGGCGGATGTGGATTGCCATTCACCAGCGAACTGCCCAACGGATGGAGCATACGATTCTCGGCCGCACCCATCACAGGGCCCGACGGAAAACTCACCGAGTTTGGAGTGGAGCCCGACGTGAAGGTCGATATGACTCAAGAAGACATCGCAAGCGGCAAAGACACCATCCTGGAAACTGCTTTTGAAATTCTGAAACACGAACGAATAAATAACTGAGAATTATGGAAATCACCCCCATCGCCACATTCCACTCGCCTTTCAACGACAAGTTTGGCATTCCGCGTCAAAGTGGGATTGTGAGTGCGCTGGAAGGGACCATAGTTTTTGAACCCAAGTTCCGAAATTCCGACAGCCTAAGGGGATTAGAGGAATTTGACTATATATGGCTAATTTGGGAGTTCTCGGCCAACAAGCATACGGCAGCAAGCCCAACGGTAAGACCTCCTAGGCTGGGCGGCAACACCCGAATAGGGGTTTATGCCACTCGCTCGCCCTACCGTCACAATGCGCTGGGACTCTCGGTAGTGAAACTGATTAAAGTGGAGCTCAACACCCCGCAAGGACCAGTGATTCACGTTGGTGGAGCCGACTTGATGGATGGCACGCCCATCTACGATATAAAACCCTACATTGCCTATGCCGACGCACATCCAGAAGCGAGATGTGGTTTCGTCGACAACAACGACTGGCAATCGCTGGAGGTCACAATACCTCAAGAGATGCAGCAACTGTTCTCGCCACAACAACTCGAGGCACTGCGGCAATCTCTCGCTCTCGACCCAAGGCCGCATTACCACGACGACCCCGCCAAGGTCTACGGTATGCGCTTCGCAGGTCACGATATCCACTTCACTGTTGATGGAAAAAAATTAGAAGTAATTGATTCTACAACTCTATAAAATACTCCCAAAATGTTACAGATCAGATGCAAAAACAACAATGTAGTCAGAGAATTTCCAGAGGGAACATCTCTACTTGACGTTTACAAGGCGTTTGCCGATGAACTGCAATTCAAGTACCCTGTAGTGTCGGCAAAGGTTAACAATGCCTCGCAAGGCTTGAAATTCAGGCTGTTCCAAAACCGCGACGTGGAGTTTATGGACGCACGCCGTGGCTCGGGATTCAGGGTTTACGTGCGTTCGCTGTGCTTCGTGCTCTATAAGGCAACTAGCGACACCTGCCCAGGCAGCAAACTCTTTATCGAGCACCCCATTTCGGGCGGTTACTACTGCAACCTTAGGAAGAAGAATGGTGAGCCAGTGACCGATGAGGACGTTGAGAACATTAGGGCTCGCATGCACGAGATTGTTGATAACGACATGGTATTCCACCGTCATGAAGCTACAACCGAACAAGCCATCAAGGTCTTTGCCGAGCGCGGTTTTGCCGACAAGGTGAAACTGCTGGAGTCGAGCGGACAAATCTACAGCGACTATTTCACGCTGGAGGATACTGCCGACTATTTCTATGGCCCCCTCGTGCCATCGGCAGGGTATCTCAAGGTTTGGGATGTAATAAAGTACAAAGACGGTTTGCTGCTGCGCGTTCACGACTGGGAGAACCCCACTCAACTGTCGCCCATGCATGACATGCCGCACACCTTCGAGATGTTTGCCGAGAAAGTGCATTGGGATGTAATTATGAGGCAATCAAACGCTGGTGACGTGAACAAGGCTATTCTAAATGGCTATGCCTCTGAGCTCATCCAGGTGAGTGAGGCTCTTCAGGAGAAGAAGATTGTGCAGATAGCCGAGGAAATAGACCGTCGCTTCCGTGACAAAGAGAACCCCATACGTCTCGTACTTATCACTGGCCCTTCCAGCTCGGGAAAGACCACGTTCTGCAAACGTCTGTCAATCCAGCTGTTGGCATGCGGTCTGCGTCCATTATCTTTCTCTACCGACGACTACTTCGTCAACCGCGAGGACACCCCGTTATTGCCCAATGGCGACTATGACTTCGACAATATCAAAGCAGTGGATTGCGAACTTCTCGAAGACCACTTGATGAGGCTTATGAATGGTGAGCGCGTAGAGATTCCAGAGTTTAACTTCGTAACCGGCAAGAGGGAGTATAACGGCAAGAAGCTCAAACTCAAGAACGACACAGTGCTTATCATTGAGGGTATTCACGCCCTGAACCCCATGCTCACCGAGCGCATCCCCGACAGCAAGAAGTTTAAGGTGTTTATCTCCACCCTTACCAGTATCTCACTCGATGACCACAACTGGGTGCCCACCAGCGACAACCGCTTGCTTCGCCGCATCATCCGCGACTACAACAAGGGAGCTTTCAGCGCAAAGGAGACAATTAGCCACTGGAAGAACGTGTGCACATCGGAGGAGAAATGGATTGCCCCCTATCAGGAGAATGCCGACATGATGTTCAACTCAGCGCTCAACATCGAGTTTGCAGTGCTAAGGCCACATGCCGAGCTCATCCTCTCGACAGTGCCAAAGAACTGCCCCGAATACTCCGAAGCCCACCGACTGCTGAAGTTCATTCACTACTTCATCCCAGTCGATGACAAGGAAATCCCGCCCACAAGCATTATGCGTGAGTTCCTCGGTGGCTCGAGCTTCAAGTACAACAGATAGTTTGCCAAAACCACACTAATTGATTAGTGCATTATGCAAAATTACTTATTCTTGGCGATTGTAGACCGTTCAGGAAAGCAATAATTTTGCAGCGTGAAATCCTATTAATTTATTAATCATAAAAACATTATCATTATGAAGAAATTTTACATGATTCTCGCAGCAATTGCTGCATTTGCAATTAGTGCACAAGCCCAAACTGAGGGCACCATCAACGTGGGCGACTGGGACGATGCCGAGCTCTATAATGGCTCCTATTTCGATATGGCTCCCACCAATTTCTATATTGCCCACACAGGAGCCCAGATGATTTACACCCCCGACCTGCTCACCGACCTTGAAGGCAAGCAGAACGTGACAATAACCAAGCTGCAATTCAAGTTCTATTGTGAATCATGGGACGAGATTAGCCGCAACGTGAAGGTATATCTCCAAGAGACCGATGCCACCGCATTTGCTGTGGTGGAAGGCATAAAGCAGTTTTTCGAATTTGGCGAGCCAGCTGCTGAAACAGAACTAAGCATTGACATGCTGGATTACTATGGCGATGATTGCACTCTTGAGTTCCCTGTAGATTTCGAGTTCACCCCTGGCAAGAGCTTGCTTGTGACAATGGTATTTGATGCACAAGATGATGACAACTGCACCAATGGCAGCGACTACGCTCCCTTCTACACTTCGGGCATCATGGGTAAGGCTATGACCTACACCGACAACTGGAGCAGCTTCGTTGACTATGCTCAAGGCGAGGACTTCCCCGATGCCACCGCAATGAATGGTTGTGGCACCAATGTTGAGCTCCCCTGCACGCAAATCAGTTACACCTATGAAGAGGAGCAACCCGAAACAGGCTTCTTCCTGGTAGGCACCTTCAACGATTGGAACCAGACCGCCGAGGGTGGCCGCATAGCATTCAACGAATATGATGTGGCCGAAGCAGAGTTCGAGGCTGGCGCCGAGTTCAAGGTTATCACTTATGACGCTCAAGGCAACATTTGCTGGTTTGGTGGTCAAGACGAAAATAGCGTTGGCTACTTCCTGATCAACGAAGACATGCTGGGTCAAGGTATCATGACCGTGCAAGGTGATAATGGCGCAAACTTCCGCATTCAGGACGCCGGTACTTACGAAATTGGCTTGGCAGTGTTAAGAAGCTTCAATGGATCAGTATACATGACTGTTACCAAGAAGAGCCCCGAAGCCATTAACACTGTTGGAACCGACACTAAGGCCGACAACGCTTACTACAACCTCATGGGCGTGAAGTACAACAGCTTGCCAACCGTTCCCGGCATCTACATCCACAACGGCAAGAAGATTATTGTGAAGTAAACCTATCACTCCATATAACAAAAAAACGCAAGTGGCTCCAGGCTGCTTGCGTTTTTGTTTTTCACGTTTGTTGGGCAGCGATTCTATGGTGTGTTTTGACTACAGAAAAACACCAAGAATAATGGTTTAGAAGTTTTTTTAAAGCTTTTAATGTGTGTTTCAACTAAAAGTGTTATCTTTGCAGATTAAAAAGCAAAGTTTTTTATCATTGAGATGAAAGTTAAAATACATAGAGAAGGACAGAATATTATCTTTGTGTTGCTGCTCATACTGCTGGCAATAAATGTTTCGGCCTACTTGTTTATTGAACCCAAGTGGATTCCGATAACTCTCATTGTCATCAGCGTCATCATGTTTGCACTCGTGGTGAACTTCTTCAGGTTGCCACAGCGGCACTTCAAGGGAGATAACGACGGCGTTGTCGTATCGAGTGTCGACGGCAAGGTTGTAGCTCTCGAAGAGGTATACGAAGGTGAGTACCTGCACAAGAATGTCATTCAGCTATCGGTCTTCATGTCGGTATTTAACGTACATGCCAATTGGGTGCCTCTCAAGGGCAAAGTAAAATATGTGAAACATCATGCAGGACGTTTCCTCGCAGCCTACCTGCCAAAATCGAGCACCGACAACGAACGCTCGGCAATTGTAATCGAGAGCGAGAAAAACGGTGAGGACGTGCTGGTGCGCCAGATTGCCGGAGCCATTGCGCGACGCATCGTTACCTATGTCGAAGCTGGTGATGAAGTGGATATTGACAACTTCATTGGATTCATAAAGTTTGGATCGCGTGTCGACATATACCTACCACTTAATAGCGAGATTCTCGTTAAGCTGGGCGACACGACAACAGGTGGCATAACACCAATTGCACGACTCAAAAAAGCAGAAGAAGATTGATGAAAATGCTCAAAGCCATAAAAAACAACATTCCTAACGCCATCACATGCCTGAACCTGCTCTTTGGAGCAATGGCTGTGATAGCAGCGTTCAAACCATTTGAGACCTTGATGTGGGGACTCCAAGGCTACCAGCTTGCATTTCTATTAATAGCACTGGCAGCCGTCGCCGACTTTTGCGACGGCCTCGTGGCGCGGTTGCTTCATGCCGTCTCACCTCTGGGCAAAGAACTCGACTCGCTAAGCGACTGCGTGAGCTTTGGGCTGGCTCCTGCCATGATATTATATAATGTGATGGAAGCAGCAGGATGCGACACATGGGTATGCCTGATGTCGCTGCTCATTCCCGTCTTTGGTGCTCTGCGGCTTGCACGATTCAATGTTGACACTAATCAAGCTACCGTTTTCACCGGACTTCCCATCCCTGCCAATGCCATCTTCTGGATTGGATTCATCAACTATTATGCCACTCATCACACCATCAGTCAGTGGATAGTGCTCGCGCTCATTGTTGCGCTCTCGCTGCTCATGGTGTGCAACTTGCGCATGTTCTCGCTCAAGGTGCACGGCTTCGGCATCAAGGAAAGCTACAAGCAGTATATTCTGCTAGTGGCAGCTGTCACATTTATTATCCTGGGCGGAGTGAGCGGTTTGGCCTGTGTTATAGCATTTTATGTACTCATGTCATTGCTCTTCAAGGAAAAAGAAGCGTGACAGGCATCACTTGGCACAATTTTTGCTACCTTTAAGTGTTGATTTACTTTTTTTTAGTCTGAAATATCTATATCATGTTCTGGTTTATCCTGTTTTTGATACTGCTCTACTTTATCGCCGCTCCCATCTACAGGGTGTGGCGCAAGATGCGTCAGTTCAGAGACGAGTATGAGCAAGCTATGAAGCAGCAAGGCAATTACCAGCCGGGGCAGAACAGTGACACACGCTCCGACGAGCAACGCGAAATGGTGGAACGTTACCGCCGTTACAGCGAGGAAAACGCCGAAAACGTTGACTATGAAGAGCTCGAAGGAAGAATGGAAGAAAAAGCCGATAACACCTCAACTCAGCAAGAGCACACCTCTCAATATCAAGAAGAGGCCATCAGCGACGCCGAGTACGAGGAAATCTAAAAATTAACTGAACATTATTTCACCATAACCTTGTGGGCGGTGCCGTCGCTCATAAGCACGATATTTACGCCTGGTTCGGGTCCCTCGATGCGCTGACCCTCGACGTTGAAGCGTGCCAGCTCGGTGGCGTTAGGATCGGACTGGATAGCCGACACCGCCTCCACTGGCGTCTCTCCACTGAAGAACACCACGCGAGGCATAAGGAATGCATCGGTCGCTATCCACTGCACCGAACTCGGTATAACCACAGCATAGAGCCAATTGTAGCCAGTGGCAGCCTCGCCAGCAGGACCATAAAGGAAATGGCTGGGAATCACTTCGGCACCCGACGGCACCTCAATCAGTTTCTCCACCAGATAGTGCTGGTCCCAGTCGTCACGTCCATACCAGCCTGTGCGCACAAGAGTTTGCATATCTTTGGTATAAATGTGGCCATGTTTACACTTGAATCCATCGGGGCTGTAGAAATATCCCTTTTCGGTTATCATGGGTTGCGCACTGGCGACCATCGACACCATCGCAACAAGCAGTAACAAAATCTTTTTCATAACGGTAATGTAGTTGGTTATCGATGACAAATATAGAGATTTTTCTCGTGTTAACAAAAATTGCACATTATTTTAATGGCGTTTATTGAGTTTTTCGCCAAAAAAGAACTAATTTTGCACAATCAGAACAAATTTCTATAAAATCAACTAATTATGGCTAATTGCAAAAAAACTAAACCAACCGCTAAAAAAGCTACTACAAAAAAGACAATTATTGGCACAGCAAGTAAGCGTTGCATGACAATGGAAGACAAGTATGGTGCACACAACTATCATCCACTGCCTGTTGTGCTCAACAAGGGTAAAGGCATCTATGTATGGGATGTGGAAGGAAATAAATATTTCGACTTCCTATCTTCTTACAGCGCTGTGAATCAAGGCCACTGCCATCCACGCATCGTGAAAGCTCTCAAGGACCAGGCCGGCAAGCTCTGCCTCACTTCGCGTGCTTTCTACAACGACGCCCTGTGCGAGTATGAGAAATACATCCACCAGTTCTTCGGCTATGACAAGGTGCTCCCCATGAACACTGGCGCCGAGGGTGTGGAGACAGCATTGAAGCTGGCACGCCGCTGGGGTGCTGTAAAGAAAGGTATACCCAACGATAAAATCAAGATAATTTGCTGTGAAGGCAACTTCCACGGACGCACCGTGACCATCATCACCATGAGCGACGACCCAAGTTCATTTGCCGACTACGGACCACTCACTCCTGGTTTCATCCGCATTCCTTACAACGATCCCGAGGCTCTCAAGAAAGCTCTTGAGAAATATGGCGACGAGGTGTGCGCATTCATCGCTGAGCCCATCCAGGGCGAGGCTGGTGTATTTGTGCCAGACGACGGCTACTTGAAAAAATGTTTCGACCTGTGCCACGAGCACAACGTGCTTTTCATTGCCGACGAGGTTCAGACTGGTATCGCCCGCACCGGTAAGATGCTCTGCTCTATGCACGACGGCATCCGTCCCGACATCGTAATCCTAGGTAAAGCCCTGGGTGGTGGTGTTCTTCCCGTTTCGGCTTGCCTTGCCGACGACGACATCATGCTCAATATCAAGCCCGGCGAGCACGGCTCTACCTTCGGTGGCTTCCCACTCGCAGCACGTGTAGCTGTTGAGGCCCTCAAGGTTGTGAAAGAAGAGAAATTGACACAGAACGCCGAGAAGATGGGTAAGATCTTCCGCGAGGAAATCAAGAAAATCAACTCTCCATTCATCGTTCAGGTGCGCGGACGCGGCTTGCTTAACGCAATTGTCACCACTCCTATCAAGGGCAAGACCGCTTGGGACATCTGCCTCAAGCTACGTGACAATGGTCTGCTGGCTAAGCCCACCCACGACCACATCATCCGCTTCGCTCCTCCCTTGTGCATCAACAAAGAGGAAATCCTCAAGGCTGTCGCTATCATCAAGAAGACCTTCGAGGAAATGTCGAAGTAAGACAATCTTTGATTTATCACAAAAAACAGGGTGTCCTTTTGATTTTGGACACCCTGATTTTTTTGTAACATCAAACCGCTTCCAGGCTACAGATACTTGTCTCCGAAGCAAGTCTTGGCTTCGTTCACGTAGTTCTTGATTTTCTGCTCGTCGTTCTTGGGAACTATGAGTAACGCATCGGGAGTGTCGGCAACGATGTAACCGTTAAGCCCCGACACCACCACGAGTTTGTCGCCCTTGGCAGCTATCACATTATTGTTGCTCTCAAAGGCCAATACCCTTGTGTTGGGCGTCACATTGCCGTCACGGTTCTTGGGCGAGTTGTCATAAATAGAGCCCCAAGTGCCCAAGTCGCTCCAACCGAAGTCCACCTTCTCGACATATACTTTTCTCGACCTCTCAAGAATGGCATAGTCTATCGAAATGTTGGGGCAAGAACTATAATTGGCGTTAATGAATTCCTGCTCTTGAGGAGAACCGTAGAACAAGTTGGCGTGGTCAAACACCTGCGCTATCTCGGGGGCATACTCACGCATGGCATTGATAATGGTATCCACGCCCCAGAAGAACATGCCAGAGTTCCAGTAAAACTCGCCACTCTCAAGGAAAACGTTGGCAAGCTCTTTGTTAGGCTTTTCGGTAAAGGTCTTCACCTTTGAGAACAGCTCATCGACAGGCTCGCCCTCCTGGATGTAACCATAACCGGTCTCGGGACGGCTGGGCTTAACGCCAAAGGTGACAATGGCGTCATTTTTCTCCACAAACTCAAATGCCTTTATCACATTATCCTCAAAGTCATGCTGCTTAAGCACCATGTGATCACTAGGAGCAACCATGATTCTTGCATCGGGATTTAGCGCCTTGATGTGCCAAGCCGCCCAGGCATTACAAGGGGCAGTATTGCGACGGGCAGGCTCCAGCAGAATCTGCTCAGGCTTTATATCTAGCAGTTGCTCTTGAATGATTGAGGAATACTGCTCATTGGTGAGCACAATGATATTTTCGATAGGGATGATGCTGGAAAGACGGTCAACAGTCTGTTGCAACAAGCTGCGTCCTGTTCCTAGAAAATCAATAAACTGTTTAGGCATCGCTTCGCGGCTGTAGGGCCAGAAACGACTACCCACACCACCGCACATTATAACACAAAATCTATTATTTTCCATTTACTACTTCGTAAAAATTATTGCGTAAAGATAGTGATAATTTAGCAATCTGCAAAGAAAAACTGTAAAACAATGTGTCAACTATATGCAAAAAATGTGAAAATTATCTCCTTCTTGTTGCTTTGAAGGTTTTTATTACTAATTTTGTCTTCTGACTTAGAATATTCTATATGAACGACGATTTCGATATAAGAGAAGAACGAAACCAGGTAGACCGCGATTTTGAGAAAGCATTAAGGCCGGCAAGGTTCAGCGATTTCGCTGGACAAGAGGGCATTATCAGCAATCTCAAGGTCTTTGTTGCTGCTGCACGCAAGCGAGGCGAAGCTCTTGACCACACTCTGTTTTATGGACCTCCGGGACTGGGAAAGACCACCCTCTCGAGCATCATTGCCAACGAGATGGGGGTGGGCTTCAAAGTCACTAGCGGACCTGTCCTCGACAAGCCAGGCGACCTGGCTGGATTGCTCACGTCGCTCGAAGAGAACGATGTGCTCTTTATCGACGAGATTCACCGCTTGAGCCCCATTGTGGAGGAATATCTCTACTCGGCAATGGAGGACTACCGCATCGACATCATGATCGACAAGGGACCAGGGGCGCGCTCGGTGCAGCTCACTCTCTCGCCGTTCACACTCATTGGTGCTACTACACGAAGCGGACTGCTCACAGCGCCACTGCGAGCACGTTTCGGCATCAACTGCCACTTGGAATATTACGGCCACGAGACGCTTGAAGGCATCATTAAGCGCTCGGCAAGGCTTCTTAACGTGCCCATCGCCGACGACGCTGCCCGCGAGATAGCTCTGCGCAGCCGTGGCACGCCACGTGTCGCCAACTCCCTGCTGCGCCGCGTGCGCGACTTTGCCCAGGTGAAAGGCAGCGGCAAAATCGACAGTGCTATAGCACAATATGCCCTCGAGGCTCTGAATATCGACACCTATGGCCTCGACGAGGTCGACCACAAGCTACTTATCACCATCATCGACAAGTTTGGTGGCGGTCCGGTGGGACTATCCACCCTTGCTGCGGCTCTCAACGAGGATGCCGGCACCATCGAGGAGGTTTACGAGCCGTTCCTCATCAAGGAAGGTTTCATCAAGCGCACCCCACGAGGCCGTGTTGCTACCGACCTGGCATTCCGCCACCTCAAGATCGACCGCCCTGCCGACAGCAGCGGTCAAGCATCTCTTTTCTAAACGAACAATAAACCAAAACTATAATGGCAAATCTCAAGTCTTTAGCTAAAGACACCGTGATATATGGTTTCACGGGAATGGTGGGTCGTTTCCTCAACTACCTGCTGGTACCTCTATATACAGCTAAAATCAGCGCAGCTTCGGGAGGCTACGGCATAGTAACCAATATCTATGCCTATATTGCGCTTTTAATCATTATCCTCACCTTTGGAATGGAGACGACTTTCTTCCGTTTCTCCAACAAAGATGATGAAGACCCTAAATCGGTAATCTCCACCTCTCTCATAGCAGTGGCAGCAGTCGCGGCACTCTTTGTGGCGCTCATCTTCATCACACTGCCATGGCTGGCACCGGCAATGGGCTATGGCGATCATCCAAGCTACATCAGTGTCATGGCGATAGTAGTAGCTCTCGATGCGGTGCAGTCAATACTCTATGCCTACCTGCGCTATCAACACAGGCCCATCAAGTTTGCTACGCTCAAGTTTGCCTTTATAATCCTCAACATCCTCCTCAACCTCCTCTATTTCGTTTGGCTCCCCAATCTCTACAAGAGCTACCCCGAGGTGATAGGCAAAATTTATGACCCGACCGTGGGCGTAGGATATGCTTTCTATCTCAACCTGGTGTGCACGGGATTAGTGACTTTCCTTTTCTGGAAAGAGCTTACAGGCATCAAATACAAAATGGACTGGGCGCTGCTCAAGCGAATGCTCTCCTACACTTGGCCACTGCTGTTGCTCGGCATCGTGGGCATCCTCAACCAAACTGCCGACAAAATCCTCTACCCATACATTGACCCAAGCCACAACGGCAAGGTGCAGCTCGGAATTTTTGGCGCAGCATGCAAAATCGCAATGATAATGGCGATTATCACCAACGCTTTCCGTTGGGCCTACGAACCTTTTGTCTTCGGCAAGAGCCGAGACAAGGACAACCGAGAGGCCTACGCCAGCGCAATGCGTTATTTCATCATCTTCACTTATATAGCTTTCCTCATGGTGATGGCATGGATGGACATCTTGAAGTATATCATCGGGCGTGACTACTGGGAAGGTCTCAAAGTGGTGCCAATCGTCATGGCGGCCGAGATTATGATGGGAATTTACTTCAACCTCTCGTTCTGGTACAAACTCACCGACAAGACCATCTGGGGAGCTATCTTCTCGTTCATAGGATGCGCGATTCTTGTCGCTATAAACTTCATTTTTGTACCCAAGTTCGGTTATTGGGCTTGCGCATGGGGAGGCTTTACGGGATATGGTATCTCTATGGTGCTCTGCTACTTTGTGGGACGCAAGTACTACCCCATCGACTATCCACTAAAGGATATCGCCATTTACACCTTGCTCACGGCAGCGATTTTTGCCGTCTACTGCTTTGTAGACTTCGGCATCACATGGGCCAATATCACCTTCCGTACAGCTCTGTTGCTTGTGTTCTTCGCCGTTCTGATAAAGATGGAACACCTCGAGCCAATGCTCAAGCGCATTCCTGGAATAGGCAAGTACATCAAGTAACTCCAACTTCTCAACCAAGTACATACATAAACGTGGCGAGTATCAACATCGATACCCGCCATGCGTTTTTATTTAATAAGCATTCTAATGCTGTTAATTCAAAGGAACCCTTAAAATAGATTTTTGAAGTATTCCATTATTATTTCTTGTGTCACTGCAATAGTATCCTGAGAAATTGCAGGTGTCATTTCGATAAATTTCTTCATACAAGGCATCGCCGATAAGGCTGCTGCCTGCTTGATTTCGCTTGTCGTGAAATACTGGGAATAAATGCGCACCATCATATCGGGCATTTCGTTATATAGCCCACTGAGTGCACCCGTTTGAAGACCAAAATTACTCTCAAAGAGCGACCGAATCTGCTCCATTTGTTTTTCAAATCCAGATATCTCAAAATATTCTCTCATTGCTTCTTCAAAATCGGCAGGCGCTTCGATTCCAGCCGAGGGGCTTGGCTTTCCCGACGCATAGCATTGTCCTTCTTGAATCAATTCCTTATTTATTTGGGGTTGCAATGATCGTATTTTTTCTTGAATTTCGTTTTTATTGACTTCTGCCAACTGCTTTATCTCATCAAGAGTGAAATATTTAGAGTAAATATCCGCCATCTTTTCAGGCAGTTTATCTACCAATTCATTCACAAGATCATCAATATACTGGCCTTCAAGCCCAAATTGTGCATAAGTCGCGGTAAGATTCTCTTTCATTGTATTTCCAAACCCCACAACATCGAGGAAGTCTTTTATAGCAGTCTTGTATTCTGGAGTAGCGGCAGTATTAAGCTCCTGCTTATTGACATTAGAACCAGTGGCTGTGATAGTCACAAAAATCATAGCCAACAACAATAATTGTTTCATATAAGTTTTCATTATCTATAATATTTTAGAAGGTTATAAAAAATTTGAAGACAAAATTAAGAAAAACTATTCATAATTGCAATAACACAACGTCATTTTTATAAAAAGAGCAACAAAACAAAAATCCGACAATCGTTGAAAATCAACCGATTATCGGACTATGCAGTGCCCAAGAAAGGACTCGAACCTTCACGCCTCGCGGCACACGCACCTGAAACGTGCGCGTCTACCAATTCCGCCACTTGGGCATTTTTGAATAAAATGCTCTCGCTTGGAAGACATTGTGCAAGCTCAGCCTTCTCTCGCTTAATCGCATTTTTGCGGTTGCAAAGTTACTACTTTTTTTTGAACTGGCAATAGATTTGATTAAAAAAATCTCAAACCATTATCCAATTCACTTATAATCTAAGAGTTAACTCCGCTTACATCTTATTTCTTTTTCTCAAACAATTTATCGACTTGAACTTTCAAGTGTGGCGCCAGCGGCGGGATATTGTGAGCCTTCTCATAGCGCAACATATCTTCGTAGCTTTTATCCACTTCGTTCTCCTTGCGAGTTTGCTTGAACTCTTTCTTGTCGATGTAGGCAGTCTCGGTAGCAAACGATTCAAGAACGAGGATATATTGCTTTTTAGTGCGCTTGAAAACACCTTTGACAAGCAATTGCTGCATCACGAAATCGCCTATTGCTGAATAGCCTTCTTCGTTCATGCGATAAACCTCATAGAAACTCCTTTCTTCTTCTTCCTCAGCTTTATCAAGTTCTTCCTGCTTTTTCTGTTTCTTTTTCTCGTTCTTCTCTTTGGCTATCTCGAGATGTTTTTTGAAGAGCCAATTGTCAAACGTTGTTATGCGCTTGCCATCCTTCATGTCCTCGTCGATATATCCCAATATCGACTCTGAGTCTCTTATTACTTTTCGACCTGTGGAATCGGTGGTGACACTCACTCCAGCCCACTTGCCATCGTTGCTGTTAACCAGTTGATAGGTAGACTCCTTGTGTATCTTGCATTTGTCCTCTATCACGCCTCCCGCAATAGTATTGAGAAGGAATTTAAGTAATCCTGATCCACCCTCCGAAATGCTCTTTGATTTGGTGTTGACCTTTTGATTGGCAAACTCATAGGTATTGTCTATGACTCCTGCCCTATAATAGATGGGACCATCCTCATCAATGTAGGTAACACGGTAATAGGTCTGCATATATAGCAGTTCTTTTGGCTTGACTTCCACATCAGGAAGAGAGTAGCTTGTCCCCTCCATTGTTACTACGCCATCGGTCAGGTCAGCGACATTCACAGTCATTGGCTTGAAAGCCACATGCGATAGGCATAGCACATTATTACCTTTGATGTCCTCAAGCACACCGTTTACGTTGGTTGCGCCAATGAGCTGTCCCTGATCATTTGTCACAGCCACATAGGCCACAGGCACTCCATCGTCATCTAACACTGTGATTGACTGGGCACAAACATCAACAGCACAGCCCAAAAGCATCACTATTGCTATCAATAAAAACCTCTTCATATCATTAATTGTATTATTTGTTTTTCAAAACGTTACTTATGGAAATAATATTTATTTTTCGTGCAAAAATACACATTATATTTAACATACAGTTCGTTTTACATTGAAAATCAATATTTTTTGTATTTAAAGACATTTTTTGCCTCTATTATTAGTGCCGTTGAGCCGAAAAGCAGTATCTTTGTAGGTTATTTCGTGATGTACAAAAACTTGTATCGCATCCAGTCAAAATGGGGCAGTTCAACAAGAGAAACCATCACGTCTATACAACAGGTTAGAAATGAGTGAAAACAACAATATAAAAAAGAAACAAGACGAGGAGTCGATCATCAACCAGGCGGCAAACGAGGAATACCGCTACGGATTTGTGAGCGACTTTGAGACCGATGTCATCCCCAAGGGCCTTAATGAGGATGTGGTGCGACGCATCAGTTCTCTGAAGAATGAGCCCAAATGGCTGCTGGAATTCCGCTTGAAGGCGTTCAGACACTGGCAGACGCTTAAACTCCCAAAATGGGGTAAGGTGAACATGCCCGACATCGACTTCCAGGCCATCAGCTACTATGCAGCGCCACAAACCAAGACCAACGACAAGAAGGAGATTGACCCCGAGCTTAAGAAGACCTTCGACAAGCTGGGCATACCTCTCGAAGAGCAGAAGCGCTTGAGCGGCATGGCGGTAGATGCAGTAGTCGACAGTGTGAGCGTGCACACCAGCTATCGTGAGCGTCTCGCCGAGCTTGGAGTGATTTTCTGCTCGATAAGCGAAGCCGTTAAAGACTACCCCGACCTTGTCAAGAAATACATGGGCACTGTGGTGCCTTACACCGACAACTTCTTTGCCGCACTCAACTCGGCAGTGTTCAGCGACGGGTCGTTTGTCTACATTCCCAAAGGCGTACGATGCCCAATGGAACTGTCGAGCTACTTCCGCATCAATGCGGCACAGACTGGGCAGTTTGAGCGCACTCTCATCGTTGCCGACGACGACAGCTACGTGAGCTACCTTGAGGGTTGCACCGCCCCCATGCGCGACGAGAACCAGCTTCACGCCGCCATCGTCGAGATTATCGTCGAAGAGCGTGCCGAGGTGAAGTACAGCACCGTTCAGAACTGGTATCCTGGCGACAAGGACGGCAAGGGAGGTATCTACAACTTGGTGACTAAGCGCGGAATATGCCGTGGCGACCACTCCAAACTCTCGTGGACACAGGTCGAGACCGGCAGCGCCATCACCTGGAAATACCCCAGCACCATCCTCAAGGGCAACAACACCGTGGGCGAGTTCTACAGCGTGGCACTCACACGCAATTACCAGATGGCCGACACTGGAACCAAGATGATACATCTGGGCAAGAACTCGCGCTCAACCATAGTGAGCAAGGGCATCAGTGCAGGGCATAGCGAGAACAGCTATCGAGGCATGGTCAAAGTGGCACCCGATGCTACTAACTGCCGCAACTACACCCAATGCGACAGTTTGCTGCTGAGCGACACCAGCGGTGCCCACACCTTCCCCGTGATTGAGGTGGGCAACGACTCGAGCATCGTGGAGCACGAGGCTACCACGAGCAAGATCAACGAAGACCAGATTTTCTACTGCAACCAGCGCGGCATAAGCACCGAGGACGCCGTGGGACTCATCGTCAACGGTTACGCCCGTGACGTGATGAAGAAGTTGCCCATGGAGTTTGCAGTTGAGGCTCAGCGTCTTTTGAGCGTTTCGCTTGAGGGCAGCGTGGGGTAAAACAATGCAGAATGCGGAATGCAGAATGCGGAATTAATAATGAAATAATCTAGAATGTATATAACTTCTAGAAAAAAATAAAACACAATGCTTATTATAAAAGACTTACATGCCTCAATCGAGGGCAAGGAGATATTAAAAGGGGTAAACCTCACCGTCAAGCCAGGCGAGGTGCACGCCATTATGGGACCTAACGGCAGCGGTAAGAGCACTCTTAGCTCGGTGCTCACTGGCAACCCTGCCTACACCGTCACAGGTGGCGAGGTGGAGTTCTATGGCAAGAACCTGCTGGAGCTCAGCCCCGAAGACCGTGCCCACGAGGGAATCTTCTTGAGTTTCCAATATCCCGTGGAGATTCCCGGTGTGCTTATGAGCAATTTTATGCGCACCGCCATCAACGAGAAGCGCAAATATCAAGGCTTGGAACCTATGAGCGCAACCGATTTCCTCAAACTCATGCGGGAGAAACGAGCTATAGTCGACCTCGACAACAAACTCACTTCGCGCGCCGTGAACGAGGGATTCAGTGGCGGTGAGAAAAAGCGCAACGAGATTTTCCAAATGGCGATGCTCGAGCCACGCCTCTCGATTCTTGACGAGACCGACAGTGGCCTCGACATCGACGCATTGCGCACTGTTGCCAACGGTGTGAACCGTCTCAAGAGTGATGAGAACGCCACCATCGTCATCACCCACTATCAGCGCCTGCTCGACTACATCAAGCCCGACCAGGTACACGTGCTTTACAAGGGACGCATTGTCATGACAGGCGGTCCCGAGCTGGCTTTGGAACTTGAAGAGAAAGGCTACGACTGGATTAAGGAACAAGTTGACAACAATCAGCTATGAACAATTCGCTCAAGCAATATATCGACCTGCATGATGAGCAACTCGCCGCGATAGAGCGACTGGCACCGGCGCCTCTCAACGAGCTGCGCAAGAAGGCACGACAAGCGCTTGATGGTGCGGTGTTGCCTCGCAAGGGCAGCGACGACTATGAGGCAACCGACCTTAACACAGTGTTGGCGCCCGACTATGGCGTGAATGTCAATCATGTGGACTTGTCTCGAGAGTCAACCACTAAGTTCCGCTGCGAGGTGCCAAACTTGAGCACTTGTCTCTACTATGTATTCAACGACACTTTCCGCCCAAGCGAAACAGCGGGCAAGAGCGGTGACAATGCATGCGTGGAGTCATTCCAAGCCACCAAACACCCCGAAGTGCTGGCAAAATACTACGGAACCGTGGCAAGCCTCGACAATCCTTGCACTGCACTCAACACAATGCTGGCTCAGGATGGTGTGCTTATCTATGTGCCAAAGGGCTCACACACCACACGCCCCATCCAGCTTATAAACGTGTTTGACGCCAATGCCCAACTCATGGCAGTACGACGCGTGCTCATCGTTATTGAAGACGACGCACAGGCCCAAATTCTAGTTTGCGACCACACCAAGGGCGACAAGCAATATTTGAGCCTTGAGACTGTGGAAGTAATCGTTGGACGCAATGCTAAGCTCGACTACTATCACATGGAGGAAAGCGGTATGGGCACTAACCGTCTATCGCAGCTATGGCTACGTCAGAACGAGAGCAGCAACGTACTCATCGACGGCATAACGCTCACCAACGGCTACACCCGCAACGACTACCAAATTGATGTTGACGGAGCGCACTGCGACACCCAGCTGCTAGGAATGGCAATCGCCACTAGCGACCAGCACGTTGATAACCACACGCTCATCAACCACAGCGCACCGCGTTGCCAGAGCAACGAGATGTTCAAATATGTGCTTAACGACAACGCCGTGGGGGCATTTGCAGGAAAGATTCTCGTTAAGCCTGGCTGCCCCAAGATTGATGCCTATCAAGGAAATCGCAACATCGTGGCATCGCCCACTGCACGCATGTACACCAAGCCACAGCTCGAAATCTACACCGACGACGTGAAATGCTCGCATGGCTCTACCGTGGGACAGCTTGATCAGGAGGCCTTGTTCTACATGCAAACTCGCGGCATATCGCTGCCCATTGCTCAAAAACTGCTGATGCAGGCCTTCATGAGCGACGTGATTGACGGAGTGCGTCTCGACACCCTGCGCGACAGGCTGCGCCACCTTGTGGAGATGCGTCTGAGCGGCGACGCGATGATTTGCGAGAGTTGCGAACTAAAGAAATAATCCTCTTTCTACCACACAAGAAACGATGAACATATATAAATTAAGAGAGCAATTCCCTATACTGGAACGAAAAATCGAGGGCAAACCGTTGGTATACCTCGACAATGCCGCCACATCGCAGACCCCGCGATGCGTGGTTGAGACCATCAACGATATGTACTTCAACCACAAGTCGAATGTGCATCGTGGCGTGCACACCATCTCGCAGGAAGCCACCAATATTATGGAGGCCACGCGTGAGAAGGTGCGTCAATTCATCAATGCCAAGTCTACTAGCGAGATAGTGTTCACACGAGGCACTACCGAGGCTATCAACCTCGTTGCGTCGTCGTTTGGCGACAGCCTTTACACTGGCGACGAGATAGTCCTCACCGTCATGGAGCACCACAGCAACATCGTGCCCTGGCAGCTACTGCAGCGCAACAAGCGTCTAAAGATTCATGTCGTACCCATTGACCGCAACGGCAATCTCGACCTCAATGCCTATGAGGACCTTTTCACCGAGAACATACGCTTTGTGGCGATTACTCATGTGTCGAATGTGCTTGGTACCATCAATCCGGTGAAGAAGATGGTAGCGATTGCACATCGCTATGGAGTGCCTGTTTTAATCGATGGTGCCCAAGCGGCACCACACATGAAAATCGACGTGCAAGACATTGATGCCGACTTCTACTGCTTCTCAAGCCACAAGATGTACGGACCTGCCGGAATAGGTGTACTTTATGGCAAGGAACAGAGGCTCAGCCGAATGGTGCCCTACCAAGGTGGTGGCGAAATGATTGGAAATGTGACTTTCGAGAAAACCACTTTTGCCGAACTGCCATTCAAGTTTGAGGCAGGAACTCCCGACTTTGTGGGAATCGCAGCTTTTGGCGCCGCAATCGACTTTATCAACTCGCTTGGCATTGAGAACATAGCCAGCCATGAACAACTGCTGCTCGATGCCGCAACAAGCCAATTGATGGAGATAGAAGGAATGCGCATCTTTGGAACAAGTGAGAACAAAGAGGGCGTAATCTCCTTCCTCGTAGGCGACATCAACAGCTACGACATGGGACTGTTGCTCGATAAACTGGGAATCGCAGTACGCACAGGTCACCACTGCGCTCAGCCGCTCATGAAGCGCCTGGGAGTCACAGGCACAGTGCGAGCATCGTTTGCCCTCTACAACACCCTGGAGGAAGTAACAGCCTTCACCCAGGCCGTTGCACGCGTGGCAAAAATGTTCTGATTACAATAATTCAAGAATAAGAAATCCAGTTCACACAGAGCTGGATTTTTTTATTCCCAATCGGTTATATTTCTTAAAAATCTGAGTATTATAATACAAGGAAAACCAAAAATACCTTAAACACACCTACTAGATAAATCTTTTTTCGTACCTTTGCACCCAATTATTATAGTACGAGTATTTTGAAAAGACTAATCACATATATCCTTGCCGCCTTTTTCACGCTCGTGACATTGACGGCTAACGCTCAGGATTATCTCAACAGGGATTATTTCCTCGATGGTATTGTAGCCCAAGGATACGAAATCATCAATGTGGAGAATCATGGCGTGAAGGGATTTATTGATGACCGCTCCTATGATCTTCCCGAATTAGTGAGCAACTACAGCTTCAGCATTGTAAAGAAGTACAGCAAGGGATATCCATCAAAGCCAACGGGTATTATGCTGAGATGGAACTCCTCTACTCCTGTTGAGGAAATATCATCGATCGTAGTGACTGTTGTGGAATCGGACGTGGCTAAAGACGAATCTATACTCGAAAGTGGCAAGGAAAGGGCGAAGCGATATTACCCCAGCGCCAACAACAAGGAGTATTTACTGTGTAATATGCGCCCGCAAATGTATTGCTACTATAAAGTGGAGGAAGTTCTCAATAGTGGACAAAGAAATCTCGTAAAAACAGGCAAGTTTTACACCGAAGGACAGGTGAGAATGCTTCGTGTTGACGGCATGGCCAATGTGAGAGACTTCGGAGGATGGCCAACCACTTTCTTCCGACCAGTGCTTTACGGCAGAATATTCCGCGGCAACAGGCCCGAAGTCATAACTGCTACCGGCAGGAACGACTTTGTGAAAAACGAGCGCATCACTGCTGACCTTGACCTACGTGGGAAAAACCTCTCAAAGTCACCTTTGGGACCACTCAATGAGGTAGAATACTATTGCACCAACAACCAACGCTACAAGCTGGCTCTAACAAGCAGCACAGCGGCACTGGCCAAAGATTTAAGCATCATTGCCAACGTGCTTCGACGAGGGGGCAACGTGTTTCTCCATTGCAACCATGGCATGAACCGAGCCGGTACACTCTCATTTCTTATTGAGGGCATACTTGGCCTCGACGAGGCCGATCTCACCCGAGATTACGAGCTATCGTCGTTTGCCTACGGTTCATCACGCTCCAGCACCTATGGCGAGATGCTTCCCTACATTCGTTCTTATGGCTCACGCGGTGAAGACCTGGCGCAATGCTTCTATAATTACGCACGCAGCATTGGCGTCACCGAGGAAACTCTCGACATCATACGCAGTGAGATGCTTGGAATACCTCTCGACGACCCACTTATCCTCGATGCTCATAGAAAAAAGAACAATTAATAATCTAAAAAACAACAAATAAACGAGGCAATAGAAAGAGTTTAAGCAAAATTGGATTTTCAGAAATTTCCTGATATTGAAAAAACAACTATTAAGCATGAAACTTGGTTATTATCTTTTTGCATTTATTATTTCAGCAACACTGCTTGCTTCCTGTCACCATGCCAACAGTAACGAGCAAGATGACTTCAGCAACGAGCTAGATCCACCCGTTTGGACGTTTAATGACGATGATGTTGAATTGGGAACCACCGACTTCTACACCTTCGATATTGAGCGTGACTACTCGAAATTGAACGAAAGGATGTATAAAGACCCTTCTAAGAAGATGTATGTTGAGAATTCCGAGTTCAACGATTCAATCAATATCACCTATAATGGAGACAAGGCTACAGTTAGTTGCAGCAAGTCTTCGGGTGCATCGGTGCAGACCGACGGAGCCCATGTAATCATAAATACAACCAAGGATGTGACATGCAACGTTAAGGGAAATTCCGAAAACGGTTCCCTTAAAATCGTTGGCGAAAACAAGGTGCTTATCAACCTCAAGGGTGTGAATCTGAAGAACCCGAAGGGTCCTGCCATCAGCAATCAGTCTAAGAATCAATGCTTCCTTGTTACTCTTTCTCAATCGGTATTGAGCGACGACAGCACCTATACCGAGATTCCTGAGGGAGAAAAGCAAGAGGGAGAAAAGCAAGAGGGAGAGAAACAAAATGGATGTATCTGCAGCAAGGGCTCTCTGGCAATCAGTGGCAAAGCGCCACTCAAGATTGTTGCCAATGGCGCCGACGCCATCCATTCCAGCAAGACTATCTTCGTGCGTCGCGGAAGCAACATCGACATTGAATCACACGCCGCCAGCGCCATCAAGGCAAAGAACAAAGTTAAAATCGAGGGTGGTGTTATAAATATCAACTCCACAGGACGTGGCGGTCATGGCATCACAGCCAAAGAGGAAGTTCTCATTACTGGCGGGCGAACAACAATCATCAGCAACACAGGAGCTGGAAAGGATGGAAAGAACTCTCGAGGCATCAAGAGCGACAGCCTTGTGAACATCTATGGTGGCATAGTACGCATCAAGGAATCCTCTATTGGAGGCAAGGGAATACGTGCCGTCAAGTTTCATGCAAAGAACTGTATGATTGATGTGCTCACCTTTGGCACCGACGACAAAGTATCAGGAAGCAAAAACCGAGGCATTAAAGCTGTTGAAGAATTGAGAATAGACAGTGCTCGAGTGCGTGTCCGTACCGAAAATGGATGGAACGAAGGTCTATCATGCCGTTATAAGATTCTCATCAACAACAGCCTCGTGGAAATAAAGTCTCGAGACGATGCTATCAGTGCCGGCGAAAAGAATCAAGCCAACATCGAAATCAACAACTCACGTGTCTATGCCGATTCGGGCATGGATTCCATGGACTCAAACGGAACTATTAACATCAACAGCGGACTCATCTTTGTCATGGCCAACAGTCATTTGTGTAGAGGCCTTGATTGCGACAACAAGCTCTATATTGGCCCCGATGCCACAGTAGTAAGCCTTGGACAGCAGTACACTCCACCCGCTCCCAGCCTCCTCAAGAGTCCCGTATGTCTTGTCACACGACCTCACAGCGACACTCAGTTCTGTTTGTCAACAACAGGAAAAGACGACAACATCGTCAGTTTCAACTTCCCCAAATTCCACTTCTTCGACTCGGGAATCGTTGTTTTGCTCAGCACCCCTGAGTTCAAGCAGGAGACATCTTACGACTTCTGCCGAAAAGCCGATGTCAGCAATCCCAAACACACTTTCCACGGACTTATGTTAGGCGGAACAGCATCCAACAAGTCGGTTGCAGTGACTCACTCGTTCAATAAGTTCTACAACAACTACGCCGATCCCGTTCCTAAATATGTACCTCCCACTGCCCGCAAAGCCAACACAAATGCGACTGCAACTGACAATGCTAACACCAAAACTACAGGCAACACTCAAACTAAGGCTAAAGATGAAGCCAAGACTCAAGCCCCGGTATAATTCATTATAATAGGAAATATTAAGCCAGCATCCGATTGTGTATGCTGGCTCTTTTTGTTGTTGATACTATCGACTATTAGGTGTCGATAGTAGCGTAGGTTGCATTGTCCTCGATGAACTTGCGTCGTGGAGCAACCTCCTCGCCCATGAGCATCGAGAAAATGCGATCGGCCTCGGCAGCATCGCTGATGTTCACGCGCTTGAGCAGGCGGTTCTCTGGATCCATAGTAGTCTCCCACAGCTGCTCGGGATTCATCTCACCAAGACCTTTAAATCGCTGAACGCGCACGTTCTTCTCCTCGCCATTGGCATATTTCTCAATGAACTGGCGCACCTGCATGTCATCCCAGCAATACTCCATATTGTTGCCCTTTATGGCACGATACAATGGAGGATTAGCGATATACAAGTAACCATTGTCAATGATGGGACGCATACGGCGATAGAAGAAGGTCATCAGCAATGTGGCGATATGAGCTCCGTCAACATCGGCATCGGTCATGATGATGATGCGGTGGTAGCGAAGTTTCGACAAGTTGGCCTCCTTGGGGTCTTCCTCGGTGCCGATGGTAACTCCCAGGGCACGGAAGATGTTGACTACCGACTCGCTCTCAAATACCTTGTGGTCCATAGCCTTCTCAACGTTGAGAATCTTACCACGCAATGGCAGGATAGCCTGGAAACCACGGTCACGACCTTGCTTGGCCGAACCACCTGCCGAATCACCCTCGACGAGGAACAACTCACACTTGGCCGGGTCACGGCTCGAGCAGTCGGCAAGCTTGCCAGGAAGTCCGCCACCACCCAGTGGTGACTTGCGCTGAACCTTGGCGCGAGCTGTCTCGGCGGCATGGCGAGCAGTAGCAGCGAGAATTATCTTCTCAACAATAGCCTTGGCTTGAGCTGGATGCTCCTCGAGGTAGATGTTCAAAGCCTCGCGCAGACTGGTCTCTACAGCACCTATCACCTCGGTATTACCGAGTTTGGTTTTGGTCTGACCCTCAAACTGAGGCTCGAGCACTTTAACCGAAATAACTGCTGTCAAACCCTGACGGAAGTCCTCGGGCTTGATATCGACTTTCACTTTCTCAAGCATCTTGCTGTCCTCGGCATATTTCTTCAAAGTAGAGCCAAGGCCGCGACGGAAACCTGTGAGATGGGTACCACCTTCAATAGTGTTGATATTGTTGACAAACGAATAAATGTTCTCGTTGAACGATGTATTGTAAGTCATAGCAACCTCAACGGGAATATCTCCCTTGTTGGTGCTGATATGAATCACATCGTTGATGAGAGCCTCCTTGCTGGCATCGATGTAGCGAACAAACTCATCGAGACCGGTACTGCTGAAGAACTCCTCGGTGTGAGGATTGCCCTCTTCGTCCTTCTCACGAAGGTCGGTGAGAATCAACTTCACTCCAGCGTTCAGATATGCAAGGTCACGCAAACGGGTAGCGAGAATTCTGTACTCATAGGTTGTGGTCTGAGTGAAAATCTTTGCGTCGGGATGGAATGTCACGGTTGTGCCGTGTTCATCGCCGCACTCGCCTATCACGTGAACTTCACACGTGGGCTTGCCGTATGCATATTCCTGGCAGTAAATCTTGCCGCCACGGCGAACCTCGGCACGCAGATAGTCGCTCAATGCGTTAACACAGCTCACGCCCACGCCATGCAGACCACCCGAAACCTTGTACGAGCCCTTGTCAAACTTGCCGCCGGCATGAAGCACTGTCATAACAACCTCAAGTGCCGATTTCTTTAATTTCTCATGCTGATCAACGGGAATACCGCGGCCATTATCGCTCACCACTATCGAGTTGTTCTCGGTAATAGTAACGTTGATAGTGTCGCAGAAGCCAGCCAGCGCCTCATCGATGGAGTTGTCGACTACCTCGCTCACAAGGTGGTGAAGACCTTTAACGCTGGTATCACCAATGTACATCGCTGGACGCTTGCGCACAGCCTCAAGTCCTTCGAGCACCTGAATATTGTGCGCCGAGTACTTTTTCTCTTCCTGTTGTTCCTGTTCTCTAATTTCTTCGCTTGTCATATATAAAAATAAATTAATTTCTAATGAATCTTCAATATTGCTTTTCGGCAGTTCAATACTTTACTAACAAGCTGAGCCACAAAACTTTATTGCCGTAATTCATATCCTTAAACAACTTGTTTTCTCATGCTGCCGTAAAAACATACAAAAATACAAAAAAATGGCTTACCAACCACCTATTTAAATCATAAAAAAAGTGAATATTTTAGTATAAAAACAAACTTATTTCCTACATTTGCACTATCATGAAAGCGAGACACATTTTTACCATTATTTTTCTTTTGTGGACGGGCATTGCTACCGCATCAACCGGTGTAGCATTCTCACGTCTCGACAGCCTTATTTCCGACCACAACTCTAACATTGCACGCAAAGAAAAAAGCATCAGCAGCATAAAGAGCAAACTCAACGGCAACATCTCGCTAGAGAAGGAATATGAGATAAACACCGAACTATACCTTGCTTATGTCGAGTTCCAGAACGACTCGGCTCAGAAGTACATGAGGCGAAACATCGAAATCGCAAAAAAACTGGGCGACAGCGACAAAAACACTGAGTCTACCCTCAATCTCATGCATCTGCTCACCAAAGCCTATCTGCTCGACGAGGTGTCGAGCATGGCCGAAAGCATCGACACTACACGACTGAGCCAGAGCCAGAAGCTGGATCTTTACAAAATACTCTCCGACACCTATCTCTTCAAGTTGGAGTTCCACAAGGGAAGCGTCTACGAGAAGCAGTACCAGCAAATGCTCACCACGTTCCGAAGCCGCATCGCCGGACTTGCCCCCGAAGGCTCAGAACGACAGCTGCTATACCATGCCAACTACCTCAACGACACAGGAAAGACTGCCGAGGCAATTGACTTGCTTGAAAAAATGCTCGCCAACTATCACAGCGGCGAGCGCACGTTCTCGGTGATTACCAGCAGCTTGGCATTCTACTACAGCAAGCTTGGAAAACGCGACAAACAGAAGGAACTGCTGGCATTGAGCGCAGCAAGCGATCTGGAAGGATGCATCATGGAGAATTCGGCACTAAGGCAGCTTGCCGACTTGCTATTTGACGAGGGAGATATTGACAGAGCCTACCAGTATATCAACATCAGCGTTGCCGACGCCAATTTCTATGGCACACGACTGCGCAACGTGCAAGCGTCACAGTTGGTGCCCCGCATCATAAAGGCCTATCAGGAAAAACAGGAGAAGAACTACCGCAACATGCGCAACCTCATCATCGCATTGAGCGTACTGGCGGCACTGCTGGTGGCGGGAGTCATAGCTCTTACTATGCTCTACAAGCGATACCGCCGCCTGAGCGAGAGCCGCAAGCGCATCAACGACAAGCTCGAAATCACCAACGAGCAGCTGCGTGAGCGCGACAAAATCAAGGAGCAGTACCTAGGGCGTTTCTTAACCTTCAGCAGCTCGCTCATCGACAAGAATGAGAAGCAGCGCAAGGCAATGAACCGCCTTGCCATGGAAGACAAGCTCAAAGAGCTCAAATCACAGCTCAAGAGTCCGCATTTCGATTACGAGAACGCCACACTCTTCTACCAGAACTTCGACTCGGCATTCCTTAATATCTATCCTAATTTTATAGAGGAAGTCAACAACCTTCTTGCTCCCGACGACCCCATCGAAACCAAAGAACACCAACTCACGCGCGAGTTGCGCATCCTGGCGCTAATACGTCTGGGCATCACCGACAACAAGGAGATTGCCAGCATCCTGCGCGCGTCAATTGCCACAATCTACACCTATCGCTCGCGCCTGAAAGCCCGTGCCATCAACAAAGACACCTTCGAAGACGACATCAAGCGCATCCAAGCGCTATCCTGATGCAAAATGCATAATTGGGCTGTGCTAATGGCTCCGCTGTTGCCTCTTTAGCTTGCCAGGGATTTCTTGATATACATATACTTGGGATAACGGCCTAAGACGAAAAGCGTTACCGGGCAGAGCCAGATTTCGCGCTCGAAGCCTGGCAGACCATTGACGGTGTAGAATGAACCACCTGTAAGTGAGTGCTCGCCTTGTACCAGTTCGGCATAGCCCGGCAGGTCTTTGCGCTTGCTGCTTGGAATGACATCTACATGAGTTGTCTTGCCATCATCGCTCAAGTACTCACACAACTCGTCGGCACCAGCCACCATGAGCAGGTTGTGGTGATCAAATGGCCAATTCGGAAAATCGACATACCATAGTCCATCTTCCTCGTTATTGAACTTGAGGTGGTATTCACTTTGCTTGCCAAACACGCTACTGGCAATAGTTTGAGCTCCATTTAATAAATCACTGATTGAATAAGTCATAATTATGTTTATAAGATTAATAAAAAGAAAGTGGAGAGAAGACAGGAAAGTGAGGCTCAATTTACATCTTCAGACCGAGTACTTTCCAAAACTCGGCTGGCAGCGCTACATTCTCGAGGCCAATACAGCATTTGAATAATGGAGCTACATCTTTTACATTATGACCGGCAATGCCGCAGCCCACTCGAGTGACGAGGAATCGCAGTTCGGGATGCTTGTCGGCAAACACTGCGAATTCTTGCACCGCTTGAATCATCTGCTCAAGCGAACAAGTTGTTGGAATGGCATAACTCCTGCCTTGCAGTCCTTCACCTTGTCCCCAAACGGCCCCGAAGCGGTCCATTGCAACTTTTGAAGCTCCGCCACTGTGAAATCCCTGTGGATTGCTGCCGAAGACGAAGATTTCGCCCTCTTTCAAATTATCGATTCGTTCAGGAGTCACACGGTTCTCATAATACTCACTTGCCATCTGGCGCTTACGCTCCATCCATTCCTCCTTTGATTGTCTGCGGCCATGTCGATACTCCCGGTCCATCTTGCGATAGAAGTTGCGTTTTGCCGAGCTCTCACGCTCCCATGTGCTGCCCACACCTGCCACGTCATGACTGAACTCAACCACATTGTTAATTGAGAGATTGAAGCTCACTTGCTTAACGTCATGATCGCTTCCCATGTAGGAGAATGACCAGCCCTCATGTGTCAGTCTCTCGATCAGAGCCTTTAAGGCAGCACCGTTCCATTCATTCGACGAGTTCTCATAGCCGTCGGTAAGCACTGTCACTACCGCACTGGCATCTTCATCGTCTCTTATAAAGTTGTATAACTCGCTTATCGAAGATCCCATGGCATCATAGAGAGGTGTACATCCATTTGGGTTATAATTGCCGAAGTCCTTGACATCGGCAATTGGCACGCGATTATATAAGGTGCGTACCGACTCTGAAAAGCCATTATCATCAAAAGTCACAAGTGATAGGAAATGCTCCTGAGTGTCGGCAAACTCTCGCTGAGCACTACGAATTGAGTTAATGGTCTCGTTCACACCCGACAAGGTGGCGTTCCTGAGTCCACACATAGAACCGCTCTCATCCACGATGATAAGGTTGTAGATACGTGCTTTTTTAGCGTTGGTTTCTGATTTTTTCATTTCTTGTTGGTTTTGAGTAGTGTTTTCGCTGTTCATCTCTTTTTGATTTTTCATTGATTCATTACTATTACTAATTCTCTCGCTGTTCTCACCACCGTTGACGATGGCATCTTCGCTGGCATTAAAGCCAATTTGTTTCTTGAAAAAGTTAGATAAAAACATAATCATTTTATTGCTTTAAATTGTTTTGTGTAATTTTTACGCAACAAAGGTAATGCGTAAATTTTACACAGCAAAATATTTTGTATGTATTTATTACACATTTAACGTTTTTTAATAAAAACCACCTAATATGGTTGTAGTTTAGACTCGTTGGAATTGCAGCAAAAAAATGCTGTTTTCATGATTATGTTCTCCAATGGAAGCTGTTTTTTTGATGCATATAGAATTTTCCTTCAATTATACCCCTTTGATTTTCGCGCACACACATTTTGCGCACATCCCTGATACATAAAACATTACACAATAAAACTATTTTGATTTCGACTTCCGGGTATTTATTTCCTTTATTTAATGTGATAATTTTGCAATGCTTTGATAGCGCAAAATCAATTTTTTAATAACATAAACACAACTCAAAATGAAGAAACTATCATTTTTCTCGCTTGTGACTGTAGCGATGCTCGCATTGGGATGGAGCAGCGCTCAGGCACAAGATGTGGTAGAGGTGACTACTGCCTCACCGCAAGTGACTCAGAACTTCGACAGCATGTGGGATGCCACTGCCGGCGAAGCTTTGCTCGACATGCCACAAGGATGGCGTGTGGATCGCAACATGACTGGCGCACGCACAGTTGGCGCCTATTCGAGCGCTGCCACCAGCGTGATGTACAGCGGCGGCACAAGCCTTGCCAGCAATGCCAGCAATGGTACATGGAACTTCCTCTCGAGTAGCGTTACCGGCGACTGTTCGGTTGGCGGTCTGTCGACGACTGTTAGCAATGGTACACGCTGTATCAACGTAATGACCTGCGTGAAAAACTCGGGCGATGAGCCATTGAGCAAACTCACCTTCGCTTACGATATTGAGAAGTACCGTGACGGCGACAACCCCGAAGGGTTTGCCGTGCAGCTCTACACATCGACCGACGGCACCAACTGGACCAGCGCGGGCGATGATTTCTACACCTATTTCGCTCCCGATGCCGCTACTCAAGGCGCGTCCACAGTGCCCATCAGCACTACCGCCATCACTGGCAAGCAGCTCAAGGTCAACATTGCTGCCGGCGAACAGATTTACCTTGCCTGGAACATCAGTGTGGCGGGCGGCTCGAGTCCCAACAAAGCGATGGGTCTATCTATAGATAATGTGGTAATCGACGCCACTTTTGCCTCGCAAGACCAGAGCGCCTATATCTACGTTGAAGATGTGACCAAGTGGAGCAACCTTTACATGAACGGCTCGCTTCCCGAAAGCAGCGCAGTGGTAAATGGTGTTAATTATAAGGTGTGGGCTATTGACATGGATGGCAATGACCATACACTCACTTTCAGCGATGGCGGCTCTAACAGCCAGACCAAGAGCATCACCGCCAACCGCGACTACTACCTGTGCATTACCAGCAGCGAGATTACCGAGATTGAAGACCCCGAGAACTATACTGGTTGGGTAGACCCAAGCATTCCTCCATTTGTGGCTTCGGGCATCTATCTGCGTGGCGAGGTCAACAGCTGGGGAGCCGTTAGTGACTGGGAATTCAGCGACGAGGGCGAAGGCGTTTACGCTCTCTATAACAAGACTCTGAGCGGCGCCTTCAAGGTAGCCGACGCCAATTGGAGCAGCGCATGCAACTACGGCAGCAATGGTAGCTCGGCGCTTATCGATACTCCCTACCAGCTCGTGCTTGGCACCAACGACAACATTTCCTGCGGCGGCAACACCTATGTGTGCAAAAAAATCGTTCTTACCATCGCCAACGGCTCGGCAACCCTGTTGCTCCAGAGCGATGATGACGAGACCGGCCTCACCTCGGTATATATTATAGGTGACAACAACGGCTGGAACTATATGGATACAAGCGGCGAACTTCAACTCACCAGCGACAACGTCTTCACCGGTCAGGTTACAATGAGTGCTGGTGATGACGGCTATTGCCACTGGCGACTCTATCAGCGCCTGGGTATGGGCGGCGTGTGGGGCGCAGAGAGCGACCTCACTGGCGACAACACAAGCGGAACACTTGTCAAGGGCGCTACCGGCACTGTTTCGACTGCCGCCGGCACCTATGACGTGACCTTCAACATCGCCACTGGCGAATACAACCTCGTGAAGTCGGCTTCTACTCCCACCACCATGACTCTGCAACCTGCCAACGTGGTACTCGTTCCTGAGTTGCCCGAACAAGTCAAGGTGCTCTCGCTCAACAACAGCCTCATCTACTACAACGATCAGGACGCCGTATTCAACGACATCGCTGCCGCTATGGGCAAAGATGCCAACTGGACCAAGCACACTCTGCTCGGCAAGTCACTCAATGCCCATTGGGAAGAGGGTGACGGCATTGCCGAGGACGGCAACCCCGGTGCCAAGATGCTCGTGCGCAGCGAGGCTTGGAGCCATATCATCCTGCAAGAGCAGAGTTCGCTCCCACGCACCGATATCGAGACCTTCCGTGCCAACGTGAAGCGCTGGGTGGACTACATCCGTGATTACTGTCCCAACCCCAATGCTGTCATCATCGTGCCTGTGAACTGGGCCTACAGTGGCGACTGGGGCAACTACACCGCCTTCAACAGCGCCTTCGTGAAGAACTATCAGGATGTAGCTCTCGACTTGGGAGTAACGCTGTGCCCCGTGGGAGTTGCTTACCAGGCAGTCTATGACGCAGAAGGCGCCAACGGCACCAACGCTTGGTTCCTTGACGACCGCCACCCAACCCTCAAAGCCACCTATATGGCAGCAGCTATGGAGTATGGACTCATCTTTGGCGAAGACCCGGCATCAATCACTTATGCTCCCAGCGACCTGAGCGCTAGCGATGCGGCTAGCATGCGCACCTACGCCAGCAATGCCCTCAACGGCTTTACCAACTATGTTGACCACACCGCTGGCCAAGTACACTACAAGGTAACTGTCCGCGACCAGTTCGGCATGGAGGTTGAGCCTGCCGAGCCTGTTGTGATGACCTTGAGCGATGGTGGAACACTCTACAACAGCATCTTCACCAGCAACGGCACCAACGGCACCTTCAACGTGAACGCCACCACAGGAGATTTCACTGCCGATGCCACAGTAAAAGTGGCTGCTGCTGAGACCGAAGTTGTGGTATTCCCAGCCATAGAGCTGAATGAGGAGACTCTTAACGCCAGCGAGACATTTAATGCCATTGGCGACGAGGCAACCGCCACTCTTCCCGAGGCTTGGCGCATTGACCGCATCATCACTGCTCCACGCACCTTAGGACGCTTTGATATGGCCGACACACAAACCATGTACAGCGGTGGCGTGAATTTGGCAAGCAATGCCAAGAACGGCACTTGGAACTTTGGTGCCGACGACACCAGCGACCGTGCTCTGGGAGGCATCTCGACAGGTGTTGCCGACGCTACCCGCTGCGTCAATCTCTACGCCCACCTGCTCAACACAGGCAAGAAGAACATCGAGAATGTGAACATTTCCTACAATGTGGAGAAATATCGCAAGGGCTCAAATGCCGCAGGCTTTGCCGTGCAGCTCTACTACTCTATCGATGGTCGCAACTGGACCAGCGCAGGCGATAAGTTCCGCACCTATTTCGCTCCCGATAGCGAGACAGCAGGTTATGCCAGCGTGCCAGGTGAGACAGTGGCAGTGAGCGATGTACTCGACGTGCCCATCTCACGCGGCTGCGACCTCTACTTGGCCTGGAACATCAGCGTGGCAAGTGGCGACGCTGCCAATGCTGCCATGGCAATTGGTATCGACGACTTCGGCGTTAGTGGCGTGCTTCCCACCATTCCAGCATCTAACTACTACATCTATGTTGACGATCAAACTGGCTGGGACGCTCTGGGGCTGTATGCATGGGGCGACAGCGAGCTCTTCGGCTCATGGCCTGGAGAGGCAAGTGTTGGCGAGGTGGAGATTGATGACAGCAAAACACTCTACAAAGTGTTCCTGCTTGACACCGAAGGTGGCAACTACAACCTCATCTTCAACAACTGGAACAACGGCAAGCAGCTTGACGACTATAACATCACCGCCAACCGCGATTACTATTTCCGCATCGACGAAAGCGGTGTGACCGAGTTGGATGTAGTGAGCGTAGTCGAGAATGTTGCCGACAGCAAGACAACTATTATTATGAAAGGCAATACAGTGTCTTTCCCAGGAATGATTGAAGTTTACAACATCAACGGGCAGAAAGTGGCACAGGGAACTAACACACTGAGCATAGGCGAACTGAGCCGCGGCATCTATGTAGTGCGCGCCAGTAACGGCAAGCAAGCTTCATCCCTGAAAATAGCAAAATAACCAGCCTTAATAGCGATTAAGACTATAATATAAAAACCCGCGTGGTCTGTAATGATCGCGCGGGTTTAATTATTTACTGAGTTAAGCTAAATTATATCTTTCCTGTGCCATGGCACTCGGGGCAGGTTATATGGCCTTTGCCTTTTCGGAGATGGCCTCCGTCGGAGGCTGCAGAACCTGAGCCTCCACACTTTTTACATCCATAATCCACCTCAACTTCTGTCCCTGGATAGTGAGAATATATCACACCACGACCGCCGCACTTGCTGCAACTCACCTTGCCCGAGCCGCCACACTTGGAGCAAGTGGCAGACTCACTGGCAACAGCATCTGCAACCGGTGCTTCCGACATACCGCCATTTTGAGGTTTAAATGTCACAGGTAGTGTATACACCACTCTCACTGGCTCACCACTGGCATCCTTTCCTGGGTTGAATTTTGGCAAGCTTTTACACACTCTAATAGCCTCTTGATCAAGGTCCTTATCCAAGCTACGAGCAACCTTTACCTCACCAACATGGCCATCCTTCTCCACTACAAACTGAACAACAACCTTGCCTTGAATATTAGCGTCTTGGGCAGACTGTGGATACTTGACATACTTGTTGATATAACTCATCAGGGCACCATTTCCTCCAGGAAATGAAGGCATAGTAGCAGCAGACTTAAACACATCATCGCCCCAATCGACAACGGCATTATCAGCTGCCTCTTTTGGTAATTCAGCATTTGCCGCCATCTCTTCCTGACTTTGTTTTTCGCTATCAGAAGACCCTTCACTTAGCGATCCCCCACACGACACTAGCGTCATCGCTGCTGTCGCAAAAAACAATAAAAATAATTTCTTCATAATCTTTTCTTTATATTGTTTGTTAATCTATTTTTAATGTCCAGAACCTCCACACTCGGGACAGGTCATCTTGCCTGAGCCTTTGCGCAAATGCTCTCCTGCGTACCCCTCGCTTGACCTATAGCCAGAACCGCCACATTTCGAACATCCATAATCTTTACTCCAGTCTCCATCATCGCCGCGCAACCTTTTGTGAATGTAACCTTTGCCGCCGCACTTGCTACAACTCACCTTACCCGAACCGCCACACTTGGAGCAAGTGGTAGGTTCAGTAGGTGCCTCTGCTTTTGCCGCATCGACAGTCATTGAATCAGCTGCTTGACTAACAGCATTTTCAATCGTGTTAATCGCTTCGTCGGAAGACGATTGAGAATTCTCTTGTCCTGAGTTGCTGCACGAAACCATCGTCATAGCTGCAGCAACAACGAATAATAAAAATAATTTCTTCATAATTTTGCTTAAGTATTAATGGTTAATATTTCAAGCTACAAAAATATAATAAAAATTTGAAACAACACTGGTCCATTTTGGTCCTTTTTTTAAAAAACTATCTTAAAACATAGAAAACTATTTTTTAATCTTGCTTCCATTTCAGCAATACACTACTTTTGCCCGCACATGAACATTATTAATTTATAGCAACTATGAAAACTTTTTTTTATAAATTGTCCCAACAGCCGCTCCAGCGGCTCCACTCAACACTTAACACTTAAAAGAGGTAGCGCTAGTCAAAGGCCAGTACGTCCCCAAAGGGGACGAAGTGAGCTAACCCTACGGCGCATACCCCGAAGGGGTGTGAGGCGTAGGGCTTTCAACTACCACTCATATCCCCTCTGGGCCCCGAAGGGGGCCAACCTATACACAACAGCAACCTTCACCCCACATCCGATCCCGATTCCCGATCCCGATCCTCGACTACGATCCACGTTTTTTTTCAAAAATTGTCCCACAAGAAGCCTAGGCGTTGTTGATCCTCGACCACGATCCACGTTTTTTAGAAATTGTCCTGCCCGATCACAATCCTCGATCACGATCCACATTTTTTAGAAATTGTCCTGCCCGATCACAATCCTCGATCACGATACCCGACCACGATACCCGATTTTTTTCAAAAAATGTCCCACTCAATTTGAGTTAATTTCGTACCTTTGCATGCTTTTTTGAGAACAACACATTACATATCTGTTTTGAAAGACATCTTTAAACACATAAAACACGGCATACAGTGGCTTCTAAAGCCAGTGTGGAAGGAGCTTAACTTCTTCCTTGTCGTGTGGATCATCAACTGCAGTGTTGCCTTTGGCTACCTGGAGGGATGCTTTTTTATCGAAGACAACAGTTTCGCCCACGCTCTTCGATGCCTCGCACTGGGCACCTTTGTGAGCTATATCATCACTGTGCTGCTCTACATCTCAAAAGCCAAGTGGCTGCGCAAGAGTATCAAAATCATCACCTATGTGCTGGTACTGACTCTTGAGGCGATGTATATCTTCTTGCAGCTCAACTTCGAGATGACACTTGGCCCCCGAGTGCTCATCCTCATTGCCGAAACCAACGGCAAAGAGTCAAGTGAATTTATCAAGACTTATGCCCTCACATCCAAGAGCCTGTGGTGCTACGGCATCATGGCAGCCATTATAGCTTGGGCAGCCGTGATGGAATGGAAACGCAAAGCATTCAACCAGCTTACACGTTTCAAAGCAGTGAAGTGGATTCTCACTATCCTGCTGTTACCGCTCATCTTGTCGGGAGCCTACTTGAGCCACAACTATGTGAAGCTCGCAATGTGCAAACATTCCCTTAATCTGGAGAGGTGGGTAAAAGACTTTGGCATCGATGCCCTCGACCACCTGAGTATCACCTATTACTCGCTGTGCTATCTGAAGGTGAGCGATGCCGACATTTCAAAGGCGATTGCCGTAGCCCAGCATGTGAAACAGACTGCACCCACCATCACCGAGCCCGACTCACTCAACGTGGTATTTGTGCTTGGAGAGAGCTACATCAAGAGCCATGCAGCACTATATGGTTATGAGCACAACACCACACCAAACCTCAATGCCGAGCGAGACCGCGGCAACCTCATCGTCTTCACCGACATGATAACGCCCTACAATGCCACCTATTCGGTGCAGAAGAATGTGTTTGCACTCAACGACAAGGGCGCCGATGAGATGTGGTATGACAAACCCATGGTCCCCACTGTGCTCAAGCAGGCAGGATACAAGGTATTCTTCTGGGACAACCAGCGCAACTACAGCAAGCACGAGATGTTTACCATCACCGTAAATTCTTTTATTTACAACGACAAGATTGCAGCCCTCAGCTATGACGAAACGTCAAACTGTCCCATCGGCATCGATGGCAATCTGCTTGTCGACTTCAAGAAGAATTCCAAAGTGCCACGCGGAAAACACAACTTCTTCATGTTCCACCTTGTTGGGCAGCATGTCCATCCCGTGGGAAGATACCCAAAGAAATCGGGATTTGATGTGTTCACTGCCGACTCGGTGACAAAGAAAGCACCTTACCTGAACAAGGACAAGCGGACCTACATAGCACAATATGACAACGCCACCTACTACAATGACGAAGTGATGAAACGCATCATCAACATGTGGCGAGATGAAAACACTGTTATCATCTACTTCTCAGATCATGGTGACGAGGCCTATGACTACCGAGACCACGTGGGGCGAAACAGTGTGAGGAAACCCGACGTAAACCTCTTCCACTGCGACAACGATGTGCCGTTTATGATTTGGTGCAGCGACAAGTTCATCAAAAAGCATCCACAATTAGTAGGCGACCTGCGCAGAGCTGCCACATTGCCCGGAATGATAACCGATGCCAGCTACTTGATGCTAAGGCTTGCAGGCGTCAACTCTTGCTACTACAAACCAGAACTAGACATCTCCAGCCCCAGCTACAAGCCCAGGAAGAGAATCGTCTATGACAAATTTGACTACGACGAAGTAATAAATAAAAAGACTAAAAAATAATCTCTGAAATCTGATAACCAATATGATGCGAATAGACATACTCACCGTGATGCCCGAGGCTCTTGAGTCGCCATTGCACTGCAGCATCGTGCAACGCGCACAAGACAAAGGTCTGGTGGAAATACACATCCACAACCTGCGCGACTGGTCGCTGCGCAAGCATCGCAAGGTTGACGACTACCCCTTTGGCGGAGAAGCTGGAATGGTGATGCAAATCGAGCCAGTGTTCCGTTGCATCGAGCAGCTCAAGAGCGAGCGCGACTATGACGAAGTGATTTTCACCTCGCCCGATGGAGAACTGCTTGACCAGCCCATTGCCAACCAACTGTCACTGGCCAAGAACATCATAATCCTGTGCGGTCATTACAAGGGAGTGGACTACCGCATTCGCGAGCATCTTATCACAAGGGAAATCTCAATAGGAAACTATGTGCTCACTGGCGGCGAACTGCCGGCAGCTGTGATTGCCGACGCGGTGATAAGACTCATCCCAGGTGCCATAGGCGACGAGCAGAGCGCACTCAACGACTCTTTCCAGGATAACATCCTCGAAGCACCCGTCTATACCCGCCCGGCAGAATTCAACGGCTGGAAGGTGCCCGAGATTCTTCTCAGCGGGAATTTCCCAAAAATAGAAGAGTGGAAAATGCAGCAGGCGATGGAACGCACCAAGAAACTGCGACCCGACTTGCTTGAGGATTAAAGGGTTTAGATTTAAAAATATTGTTAAACCACCTTAGCCCATATTGCCCAAAAACAATATTATTAGTAACTTCGCACATTATTAAGAATCAGTAAGACGACCAAGTATGAAATTGAAGAACATTAAACGACCCAAGTGGATTCCCCTATGGCTGAGTCTGCCCTTTGTGATTTTCATCGCATTCATTGCGATGCTGCTTTTCTTTGGAGAAAACAACTATTTGCAGATCAATGAGCAAAAGAAGGAAATAGACAACCTGAATGCCCAAATCAAGCATCAAGAAGACTCGGCTAAATACTATGAGCACAAAACACAGGAACTCAACACCGACAAAGAGACTCTTGAGAAGCTGGCGCGCGAGCAATACAATATGAAACGCGCTAACGAAGATGTATTCATCACCGACATCCCCTAACATCTTAGAATCGTTATGAAGATAAACATAAATCCAAAGATTATCACACTATTACTGTGCGTGGGAATGCTTGTGCTACTCACAACAGCATTCTTGCCCATCATCGGCATTAAATGGCAGTGGCTTAGATATACATACGCAGCAGGTGCAGTACTAACGCTCATTGCCCAACTGCTCACAAAAAGCCCCAGCAAAGAGCTTCGAGTGAAACGGTTGAGCCACATGAACGTGTGGGCGGCTATCCTGTATTGTGTGTCGGCAGGCTGCCTGTTCACCAACTCACAGGACATGCAGAACAGCTGGGTCGCTTTCCTGCTTGCTGGAGCAGTACTGCAAATCTATGCGACTCTCATGATTTCAAAACTCACCGAAAAGAAATCTTGACAAACCTACCCCCAACAGCACACATGGGTTAGAGCTATAGCTCTAAAATGCTAAAAAATGTAGAAATACATCTTATTTGAATAGTATTTACTAACTTTGCACTTTGGTAGAAAAAATTGCAACTTATATATGAAAGTTATTAAAAATATCATAGCAGCCAGCCTTTTGGTGCTGGCTTGCATCACAACTGCTAACGCTCAATCATCAACCAGCCCTTACTCAAAGCTTGGATATGGTATTCTGAGTGATAACGCAACAGGCATTCAACGCTCTATGGGAGGTGTGGGATATGCCATGCAGAATGGACGACAAATCAACGTGATGAACCCCGCAAGCTACTCCCAAGTAGACTCGCTCACATTCCTTCTCGACATGGGAATGGACTTGACTAATTGCTGGTCAAAAGAGGATGGCAAAAAAGGATACAGCTTTGGCGGTGGTCTTGACTATATCACATCGGAGTTCAGACTCGCCAAGAATCTGGGTGCCGCAATAGGTGTTGTTCCATTTTCAAGCGTGGGATACATTTTTGGTGGCGAAATCGACAACGGGAACGAGACACGAGCCGGTTCAGGCGGCATGAGCGAGTTGTTCGCCGGAGTTGGCTGGCAGCCATTTAAGGGTTTTTCGATTGGAGCGAATTTCTCTTACCTGTTTGGCACCACAACCAACACAACCGAGATATATTCAAGTTCGACCACTCGGTTCACACGCAACATGGAAGTAAGAGACTGGAACATGAGAGCCGGTCTTCAATATGGATTCAACATCTCACGCAAGAGCCGAGTAGTACTTGGCGCGACTTATTCGCCCAAGAAATCCTTGCACGGCACAGCATGGGCAACTATGGCCGATGTGGATCAGGACACCAAGCAGGACACAGTGGTCGACATGAAGATGAAAGGGAATTATGAGCTTCCCACCACAATTGGCGCAGGCGTGAGCTATACCTACGACAACCGCCTGAATATTGAAGTGGACTATACCTATCAGCAGTGGTCAAAGGCCAAATACACTCCCATCAACTACTTTGAGGTCGCCGACACCAAGTGGAACGACCGCTGGAAAGTGGCTGCAGGCATGAGCTACACTCCCAATCCACGAGGAAACTACCTAAACCGCATGACTTACCGTGTGGGAGCGTTCTACAACAATGACTATATGAACGTGTATGGCAACAACGTGAAAGACTACGGAGTGGGCCTCGGTTTCTCGTTCCCAGCTTTGAGCGGAAAGACTCTCGTGAACCTGGGACTGGAATGGAAACACCGCTACACCACTCCTAAGGATCTCATCAGCGAGAACTACTTAAACATCACGCTAAGCGTGAACTTCAACGAGATGTGGTTCTGGAAGAACAAGATTAGATAATTTTTTATTGTAAGAAGGATGAAGTAATAAGGGTGAAGGATTCTATTTTCAATTCCCAATCCCTTGAATAAATAATGAAACAAAGCAGATATTATTTTATAATAGCAATACTAATCGTTATCTTGATAGCCTCGGGCTGTAAAGATGAAGTGGAATCGTCATCCAAAAAGAAAATAGACCCCTCAAAACTGCCTACTATGGTATCCCGAAATGTGCAGACTCTGCTCAGCGACTCGGGAGAAACACGATATCGAATCACCACCAAGACTTGGATGGCTTTTGAAGACCCTAAAAACGCTCACTGGATTTTCCCCGACGGACTCATTGCCGAAGAGCTTGAGAAAGACGCCAATGACTTTAAAGTGAAGATGTCGATGAAATGCGACTCGGCTCATTATGACCGAAACACACGCATGCTCAACCTCGTGGGAAATATCACTATTCATGACAACGCTGGCGGTGAGATAACTTGCGACTCGGCTTATTATGACGAAGAAAAATCGCTATGGAGCCTGAACAGCATGGTCACAATCACCAATGCCAATGGTGGCAAGATTGAGACCAACCAGATGTACTGGGACAGAAAAGCCAACAAATATTATAGCGAATCGTTCATTAGAATGCAGGCTCAAGACAAAGTGCTGGAAGGATATGGCTATGAGTCAAACGACAAGCTCACCAACTACCGCGTGCGCAAAGTGCAAGCGATGGTTCCTGCCGGAAGCGCCCGACTGCCGTCATTCTAAATATATTATAGATAATTCTATTAATTAAACCTATATAACGTGGAACAACTGATTCCATATATCATTCTTACAGCAGCAGCGTTAGTACTCGGAGGTTTCTTCTCGGGTATGGAAATTGCTTTTGTGTCGTCTAATAAAGTAAAAACCGAGATTGACATAAAGAAAGGGGGACTGGTAAGCCAAATTCTCAACATCTTCTACACTCACCGCGAGACATTTATCTCCACTATGCTCGTTGGCAACAACATCGTGCATGTGGTCTATGGTATTGGAATCGCATGGCTTTTGGGCCGAGAAGGAGACCCGACAAAGGGCATTTCGCCTGGTCCATTAGTACAATGGATTGGTAATGAACATCCAGCATTGATATTACTTGTTCAGACTGTCATATCCACCGCTATTGTGCTGGTGATGGCAGAATTCCTTCCAAAGACAGCTTTCCGCATCAACCCTAACCGTTCTTTGAGAGTCTTTGCCGTACCACTGCTTTTCCTTTACCTTATCCTCTACCCCATCTCGCAGTTCACATCGTGGCTCTCGATGGTCCTTATGCGACTCTTTGGTATCAAGAGCGAGAAAAACGAGATAAGACTCATCTCGGTGGGAGAGCTTGACGACTATCTTCAGGAAAACATCGACAAGAGCGAAGATGAGAACCGAGAAGTGGAGCGAGAAGTGAAAATCTTTGAGAACGCACTCGACTTCAGCGACACACGCCTGCGCGACTGCATGATTCCTCGCAACGAGATTGTGGGTGTGGACATTGCCGAAACAAGCCGTAAAGAACTGAGCGAGATATTCACCCGCTCGGGATTATCGAAGCTTGTGGTGTATCACGACGACATCGACAATGTGCTAGGATTTATTCAGGTGAGCGAGATGTTCAAGCCCACCGATGTGAATTGGAAAGACCAGATAAAACCCGTAATAATTGCCCCCGAGACAATGCTCGCCAAGAAGATGATGCAAAATCTGCTCAAGGAGAAGAAGAGCATGGCTATCGTGGTAGACGAGTTTGGAGGAACAGCCGGAATGATTACTCTCGAAGACCTCGTGGAGGAGATATTCGGAGACATCGAGGACGAGCACGACCGCCGCAAACTCGTAGCCCGCAAAACTGGCGAGAATACCTATGAACTCTCGGGCCGCATGGAGATTGAACGCATCAATGAGCTCTTCGACCTTGACCTGCCCGAAAGCGACGACTACCAAACCATCGCTGGCTACATCGTCAACAAACTCGAAGTAATTCCAAACCAAGGCGAGGAACATAATATCGACAACTACAACATCAAAATCAACAAGAAAACCGGAGCCCGCCTCGAACTCGTCACAATAAAAGTAAATAACATCTCTAAGGACGAAGACCAATCGTCATAATCTGCCTTGAGGCATAAAAACATAATAGTGGCGCAACACACTAAACAAGTGATTGTTGCGCCACTAGAATTATAAGATGTAATTCACTTACTTGCCAAACTTCACTTTGAGTTTCTCGATCATGTCCTTAGTCATAGTATCGAGGTCATACTCTGGCTTCCAATCCCATTCCATGCGGGCGCAAGTGTCGTCGAGGCGGTTGGGCCATGAGTCGGCAATGCCTTGTCGCAATGGGTCAAATTCATACTCCATCTCGAAGTCGGGGATGTATTTCTTGATGCAATTATAGATGATTTCTGGGTCAAAACTCATCGAAGCAATGTTGAACGAATTGCGGTGTACGAGACGGCTGGGATCGGCTTCCATAATCTCGATGGCAGCTCTAAGCGCATCGGGCATATACATCATGTCCATGAAAGTACCGGCCTTGATGGGGCAGCGGAACTTCTCGCCTTTGACCGCGCTGTAATAAATGTCGACAGCATAGTCGGTAGTACCTCCACCTGGAGGAGTTACATAAGAAATGAGTCCTGGGAAGCGTACCGAACGGGTGTCAACGCCAAAGCGGGTGAAATAGTAGTTGCTAAGAAGCTCACCGCTCACCTTGGTCACGCCGTACATTGTGCGTGGCTGCTGGATGGTGTCTTGGGGAGTGCCGTCCTTGGGAGCGTTGGGGCCGAAGGAGCCAATTGAGCTTGGAGTAAAGACAGCGCACTTGCACTCGCGTGCCACCTCGAGGGTGTTCATCAGTCCGCCTATTCCAATCTTCCAAGCCAATAGAGGTTTGCTTTCGGCAACTGCCGAGAGCAGTGCAGCGAGGTTGTAGATAGTGTCGATGTTATATTTCTTTACGGCATCGGCAATCTGCTGTGCATTAGTAATGTCGACCACCTCTTTTGGGCCCGATTCAGCAAGTCTTCCTTTGGGTTCTGCGCCAAGGATATAACCGGCTACTATGGCATCATTGCCATAAATGCTTCTTAATTTCATGGTGAGTTCAGAGCCAATCTGCCCTGTTGACCCAATTACTAGAACGTTCTTCATATTGCAATAAAAATAGTTGTTTTAAAGTTTAGCAGTGCAAAATTAATCACTAACAATCAATTTTAATAAAAATTTGGGCAAAAAATTCTTCTATTTCGCAATTTTTTTAGAACTTTGTGGGTGTAGAAGAGAACATAACCAAAATAAACAACTATTCTTAAGCATTAAAATCGCTATGTACGGCAAATTTCAAGAACACCTTAGCAATGAGCTGGCAGCAATCAAAGATGCCGGCCTGTACAAAGAAGAAAGACTAATCACCACTGCCCAGCGGGCAGCAATCAAAGTAAAACCCGAGACTGACGTGCTGAACTTCTGCGCCAACAACTACCTTGGCCTGAGTGACAACAGCCGTCTGATCAAAGCAGCTACCGACATGATGGCCGAACGCGGATTCGGAATGTCGAGCGTGCGCTTCATTTGCGGAACTCAGGACATCCACAAGGAACTTGAGGCAGCTATCAGCGACTATTTTCAGACCGAGGACACAATCCTTTACGGATCGTGCTTTGATGCCAATGGCGGACTCTTTGAGGCTCTTCTCGGTCCCGATGATGCTATCATCAGCGACGCTCTGAATCACGCCTCAATTATCGATGGTGTGCGTCTGTGCAAAGCAAAGCGCTATCGCTATGCCAATGCCAACATGGAAGAACTTGAGGAATGCCTGAAACAGGCTCAAGAACAGCGTTTCCGCATTATCGCTACCGACGGCGTATTCTCAATGGACGGAAATGTGGCTCCAGTCGACAAGATTGTTGAGCTTGCCGAGAAATATGACGCCATGGTAATGGTCGACGAGTCTCACTCGGCAGGTGTTGTAGGTCCCACTGGTCATGGTGTAGCTGAGCAATTCAATCTTTATGGCAAGATTGATGTGTTCACAGGAACACTGGGCAAGGCCTTTGGCGGTGCAATGGGTGGTTTCACCACTGGCCGCAAGGAGATTATTGCAATGCTTCGCCAGCGCTCTCGTCCATATCTGTTCTCCAACTCGGTTGCTCCAGTTATCGTGGGCGCCAGCCTTGAGATGTTCAAGATGCTTAAGGAGAGCAACGAGATTCACGACAAGCTCATTGACAACGTTAACTACTTCCGCGACAAGATGATGGCAGCCGGCTTCGACATCAAGCCAACTCAAAGCGCCATTTGTGCCGTTATGCTATATGATGCTAAGCTGTCGCAAGACTTCGCCGCTGCAATGCAGGAGGAAGGCATCTATGTTACTGGCTTCTATTATCCTGTTGTTCCAAAAGGCGAGGCACGCATCCGCGTTCAGCTCTCGGCAGGCCACGAGCGTGAGCACCTTGACAAAGCCATCGACGCCTTCATCAAGGTTGGCAAAAAACTTGGCGTGATTAAATAATTGTCGTTAGCGACATTATTATAACGAATCATCTCCCGGGCTTAAGCTTGGGAGATATCTTTTATATATTGATCAACAACAGGAAATGGTTGTTAATAACTTTTTTTGCAAAACACTTTTCTATTTACAAAAAAGCATTATTTTTGTAAAAAATATTGCCTTTTCATAACTGATAGGCAATAAATATTAACTTTGATTTATATAGAAATATATAAATTATACCAAATCAAAACGTAAAATCACCCGAGGCTTGCCTTGGGTGATTTTATACTTTTTTATAGGGGGATAAAGGAATTAAAGGATTCCAAAAACAAAAAAAGAGACCCAGATTGCTCTGAGTCTCTCCATTAGGGGGCGATTACCTACTCTCCCACTTTCGCAGTACCATCGGCGTGGTGAGGCTTAACTTCTCTGTTCGGAATGGGAAGAGGTGGGACCCTCACGCTATCATCA
>JAFZAC010000026.1 GCA_017548365.1 Muribaculaceae bacterium
CACTCGTTGCAGAAACCCTATCACGACCTGCTTTTCACCGTGCATCGCCTGATAATGCGGTTCAATGGATGGAAGGATGCATTTCCTGAATGTCCGTTTGTGCAGCTGTCGCTGCTCAGCGACCATGTGGACGCACAGGAGGTTACTATGGAGAATGACGATGATAAAGACGGAAAACCAAATAAGGATGAAGTATGGCGACACAACTCATAACAACAGACCAACAACTACGCAAGTATCTGCCTAACGCATTCGCCACAGTGGAAGGCGAGGCACCATTCTACGAGAAGGTGCTGCCGTGGCTGGAAGCCGCGGAGCGATGGGTAAAAGAGCAGTTCATCGGCAACACTTTTCTACCGATACTGGTAACTATGGAAGAGAACCACCCGTTGCGCCTGACGGCGTGCAGCGTGGTGGCTCATGAAACAATGATGCGTGCCGTGCCGTCACTTGACTTGGTGCTCACTCCTAATGGGTTCGGCATCGTAAGCAATTCTAACGTTGCACCGGCAAGCCGTGACCGTGTGGTCAGGCTGATCAACTCGCTCGAAACCTCGCGAGACATCGCCATCGAGCAGATGTTGCAATACTTGTTCCAGAACGAGCGATGGTTTGCATCTTCGGTTCGCCGATGGTTCACCGCTACGCTGTTCCCCAATATCGACCTGGCGAACCTGTGCGGCATCACGGAGAAACGCTGGGCGAACTACCTTAGTCTGCGTTCCAAGGCAATAGAGATTGAACAACGCATCGCTGAGGAGTATATCTCGCCCGAGCAGATGGACGTGCTGCGAAGCGAAGTGATAGGCATAGACTGGTCATTTACGCTCGCTGACCGCTTGCATCTGCGCGTAATCGAGCTGCTACGTTCCATCGTGGTGAGCGCTTTGCAAGGCTCTCCACTCAATGTTCAAGGGCTGCGTGACATCGTGGACTTGATGCGGAAGAATGAGGAATTGTTTGCCGAGTTCGCCAACAGCGACACGGCGAAATTGTTTGAACCACCAATTTTTGAAAACAAAAAACGAAGTCATGGATACTGGTTCTAAGACTATCGACATCAAACTTCCCACACGATGGGAAGATTTGACGCAGAAGCAGCTGCGATATTTGTTCAACTTGATAGCACAGGGGTATTCCATCGATGAAGTCAAGGCATTCTGCCTTTTCCGATGGAACAAAATCACTATCCTTCATCGCTATGGCGAGAAGGGATATATGTGCAAGAAAGGTAAGCAGCGGTTCGCTATCACTGCGCTACAAGTGGCGCAGGCCATCGCTGCGCTCGACTGGATAAAGACTCTGCCGGCAACTCCCATACGTTTAGAACGGATAGGAAGACTGCGTGCTATCGCTGCAGACTTCCAGGGAGTGCCGTTTGAGACATTCATCATCTGTGACAACCTCTATCAAGGTTATATCACCACACAGGATGATAAACTGCTTGACGAGATGGCACACCATCTTTACAGAAGCAAATACTTCTCGCTAATCATTCGTCTATCTCCAGCAGATAGAATCAGTGTGTTCTATTGGTTCGCCTCGCTCAAGGCGATGTTCTCAAAGGAGTTCAAGAACTTCCTGCAACCAGTCACTTCGGACAATGCGAATCTGCTTGACAGCGACAGATCTCAATATGAGATTCTAACTGCCGCAGTCAATGCGCAGATAAGGGCATTGACCAAAGGTGATGTGACAAAGGAAAGCGAGGTGCTGGCACTTGATACATGGAGGGCTCTCACAGAGCTTGATGCTCTAGCTCGTGAATATCAGGAACTGAACAGTAAATATCCATCGAAATGAACGAATACCCACAAGGCATCTGGGATGCCACCGACTATTTTAAGAACTTGACCGTCACCAACCGACTTGCAAAAAGTGAAGGGTTCACCTTTTGCAGCGTCAGCGGCTTGGACGGTTTTGAGGAAGCCCTTGACCACATGCAGCGGACAAAGGCTTTTATCTGTGTCTCGGACATCGCCAACGGCTACACCGAACTTCACAATACGCCTCGCACTCGGCGAGTGAAGACGGTATTTCTCGCAATGCGCCATCGTATCGACGACATGAAAGCTCGCAATACCTGTATGGACACAATGAGAGAGCTGTTCCGTCAATTTATGAGCAAGCTCATACTGGAGAAGACAAAACTGGAGAACCACTGCATCTATATCGACCCTCGAATATCGTTCAACGAGATTGACCGGTATTTCTTCTCGGGATGCGCTTGTGCCTATTTCCAGATTGCAGTGGATGTATATACAGATCTAAGAATCAATCCCGATGAATGGAGTGAATAACGTCACAGAACAACAGGCGATAGATGCTCGACAGAAATATGTCACCGCCTTCAATGACACTATGATAAGAATATGGAAGGAGAAAATCACCCTTCTCGATGTCATTGACACAGGAAGACTGCTGCACAGTGTGCCCATCGTGCTCGCTATGCGTGCCGATGGCAGGTTTTTCGAGGTCACGCTTACGCAGTCGTTCCTGGAATACGGACTTTGGCAAGACTATGGTACTGGGCGTGAGACGCCACGTGGCAACACAGGTGACATAGGGCGAGCAAAGAAACGCCAACGGCGTAAGTGGTTCAGCACCAAGTATTACGCCTCAGTGATGAATATCAAAGAGTTCTATGAAGAGAATTTAGGATGGCAATTCTGCGGGCTGATTAGCTCGGCACTATCGAAAGATTTTAGGCAGAATCATTGATGTATAGGCATATCAATGTTTCATATATCTGTTCTATACCTATACTTATTGACAATATATCTTACTTCATCATAAGGAAATCCAAGTTCTTCATAAAAATTGTAGGCCTGTTCTCCTAAAAGTCTATGTGTATCGCTTCCATCCATTAAAAGAAATATATTAGAACAGTTGCTTATCATGTATTCAAGAATCTGCCTGTTCTTAATTTGTTTAATATATTGTGTTATTTTCTCATATGTATTATAGAAAGGCTTAAAATCATTTATTTGCTGTTTAGTCAGGCCAAAATAAATTGCAGCTTTCTCTAAATACTGTGATGCAAAATGCATCTCATGCATCGGCACACCTTTCGTTGTTAGATAATCCAACAAAAAATACAATGCATATCTCTGTTCGGCATCTATTGTATTATAAGGAGGAATTGGTTTCCTAGTTCTACTAAAGAATCCCATAAGAATAATTTTAAGTTATTTTTGTCTTTAATTATTTTAAAAATTAATAGTCCGTTTTTAATTATTACATAAACAAGGATACAATTATCCCTAAACAGGAGAACATTGTTGTTGACAATACAAGAGCCAGTACCATACAGCCAGAACTACTACTTTTTTTTGATGTAGTAGTTCTTGGATTTAGAATTAAATCAGCAAATTTTTTATCCATAGATAATATTGCATCTCTATTGGTCTCATAATTAGCGAAGAACTCATTTGTCATATCAAAACCTTTAAGTACATTAAATACCTTTGAACCGCTATGAATGAGATTATAATAATTACTGTCAAAACCTAATAATGGATTGTATTGTGGGTTATTATATGAATTTTGGGGTTTGTATGAATTAACAGAAGACACAACAGAGTTAACAGCTATAGATGCAATTGCCGTAGATATATTTAAGTATAAAGGATTATCTTCAGTTAGTTTCAGTTTTATTGTTGCCAAAGGTGTTTTGACATTTTTCACTAGATCAATTTCTTTTCTGAACACTTCTGGATTCTTGTAACCTAAACCTGACAAAGCCGAATAAGTTGATGTCGGATGTGACTTATAGTATTCATTCATCACACCGATAAGACCATCTGCAGTTGTTGATTCTTCTTTCTTCTCTCTAACAATTCCATAATAACTATCGAGAACGTCACTAATCTCCATTAGTTCATCAGAGACTCCAAGTTTAGATATCTCATTTTCAATACCAAAATATTGGTTTTCAAGAATTGCGTTTCTAATATCTTCTAGAGGATTCTTTGCTTCCATATTTACTATTATGATTATTTGTTACAATTAATATCTTACCATTTATGGCTTAGACTATCATTATAATAGATTACAAACCACCAAATTTTTGATTACAAGAATTGCAAACAAAACAGTCCTTAAAAAAACTAAGTTTTATATTACGACTTCCACACATAATACATTTAACTTGACCAGTGGCAAGAAATTTTTCTCGTTCTTCTACCATAAGGTCAGATAGCCAATCACACATTATTCCGTATGAGGTATTATCTGGGGCAACGCCCGCAAGAGAAGATGTTTCGTAAGCCTTGTGTGCCATATATTTATATGCTTCTGGAAGATAATGGAAATTTTCATATTTTCCGTCATAATTTTTCTTTACATCGTTAATATAAAAAACGCGTAATTGTTCCATTGGGCACTTATATAAAGAAGACATTTCTCGAAGAGACTTCAATCGCTCTCTTAAATCAGAAATTTCTGTAACACGAGGGTTCAATGCTTTAACTATCTCAATTTCGTCATTTGTTGAAGGAGCATTAATATTGGCATCTGGTTGTCCCAATTGTTCATGACGTTCTTTTAGCCAAGCAATCATCATTGCTGAAATCGTATTTGTTTGAGAAATATTAAATGCGGAAGCCTCGTTTGCCAACTCTCTACTTGTAGAGTTTATCATTTGAGGTAATAATTCCGCTGGATACTTCTCGATTTCAGCAAGATAAGTAGTCTTGATTTGTGATACTCCACATTTTAAACTTTTAGCGAAACGATCAATGGATGCAATTTTTTCTTTCACATCTTTTTCTGACAACCTAGAGAAGTCTATCTTTAGTAAGTTCTCTATGTCAGAGGCTTTTGTAGGGTTTATATCCCTATAAATCTCCCAATAGGTCTTTCTAGGAGTAGATAATACTGATGATGGAGATGGAGATGGAGATGGTGCTGAATACTGCCTATCCATTTTGTTTGCACTTTTGTGCAAAGAAATGGCTATTACTAAAAATATTATAGCAAGAACAAACCAAATCATGGACCATTAGTTTTAATAATTCATATTTCTAAAAGCATTAAGTGTATTTCTAATATCATTCATGCTTATAGGAGGAAGCCCACATATCTTCGTTACCATTCGCAACATTATCATTTCACGCTCATGGATTTCGCCATCAGAGGCCATGATAATGATAAGAAGAGCTTGTACATATTGCTTTTGAGTTGTATTCATTCCTGCTACAATACCCATAGCTGTATGAGGATCCATATTTAAAATTGCTTTCTCTGAGAATTTAAAAAGTTCTTCATCATCTAATCCCAATCTCTTCATTTGAGAATAAATCACTTCCAATTCTATTGAGTCTGTTTTCCCATCAATTTCAGCCATTCCATTTGCAATATTTAAAATGGCTATTATCTCATTTTGGTTAAACTGCATACTTTAAGTTTTAAGGCTCTCCTAATGCCATAAGAGCATTTATACGATTAAAAGCGTGGCACCGATATCACATAGCTAACTATGTAAAACGCTTCTTTGTAAATAAGTATTTTTCGATGTAAAAATCAATTGCAAAAATACAAAAAAAATATATTGCTTCTATCTTTACATATAAAATAATTCAAGATTTAAATTCTTTTGACTAAAATATGCAGAGTGAATTTTGAATGTCATTATTCTGATGATTTTGTCTTTTGTAGTATGACTCCATCATAGTAGTTTTGTGTCAAGTAAACCGCAAAACTTTTTTATTATGATTGACACAACACAATTGACCCAACTGATCTCCGCTTTTAGAGTGGAGACAGAAAAGGAGTCTATCTCGCCCGAGACGGTGGGCGCACTCCTTCAGAACATCACTGACTTGCTCGCCAATGCCTCCAGCACAGCCGAGCAACAGATCTTCGAGAACTGGAAAGCGATTCTCTCGCAACTCAACCTCGTTGAAGACGTTAATCAAGGTATGGAAAGCGTAGAAAGCGTGAACATCACCTTGTCTCTGCGCGACCTCGCCAATGGAGGACGCTCAGGGCGCAATTTCAACATTGGTCCTGCCACTCCACTACGTGCAGGTGTGATGACCGCTCAGCAAGCAAACACACTGATGAATCTTGACGCTGCTGTGAGCGCATTGGAACTCGCAGCGGTGCACGTCGCAAACAAGAATGCAGAACAGGACTCACGTCTTGACATCATTCAAGGCGGCCACTCCGTGATTACCGCCATCCAGCAGGGCAGCGACCACGAATCTAAGGTGTATTTCAACATCCGCAAGCAGAACCTTGCCACTGGTGAGGAATACAACAAGACAAACAACAAGGAGATTGCTCCCGCCACCAACGAGAAGGCTGGCGTGATGACAAAAGCCCATGTTCAGGCACTGGAGAAAGCCGCCACAGACATCGGCAACCTGCGACAGCATGTGGAACTGCTGCGTCAGCCACAGCTGTACGTGACTGGTGTATATAACCGTCCCGAAAACAAGAACCAGGTGAGCCTCGGAGTTGAGTTCACCGATGTGTGGACTGGCGACCTCATCGAGGCTGGCGATGACATCGTAATCCCTGCCGCCAACACACAGCGTGCCGGTGTGATGACCGCCCAACACGCTAAGCGGTTGGACAGCGCAGAGCAGGAAATCCAAAACCTGAAGAACTCGCCAAGTGGCGGCTCATCGAAGTCTATGTTCCCCATCAGTATACAAATCAGCGATGAGAACGGCGGCAACCGCCTCCGTGTCCTCGGAGCGAAACCGCTGCTCGACAGGGGATATTACCCATATCTGTTCAGATTGTCGAAGAAGCGAAACATGAACCGTCATGACGACAGGCACTCAGAAGTGCGGAAGGGATGGAACCGTGTAGGACAGACCAAAGGTGTAATAAAGGTAAGCAATGACGGATATGTGACGATAAGCATCGCTGCACTGAAGCACACGGAGATTGACATCACAGCTGAAGAAGAGAACTATCAGCCACAGGCCAGATGGTTTGTGAATGACCGTGTGAAGTCAGGGAAACGCATAGCAAGCTTCGGGAGGATTCAGGTGAAACTGCAATACCTTGACGCGAACCACGAACTGAAGGTTCACAAGGTAAGGCTGCCGTTCGGCATCGCCTTCTCCAAACAAGTACCTACTTCGAGGGAGAAGTTCGACATGAGCCAGCTCGTGACGGACATCGCCACTTTCCATGTGGCGACAGTGCCTTACGACCATGGCAGACAGTACAGATGGATATTCGAGAGATAGGCATAAAAAAAGAAAGGTGAGCCTGAGCTGCACCTTAAAAACTGGGAATGAGCCTGGGCTGCATCCCCACAGCGTGTGTGAGCCTGAGCTGCACACATTCACGCACTGCAAAGGTAAGCATAATTAATGTATTGACAAAGAATAAACCCAAGAAAAACACAAAAAAATGGAAATTTTTATCGAGACCATGAAAGGAGCTTCGCTCCACATTCATGC
>JAFZAC010000027.1 GCA_017548365.1 Muribaculaceae bacterium
AAGAACCCCAACTTCAAGAAGACCCAGGAAGACGACCTCATCAGCATGAAGACAGGAATCGCCGAGTTCAAGGGGCAGATTCACTACTCGTTCGCTCCGTGCATCAACGACAAGCTGGACAAGATTCCTGCCGACCTCGACAGGCTTCTTACCGTGCAGCGCATCTGCAACATCATCGACCATGAGATTCATGCCAACTACAAAATCTTCAAGACCAACTACATGGCTCATGACATGCTGTTCGAGAACAATGACTTCGCCGAGCATTACACTACCGAAGAGGCCAAGATTTTCAACGACTACCTAAACAGCCAGCTCGACAAGATTACCGACATTCAAGTGAGCGACAGCGACCGGAGCTATATGTTCAAGTACATGCTCCAAATGTACAGTAACCCGCTGACAAACCAAATCGAAGCAATAGGCAAAGCATAACAAAGCCTTTGCATAAAACAATCACGGGCGTTACACTTTTTTGGGTGTAATGCCCGTGGCATATTCCACAGATAGTGGATAATCAGTTTTGATATATATCGTCGGGCCAGTTTTGCCACATGCGGTATTGCTGACCAAAAAGGTTAACCGCCTCTTGCCAGATGTGCTCGTCGGGGGTATTGAACACCAGTTGGGCAGCGTTTTCCTTTAGCAACGCCCAATCGTGCCTGCTCACCTCTTCGTCGAGCTGCCCCTTGGCCCAACCACTGTAGCCCACCATAAATTTCACTTTGTCCTCAGGATGCTCGCAGCTCTCGAGATACATCTTTATCATATCGAAATCTCCACCATAAAACAATCCAGGGGCAACCTGTACGCTCTCGGGAATTGAGGAGCCAATGGAGTGGAGGAAGAACAGCATATTGGTACCCACTGGTCCGCCTAGGTAAAGCGGGAGCGGAACATTGCACTCAAGCTCAGGAGCCACCTCGTTGATGGTGAAGCGAGTGGGCTTGTTAATCATGAAGCCCATCGAGCCATCCTCATTGTCATGGTCAACAATAAGGGTGACGCTACGCTTGAAGCAAAAGTCCTCGACAGTGGGCTTAGCCACAAGCATTGAACCGCGTGATGGTTGCGGTTGATTGTCGAGCAAATTGAATATGTCAAGGTTCAAATCTTCCATTTCGAACGCAAAAATAGTCAAATATTGTAATTTTTGCAATATTTTTACCCTCATATCAAGAAAAAACACTACCTTTACACGGCAAAAAATTAGTTACACTCATGAAGGTACTGAAATTTGGAGGCACATCGGTTGGCACAGTGGATGCTCTACGCAATGTGAAGTACATTGCCGAGCATCAGGATGAGCAAGTGGTGGTAGTGGTTTCGGCGCTTGGAGGTTTGACCGACACTCTCATCAAAGCAGCGAATTTGGCGGCAAAGAACGATATTGGCGCCTATCGCATTGTGCAGGATGTCACAGCACGCCACAACGAAATCATGAACAAGCTCATTGAGGGCGAAGAGATTGACGATGCCCTCAACCGTGTGAGAGCTTTATTCTACGAGCTGAGCAATGCCTACACCGACATTTCACGCAGTGAGGAACTCACCGAGAGCGACATCGAAGAGGTGGTAAGCTACGGCGAGCGTCTGTCATCGCTCATCATCAGCTTGATAATAAAAGATGCCACCTACTTCAACTCCCTTGAGATTATGCGAAGCACTAACCATGAGTGTGACATAGAAGCCACCAATGCCAATATTGTCAAGGCATTGGGCAAGTTCAAAGGAAAGGTGGCAGTCATGGGAGGCTTCATCTCTCGAGATAGTAAGAGCCGCCGCATCTCCAATTTGGGACGCGGAGGCAGCGACTACACTGCGGCAATCGTGGCAAGCGCGCTCAACGCTTCAAGCCTCGAGATTTGGACCGATGTGGACGGATTCATGACAGCCGATCCCAAGGTTGACCCCAATGCTACCGTCATCCGTCAGATGACCTATGATCAAGCTCAGGAAATGTGTGACAAGGGCGCAAAAGTGATTTATGCTCCCACCATTAAACCTGTTGCCGAGAAGAAGATTCCCATTTGGGTGAAGAACACCTTCAACCGCACAGCAATTGGCACTCTTATTACCGATTGACATTGTGCAGATACGAGTCGAAGGATTCTTAATAAAACTAACATTAAAACTAAACCGTGGCTTACCCCAAATTCATAATAACCCAAGACGGACATTTGCGGCTTGGGATGGTCACTTTACACAGACATCTCATTGAAGCCGGTGATGAATGCCTGGGTGGAGGCTACTGGCGCATCAACCACTTTGCTAAAGAGGTTGAGTTGAGTGGGGCTTCAAGCGACTATGGCGCACCACAATGGCACCGCATCGACAAGTTGCACTTGCCCGATGGCTACGAGGGCTACAACTTTGTGTGGAACATTGGTGGCAAACGCATGCCTTTACCTATGCTTATAAAACAAAACAGAAAAATATGAACCGTTTATTAAATCTTCTACTTTTTATTTCTTGCACTTTGACTGTTGTTGCTCAGTCATCTACACATCAATATGTGACGGTAGTTGCCGAACCCGACCATGCCGATTGGACCTACCATGTGGGCGAAAAGGCACATTTCACAGCCTATGCCATCAAGGAGAATGTGCGAATGAAAGATGCTGTGATAACCTACAGTTATGGTCCCGACAAATTAGATGCTGTCTACACTGGCACTGTAAAGACTGACAAGGATGGATTTGCTCATTTTGATGTTCCTGGTGCAAAAACACCCGGTTTTACCAGTGTGCGGGTGAAAATGGAAGTTGACGGCAAAACCTACAGTTCGATGACAAACATAGGCTTCGACCCCTACGAGATAAAACCTACCACAACGATGCCCGATGACTTCGAACAATTCTGGAACGAGGCAATAAGCAAGGCAGCTCAAGTGCCCATGTCACCCTCGCTCCGTTATAGCGAAAAAGAGAGCAACGACCGTGTGGATGTTTATTACCTTAAGCTGCAATCATATAAGAAAGGGAACTACGTTTACGGTGTTCTCACAGTACCCAAAACATCAGGCAGGAAACCCGCGATCCTGCGTTTGCCAGGAGCTGCCGTGCGCTCGTTCAACGGTCCTCATGAACTAGCCTACGAGGGATTTGTGGTTCTCGAAATCGGGGTTCATGGCATCCCCGTCGATCAATCGCCCGAGATTTACCGCCAGCTCGAAAACGGAGCCCTTGCCGGATACACCACAATGGGTATTGACAACCGTGACACCTATTATTATAAACGTTCAATTCTAGGCTGCGTGAGAGCAATCGACTACCTATGCACACGCGATGACGTCGACTCCACGCGCATCGCTACCTACGGCGGCAGCCAGGGAGGCATGCTTTCAATCATGACCGCAGCGCTGAGCCCTCACGTGAGTGCTTTGTTTTCTTACTTCCCCGCCTTTTGTGACGTCACAGGCTATTATTACGGACGTGGGGCAGGATGGCCACATCTCTTCCGCAATCCTAACGAGCCAAATATCCAGGCACGCATGGAAGTGTCAAAATATTATGATACTGTCAACTTTGCGCGCTTGCTCAAGGCTCCAGGATTCTATGCCTGGGGATTCAATGACCCTGCATGCTGCCCAACGTCAACCTTCAGCGCCTACAATGTGATAACCGCCCCCAAACAATTGCAACTGGGGCGTGATACAGGCCACTGGCTTTACCCATGGCAAACCGAGAACGCCTTGAAGTGGCTCAAGTCTCAATTCCACATGGAATAATAGAAACAAGCAGCATCCCACTTACATGGGATGCTGCTTGATATATTTAAGAATCAGCATACTGCGTCACTTCACGAGTACCTTGCGACCGTTCACAATGTAAACGTTTGGAGCCAAATTGTTTACATCTCCAGCCTTGATGTTGTGAGCCACTTTCATACCGAGGATATTGTAAACATCGACAATGTCGTTTTCGGCTGCAATGTCGGTAATACTAGTAACCTCGCCACGTGCCAAGTGATTGGCTTTTAGGATGAACTCTTGTTCGCCTGGAATGCTTATGAAGCAACGTGTTGCGTAGAAGAACGCTTTATCGTTGTCAATAGCAGTGAAGTTTGCGTCTAGATTATTAATAGCAAGAATGCCATATAAACCCTTGCCGTCGGTTTTAAACGCAGTGCCGTTCATGGTCACTTCCACTCCAGCGCCAGTTGAGAATGTAATCTTCGACTCTTTGTTCTCCACTTGTGCATTAACATGGAATTTCCTTGTGCCAGACTCACCTGGATAATAGAGAATATATGGCGTGTTGGCTTTAATACCCTCAGACTTGCAGTCTTGGAAATTCAACACGATTTCCGTGCCTTGCTGTGTTACGCCAATCAGGCGCTCTAATTTCACGCCTTGTCCCAAAGCGTCGACAATCTCTTGTTCAGAAATGGCGAATGGCAGAGATACGGTATTCCAGCCAGTAAACAGGTAGCGGTCGGCGGTCACGTCGCATTGTTGGCCGTCATAGCGCTCGAGAGGTGTGCCACTGTAGGTGCTAAGTTTCAATGGTTTCTGCGACCAGGCGGTCATCGTGAGTCCCGCCAGTGCAATGATGCAAAACAATTTCTTCATAATCGTATATTTTTTTGTTAGTTAAACTATAAATGTATTTTTTCTCTTTAATCAATAGTCTCCTTGAACTGCTTGCGACGGAACACAAAGTTGCGACCTAGGTACTTCTCGCGAACAACGGGGTTTTCGGCAAGTTCCTCACTAGTGCCTTGGAACAAGATTTTACCCTCAAAGAGCAGATAGGCTCGGTCGGTGATACTCAATGTCTCGGGAGCATTGTGGTCGGTGATAAGAATGCCTATATTCTTGTGCTTGAGACTGTAGACTATACTCTGGATATCTTCTACTGCAATGGGGTCGACACCTGCAAACGGCTCATCAAGCATGATGAATCGAGGATTGATTGCAAGACAACGTGCAATCTCGGTGCGGCGTCGCTCACCACCACTCAATCGGTCTCCCAAATTCTTGCGTACCTTCTCGAGGTGGAACTCCGAAATAAGCTCTTCAAGCTTATCGCGCTGGTACTCGGGCGAAGTGTTGGTCATCTCAAGAACAGTACGGATGTTATTCTCGACTGTTAGCTTGCGAAACACTGATGCTTCCTGAGGCAGATAGCCAATACCTAGCTGCGCGCGCTTGTACACCGGCAACTTTGTGATTTCCACATTATTAATAAAAACGCGACCTTCGTTGGGTGTAACGAGTCCTGTTGTCATATAGAAAGTTGTAGTCTTGCCGGCACCATTAGGTCCCAGCAATCCAACGATCTCGCCTTGGCGCACGTTGATGGACACATGATTGGCAACGGTGCGTTGACGGTACTTCTTGACCAAGTTGTCGGTTTGGAGTACAAGCTCGCCTGCTTCACCGGCTTTTTTGAGCCTAGCAACCACCTTGTCGGTGACTTCGGTGATTTTTTTCTCCTGCTCAAAGCCATCGGTAGCAACAACTTCTTGCTGCACATCAACATCCTTGCGTTTGTCCTCCTTGTCGCGGTTGCGGAAAAGTTTCATATAATGGTTTCTCAGTAAAAGAAAGGGAATAATTTGATTGAAATCGGCGAAATTCCCCCAATTCCTATAAAAACATCAAAAGTCTCGAACTTAAGAGCCTCAACAGCTTACTTCTTGAGATTAAGACGAGTCTTGATGTAGTCGGTGAGCAAATTGATAGCCACCTCGTTGTGACCTCCCTCGGGCACAATGATGTCGACATAACGCTTGCATGGCTCTATGTGCATCAAGTGCATGGGCTTAAGTACACTCTGATAGCGGTCAATCACTTCCTGAGCGGTGCGCCCGCGTTCAATGCAGTCACGAGAGATTACGCGAATCAGGCGGTCATCACCGTCGGCATCGACAAACACCTTAATGTCCATCATCTTGCGAAGCCGTGGGTCGCTCATGACAAGGATACCCTCGATGAGAACCACATCGTGCGGATCCATGTGAACTGTTTCCTTCTGTCGTGTACAGGTGAGGTAGCTATAGGTGGGCATCTCTATCGATTCGCCCTTCTTTAGCATTTTCAAATGTTCCAGAAGCAAGTTCCAGTCAAAAGCTGCTGGCTCGTCAAAGTTTATCTTCTGACGATCTTCTACCGGCACATGACTTGAATCTTTGTAATAAGAGTCTTGTGAGATGATGCCTACTTCACCTTTTGGCAGTCGTTCCATGATTTTGCGTACTACGGTGGTCTTTCCCGATCCGGTTCCGCCTGCAATACCTATAATAAACATTGTTTTTATATTATTTAGAAGTTTATGTTCGATTTCTAACGACGTCCGTAAAACTTTACAAAGGTAATGCTTTTCTTGAATATTGTCAACACTTGACAAAAATAATTTTTTGGAACTCATTATAAGCTCCGTTGTGATGATAATAATAAAAATGCTTAAATATGTATGGAGATTGGGTGGAAATGGTTATTTTTGCACTCAGTTTCCTTGCGTCACTAATGCTTAAAGCCCACGTGAAGCATGAGAATCAAGAAAAAAACGATTATTTGTAATGAATAATATAACCCTTCACAACACTCTGCCTGCGGTGTTTGCAGGTCGTGGCGATACCGGTAGCGAGATATGGCTCAGAGATGTCACTTTTGAGAAAGGCAAGAGATATCTTATCAGTGCCGAGAGCGGTACTGGCAAGTCATCGCTGTGCAGCTACATCTATGGTTACCGAACCGATTACAGTGGATGTTTTGCATTTGACGGACGTAACATCAAGCAACTGACAGTTGCTGAGTGGTGCCAAGTGCGCACTCATCATATCGCCTATCTGGCCCAAGACATGCGGCTCTTTGCCGAGCTTACTGCCATGGAGAACATCATGCTCAAGAACAGCATCACCAACTATAAGACCAAGCAACAAATTATTACTATGATGGAGCAGTTGGGAATAGGAGAAAAGGTTGATAGTCCTGTTGCTAAGCTCTCCATTGGCCAGCAGCAAAGGGTGGCTATTGTGCGCACATTGTGCCAGCCATGCGATTTCATCCTGCTCGACGAACCTGTGAGCCATCTTGATGATGTCAACAACAGCATAGTGGCCCAAATGGTCACTAAGGAGGCTGAAACCCTAGGTGCCGGCATAATTTCGACATCGGTAGGCAACAATGTGAGGATTAATGTGGACAAGGAGTTTAAGCTATGAGTAAGGCTAATAAGGACAATACCTGCAAAGCACTCATGTGGAAGCTGCTGCGCAAGCACATCAGTCCATCACAGCTGGTGGGTTTCTCTGTTGCCAGCCTCATTGGACTGACAATTGTGATTCTTGCGGTGCAGTTCCATCAGGATGTGCGACCAGTGTTCAATGATGAGGAAAGCTTCATCAGGAAGGACTACTTGATTATCACCCGTAAGGTGTCAACAGTGGGCACATTTCTGGGAAGTAACAACGAGTTCTCTCCCAAAGCCATAGCTGATATCGAGGCTCAACCCTGGTGCCGCAAGGTGGGGAAATTCTCGAGCAATGATTACAGCCTCTACGCAACCCTTGCCATGGGAGGAACAGGACAGTCGATGGGAACAATGATGTTTTTTGAGTCAATTCCCACCGAGTTCATCGATGTCAAAGACAGCGATTGGAAATTCGATCCTTCTCGCCCCGAAGTACCTGTGATTATGTCGCGCGATTACCTCTCGCTCTACAATTTCGGGTTTGCTGCAAGCCGAGGTTTGCCACAAATTAGTGAGGGTATCGTATCAAAAGTCCCCATTCAGTTCACATTGCGTGGCAATGGTAATAACGAAACTTTGAAAGGCCGCATTGTGGGATTCTCCAATCGTCTTAATACCATTGTTGTCCCCGATGAATTCATGCGCTGGAGCAATCAGCGTTATGGCAGTGGTGTCGAGCGCAATCCCTCCAGGCTTATAGTTGAGGTGAACAGCCCAGGCGACGTGAAGATGCAAAAGTACTTTGACGAACATGGCTATCAAGTAGCAGGCGACAAAATGCAGCAAGGCAAGGCTCAATATTTCCTCAACCTTATTGTCACCATTGTCATAATTGTGGGAATCATCATCAGCCTGCTATCGTTCTTTGTATTAATGCTAAGCATTTACTTGCTTCTTCAAAAGAACACAAAGAAACTGCAAGACTTGCTTTTGCTGGGATACTCTCCCTCCCAAGTGTCGAAGACTTACATCAACATGGTTATGGCGATTAATGCCGTTGTTCTTGTTGTCGCAATAATAATCATGCTCTTGGCTCGCGCTTCCTATATGCCCATGCTCAAAGCCTTGGGCACTACAGGCGGAACTGTGATTATAGCAATTGTGGTGGCTGTAATTATCATGCTACTCATCACAACGGGCAATATTGTAGCCATCAAACGAAAAATCAACTCGCTGTGGATTCATAGTGCTTAAACAACTGATTTAGAAAGAAAAAAATGACAAAGATTATAGCTATTGCAAATCAAAAAGGAGGAGTTGGCAAGACCACAACAGCCATCAATTTGGCCGCCTCGCTTGCCACATTAGACAAGAAAGTATTACTTATCGACGCCGACCCACAGGCAAATGCCACTTCGGGCCTCGGCATTGATCCACAGCAGCTTCAGTCGTCGGTATATGAATGCCTTGTCGATGATTACCCCATTGAAAGTGCCATGATGCACGATGTTGGAGTAGAAGGACTTGACGTGCTAGGTTCACGCATCGACCTAGTGGGCGCCGAGCTCGAGCTCATCAACAAGCCCCACCGTGAGAAAGTGCTTCGCTCAATGCTAGAAAGCTTGAAAAAGGATTACGATTATATACTTATAGACTGCAGTCCATCACTTGGGCTCATAACCGTCAATGCGTTAACTGCCGCACACAGCGTAATTATTCCTGTCCAAGCTGAGTATTTTGCTCTTGAGGGCATCAGTAAACTGCTCAATACTGTGAGAATCATAAAGTCAAAACTCAACACACGTCTACACATCGAAGGATTCCTGCTCACCATGTATGACGCACGCTTGAGGCTTGCAAACCAAATTTATGAGGAACTGAAGAGCCACTTTGGCGAGATTGTGTTCACCACAGTTATTCCACGCAACACGCGTTTGAGTGAGGCGCCAAGCCATGGTCTTCCAGCAATTCTTTACGACCCACAGAGCCGAGGAGCACTAAGCCACATTCAACTGGCACAGGAACTTATCGATAAATCTTAGTTATTCATACTAATCAAAATACTGGTTTAGGCAGCAAAGATTGTTGCTCCAATAGCTTGTTGCGACTTTATACCATGACAAGTTTTTTATTTCACTACAATAACGTTATGCTCACGACTATGAGTTTCAAACAACGTTGTAATTATTATTTGATAATAGAGTGAATAGCTGTTAATAAACTAAAAATAAATGGTTTTAGCCATTTTTTTTTGTAACTTTGCAGCCCGAAAGTAATTTATTTGAGAAAAGTAATAATTAGTATATGAAGCGAAATGCATTAGGGAGAGGACTTGACAGTCTTATTTCGGTTGATGAGATTCAGACTAGCGGATCTTCTGCTATCAGCGATATTGACATCAATCTAATTTCTCCCAATCCCGATCAGCCACGCACCACATTTGACGATGTGGCACTTGACGAACTCGCGGCATCAATACGTGAGGTGGGGATAATACAGCCTCTTACTTTGCGCAAGTTGGATGACGGGACCTACCAGATAATTTCGGGCGAGCGACGATTCAGAGCAGCCAAGAAAGCTAGTCTTGATAATGTTCCTGCTTACATTAGAGAGGCAAATGACAGTGAACTCACCGAGATGGCTCTAATCGAGAATATCCAACGTGAGGACTTAAACGCAATAGAAATAGCCCTCACCTTCAAGAAGCTCATAGAGCAGTACAAGCTCACTCAAGAGCGCCTGAGCGAGCGCATCGGCAAAAGTCGCACTGCAATAGCCAATTTCCTTCGTTTGCTAAAATTGCCAGCTGAGATTCAGCTAGGTCTCCGCGACAAGTTGCTCGACATGGGCCATGCGCGTGCACTCCTGTCGGTTGATGACCCTCACATGCAGTTAAATTTTTATAAAGAGACTATTAAAAAAGGTTTATCTGTAAGGCAAGTTGAGCAGTTGGTAAAGCAATATCAAGAAAATGCAAATAAATCTAAAGATGCAGATGATAAGCCATCGAAGCGCCATACAGACGATGATTTCGGCATTCTCACCAAGCATCTTACCAAAGCATTTGGCGTCCCTGTAAAGATGTCATGCAACACACAGGGTAAAGGTAAAATAACATTTGCCTTTAACAGCGATGATGAACTTGACAGAATAATTACTATCTTTGACCGTTTAAAAGATAAATAATATAGACATGGCGAGCCCTTCTTTACGGGTTAAAGAAGGCTCATTGCTATGGATTTTTGAAAGTGAGAACAGGCGATAAAACATCACAATCCACTTTGCGCGCTATAATCTTAATGGTGTGTGCTGTGATTGTAATTGCCTGCAACGCACAGGATTTGGACCCCCAAGTAACATATGACTTGGATGTAGTTAACGACACAGTCATTCTTAACGACAGCACGGCCAGTTTCACTGCTGCCATAGTTAAGAAGGACACGACAATTACAATAGAGCACAGGTTCAATCCCGATCCCATGCGAGCCATGTGGTTATCGGCATTGTGCCCTGGACTTGGACAGATATACAACCATCGATATTGGAAATTGCCAATAGTGATTGGCGCATTTGTTGGACTTACCTACGGAACAACTTGGAACAATCGCATGTTAAATGACTATAGCAAGGCCTATCGTGACATTAGCGACAATGATCCAAACACACGTAGTTACATGGATTTCTATCCTCCCACTGTTAAGGAGAGCGACCTTGACAAAACGTGGCTCACAAGCACACTTAAGAACCGCAAGGACTATTATCGACGGTATCGCGATATCTGCATCATCAGCATGGCAGCGGTCTATCTTCTCAACGTGATAGATGCCTATGTCGATGCCTCGATGATGCATTTTGATGTGACCCCCGATTTATCGATGCAATGGGGACTCACTGTGATAGACAGTAATGTGTCACCACTACCATCGATAGGTTTGGGATGCGCTCTGTCGTTTTGAATTGAGCAAAAGTAATGAAACTGATATTTATTCAGAAAAAATATAAGTTATGAAATACAAAGTACTTTTATTAACATCGATTACATTGTTGACATCGGTTTTTGTCGGCAACGCCAAGAATGTCTTGGAGTTGAAACATTCAATTACCGATAATGCCATCGTCTATCCCTCCAGTTTCGAGACTGATACCAAGGCGATGATGGAGAATTGGTACCTTAAAAACTATGCGGTTATTGATCAAAACAGCATTGAGAACCGCGACTATGGCGAAGTGAGCGACAAGGTTTATATTCAGCGCCTTAAAGATATGCCTACTTCAATAGAGATGCCATTCAACCAGATTGTAAAGAGTTATATTGAGCGTTATGTCAAGCGAGGACGCACACTCGTGGCTCAGATGCTTGGAATGGGAAGATATTACATGCCCATCTTTGAGGAAGCACTCGAAAGACACCAGCTACCACTCGAGCTCAAGTACATCCCCATCATTGAGTCGGCGCTGAACCCTAATGCAGTTTCGCCAGCTGGTGCAGGTGGCTTGTGGCAATTCATGCCTGCTACCGGAAAGGGGCTTGGACTGGAGTTGAATTCACTCGTTGACGAGCGTCGTGACCCATACCGTTCCAGCGAAATGGCAGCGAAGTTTTTCAAACAACTCTACAACACCTATGGCGACTGGACTCTTGCAATTGCAGCCTATAACTGTGGTCCAGGCAATGTAAACAAGGCTATCAGGCGTTGCGGCAATGAGCACCCCGACTTCTGGGAAATCTACAACTACTTGCCCAAGGAGACTCGTGGCTACGTGCCCGGTTTTATCGCTGCAACCTATGTGATGACCTACTACAACGAGCACAACATCCGCCCCACCCTCACCTCTAAACCTCTTGTCATTGACACTGTGATGGTGAACTATAGAGTTAATTTCAGTCAAATTGCTCAAGTGCTCAACATTCCTGTAGAAGAGATTAGAATTCTCAATCCCCAATACCGTCAAGACGTTATTCCTGGAACCTCTAGCCATTCTTACTCGCTGGCTTTGCCTTCACAGCAAGTTTACAGCTACATCATGGCCGAGAAGGAGATTTCCAAATATCATTCTAAGCAGTTTGAAGGACGTTCAACCGTTCAACCTGGTGACGTGAAGACAATTGTTGACGATGAAGTGATCGACGACAGGTTCCTGTATCACGAGGTAGTTGATGGTGAATATTTCGAAGATATTGCCGACCGATATGGAATGCAGTATGACGACTTGATGGAGCTTAATGGATTGACTTCAACCTCACTTACGCCAGGACAAGTACTCAAAGTCAACAGACCTGGCGCCTCAAGCAGTGAGACAGTAATGGGTGGTTCCTATTATAGTGGAAATGAAAGTTACAGTTCACAAACAGCTTATGAGCCCAGAACTACCACACCTCCTGCCAGCACCCAACAACCAGCAGGCCCTTCAGGCCGAGACAACCGTCCCGTTCCACAGCCTTCGCGCAGCAGCACAACACAATCGCAATCGAAACCGAGCACAACCACACAAAAGCCCGCTCAACAAACAACTGCTCAGCAGAAGCCTGCCACACAAACAACGCATGTCGTTAAAGAAGGAGATAATCTCACTCGCCTTGCCCAAACCTATAATGTGTCGCAAGACGCTATTATGGAATTAAACAACTTGACAAGCGAAAACATACTGATAGGTCAAAAACTGAAGATTCCTGCCCCTGGAACTCAAGCATCCCGCAATTACAGAAGACCAACCCAGTCGCAGCCACAGTCAAGTTCTACCGGCAAAACTGTAAACCATGTGGTTCAAGAAGGCGATAACCTTACCCGCCTGGCAGCCAGATATAATGTATCACAAGAGAAAATCATGGAGGTCAATGGCCTTACAAGTGAAAATATTCAGATAGGTCAAGTGTTGAAAATACCTGCTAGCGGTAATGCTGCTTCCTATCAGCCAGCTAAGCCTGCTCCAAAACCTGCTCAGACTACTCAGCAGACTACTCAGCAGAAACCTGCTCAAACATCTCAGCAGAAACCTGCACAACAACAGCAGAAGCCCGCCCAGCAGAAGCCCGCTCAGCAAAAATCTACTCAGCAAAAATCTACTCAGCAAAAATCTACTCAGCAGAAGACTACTCAGCAGAAGACTACTCAGCAGAAGACTACTCAGCAGAAAACTACTCAGCAGAAGACTACTCAACAGAAGACTACTCAGCAGAAGACTACTCAGCAGAAGACTACTCAGCAGAAGACTACTCAGCAGAAGACTCAGCAGAAGCCCGCTCAGCAAAAGACTCAGCAGAAGACTACTCAGCAGAAGACTCAGCAGAAGCCCGCTCAGCAAAAGACTCAGCAGAAGACTACTCAGCAGAAGACTCAGCAGAAGCCCGCTCAGCAAAAGACTCAGCAGAAGCCTGCTCAACAAAAGACTGGCAACACTACTGTTAAACCAAAAAAGAAATAATAGCGCTTAAATAAAGGGGGTTATCCCTTGTAGCAATAAATTACTGACCAAAAGACGCTTGATTGCTCTTTTGGTCAGTTTTTTATATTATCTTGCTTAAGTTATAACGCTTCGACAAGGAAACTGACAGGTCTAAAACCATCGTTGCAGGAAAGCATGGCGCTGTGAGGATTTTTCATCCATCCATCAAAGAAGTTTCCGCCACACTCGGCAAGTTCTCTCACAAAAGGCAATAGCGTTTCCCATGCACTGTCGCACATTCCTTCGGGCCTCTGGCAGTTCTCAACGATAAAAGTTCGGCCAACTGTCATGTCGCAGGTATGCTCGATAGGGTTTTCAAACTTCTCTATCAAGTCCTTATAACACGCCATTCGCATCACTGTAATTTTTACCTTTTTCATCGTTTTTGAATCTTTATTTTGGGTTGACAACATTGGTGGGGTGGCCTTCCATAAAGGAGCGTACATTTCCCACTACCACATCCATAAGACGCTGGCGAGCCTCAGGGCTAGTCCAACCAATGTGTGGTGTGAAATAGCAATTGTCAAGTGCGAGAAGAGGATTATCGGCAGCTGGTGGTTCCTGACACAACACGTCGACAGCAGCAGATGCGATAACTCCATTTTTCAAAGCCTCGGCAAGGTCTTCCTCCACAATGAGCGGTCCACGGCTAGTGTTGATAATCATTGCAGTCGACTTCATCAGTGAAAGACGGCGAGCGTTGACAATGCCGCGTGTATCGGGTGTCAGAGGGCAGTGCAGACTCACTACATCACACTGACGAAACAAGTCGTCGAGTGTGTCAACGCGTGTAACGTATGGAGGTAGGACATCCTGAGGTTTGCTAGTGAAAGCAAGCACACGCATTCCCATAGCTGCCGCTATGCGTGCTACTGAGCCACCTATGTTGCCTAATCCCACTATTCCCATTGTCTTTCCTTCGAGCTCGATAAATGGTGCGCTGCAATAGGTGTAGTCTATGCTTCGGCTCCACACGCCTGCACGAGCCTCACGAGTGTAGTGTTCGGCGTGAGTGGTCATATTCAGGAGGTGGGCTATTGCTACTTGTGATACAGATGCTGTGCTATATGCTGGCACATTTGTGACAATTATGCCACGTTCGTTGGCTGCATCCAGATCAACGATGTTGAATCCAGTAGCAATTACACCAATATATTTGAGGTTAGGCAGAGCTTCTATCAGCTTGCGGTCAAAGACCACCTTGTTGGTCAGCAAAACGTCAGCGGGCAAAGCTCTTTCAATCATCTCCTCGGGCTTGCTTCGTGGATAGACCGTAACGTCACCTAATCTCTCCAGTGGCTCCCACGACAAGTCGCCAGGATTGCCCACATATCCGTCCAAAACTACAATTTTCATGATTAAAATAGTTTTTGTTAATATTATTTATGTGCAAATATAAGCATATTCTCACAAAAAAACAACCATCCCAGGAAAATCTGGAATGGCTGAATTGTATTTGGAAATATTGTTCCTATTTTTTCATGACTTTAGCAACAGTGCCGATTTAGGCTTAATTGCTACCAAGCAATATGTTGTACACTGCGGTGATATCAGCGCTAGTAATGGCGTTGTCGTTATTAACGTCGGCGCTGTTGATGTAGGTCTGGTCGCCGTTGAGCAGATAGTTGTATATCTCGGTAACGTCGGCTGCTGTGACAGCACCGTCACAGTTCACGTCGCCAGGAACAACAGTGATTGTTTTTGTGTAATTGATAGTATAAACCTTAACAGTGTTTAGGTCGTTGCTCACTACAGCCACAAAGAGTTTGTAGCCATCGCTGGTTTCCACAACCTTCTTAACGAGGTATGCATGCTCGCTTACGTAGGTGGCGGCGATGTCACTGTCGGTAAAAGTCTCACCCTCGGCAAGGTCGAAGTTGTACTCATACACATCCTGAGAAAAGCCCTCAAGAGCAGCACCCTTGATTGTAATGCCAGTGATGGCGGCGTTATAGACCAGTGCGATATCGTCAACAAAAACCTGATCGCCGCTGCTGCCCTTGCCAGGGGTGGCATTAGTAGATAATGTCACAAGAAGTGCCTGACCATTAATAGTCTCATCGACATAGTTAAAAGGCACGGTAAACTCACTCCAACCGCATGTTTCAATTGTGTTGTTCTTGGCGGTAGCAAGTTTGTTAGTGTAATTCTGGTCCTCAGGGTCTTGATAGTAGGTGCCGTCGGTGATAATTGCGCTAATAGTAGCATATTTGTATGTGCTTTGTGGAGTGCCCTGTGTGAACTTCAGCCAGAACTTGATGGCATCGGGACGACCATGCATCACGGTGTAGTAGGGGTCGCCATTTTGGTCAACAGCTGTAGAACTCATATCCATTTGACTATGGTTTGCAGTGTTTGTTGCGCTCATGCTCCCTGCATTAAGGCGACCTGTAGTCATGGTTCCGTTGTTCACAATACCAAAAGTGCTTCCCGATGTGATGACAGCACTGGTACCTGTAGCTCCTGTGCGCACATCAGTGCTAGGTGCTAAAGTGCCTTTCGCACTACCTGCAAGAGTGCCAGTTGCACTCTTAAATCCGTGCCAAGCAATGGGCTCGTTGTTGGCCTTGTATTCCTCGAAGCCGCTGTTCTTGATTTGATATCCCGTGAGCTCGCCATCCTGTGCGAATTTCACATTGATTGTTTGTCCAAGTTCGGCCATGTATATATCAATGTTGGTGGTCATGGCAAATTGGTTAAATGCCAGTACCATATTGATGGGTACATTACCCAGCATAGGGCCTATCCAGGAATCATAGTTGGAATCATCGCCTTCGGTGATTGTGATATCCTGACTTGTGACAATGCTTGTCAAACCATTGCTAGTGGTACCGGGAGCTGTAACCACGATGTTTCCCACGGGAATCCCGTCCATAACGAAGTTGTTGATGCTCAAAGTGTAGTCGTTGCCACTTTGAACAACACTGATAGTAGATTGGGTATTGGTGCTCTGACCGTTAACATTGACGGTCAGGTTTCCGGTGTAATTTGTTGCCAATGCTGCTAGCGCAGTCACTGCAACGAGCATTGTAGAAAATAGTTTTTTCATCATTTTTTATATAAATTATTTACCTGTTGGATGCATGATTATAAGCGTAAGTGTCAATTGCCAGCACTTAACACTTAGTTCTGAAAATTAGTTGCCCAAAAGAATATTATAAATAGCTGTGATATCACCAGCGGTTACAACGCCGTCGCCGTCAACATCACCAAATTTGCCATTGTAGTCTGGAGTCTCAAACTTCACGTAAATGAACTGTTCAAGAGCTGATCTCATATCGATGTCGATGTCTGCCTTAGCCTTGGTTCCATCGAATTGTGCTGCAAGGATGATGGGAACTTCACCCAGCATTGGGCCCAGCCAGAAAGGCATGTTGGGATCGTCACCGTCGGTGATGGTGATGTTTTGGTCAGCGACTACAGTAGTAACGCCATTGATGGTGTAACCTTTCATGTTGTCTAGAACAATGTTACCTACTCCCATTGGGCTACCATCGTTGTCAAGAGCAAAGTTGTTGATGCTCAGCTTGTAGGTGCCATCTTCGTTTTGAACGATGTTGATGGTGGTTTCTTGTGTTCCACCCTCGCCATTGATTGACACGGTGATTTTACCGGCATAATCGGTAGCAAAAGCGCTCATAGCAAGAGCAGCTGCAGCGATAAAAGTAAAAAATTTCTTCATGATTTAAACTTTTAAATTATAATTGTTATTTTAAGAAATCAAATGATTTAAAGGAATTAAAATTTAGTTCTATTTACCCTTCATGCCCTACTTAAACCTGTAGGCGATACCTATGGTTCCGTATATGGGATAGAGAGTTTGGTCAAGAGTCTTGAAGCTGCTTTTGAAGAATCCGCTCAAGCCCCAATTGAGGTCGGCATAAACGCCAAATCGACCTGCAAAGAAATAGTCAACGCCTACTCCCATGCCCCATTGCACCTTGCGTATCTCGTCTTTAAAATCGTAGTTTCCACGCTCATTCTCATCGTTGCCCAAGAGCACCTTAGCGCCTGTAGGGTCATTTACACGAATGTAACCGTCATAGGCAAAACCGTCGAAGCCACAACTGGTTAAATAGGAGAAATAAGGTCCGAACTTAAGTTTCCACTTGTCGCTGAACTTGTACACAGCTTGAACAGGAATGGTGAAAGTCCATTGAAAGGCATGGCTGTCGTTATTGCCAGTAAACACACCTTCCATTGATTGTCCGTCTTGAGTAACTTGCATGTGATAGTTCTTGACAGTAGCATCAATGTGCATTGCCTTATTCTCAAAGTGGATTCCGGCAAGCACTCCCCAACGCTCACTTGCGGGCTTAACAAGATCGGCACCAAAAGCCACATTGGGCTGAAGGATAAATTTGTTGAGTTTTCTTATCTCGGCAGGCATGCCCATAGGAGCTGTACCGCCAATTGAGTAACCAACACGACCGTATCCTTCAACATTGCGGAAGAAATTCTGAAGGTTCTGGCAACCGCCATCGTTGGGCATGATTGCCCAAGCTGTGGAAGCGATCAGAGTTGATATTATTAATGCTTGAATTCTCATTATCTTGTTATTATGACAGATAGGCCTGTTCATTGTTTCTTATTCTTTTGTTTCGCAGGTTAGTTTCACACAGTCTACTTTCAGTGAGCTGCCAATAGCACCTTCGAATGTGGCACCATCAATGCTTGACGAAAACACAATAGTAAGATTGTAGCCTCGGTTGGCAAGCATATCGGGATTTATCTCTTTCTTGTATTCAAACTCAACGTCAAATTTCACCCATTCCCCATTGGTCTCATTCACATTGCTGACGCGTGCCACTGCCACAATATTCTCGCTTGAGAGCACATTATCTCCATATAGCACCAACGGATTGCCATTGCGGTCATGGTTGATGTAGAGCACCGAGTAGATATCGCCAGCGTCAATACGCTCGGGATGAACATTGAAGTCCTTGTCGGTAAATGGAGCACTAGGACTATATTGATAATATCCCGAAAGCCTTACTGGTTTTTGAGTGAACGGGATACCAAATTCTGTGGCTTTCAAGGGTTGCATCAATGCCGAAATAATGTTGAATTTACCTAAGAATAGGTTGCCTGCAGCAATGGGTTTTCCTAATCTCCTACCCGTAGGGCCAGTGTCTCTTGTGATGAACTGAACACCATGTCCATCATAGCCATTCTCCAAAACAAATGTTGGGTATTCATTGGGGGCAGAATTGCTGTTCGCAATATAAAATCCATAGTTGCCTGTTGCCCAGTCATCACCCAGACTGCCGTCGGGCAAAACATTGTGCCACACATAGAACTTGTGGTAATCTTTGTCGAGCTCGAAGTGCTCGAAATCGTAATCAATTTCAGATGTGGTGTATCGAGCCATGCGATTGCATGAAACGAGGTACTTGCGACTCCACTTGCCATCCTGTGAAGTGACTGTATAGGTTACAGGACCATCGCTGAAGTCATGCACCGACCCACTTGCCGGAGTTATAGTAGCACCTGGAGTGATGGTGAACTGAGGAGCAAAAGCTGTAACATCGGCGTCATCGCGCATTGCAAACACAATCTTGTCCTCGTTGCTAAGCACATTGATGAGGGTGTCGTTAGCATTGTAGAAACTGGCTTCAAGGTCATTCACATGCACCCATGCCTTCTCAATGTCGCACTCGGCATTAAGAGGCTCCTCTTTAAAACATGATGTATATAAAACAGATAGCACCATAAGTGCCAGAACAACAGTTGCTTTATATTTTAAATTCTTCATCTCTAAATCGTTTCTTGCAAAGTCTAAACTATATAATAACTTCAGATTTGCCAATTCAAGCTGCAAAGTTAGACATTTTTTTTGAGATAACTTCCATATAAATATAAAATAATATTTATAACTTAAAAAAATAGTTTTAAGATAAGATTAATACTTGTATGTTAAAATAAAGTTGTATATTTGCGCCACAAAAATAAAGGAGGTCGTTTTTGTCGACATATCGAAGGAGACAAAACTGATTTCTTTATTTACTTAAGATTATATACAGGCAAATGATAGACACATTAATACGACAGTTATTTGAACTGAAATGGTTTAAGAATCTTAAGACCAACACAGTTCCACGATGGATGATTTTGCTTATAGACATGCTGCTTGTGGCATGCAGCTATGGCGTGTTTATACTGTCAAGCCTTAACCCGCAGTTAGATGACAGTGTCTTCACACTCGTTCGCAACCTTATTCTTGTGGTTGCCGTTTATGGTCTGGTCACATATTTATCAAAAAGCTATACTTGTATTATCAGGCTTTCGGTAATTGAGGATTTATACCGAGAATTCTTGGTGGTTTTCATGTCTACCATCATTCTTCTAGGCATCAACTTGTTGTATTCGGCTATTACTCAAAATGTGCTGTTCAGCTACTGGGGGATAGTTTATGTGGGAGTGCTGTCGTTTGCCATGCTCACTGTTGAGCGTTTGGTTATCAAATACATGTATGCTCGCATCACTGCAACCGAGAGCAATCGACGCAAAGTGTTGGTACTTGGAACTTCGCTTGACTCACTTATTCTTGCCAACGCTCTTAAAAATGAGATAGGCGGTAAATATGAACCGGTGGGCCTACTAAGCATCAAAAGTGGCAAGGATAAGGATGAGATTAACGGATTCAAAGTGTTTAAATACCATCCTGACAAAGTGGCCGACATATTTGTAGGCGGTGGCATCCATGCACTCATTTTCGACTCATCAAGCATCAAATTGATGCGCAATGGTTTTGCCGACACCTTTATTGAGAATAACATTGCATTGCTCGCAATCAACAAAGTAGAGGAGTTTGAGCTTGACGATGAACGCGATGGATCAAATATTTCGACCTATATCAAAGAGGTTCAAATTGAGGACCTCTTGGGCCGTGAACCTATTGTCCTGAACAATACACTTGTTAGATCTCACATTAAAGATTCGACAGTGCTAATCACGGGGGCATGTGGCTCGATTGGAAGCGAAATAGTGCGTCAAGTTGCAAGCTACAAGGCACGACGAATCATCCTCGTAGACCAGGCTGAGACCCCAATGCACGATATGAGCTTGGAACTGCAAAAAGATTTCCCCGAGGCCGATGTGGTGCTCTACATGGGTGATGTTCACAACTACGCTCGCATGGAAACCGCGTTTAAGGAATACAAGCCCAAGTATGTGTTCCACGCTGCTGCCTACAAGCACGTGCCCATGATGGAGCTTAACCCAACTGAGGCAGTACTTACCAATGTTGAAGGCACTAAAAATATTGCCGATTTGGCATTGAAATATGGAGTGTACAAGTTTGTGATGATATCGACCGACAAGGCGGTGAATCCCAGCAACATCATGGGATGCACCAAGCGTTTGGCAGAGATTTATTGCCAGTCTCTATTCTTCGACGCGCAAAAGATGGGCAAAAACACCCAGTTCATCACAACTCGATTTGGCAACGTGCTAGGTAGCAATGGCTCGGTAATCCCACTATTCCGCAAGCAAATTGAGAGTGGCGGCCCAGTTACGGTTACCCACCGCGACATCATCCGCTACTTCATGACCATCCCCGAGGCTTGCTCATTAGTGCTTGAGGCAGGATGTATGGGACATGGCGGAGAGATTTACATCTTCGACATGGGACAGCCAGTGCGCATTTATGACTTGGCAACCCGCATGATTTCCCTTGCAGGACTTCGTCCCAATGTAGATATCAAGATTGAGGAGATTGGCCTGCGTCCCGGTGAGAAACTCTATGAGGAGCTTCTCAACGACAAGGAGAACACAATCAAGACCGACAATGAGAAGATCATGATTGCCAAAGTGCGGAGATATGACTACATCGACGTGTGCAATAATATTGACAACATCATTGAGCTCGCACAGAGTGGAAGCATCCACGACATGGTCAAGGGCATGAAACAATTTGTGCCTGAGTATAAGAGCATGCACAGCGAGTATGAAACCATTGACAGGGAGCTGGATAAGGGCGACAAAAACGACAGCTACTATTTCAATCCAACAGCTCCTGTTGGTCAGCAAGACTAGTCATAAAAAATGTTCTCAAATGAGGACATTTTTTTTATTCTTAACAACGCAACCGGAACTACTTTTTCCTCCTTTTCATTGAAACGGGAACTGCAACAGCTGCAATCAGAACAGCAGCTATCGCACCTGCAGTAACCTTTCCTGTGGTTGTGCTCAACCATTTCATTATGGGTTGAGAAGCTTTACCACTACCTTGTTGAGCGGCGACAATGCTATCAGAGTCGGCTGGCATAGTAGGTTTGATAACTGGTTCTGGCTCGGCATATTCCACATTGTAGATATTCACTGCCAGTCCACCAAAAGTCTTGCCTCCCTGAGTGTGTCCTTGCGATGTAACAATTACAGTTTTACCGTCTTTGCTAACATCAAGGCCTACGGGATATGAATCAACAGGAATTTCGGCAATCATCTTCATTGTTCTTGTATCGACAACACACAGCCTGCTTGCATTGTTACATGCCGCAAAAAGATAATTGCCACTAGGTGAAATCTCAATAGTTCTTGCACCAGCTCCCACTTTGCAGTTTTCCCATCCTTCGGAAGTCGCCTTGTGGTCTTTCATGTTCTTCACAGCTTCCATAAACGTGTCAAGCTTGAGTCGCTGCACGTAGCCTGCGCTATTGATGCTCAAGTAAATATATCCGTCACGAATCAGGATATGGCGCACGTTTCCCATTATACCGCTTACTCGGCCCAGGTATTCTTGCTTCTCGACATCGATAACAGCCAGTCCACCGCCGCCACCCATGCAGCAAACGATGATGTACTTGTCGTCGGGAGTGAAAGCTGTTCCACGCAAGCAATATCCACTGTTATTGTCTCGGTTGACCTTGCGGTTGCCGAAGTTGAGCGGAAGAATATAATCCACTACCAGCAGCTTAGTGTAATGCCAGTCATTCGGATTACTGCTCGAGATATCAATCAATCCCACTGTGTTGTTGCCCCAATGAGTGACAGCCAGAGTTTTGTTGTCGTGAGAAGTGGCAACCATCTTGGGAAGAGGTCCAGTTTCGAAAAGTTTAATTATTTCATCTTTCTGTGTATCAATTACCGCCATGGCCGATGGCTCAACAGCATTCATGTCGTAGGTGCGACGGTAGTAAGGCACCCACAGGTATTTGCCACCATGCGAGAATGTTGCTTCCACGGGCTTGCCCATAAAGGTGTTAGGCGTTGTCCACTTCTTGTGCCACTCGAAAAGTCCGCTTTCTGGTGCCCATAAATCTTTAGAACCGGCATCAGTGAAATTATGACTTATGACCTTGAGTTTCTTGTGTGTGGCCATGTCGTAGGCGATTGTGACGCCTCCCTCAAGAGAGTTGATGTAATACTTCTTGCCATCGGGTGTCACGCTTGCCGACTTTGGTGAGTTGATATCACGGTCGTAGCTGTCTTTCATTGCAGCACTATAGTTCTGCTTTTTGGCAACGAGCGTTATTTTAAGCTTTCCGTCGGTAGATGTAGCAGTCTCTCCCACTTTGGGGTGAATTACCGATTGGGCGTAGCCACTGGCAGCCACAAGTGCTGTAACAATAAATATTAAATTGCGTAGTTTCATTGTATATAAATTTTATGCTTTATTTCACGTAAAGATTATTTATTGTTTTGCTTCTTTTTAGATTTCTTCTCTTCCTCTTTATCATCATCTTTCACCCTGCCGGCGAGCATTCCACAGGCAGCGCTGATATCCTCGCCACGACTGCGGCGGATGGTGCAAGTGATACCCTTGCTATTGAGGTAGTCACGGAAGTAGGCCATGCGCTCGTCGCTCGAGGTGCGCAATTTGGCTGCACCTGGAATCATGTGATAGCGAATTAGGTTGACGCGCACATGTTCATTGGGCAATATCTCGCGAAGTGCCTCGGCGTGCTTGATGTCATCGTTGAACCATTGCCACATGATGTACTCCACCGAAAGACGACGCTGGTGAGCAAAATCATATTTGCCAAGCAAGTCCATCACTTCCTTGATGTGATAGGCGTTCTCTATGGGCATGAGCTGGCTGCGCTCGTCCTCAATAGCGTTGTGGACGCTCACGGCGATGTGTACACTGGTAGTCTCACACAGAACTTTGAGGGCATTCTTAACGCCCACAGTCGAGACTGTGATGCGCTTGGGGCTCCATGCCAGTCCCCAAGGGGCGGTGAGAATCTCAATGACTTTGAGCACATTGTCGAGATTATCGAGAGGTTCGCCCATTCCCATAAACACAACGTTTGTGAGCTGCTCACTCTGTGGCACGCTAAGCACCTGGTTGATGATTTGATTGGCAGTTAGATTTCCATGGAAACCCTGTCGGCCTGTCATGCAGAAGTAGCAGTTCATTCGGCAGCCCTTCTGTGACGAGATGCACAGAGTGACTCGGTCATCTTCGGGGATGTAGACACTTTCCACAGCCTTGTCGCCTCCGGCATCAAAGAGATACTTCACAGTGCCGTCCTCGCTTGATTGAGCACTCTGCGGACCATAAAGTCCAACGCAATACTGCCTGGCGAGCAACTCCTTGTTGGCCTTAGATATGTTGCGCATCTCATCAAATGTACTCACGCGCTTGTTGTAAATCCACTCGGCAAGCTGAGTTGCTACAAACTTGGGCATATCCAACCCCGCTGTTACTTCACGCAGTTCTTGCAGATTCATGCCGGCGAGCGGCTTAAGTTTTTTGGTTTTGGTTTCCATATTATTGTTTTGTCCTGTATATAATTAATGTGCAAAGTTAGCTATAATTTTTTATTAACTCAGATATTGAAGCCATTTTTTATAAATAATGAAACTCAAGTCTTGATTTTAAAGACAAAAGGTAACGCCCATTGGTGATGGGCGTTACCTTTTGTGTTATTTGTTCAGAATGGAACTTTAGTTATGGTTCTATCTTGATGTTGTCGTTGCGGTAAGGCACTAAGCGGCCACGAAGGGTGATTTGGCCGCGGCCCAAAGTGGGGTCGATGGTAGCAAGGGCTTGATCGCCTCCGTTGAAAAGTGTTAAGGTGACATAGGCGTTAACGCTACGACCTATCATGTTGAATGTTACAATAGCATTGCCTTTCTTGTCGCCCTTGATGTCGATATTGCTGATGCGTCCATGCAGAGTAACACCGCCAAGGCCGTTGGCTCCTGCACTTATAACGTTGTAGGCTACCTGGAAAATTCCCTTATCGCCCTGCATGAGCAGGAAGTTGGAATTATCGTTAAGTCCAAGGGCATAGCTGCCGTAGCTGTTCCTCACTTGTGTGGCCTGGAGAACAAAATAACCGTCTTGGATAGCATGCAGCGCCTTGAGGTGGTATATCGAGTCGACAATCTCATGATCTTTCTTGATGCGCTCCTTGCGCTCTTTCTTAGTTTCATTAGCAGGAATGGGATTGGTTTCCTCTATCACATAGATGTCGTCATAGTCTTGAGCCAAAGTTGTTGTGGGCAACACCAGCATTGCCACAAGTACAAAAGTAAATGTAAGATAGATATTTTTCATAATAGCGATTTTTGATTGTTGATTTGCAAAATTACACAATATAAACACACAAACCTTCAAAATACTGCATCATTTTTCTGTTTTTTTTTCAATAAATACTATCTTTGTAGTCAAAATTGATTGTTAGTATGAATAATAAACAAGAATTATCGTGGTTTGTGAAGCTGTTACTGCTTGCAGCCTTTGCGTTGATGATGTTAATCGTTGTCACGTTAATCATCATGGTGGCCTTTGGAGCCCGATTCACCGGAATAAATGTGCAACTGACTTCCATTGCCCTGCAGAATATACTCATTTTCATGGCCCCAGTCTTGATTATGGCTCTAATATGCCGACATTCAGATCAAAGACCTATATCACAGACCATGTGGATGAGCAAAGCTCCTTCGTTCAAATCTATTGCTATGGTTGTCATTGTTTACATCGTCGCTCTACCAGCAATGAACTGGATAGTGGACTGGAACGAGGGGCTGCATCTGCCGCAGGAATTGCGAGGAGTGGAGAGCATCTTGCGCGACATGGAAGACTCGGCACAAGCGTTAACAAGCGACCTGCTCTTGTCCAAAACTTGGGAAGGTATGCTAATAAGGGTGCTGCTCGTGGGCGTGATCACGGGACTGGGCGAGGAGATTTTCTTCCGTGCAGGAATGCTGGGCTCCATGCACTATGGAGGCGTTAAGCGGCACGTTGCAGTTTGGACTGTGGCGCTAATCTTCAGTGGTATCCACATGCAGTTCTTTGGATTTGTGCCCCGCTTGCTGCTGGGAGCCTGGTTTGGATATGTGATGCTATGGAGCGGAGAGGTGTGGACACCTATTATTGCACACTCTCTCAACAACAGTATTGTTGTAGTGTTCACCTTCCTTGCCAATAATCACTATATCGAGGACAACATAATTGAAACACTGGGTGTTCCCGAGAAAGGCCAGCAGCCATTGCTCGCCATAGGAAGTGCGATTGCCACGATGCTTGTTATTTGGCTATTTATGAGAAAAAAGAATACTATTGAATCATGAAAAAGATATTACTACTATTATTAACAGCGATAGCGCTTACCGCAAGTGGCCAGGAGGTGATTTGTCACCGTGGATATTGGGACACCGAGGGGTCGGCTCAGAACTCCATCCGTTCTCTTGTCAAGGCCGATTCGATCAATGCTTGGGGCTCGGAGTTTGATGTTTGGATGACGGCCGACGGCGTGCTCGTGGTCAATCATGATGAAACCTTCAATGGAGTAACCATTGAAACGGCAAAGTGGAAACAACTCAAGAATATGCGGCTAGCTAATGGTGAGCCGTTGCCAACATTGGACCAAATGCTGGAATGCGGCAAGAAGCTGCAAACTCGTCTTATCCTTGAAATGAAGCCCCACACAAGCAGAGAACAGGAGAAAGAGGCGGCAAAGAAAATCGTTAAGATGGTTAAGAAAAAAGGCCTTCAAGACAGGATTGAATATATCACATTCTCTTATCAGGGCATGAAAAACCTTAAAGAGATGGCACCCGAAAGCACTCCCATTTATTACTTGAACGGCGAACTCTCGCCATCACAACTTGCCGAGCTTGACGTGGCAGGCATCGACTACAGCATCAAAGTCATGCGCGAGCATCCACAATGGATTGACGAGGCCCACTCACTAGGGATGAAAGTTAACGTGTGGACAGTGAACAGCGACCGCGACATGGACTGGTGCATCAACTATGGAGTTGATTTCATCACAACCAACGCTCCAGAACTGCTTCAGCTGAAACTGGCTCAATAAAAAACATAGAGCAACATCGATCAATAAAGGAGAAAAGCTATAGAATCTATAGCTTTTCTCCTTATGTTAAAACAGCAGCTGCATTATTTCCACGTCGTGGACTTCGGAGCCGTGGTTTATCCAGCGTTTTAGGTTGCCGGCGGTAGTGAAGCCATGCTTTTTGAGTAGAGAGGTGCAAATAGTGTTTTCCACAGGGACAAGTGCATAGAGCTGAAAAAGACCTATGTAGTCTCTCACATAGCCAATGGTGAGCTTAAGCGCCTCACTGGCATAGCCTTTTCCTTCGTGAGCTTTGTCAATTAGCACTCCAAGCTCGGCCCGGTTGTTGAGCGGGTCGAAGTTTGTCAGGTCGATAGTTCCAATGGGCTCGCCAGTCTCGGTGAGGGTTATCATAAGCCTGAGCTGGCGTGTGTTGTAGATGTCGCTGTCGTAGTTCTGGAGATACTGCCACAAGTAGCTCTTGGGCGATGGCGCCATGATGTTGCTGGCTGTCCATAAAGCGGTATCGTTCTCCCATTTGTAGAGCACGTCGAGATCGGTTGCTTCTAGCGAACGAAGCGTCACTATGTCGTTAGAAATTATCTTTTTCATATTTTTTTAACGAATTTACAAGGCGATGGAAATCGGCAAAATGCAAATCAAACATCGCTCAACTTTTTTCCACTTTGCAAATTTAGTTATAATATTTTTGTGGCATTGCATTTTTTACAGTAAATTTGGGGCACTTTTATTAATAAAGACAAAAATCATTATGGGATTAGTAATAGGTATTGATGTGGGTGGCAGCACCACCAAGATTGTGGGTCTTAATAACGGGCAGATACTCTCGCCCATGTTCATCACCGCAGCCGACCCCATCACGTCGCTATTTGGGGCGTTTGGCAAGTATATCTATGACAATGGCATTACCCTTGCCGACATTGAGCATGTGATGCTTACCGGAGTAGGAAGCTCGGGGGTGACGACACCCATCTACGGTTTACCCACGAGCAAAGCTGATGAGTTCCAAGCCGACGGACTAGGGGCACGCTTCGACAGCGGTCTCGACAAGCTGACCGTTGTGTCGATGGGTACTGGTACCACGCTGGTGAGTGTTGATGGCAATGAGATACGCCACTTGGGCGGCATCGGCATTGGCGGCGGCACGCTGATGGGCCTGGCCCACCTGTTGCTCAAGACCGACCACATAAGCGATGTCATAGACCTCGCCAGCTCTGGTGACATAACCCATATCAACCTGCAAATCAAAGACATCTGTAAGACCGACCTTGAGGGGCTGCCCTTACATGCCACAGCTTCGCTATTTGGCAAAGTGCGCCAGATCACTCCGAACGAACACGATGTTGCGCTAGGCATCATCTGCATGGTGCTAGAGTCGATAGGTTCGGCTGCCGTGCTGTCGAAGCTCAACACCGGTGTCAAGGACTTTGTGCTGATTGGTAACCTTACCCGCCTGCCACAATGCGCAGTAGTGTTCCCTCGCATCGAGGAGATTTACGGGGTGAAGTTCCACATCCCAGCCCATGCCGAGTTCTGCACTGCCCTGGGCGCTGCGCTAGCCTTTGGAGAAATGCAGAATTCATAATGCAAATATCAGTTGAGAGGGAAGAGTGGAGAGAGGACTGACGCCCTTTTTTATGCAGAATGAACGCCGTGGTTGGATAAATTAGGCTGCGCCTTGTCAAAAACCATGCAAGCATGGCTTTGAGCTCGGCTTGCACTAATTTTGCGGCGCAATTGACTGAGGTTCGCATTTCGCACACCGCACTTCACGCGACTTTTGCTGCTCGCTCGGTCGAGCTGAAGGTTGGGCTGCGGCTGGTTTTTAAAGACAATTAAGAACAATAGTATATTAACGCTACGCGTGGGGGGATTAAGGACAATTCCTCCACGCTTTTTTGCATAATAAAAACAAAAAAATGCTTGGAACCATTAAAAGCTCCAAGCATTTTTATTAATTATGAATTATTAAAGTCCGAGCAATATGCTGTAAACTGCCGTCACATCGCCTGATGTAACAGCACCATCTCCATCCACATCGCTGGTGTCGAGATAGGTCGTATCACCATTAAGCAAGTATCCATAGAGAGCTGTAACATCGGCTGCGGTAACTGCGCCGTCACAGTCAACATCACCTACAATCACTGCGTTAGGATCGAAGCCGAGTTGAGTGTCCATCCATGTCAGTCGGTCGTGAATCCAACTCTTGAGGTGACTTACCTCGTCGTTGAAGTTCTGAGCTATATACTGGTTGGGCCACACATACTGTCCCCAGCGGGGCCAAGCCTGGCTGTTGCGGTCCATAGCACCTTGTGCTGTGAGTTGTGTCGCCATCGAGTCGATAGTGGCGATGATGCGGTCCTCGCGCATGTTGGCACGGCGGCATTGCGCCCAGCGGTTCTTGAGAAGATTCTGATAATAGGGATCTTTGTTGAGTTTATACCACCAGAAAGGAACCAGTTGAGTGTCACCGTTCCAGTTGAGGATGTCGTTGTTCTGATATACCCAGTTGTTGGTGTACCAACCGTTGTAATAGTCGCTGTTGCCATAGGCAATGTTGAAGTCCCAAAGCACCATTTTGAATCGTGGGTCCTTGCTGTCGCGCCACTTAAATATCTTGGCACTGAGACGATATCCGTCAACGTTATGCGACAATTCCTGAGCAATCTGGTAATCGACAAACGACATCTCATCCATATACTGGCGATAACCAGTCTCGGGGTCGGTGTAGTTGGCCGAGTTCAAGGCGTCCTCCATCAAGTCGACTTGACCTGTGATATAGTTGTACTGGGCGGTGGTCAAATCTTCATATTCAGGCTCTTTGAACTGGTAGTTAATGTAACGGTTGGTGATCCACTGTCCGTTTTTAGTCATTGGGTGATATTTGGAAGTATAGGTAGGTTCATCGGTGCGGTCAACCTCTAGCAGGTATCCACCTGTGAGCTCATCGCCCTCCTCGCCCGGATCGTCAAGGTTGAGGCGCTGCTTGCCCTTGGTGGGCAACTCGCACATGATGTAGATGCCATAGTAAATGCCGTCAAGGAAGAGCTCGCAATACTTGCCTGTGGGACAGAAGTCCATCCATGGTCTTGATAGCTCAAAGGCAAGCAGATCGCGCATCATGCTCTTGTCGCTGTAGGGTGCGAGAATTGCCCAGTTGTTGTCCTTGCCCATACCCAGGATTTTCACCTTCTGCTTGGTGCCGCCCTCCTCGAGAGGAGCATTTAACGGTCGGAATGAATAGGGTTTCTTGTCACTGGCTGAGAATGAAGAGTTGCCACGATATTTCAAGGCCACGTAGCCCTCGTAGTCAACTTTTTGTCCAGGATGAGCCATAGTGTCGGCATAGTTTAAGTTGCCGTCGCCATTGTGGATGATTTTCATGCGCGCTGTGATGCGCTCCTCGCGGTCGATAGTTGCTCCGTCCACCTCCATCCACACGATGGGAAGGTTGGTCTGGGTGAGTTGAACATTCTCGTTGTCGGGCGGATAGTTAGGATTCCACCCCCACTGTGCATGCGCCGAACTCGAAGCCATGAACAGTAACAAAGTAAAAAGTAATAGTTTTTTCATGTTTGATAATTTTATTTTTTTGAGTTGGTTTTTCTGCCACAAAAGTAATTTATTTTTGGCAATTATCAATAACACTACATCAATTTCTTGTAAATAATTATACATTCGCCTATCTTTGCAAAAAAATGATACAGATTATCTCCATAATGGCGGCAGGAATTGCTGCGGGATGGCTACTACGCAAGCGCTCTTTCAAGTGGCTTGACACACTGCTAATTGTGCTGGTGTGGGCGCTGCTGTTCTTCCTAGGAGTAGAAGCTGGCGAGAATCCTGCGGTGATTAATGGGCTTAAAGACCTGGGGCTGGAAGCCCTGCTGCTCTCGGTGGCAGGCACTGCAGGAAGCATTGCCGCAGCGTGGGCGCTATGGAGAGTCATCAAGCGTAAGGAAGGAGGCCGAAAATGAAAGGCAGCCTTGTGATAGTGGGATTTTTCATCGCAGGAATCGTGGTGGGAGTGTTCCACCTCATTCCTGGAGTGGCAAACCTTGGAAATGTGAGCTACATCACACTGTGCGCCCTCATCTTCCTGGTGGGATTCATGATTGGCAACGATGACGAGATTTTCAAGAAATTCAAGCGACTCAACCGCCTTTACATGCTGCTACCACTCATGACGATTGTGGGCACACTGGCAGGATGTGCCATCACCACTCTCTTACTGCCACATCGTTCGCTGAGCGAATGCCTGGCAGTGGGCTCGGGAATGGGATACTATTCTCTTTCAAGCGTACTCATCACGCAATATAAGGGCGCGGCATTGGGCACCGTAGCCCTGCTGGCAAACATCGTGCGTGAGGTAATCACCTTGCTTGGCGCCCCATTAATGGTGCGGTGGTTCGGGCCTCTTGCCCCCATCTCGGTGGGAGGTGCCACAACAATGGACACCACGCTGCCCATCCTCACCAACGCCTGCGGCAAGGATTTTGTAATTGTCTCAATATTTCACGGATTTATAGTCGACTTCAGTGTACCACTGCTGGTGACTTTCTTTTGCGAAATGTAAAAAAGGAGTTATTAGCCAACTCCAATCTTTACTTCAGTTCCATCTCAAAGCCCACCATCACATTGCTGAAGTTCTTGCTCAAATAAGATAAAGCTTTCAAAGTCTCGCTGTGACTTATGCCGCTTATCAAGTTGAGTATCATCAGCAACTTGTCGGTTTCGAATGCTACATATAGCTTCTTGCCATCGCGGTGAGTGTGAGACTTGAACGGAATTCCTTTCCATTTGAGTGTGAGGGTTTGACCTTCGGGGTCATAGGTGTATTTCCCATTGACCGGGATTCCCAGCACACGCATCTCCCACTCGCCATCAGGGCTGAGCGTGAGAGAATTCCAGCGACTCTTGATTTTAAGTTTTTTGTAGGCTTTGTCAAGGTTTTTCTTGAGCTTGCTCTTGGCTATGGGCTTGCCGAGCTTTCCAATAAGACTGCTGCCGTCGGCGTGAACATAGGGCTTCTTGTACTGCCACTCACCGGCAACTATGCGACAAGCCTCGAGACGGGCAATCTCAACAGTGTCTTCACTCACCACAAACACCTCGTTCGGGTCGAAGTATTCAATGCTATCGACAACTTCATGAGCTTGCAACGCATGACACAACGCCACTGCCCCAAGCAACAATAGAACCTTTTTCCACATAATAATCAATGTTTGGTTTGGCGGGTGAAACGCTGCACGTTGAAGATGCTGTCCCAACGCAGCTTGATGACTCCAAAGAACGCCTCACTGAAGATGCCGCCGCTCATCTTGCTAGTGCCAAGAACACGGTTGATGAATACGATTGGAACCTCCTTGATGCGGAAGCCCATCTTATAGGCGGTGAATTTCATCTCTATCTGGAAGGCATAACCCTTGAACTCGATGGCGTCGAGATTGATGGCTTCGAGCACCTCGCGCTTGTAACACACAAAGCCTGCTGTGGTGTCACGCACGTTCATGCCGGTGACTAAGCGCACATAGGCCGACGCATAATAACTCATCAGCACCCTTCCCATGGGCCAGTTCACAACGTTCACGCCCGAAATATAGCGAGAACCCACCGAGAGGTCGGCACCCTCTTCGGCACAGGCGCGCTGCAGTGGTATCAGATCCTCTGGGCGGTGCGAGAAGTCGGCATCCATCTCTATTATATAATCATAACCCTTCTCCAAAGCCCACTTGAAGCCTGCGATATAGGCAGTACCCAGCCCGAGCTTGCCGCTGCGCTTCAAGATATTGATGCGATCGGGAATCTCCTCTATCATTCGCTCAACGATTGCTGCAGTGCCGTCGGGACTGTTGTCGTCGATAACGAGAATGTCAAACCTGTGCTGCTCCTCAAGAGCTAGAACAGCCTTGATGATTGCCTCGATATTCTCCTTTTCGTTGTAGGTGGGTATGATAACTAAACTGTCGTTCATTAGTAATCCCTGTTTCTTAATTAATTATACCTTATCGCAATCTTAACCTCGTTTTGACTGCTTTTATTGCACAAAAGTAATAATAAATTCACTATAACACCACATTTTAAACATTTTTTCACCACCAGAAACCTCATTTCGCTAAAATCGTCGTACTAATTTTGTCAGTTTCACAAAAAAGCAGTAATTTTACCCGCTTATTTGAAAAGCAATGGCGAGGAACTGATGTGTGTTTCGAGCCACAACACTACTAATTTATTAAACAACAATGAGTAAAGAAAGAAAAATACGCATAGGAATCACTCAGGGCGACACCAATGGTGTGGGCTACGAGGTTATTATGAAATGCTTCACCAGTAATGATATTCTGGATTTGTGCGTGCCCATCATTTATGGCTCAAGCAAAATAATGAATTATCACCGCAAAGCATTGGGAATTCAAACCACCCAGCTCAACATCACGCGCAATGCAGGATATGTGAAAGAGAACTCGCTCAATCTGGTGGAAGTAATCAACGGCGAGGTGAAAATAGAACTCGGACAGCCTGGCAAGCAAGCAGGAAATGCAGCTTTTGTGGCTCTCGAAGCAGCCGTTAATGACCTCAAGAAGGGGGTCATCGATGTGCTTGTTACTGCACCCATCAGCAAAGAGAATATCCATAGCGAGGCATTCTCTTTCCCTGGACATACCGAGTATCTCGAAACAAGCCTTGGCGACGGAAAGAAGGCCCTTATGGTGCTCTGCAGCGAGGCGATGAAAGTGGCGCTTGTAACAACTCATGTGCCTGTGGCTAAAATAGCGCAAAGCATCAACAAAGACGTTATTGTTGAGAAACTGCACATCTTCAACGATTCGCTGCAGCGCGACTTCAACATCCAAAAACCACGCATCGCCGTGCTGGGGCTCAATCCGCACTGCGGCGACAACGGCGTGATAGGCAGCGAGGAGAAAGAGATTATCGAGCCTGCAATTCAGCAAGCCAACGACGAACAAGTGCTGTGCTTCGGGCCTTATGCAGCCGACGGCTTCTTTGGAAATAGCCAGTATCGCCGTTTTGACGGTGTATTGGCAATGTATCACGATCAGGGCCTCGCTCCTTTCAAGGCTATTGCCATGGACGACGGAGTGAACGTAACCGCTGGATTGCCATTTGTTCGCACCAGCCCCGACCACGGCACTGGATATGACATTGCCGGACAGGGTATCGCAAGCGAGAAATCGATGCGTCAAGCCATCTTCACCGCCATCGACATCTTCACCAACCGCTACCGCTGGGACGAGATGTATCAAAACCCATTGAAGAAGCAATACTTCGATAAGGGCAAAGACAACGTGGTTCTCGACCTCACCAAGATTGAGAACGAAGACCCAATGGGCTAACCACTTAACATTCAACACTTAAAACTTAACACTTAAAAATGCACTACGCTATAATAGCCGCCGGCGAAGGGTCACGACTCGCACAAGAAGGAGTGGATAAGCCAAAACCACTAGTGGAGCTCAACGGTGAACCCATGATTCTCAGGCTCATGAATATCTTCAGGCGATGCAACGCCGAGAGCATCTCGGTAATCATCAACGACTTCATGCCCGAGGTGAAAGAGTTTCTCAACACACTCAAGCTAGATGTGCCTCTGAACATCGTGGTGAAGTCGACGCCCAGCTCCATGCACAGCTTCTGGGAGTTGAGCAAGGTGATGAATCCTGGCAAATTCTGTCTGACTACTGTTGACACCATTTTCAGGGAACAGGACTTCGCAAGGTATATCGAGGCTTTTGAGAAAGACACTCGCAACGACGGCATGTGGGCGGTTACTCCTTTCATTGAGGATGAAAAGCCGCTATATGTAGAGGTCAACCGATGCATGAACATCAAGGCATTCTGCGATGAGCCGTTCGATGGAGCGAAGTATGTCTCGGGAGGCATTTACGCCATGAGCGACAAGGCCTTCCCCATCCTCAACCAGTGCATCGAGAAAGGCATCTCACGCATGCGCAACTTCCAGAGGGCACTCATCGACAACGGAATGCGTTTGAAGGCGTTCAGCATCGATAAAATCATTGATGTAGACCACGCAAGCGATATCGAAGTCGCACAGGCTTTCATCAACGAGTAACAATAAAAAACACAGATACAATAATAATAACAACTCTATAGTATGGCCGACATTAACATCGCGGGGGTGATGAGGGCTGGCGCCTATTCTCCCAACCACATTGGCAACGACACCGCAATTTTCAATGCTGTAGCCGAACAGCTGCGCAAACGGGGGTGCATTGTCAACACCTACAGCGAGGAGCAGTTCAACAACTCCGACATCAAGGAAGACATCATAGTGAACATGTGCCGCGAGCACAGCTCTATCATGAAGCTGCAAAAGCTGGAAAATAATGGCAAATTGGTAATAAACTCGGGATTCGGCATCGAGAACTGCACTCGAGAGCGCATGACTCGCATCTTGCTCGGCAATGGAATCCCCTACCCCGAAAGCATAATCGTCAACACCGACGAGGTCGTGAAAGACCGCCTTGAGAAAAGCGGGTTCCAAAGTTGCTGGATAAAGCGAGGTGACTTCCACGCCATGCACAAGGAGGATGTTTCCTATGTGCGTCACAGCGAGGAGGCGCAAGAAGTGCTTCAGGAGTACTTCCTGCGTGGCATCAAGCGCGCTGTAATCAACGTGCATCTGGTGGGCGACCTCATCAAGTTCTACGGTGTGCGTGGAACCAACTATTTCTTCTGGTTCTACCCCTTCGATGAGGGACACAGCAAATATGGTCACGAAGCCATCAACGGCAAGTCGCAGGGTCTGAAATTCGACCTTAAAAACCTCAAGCACATATGCAATCGTGCCGCCGACGAGCTCAACATCGAGATTTATGGCGGCGACTGCATCGTGGGAGCCGATGGCGATGTGAAAATCATCGATTTCAACGACTGGCCAAGCTTCGCGCCATGCCGCAACGACGCAGCACCCCACATAGCCAAACGCATTATCAACATCATAAAAAACAGATAAACGAGGAACGGCAATCGAGAAACTCACCATTCCACTATTTCACTATTCCACTACAACAATGAATTTCAAGGAATTAAAACAACAATATAACGATTCACTAAAATCGATGGACACCGAGGAACACATCGACCTGTGGTTCTACCGTCCACTAGGCTTTGCATGGGCGACACTCTTTGCCAAACTGGGAATCTCACCAAATATTGTCACCATTGCATCCATTTTCTTGGGAGTCGCTGGTGGCATCCTGCTCTACTTCGGTGCACAGCCCCTCATCTGGCTCAACTATCTGGGAATATTCCTTATCATTTGGGCAAACACATACGACAGTGCCGACGGACAGCTTGCAAGACTCACAAAGCAGTATTCCCAAATTGGCCGCATTCTTGACGGAGTGAGCGGTGATTTTTGGGCATTTGCAATTTACTTCGCTCTCGTATTCCGAGAGCTGCACTTTGGTGATGCATGGCTTGGAAACTTTTTCCAAAGCCATCACTGGATAATATGGACCATGGCAATAGCAGCAGGCGTTAGCCATGCACTGCAATGCGCTATGGCCGACTATTACCGCCAGTTCCACCTCTACTTCCTCAAGGGAGAAGGAGGTAGCGAACTAGAGAGCACCGAGAAGCTTGATGAACAAATTAAGCAATCCAAGGGCTTCAAGCGTATCACCATGTTCTTCTACCGCAACTACACTGCCAACCAGGAACGTCTCACCCCAGCCATGCAGCGCCTGCGCCGCGAGCTCAAGAAGCAGTTTGGCGACGAGATGGCACCACAGCAGTTCCGTGACGACTTCCGAAAGTTGAGTCTGCCATTGATGAAGTACACCAATATGCTCACCTTCAACACTCGCACCATCGCAATGTTCATCTCGGTAATCATAAGAATTCCATGGCTCTACTTTGCCTTTGAGCTTATCGTGCTCAACACCATGCTCGTCTATATGATTTGCCGTCACGAGAACATCTGCAAGAAACTTACAGCCGACCTCCAAGCAGGAAAATATGCGGATAAGTGATAAATAAGTCTAGAAAGCCTAGCAATTAAACGTTAAATGAAATGATAAAGGGCATAATCTTCGACTACGGCGGGACAATAGACAGCCGCGGCATTCACTGGAGCGAAGTGATTTGGAACGGATATTGCGACGCCGGAATACCTGTCACCAAGGAGCAGTTCCGCGACAGCTATGTTGTTGCAGAGCGGGAGCTCGCACGGGTGCGACACATCCTCCCCAACGACAACTTCCACGACCTCCTGCTCAAGAAGATGCGCATAGAGCTGCAGGACCTCGTCGACAAGGGGCTCCTACAAGGTGACATCGAGCCAAAGGCGGTCAAGATTGCCCAATACTGCTACGATGCAGCCAGGTCTTCAATTGAGGAAGCTCGTCCCACGCTAGAAATCCTGAGTCAGCACTATCCCATGATGCTCGTTAGCAATTTCTATGGCAACGTCGACAGCGTACTGCGTGACTTCGATCTGCGCAAGTATTTCAAAGGCGTCATCGAGAGCGCAGTGGTGGGAGTTCGCAAGCCCAACCCAGTCATCTTCAAACTCGGCGTCGACGTTCTTGAACTGAACCCCAACGAAGTCCTCGTCGTGGGCGACAGCCTGAAAAAAGATATCCTCCCCGCCGAGTCTATTGGTTGCCAAGTCCTCTGGCTCAAAGGCAAAGGATGGACTGCTGACGAAGATTCTCAAACCCACCCCAACACCATCAAAACCCTTGCCGAAGTGATAAATTCAATCAAAGTTTCCTGAAGCATCGACAAAAAGGCCTCATGATTATGAAGAAATATTTATTTTTTGCCATAACTGTTTTAACGTTAGGTTTTGCAACTCACGCACAAGATTATAAGACCTTCGAAAACAAGGCATTTTCGATAGATTATCCCGAGGATTGGGAAGTGACTTGGGACAACGACATATGTCTGAACCTGGCAAATCCCGAAGGCAACATTCGATTTGACATCACTTTCAACGAGGAAGGCCCCACCAAAGCTCAGCTGCAGCACTGTGTCGACAACTGGGTCTATATGAAAGAAAGCCACGGACACAAGGTGGATAAATTAGTAAAGGACGACTATGCACTTGTGCGCTCTATCGAGACTGACGATGACGACAACACCCAAACCGTGGTGGTGTGGTTCCTTATGATTTCATCCGAACCTCAATGCTTCTGTGGTACAATAAACAGCGATTTCGACCATGCCAACGAAGCTTTAGACATCCTCGTCAATATGCTGGCCACACTCAATCCCAAATGAGAATGAACACCCTTTGACAAGTATAGCTCTTGAAGAGCACATTTAATGTCACAGAACTGTTGGTTTACTTTATAGATAAATCAACAGTTTTTTTGTGAATACCAACATTAACCTATTATAGAATTTAAACCTTTTATACTGCTGAACGTCAAATTGAATATTGCAAAAAATAATAAACTGAGTAAGACACTTCAATCAATTGAAAATCCTAAAAATTGACCTTTTTGACCGCAAAAATTGCGAGGTAGCATTTTATTCTATTAACCAAAAACAACCGTTAATATGTGAATTTTAAGTTAAATTGGCAAAACCACAGCATCGTTGTGCATATTTAACTATTAAAGTTGCTTAAATATTTTTGTGGTTTGGAAAAAGGTAGTACTTTTACACGTTTTTTCTCAAGACAAGTATAAAAACAGACAATTAACAAACAAAAAACATAACATTAATTAATTTACTTATGAGTAATCCAAATGTAAAACCCGCTACCGGCAAATTAGGTATTATGGTAGTTGGTCTGGGTGCAGTGAGCACCACATTTATCACTGGTGTCATGATGGCACGCAAGGGTCTGGCTAAGCCTGTTGGCTCAATGACTCAGTACGACAAAATCCGCGTTGGTCGCGGCGAGAACAAGAAATATCTCCATTACAAAGATATCGTGCCCCTGGCAAAGCTCGACGACATCGTGTTTGCAGCATGGGACGTATATCCCGCTAATGCCTATGAGAGCGCCATTAACGCCGAGGTGCTTAAAGAGAAAGACATTGAGCCTGTTAAGGACGAGCTGCTCAAAATCAAGCCCCTCAAAGCTGCATTCGACAAGAACTACGCTAAGCGCCTCGATGGCGACAACGTGAAGCAGTGCAAGGACCGCTGGGATATGATGGAGCAAGTGCGTGAGGATATCCGCAACTTCAAGAAAGAGACTGGCGTAGACCGCGTAGTTGTGCTCTGGGCAGCCTCTACCGAGATTTACGTCGCCCCCGACAAGAACGTTCACTATAAACTTGACCAGCTTGAGGCTGCAATGAAGGCTAACGATGTTGACCACATCTCACCTTCTATGTGCTATGCATATGCAGCACTCAAGGAGGACTGCCCATTCATCATGGGTGCTCCTAACACCACCGTTGACATCCCCGCAATGTGGCAACTGAGCGATGAGACCAAGGTGCCCATCGCTGGCAAGGACTTCAAGACTGGACAAACTCTCGTGAAGAGTGGTTTCGCTCCTATCATCGGCGCACGCATGCTCGGCATGAGCGGCTGGTTCTCAACTAACATTTTGGGCAACCGTGACGGTCTCGTACTCGATGAGCCAGCAAACTTCCGCACCAAGGAGGTGAGCAAGCTCTCAACTCTCGAGTCTATTCTCGTTGCTGACGATCAGCCCGACCTCTACAGCGACATCTTCCACAAAGTTCGCATCAACTACTATCCACCTCGCAACGACAACAAGGAAGGCTGGGACAACATTGACATCTTTGGTTGGATGGGCTACCCCATGCAAATCAAGATCAACTTCCTGTGCCGCGATTCTATCCTCGCTGCTCCCCTCTGCCTTGACCTGTGCTTGCTCATGGACCTCGCTCACCGCGCCGGCCGCTACGGCACTCAGCGCTTCCTGAGCTTCTTCCTCAAGAGCCCACAGCACGATTACACCGTTGACGAGATTCCCGTTAACCACCTGTTCCAGCAGCACACAATGCTCAAGAACGCCATCCGTGAGATGGGCGGTTACGAGGCCGACGAGGAAATCGATTAATATTTGGAGCAACACTAACTTCCTAAATATTTGTAACTCCTTTCTTCATGTGAGCCTCACACTACACACAGTGCGAGGCTCACATTTTTCAAAACACTCATCACACCCATGCAGTCATGAAATTCACCGACCAAGAAAAAATAGCAATCGTGAGTTTACTCATCGAGATGGCCAACGCCGATGGACGGATCGCCTACGAAGAAATGATCATTTTCAACCTCATCTGCCAGAGGCTTGAAGTTGACCACAACTCGTTTGTAGTAGCTCACGGGCTAAACTGTGAGCACGCCATCAACGTGCTCAAAACCATGAGCGACGAAAAGAAACTGCAACTTGCCAAGCTCATGATCGAAATCATCGACAGCGACAATCAAGTCGACGACTCTGAGATTGCCCTTCTCAACCACGCATGTCGCGAGATAGGCATCGACAAGTTGCTCAAATAACTCTCCCATTAGCATCAATCAAGCGGCTTCAACACTTTTCGATAAAAATGTTTTGTAGAATTTTGCCGCTCTCAACAAAAAAATATATCTTTGCCATCACAATAACAAAGAATCCTCAAGAAAAATGAAGAAAATACTTATACCAATTTTTGTTCTCGCTATTATCTCGGCCCTCGTGCCATCGGTGCTCACCAGCTGCCACAAAGAAAAGAAGCTGACCGACACCATCGACACAACAGTCATCAAGCCCGACACACTTATGCAGGACACCGACACTATAGCCAAACCACAACAAGATATGGAAGTACTAAGCATTACCGGCGAAGTAGTAGACGGAGCCAAAAGCCAAGTGACTATCAAGACAAAAGACGGAGAGTTCCACGATTTCTCCTACGAAAACCTCGACCCCAACGACAGCAAAGTATTCTATCACTGGTCGCTTGACGACAACGAGAGCGTCACTATCAAGTATACCAAGGTAAAGGAAAACGGCGTGGAGACCGATAGAGTTATAAGCATACAAAAAGCCGAATAACACACAACAAGGGCCAACCCCTTATAATTGCGGTAGTAGCTCAGTTGGTAGAGCATCAGCTTCCCAAGCTGAGGGCCGCGGGTTCGAGTCCCGTCTACCGCTCAAAAAAAGCATTGTAAAACAATTAATTCGTTTACAATGCTTTTTCGTTAATTTATCTAAAGTGTATAATAATCTGCCACACAACTTTTGAATCTTAAAAGTCATTACCGCATTTGTTGCAATGGTACACTTTCTTGTCGTAACCTACTATCATTACAATTAATCCTATTACAGGAAGCAAACCTGGAATAAAGATCCATCCTTCAATACATATAGACAGTATGATACAGATAACAAAGACTGCAATACAAAAAATAAACAGCCATCTAGGCTTGTATTTCACAAGTTCTGTAGTTATTGTCACATCATCACTATCACACTCAGGACACCACTTGAGTTTTTCTTCCAGCTCTTGCTCATAGCTGTCAAGTATCTTCTTTGACTCAGGGTAGTCCTTTTTGTCGACATAGAGCGCAACACCTTCTTCTGCCGACCCTGACATTACATTAATCGATGTCTTCAGTTCATTCTGCAAAACACATTCAATGGCTGCTTCATTCAGCTTGACCTTGATTTCTTGAGCATTTATCTCGTTATCAAAAAATTTTAAAAGTTTTGGTTCCATAGTATTCAAGTTTAATTCAACATATTTCCTAAACTGTTTAAAGAGAGAGTTTAAAAAGCCAAGAAGCTCCTAAATAGTGAAAAAGCAACCATCTCCAACGGCAAAGATAGCACTTTTTTCCAAAATAATCGGCAAAATTATTCAAGAATCAGTTAATTCTAATTTATAAATACAGAAATATAATGGCAAAAAGGTGAACAGTTAGTTCACATCTCATTTATTACTTTCGCTTGATTTCAGATTATCATTCAATCGCTGGCAGTCCTCCTGCGCTTGATTTATTCCGAGGTCACATTCATGGTATACTAATTTGCACTATGTACACACCAATTCCACTGACATAGCCAGCACATCACCTACACATTACATATTGCCATATAAAAAACTCCAATATTTGCATTTCTTTTCATTTAAAAGTATTACTTTTGTCAAAACTTTAAATAATTATCACATGAAAAGATATTTATTTTTATTATTAGCTGTTCTCATTGTTTTATGCGGGAGCAGTGACATGTCAGCTAAGCGAAAAAGAACAAATAATAGAAGTAATATTAACATGGCACGTGCGTTTATGTCTGCCGAACGTACAATATGTACAGACAAAGACGGAACTACCGTGAGAATCAAATGTGTCAATACTATTCGTCCCGTTTTAGTCATAAGCATTTACAAAAAACAGCTATTTGAAGTTGAAGAAAATGAAGAGACGCAATTAGTCTTGACAATGGACAATGGTGAAGAATTGACCAAAACCACATATTACACAAAAAGTGGGAGAAATACTGTTGTCGACATTGAATTAACTTATGATGTCGTTCAAGATCTTAAAAGTCATTCGATTGTAAAAATTGATATCTACAATCAACATGACGAAATGAGTTTCATGATCAATCCCAAAACTTGGAAAAAAGCATATAATAGTTGTTATCGAGAAATGCCCAACAAAGACTGTTAGATAAAGTCTAACCCTTTCAACTCATCTGTGAGCATTTTATAATGTTACCGCTTTTTTTCTTGCAAAAGAGAAAAAGATGCACTACCTTCGCAAGATAATAATAAAGAACATGAAAACTGACGAAAAGAAAAGATTAGTAGATGTAACCATCGAAGACCGCATCTGTTTCATCCAGATGAACAACCCCGAGAAGCTCAACTGCCTGAGCGACAAAATGTGCAACGACATAGTCAATGCAGTGCAAGGAGGCTATGACTTTGAGTGCGTAGCAATAGTCATCAAGGCCAAGTGCAATAAAGGAGTGTGGAGCGCCGGACACGACATACGCGAGTTGCCACAGGACGGCAGTGACCCGCTAGCCTATGACGTGCCCATGGAGCGTATGCTACACAAGATACAGGAGATTGCTATTCCGGTGATTGCTTGTGTCGACGGCACCGTATGGGGCGGTGCCTGCGACTTGTGCCTGAGCTGCGACATGATAGTTGCCTCTAATAACGCCACCTTTGCCATTACACCTGCCAAGATTGGTATCCCATATAATGCCTCAGGTATCATGCATTTTGTCAACCAGTTGGGCCTCAACAAGGCTCGTGAGATGTTCTTTCTCGCCCAACCCATCGAGGCAGAGGATGCCCTTAACGTGGGCCTCATCAACCGCGTCACCGCCCCCGAAGATCTTGACCAGGTGCTGAACGACCATTTTCTAGCACCGTTGCGCCGCAACTCGGTGATGTCGATAAGTGCCATCAAGCGTCAATTCCGCACTCTGTCGAAAGCCTCGGCAGCAATCTCCAGCGAAGGCTTCGAGCGCATCAATGCCTACCGTACCCGCGTCTATAAAGGACAAGATTACCTTGAGGGTATCGCGGCTTTCCTCGAGAAGCGTCCTCCCAAGTTTACCGGCAAGGCTAGCGATCTCGACACTACTACATGGTAGAGAAGAGCCTAATGGCCAATTGATGATAAAGAGAATTTTTATTCCAATATTTGGAAAAGCGCAAAATAGTGCTTACTTTTGTGCATTGAAAATCAGTTTGTTCTATGAACAACCAAAATAGTTTATCCCTAGCGACATTGCGCAGTTGCATCATGATTGCAGTTGCGGTAATAGTGCTTTGCTCAATGGCCGTCTCTTGCGCGTCAACAGGAGAGAGGTTCGATGAAGGCGAGACATCGACTCCCGACTCTCCAACCTTTGTCGATAAGACACCAAAACTTATTGACATCTACACCGTAAGCGACAGCGACACAGTATATATCTGCACTGGCAAAGCCTCTAAACGTTTCCATGCCAGCGACACATGCGAAGGCATAATGCAGTGCACCAAGAAGATTCTGTCAATGACACGCGCCGATGCCGAGAAACGCCATCGCACATTCTGCCATAAGTGCTACCGCGACAGTTTAGAATAGTATTAACCATGTAAAAACACTCATATTATGAAACTAACAAAAAAGACACTTATCATTGGCTTAATAGCAATCATTTCGAGCATTGGCATTACAACTTTTGCCACTAGCTGCAACCGCGCCCTAACCTACGAGGACGGCATGTTTGATTACGATGATATTTATAACGACGATTCAACCAACGACGTTTTCCACAACAACAGCGAAATCGACAACGATGATCAAGAGAGATACTGATACCGCAAGTCTTTCATTGCAACCTAATCAAGAGACAACATACCACCCTGTCTAACCAAGTCGGACATTGTCCGACTATGTCCGACCATTATCATCCTACGATAACCTAAATTACGACACAACCTCATTGCAGATTTCATTGCCAACCATTTTTTTGAAAACTAACAGCTGATTACTGTTAACTGAAATCTTTTTTGTACCTTTGCGCCCTGATTTGAGAGGCGTTACTGCCTTTGTGCACATTAACGCCCAGCAACAACTCACGATCACAAACAACAAACAACTAAAATACATATCTTTACAACTATGTTAGCGCTCGAAAACAAGAAAAAGCTCAAACAAGAGATTCTGGCCTATTTTCTTCTCGTCATTGGCAGTGCACTATTCGCCATAGGCGACGTAATGTTTGTCAACCCCTACCTTATGGCACCAGGAGGAACCTATGGTCTCAGTAACGTGTTCAACACCCTATGGCCCTGGAAAATCTCTCTTTACGCATTGTGCATGGACGTGCCACTGCTCATCATCGGCACATGGATTCTCGGACCTAAATTCGGTGTCAAAACAATCATTTCCACAGCGCTCATCTTCATCTTCACATTCATCCTTGAGAGCTGGTGGGGATACAACCCAGTCATTCACGATGGAGAAATCGTGAAACAGGCTGCAGGAACGTCGATGGTACCAATTCCACATGACGGCGGTTGGTTCAGCCCCGACTATTTCCTCAACACCGTAGTAGCAGGACTCATCTATGGCGTGGCAATTGGTCTCATCTTCCGTTCGGGCGCAACCAGCGGAGGCAGCGATATCATTTCAATGATTATTCACAAATACACAAAGATTTCACTAGGAACCCTTGTCATGATTGTTGACGGCATAATCACTTTGAGCACCCTTATCGCATTTGGCGACATTAGACTGCCCATCTATTCAATCATCATCATCTTCATCGAAGGCAAGGTCATTGACCTTGTGGTTGATGGCATGAAGAGCTATAAGACGATGTTCATCATCACCGACAACCCCGAGCCCGTGCGCGACTTCATCATCAACAACCTCAAGCGAGGTGGAACATGCATCACAGGAAGCGGGCTCTACAAGGGCAACGAACGCAAGATGGTCTATGTCACCCTCGACCGTACCGACATGATCAAATTACGTTCAGTGCTATACCGCATCGACCCTAAAGCCTTTGTAAACATCATGGAAAGCTCCGAAATCCTGGGAGAAGGCTTCCGTCGACTGCCGCAAGAATAATCCACAATTCATATCATTCATCAAATCCCGCTCACTTCGAGTGGGATTTCGTTTGTCATTACCCTTCCAGCTACTGATAGTCAGTTTCAACTATTAATTGTCACTCATAGCACATATTAAAAAAAACAACAAAACACTTGCATTTTGAAATAAAAAACACTAAATTTGCCACAAATAAAAGCATAACCTATTATTAACTCTTAAAAAACGATTTTATGACCTACAAGATTATCGACATTGAAGGCGTGGGCGATGTATATGCACCCAAACTCATTGAGGCAGGAATCAAAGACACCGATGCACTGCTCGAAAAATGCGCAAAACCAGCAGGAAGAAAAGCACTCGAGGAAGCTACTGGCATCAGCGGCAAACTAATCCTCAAGTGGACCAACCATGCCGACCTCATGCGAATCAATGGCGTTGGACCACAATTCAGCGAACTCCTTGAAGCAGCTGGTGTAGACACCGTGAAAGAGCTTCGCAACCGCGTGCCTGCCAACCTGCATCCCAAACTCGAAGAAGTGAACGCTGCTAAAAACCTCGTAAACCGAGTACCAGCTCTCGTTGAAGTGGAGAAGATGATCGCGCAAGCCAAAGAGCTGCCTCCAATGATGGAATACTAATTATCATCAACACACCAAAAGTGGCGGTCCCATGGCAGAACCGCCACTTTTTTATGTCTCAACCACACAAAGCATATCAACCCTATCTCAAAAACTCAAGAAAATATAATCTTCAACGAAAAAAGTAGCAAAAAGCTTGCACATCTCACCAAGATGTATTAATTTTGCATCGCTTTTCGAAAAAACGGCACGAAAGTGACGCATCGAGAGGCAAGTTCGGGATGTAGCTCAGTCCGGTTAGAGTACGCGTCTGGGGGGCGTGGGGTCGCTAGTTCGAATCTAGTCATCCCGACCATAAAAGAAAGAGTTGGCAAAAGGTAATTAAGCCTTTTGTCAACTTTCTTTTTTTCAAATCAGGTGGAAAAGATTGCTGTTTTTAATCTCCGCTTATTTTTGCTCTTGTTGAATTTGTTTCGGCTTTCAGGTGACTCTAGAGGCAATGAGATTAATGCCCCAGCCAATTGCCAAGATAAGTAAAGAATAAAACTCTGTAACTCCAGCCAAATAGTACTTACTATGCGCAGGAGATGCCCCAAAGGCAACGTGATCAACCTCAAAAACAACAAATTATATAGGAAGATATTATTGGCGATTCTCCCAATCACAATGGAGTTTATGCCATTTCTTTATATGAGTCCCTAATTTCCCTATTTGTCGTGGATGAGTCAATGGCAGAACTTTGTAAACTTTATCATTTATGACGATTTGAGAACTGTTGCCATAACCATACAAATCCACATATTCCTTTAGATTTTTGAATTTCACTTCAGCTACTCGATTGAGAAATTGACGAATAGGAATGTCGCCAAGTAAAACCAATAACTCGGCTTTTGATTCTTCTAACTCTGAAACAATCTCTGCACAGCGTGACTTGTCGCAAAATGTGGAGGGCCGCTTAGGTATTGTCACATCATTCAAGCCGTATATTTTTGCCTGAGGGGCATATTTCTTTTCTATTACGTCAAGTTGATGGCGATTCAATCGTGTTTCAGGTAACAGGTCACACAACCATGCATCATTACGTTTAAAACCCAATGGAGCAAGAATGTGATCGTCCAACACTTTTGCTGAGGGACCATTTAGATGACTTCCTGCTGGCTCCAAGACTCCCATCTCTTCGGGGATGCGAATCCTGCTAATAATTTCAGACGCTTCTTGCTGATTACCATCCCAGAAAATCCGTGGCTCGCTTGCTACTGCAATTGCTGCTGAAACAATTATGTTTTCTTTTTTCCACCGCGCATGAACTGCACTAGCATATACACCAAGAACAAAGACCTTTTTAGGACTTCTATCTTGTTGTATTAATGGATGAACAGTTTCTCCGAATGGGAAATAGTATTTCATTGAAAATCCGATTTGCAGTAATAACTGAATGCAAAGTTATGCTTTTTTCTTTACATGTGCTTGTTTTAGGCGGTTTATTATTCATTAATCTTTGATAGCTGTCCTGTGCTTGTCTTAAGTCTTCGTATTCACATTAGAAAACGGCTCATCATTACTCTAAATCACACAAATATCATCGGTCCCACAAAAATAGCCCGCACGTGGCTCATTGAGCGGTGCGGGCTAATTATATTAGCGTTTTTTATTCAGCCTACAAAGCGAGGCGCAGACCACGGGTATTGCCGCGAGCGTCAGGGTTCTGCTGATTGCGATAATACACTTTCATAAGTCCTGGATTGTTGGTGATAAAGTTGCCACCGCGCATAACGCGACGAGTTCCCGTCTCGGGACCTGTGGGATTGGTCTGTGGATCAACCGGCTCAGCACCGTAGGTGGCGAACCAGTCAAAGCACCATTCTTCAACGTTGCCACACATGTCGTAGATTCCAAGTTCGTTTGGAGCCTTGGTTGCCACAGTCTGTGAACCCCAGCCATCAGTCCAAAGTGTGGGTGAAGGAATCGTTTCTTTGTACCAAGCAACATCATTAATGCTGTCGCTGCCGGCATACTCATAGCCATGGGTCAGGTTTCCGCCACGAGCCGCGAATTCCCATTCAGCCTCGGTTGGGAGACGGAAATTCTTGCCAGTGAGTTGACTAAGAGCTTCACAAAATGCTTGGCAGTCGCTATAATTTATATAGTCAACAGGTCGCTGCAAGTTGATGCCTGCATCCCATGAAGCATGATTAGAATGCAATTCTTCATTTCCGTATTCATTGCAATAGCTTGGATTTGAACCCATCACAGCCACCCACAACTCCTGAGTGACTTCGGTTTGACCTATGCTATAGGTGCTCAAAGTAACTTCGTGTGCAGGATGAGCGCTACCATTATACAGCTCGGTTCCCATCATGAAAGTACCGCCTTCAACTTCCACCATCTTGAAAGTCACGCCATTGACGGTGTATTCGGTCACTGGCGCAGGAGGCTCCTCGGGCGAAATGATTCCAAGCAAAATGTTATAAATCTCGGTTATGTCGGCACTCGTGATTGCACCATCACCATCAACATCGACAGTGGCAACATAGGTCTGGTCATTATTGAGAATGTAATTGTAAAGCGCTGTCACATCCGACACTGTTACCACGCCGTCGCAGTCAACGTCACCATACACATTGGCATTTGCAGCCACGTTGCAAGCGAAAACCGCTAAAAGAATAAGTAATGATTTCTTCATAATTTTATTAAGTTATTTAAATTCATGATTATTCAAACTCTATAACAATAGCAATATTTTCAAAAACAAGCTCCTTAAAAGAGAATAAAATAAGGAAACGGCCCATTTAGCCGTTAATATAAATGCTGAACACTGTGATTAATCATCATCTTCGTTAATAACCATAGTGTAATCTTCGGTCGCGCCAGTGCCAACATACACCACATGCATGCTATTAATGCCCATGGTAATCTCCATTACTAATTGCTGGCCTCCATAGTCAAGAGTCAGTCTGTTGCCATCCAATGTCCATTTAAACGATATGTCGGTCACCACAGTGCCGTCTATCAAATGACGGCGCGAGCCAGTGCGTTCTTTCTTAAAAACATAATGATAATCATCTTGAGATGCAGAAGTTTTGACAAGGGCCCATTCGCCCACAAGTTCTTGCTCGCGAGATGTGAGCACATCATTATCGTCACCACAAGAGGTGAAAACCAGTGGCAGAGCAATTGCCAGTAACATAAGTAGCTTCTTCATAATAAAAGGTATTTTTGATAACATTTATGCAAAGGTAGTGTTTTTTCTCTAATTGCGATTGATTTTCGGTGATTTATTGCTATGTTTGGGGACTTAATGATTGACACTAACAACAAAAAATGCTTGACATGATTCCAAGCGCCAAGCATTTTAGTGATTATGCAATTATTCCGTTTTTACCTTGTCAACGTCTTTTGTCCATCCTCAATGACGATGCCCTTGTAGTCTTTATCAACTTGTTGGCCCATCACGTTGTAACGAACTTCACTTTTGGGTTTGGAGTTATCTGTTACACCCACAATGCTGTTGGGCTCTCCAATGGGAACGTTTGCAGCGAGGCGCAATCCTATATAATTGTAACGGATATTCTCCAGCTCATAGATGCGGAACGTTACACGAGGACCATTGGCCGATCCACCCCAACTGCCACCACGTCTAACACGGTTTTCACCGGTCTCAGGGCCTGTGGGCGACTCTACAGGCATCATAGGATAATCTCCATACCAATCCTGGCACCATTCAAACACATTGCCGCTCATATCATAAAGTCCCAACTCATTGGGTTGAAGCTGAGCCACGACACGCGTGCAGTCGCCATCGTGCCAAGCAACATCGTCAATATTGTTGCTGCCACTATACTGGTAGTAGTGGGTGTAGACACCACCGCGTGCGGCATATTCCCATTCAGCCTCGGTGGGCAAGCGGAATTCTATTCCTGTGAGAGTTTGCAGTTTGCTGACGAAAGTTTGACACTCATTCCAAGTGACACGCTCAACTGGCAGATTCATGTCGCCTTGGAATCCGCTGGGGTTATCACCCATGACAGCAAGCCACAGAGCCTGTGTCACTTCGGTTTCACCAATCAGATAATTCTCCAAACTCACAACATGGATTGGGAACTCGTCGTCTTCGGGAGTGAGCTGCTCACATGTTCCACCCATGTTGAATCGTCCGCCTTGCACTTCAATCATATTGAATGTCACGCCATTAACTGTCACTTCTCTTTTCGCCGATTCTTGAGCCCAAGCCGAAACGCCGACAAGCAGCACAAGAAGAATAGATATTATTTTTTTCATAAGCTAAAATATTGAATTCATATATGTAGTTAGAGATTACAAAGATAGTGGTTTAATTTCTTTATCCCAAAATTTTTGATTTTTGTGCGGTCGACCTGGGTTTGTCGACGTCAGGCTTGCATAGTTTATAAAAATATCGTATATTTGCTCATTGTTTATATTTCAGAGATTTAGCAGCTATGAAAAAAATGACCTTTAGTATACACAAATGGACTGTGCGCTCTTTTATGGCAATTGGTGCACTGCTTGGACTCACAGCTTGCTCACATACTAGAAACAACGTTTCTCCCGACCCTGCCGCTGGGGTATATGGACCACCTCCTGGGTATTACCAAAGAGTGCAACCTATTGAAGATGTCTATGGCCCACCAGTCGAGGACCTCAAACCCGATACTGCTGCTCACAAGGTAATAGAAAGGATTCAAAAACAAGAAAAAGATAATTGATTCCCCTAACCACTAATTATGCAAAAGAAAGGTTTGAACATAAAAAAATGGAGTGTGAGAGCTCTGATAGCAATTGGCACAATTCTAGGCTTGTCTTCATGTGGTGGAAGAATATTTTCAACCCCCAAAGTCTATGGTCCTCCTCCTGGAACCAACAATGACTCGGAAGTGGTTGAGGACGTCTATGGTCCACCAGTTGAAGACAAAAAAGACAGCGACACTACTGCTACCGAGAATTCAATACTGCAACAACCACTAAACTAAATTATCATCATTTATGAATCACATTATTTTATCAACTAAGAAATGGATAGTCAGAGCCCTGCTAGGACTCGGCATCACCTTTGGGCTCACAGCATGCTCTGGCTCGGGAAGCGACAACTCCGGTTCATCAACCGACTCTACCAAGACCAAGAAACATGAAGCTCCCTCTATACATAAAGAAATAAAAAACCACAAAATTGAGTCCAGAGGTAAAAAAATCGAGCAAATCGACAAGAATAAACTCAAGGGAAAAGAGCTCAAAGAGGATATAAAGCGCAAGAAAAAAGAAGAAAAAATTGATCGAAAACCCCAAGCCAATGTTTATGGCCCGCCACGTGACATACCCAAGGTTTATGGCCCGCCACGCGACAATACTGATCAAAAAAAACCTACCCCACAAAAAGCGCCACGCGACAAAAAAGAGTAATTGACCAACTACTCCACCCTCTCGACAGCAATGAAAACAAGCCAAATTTTCCAGCTTGAAGAAACAAGGCGAGAAAGGCGGTGGCTCGAGAAGAACCACCCGATTCGACAGCTATTCTGGGAATGTACCCTCAGATGCAACCTTGCGTGCCGTCACTGTGGCAGCGACTGCCGAAAGGAAGCTCTCGTCCCCGACATGCCACTCGACCACTTCATCCCAGTACTCGACGACGTAGCCACCATTGCACCACCCGAGAAAGTGCTTGTCAACACCGTAGGCGGTGAGCCTCTGGTGCGTCCCGACATTCTGGAATGCGGGAAAGCAATTACTGACCGAGGCTTCTCATGGGGATTTGTCACTAACGGTGTGTTGCTTACCGAACCTTTGATGCACAAGCTCATAGATGCTGGCTTGCGCACAGTTGCCGTGAGTCTCGACGGGCTTGAACCTGAGCACAACTGGCTGCGCGGCAACTCCTACAACGGCGCCATGAATGCAATTAAGCTCCTGGTCGACACGCCCCTACTTTGGGATGTTATCACCTGCGTGAATCAGCGAAACTTCTCCACCCTACCACAGCTCAAGCAGCACCTCATCGACACAGGTGTGAAAAAGTGGCGCATCTTCACCATCTTTCCACAAGGACGAGCAAAACTCAATCCCGAACTATTCCTAAGCCCTCAGCAATTCCGGGAACTCATGGAATTTATAGCATCAACCCGTAAAGAAGGGGGCATAAATCTGTCATACAGCTGCGAAGGATTCTTGGGCGAATATGAGGGTGAAGTGAGAAATCACATCTATCGATGCGATGCAGGTACTATGACAGCTTCGGTGCTTGCAAACGGTGACATCAGCGGATGCATGAGCATACGCTCTCATTATGCTCAGGGAAACATCTATCGTGACCGCTTCAGCGATGTGTGGAACAACCGTTTTGAACAAATGCGTGACCGACGTTGGATGAAGCACGACGACTGCAAGCGATGCAAGATGTGGGACTGGTGTGCCGGTGGGCCGTTCCACCTGCGCGGCGATAACGGAGAGATGCTGCACTGCAACTATCTCACCCTATGCGAAGCTAGATAATGAATGGGATTAAACGTTTTCTGAAAGGATTTCTTTAATAGCCTTACTCACTAACGACAGTGTTATAGCTGTCTTCATCGCCTCATTCAGAGGCATGTCTTTAGGAGTCACTTCTATCACTTGAGAGAAGCCCATAGCAGCGACATCAGCCCTTGAATCAAGGCTACCGCATAATGCTATAACTGGAATGTTGCGCCTACTGGCTGCACGCAACACGCCTGCCGGAGCTTTGCCCATAGCTGTCTGTTCATCGATGCGCCCCTCTCCAGTGATAATGAACTGAGCATCGACGATAATGTCGTCAAAATTGGACAACTCAAGCACAAAGTTGACACCAGGAATAATCACAGCATCAAGCATCGCAACCATCCCTGCTGCAACACCGCCAGCAGCACCTGCGCCAGGCATCATGACAACGTCTTTAGGCATAAAACGAGACAGATTGCTTAAACCATTCTCCAACTCAACCACTTGCTGTGGAGACGCACCTTTTTGAGGTGCAAAAACCGCCGATGCACCCTTCTCTCCAAGCAGAGGGTTATCCACGTCGGTCAACAGAGTGAAACACACATCCCGCACACGTTGCGACAAACCTTGCGTGTTGATGTGATCAATGAGCGACAAATTGCCTCCACAAGGGCGAATAACAATGCCATTAATATCCCGAAACTCACAACCCAGAGCAAAAAGAATTCCCATCGCACCATCACAAGTTGCACTGCCGCCAAGCCCCAGCACAATGTTACGAGCCCCATTTTCTATGGCATTGACAATCATCACTCCTGTACCTATCGTTGACGCATGCATCACATCACGTTCACTAGTAGGAACAAGAGCAAGACCGCTGGCTGTCGCCAGGTCCATATAGGCTGTCGAGCTTTCGTCATCAAGAAGATAATGAGCATGAACCGGTGACAGACTTTCAAGACATCCAGGCACTTGAACATGACACTCTCGACATTGGTCGCCAAGCAGTTCCTTTATCGCCTGCATGGTGCCATCTCCTCCATCGGCAAGAGGAACCTTAAGCACTTCTATGCCAGGACGGTATTGGTTAATAGTTTCTTCTATAGCGTCACACAGTTGCCGGGAAGTGGCACTCCCCTTGAACTTATCTATTGCGACAACTATTTTCATTACATCAGTCGACCTGAACAACTAGGTAATTAGAATACTGCCAGAACAAAGCGGAGTTGATTATCCTGAGAACTTTGACTCCATTGACCTCACCAACGCTGTAAGAGCCCTCGGGATGAGTTGTCAAGAGCTTGAACTTCTTGCTGTGAAGATTAATCTCATTGAGAGTGCGCTTGTCGGCCTTGGTGAAATAAGAATGCATGATGTTGCTGTTCTGCATCACTTTGGTCTTGCGCAAGAAACCCGTATCAATGATTTTGTGATTCTTCAGTTCCTTCTTTGATCCAATGGCATAATAACACACATTCTGCTCATCAACAGCACGTTTCTTTTCATCATTAACTCGTTGGTTCTCTTTTTTAAGGTTGCTGTTCTCGGCATTAACATTGGTATTGACAACTTTCAAGGAGTCTACCCTACCGCTCAAATCTTTGATTTGTGCATTGGCGGCATCAAGTTTTGCTGTCAAGTTGTCTATCATAATCTGCTGGTCGGCAAGTTGCTGCTTAAGATTGGCGATTGTTTGGAGCATCGACTTGCGAGACTCCTCATTATACTTGTTGTTGGCCTCGGCATTGGTGAGTTTCTCCTCAAGTTGGGCGAGGCGGTTCATTCGCTCCTGAATTGAGTTCTTGATAAGCAAGATGTCATTGCGCATCTGATCGCGCTTGTCGGCTGTTTCCTGACTGAAATTAGTTGTCGATACTATCTGCTCCATGCGCTTTATCTCATTCAAGCCGTCACTCACCTCATTCACCAGCGTACTCAATGAATTCATGTAGTCACGAGCCATCTCAAGTGAGTCACGTAACAGCATGTTGTCATCACTCATCGATACTTCGCTAATAGCACCCGACTGGCTGTCTTCATCATTCTTGTTGTGGCACGACATCACAGTTAGGCACACAAACGCCAGAACGGCTATTGATAATATCTTATATCTCTTCATCGCAATCTTTATTTTGGGAGTATTTGTTTTTGAATTTAGCATATTTATCGATTTTCACTTGTTGGTCTATAGGCTTGCCTGCTACTACCACAACTATCTCGCCACGAGGAGTCTCGTGCTTGAAATGTTCTACAAGCTCTTGTAGTGAGCCGTGGCATGTAGTGTCATGAATCTTCGAAATCTCACGGCACACCGAGGCAGGACGGTCGGCGCCAAAAGTTGCGACAAACTGTTCCAAGGTCTTGACAAGCCTCATGGGAGACTCATAGAAAATCATGGTTCGCCTTTCGCGAGAAAGTTCTTCCAAACGAGTGGCACGGCCCTTCTTGGCGGGCAGAAATCCTTCAAAAGTGAAACGTTCGCACGGCAGTCCCGAGTTAACTATAGCAGGTACAAAAGCTGTTGCTCCGGGCAACGTCTCTATTGCGATGCCATTCTCACGGCAGGCTCTTGACAGCAAGAATCCGGGGTCACTGATGCCTGGTGTGCCTGCATCGGTCACGAGGGCGATAGTCTCGCCTGCCTTCAATTGCTGAACAATAGCATTTACCGTCTCATGCTCGTTAAACTTGTGATGGCTTCGCATGGGAGTGCTAATATCATAATACTTCATCAATACCGCACTAGTGCGGGTATCTTCGGCAAGAATCAGTGACACTTCTTTGAGCACTTTTACCGCACGTGGTGTCATGTCCTCAAGATTTCCCACTGGTGTGGGCACCATATATAACTTTCCTGCCATCACAACGTGCTTTTTTATTGTTTAAAGCCCAAGGCTATCAACCTCATAAACTCCACAACGACATCTCTGCTCATGTCCCAATTAAGCTCGCCCGACACGTACGACTTCACTTCCTCAACGCTCTTGAGCGACTTAATGTGATTGATGGCTTCGTCAAACTTCTGCTGGTCGTTATCAAAGAGTTCACGCAAGAACAAAAACCTATCATTGATACTGAAGGCCGATGTCGCATCATAGACTGGAGCAGGATCGACTTTTTCCACTTCCGAAGCTTTAGGCTTGAACGAAGGTGGCAGTGACGGCTTCTTTACACGGGGCAGAACAATTTGAGTGCGAGGTGTAGATGGAAATGGAGGGCTCACTTGGCCCGCTCTTGCACCTTGAGATATCGACATCGCGTCAAACATTGAACGAGACGACGAGCAATCTTTATCCACTTTTTCTAAATCAATAATCACCTTTTCTTCCTCTTTTCCCAAAGACGAAGTAACATCGGCAACTGACGACTCATCGTCACAAAGTGGCAGCTGCTGTGCTTCTTGAGCCACAACAACAGCCTTTTCTTTAAAACGTTTCACCACTTCGGGTGGAACATCGTCATGACGCCGTCGCATCACAAGCAACAGACCTTCAAGCTCATACACATGTGTGAGCATATTGTCGATTGTTGTCTTCATATTCTAATATTCCTTCCTTAATCCTATTAGATATATTGATTTAGCATGCAAACATATAAAAAATTATCAAATGTCGCATAACAAAATCAAAAAAATTGTCAACAAGCAACAATAAACATCGATAATAATCTCGATTTATTCCAATCAAATATTAATGCTCGGGGTCAAAAATACCTATCAGCAGGCGGTCAATCTTGTCCTTGAGATTAGGGCGGCTACCATGCCAGTTGTTAACCAAGACTGCCCATGCATACTTGGGCTCATCGGCAGGATAATAGCCCACATAGCATTGAACATCACGCATCGAGCCCGATTTCACTGCAAGATGTGTGCTCATAGCTGTGCCTGGAATAAGAGTGCCTATGCGCGCATTCACACCAACACGGGGCATTAAGTCAACCAAGCGGAGTTGTTTCGAGCCAAAACGACGAGACGACATGTAGGTGAGCATATCGCCAAAGAAGCGAACGGGTGCCTTATTGTTTCGAGCAAGACCGCTGCCATCATATTGAAACTTACCGCTCACATCGAGACCACGAGCCGTAAACAAGCTATCAATGACAGCGACTCCTTCGCTGTCAATGGGCTCTCGGCCGCTATTAACCGCTATTGCCCTCAGCAATGCTTCGGTAAACATATTGTCACTGCGCTCTAACAGCGAAGTGATAATGTCGGTTAAGACTGGACTTTTATGAGTCAAGAGCAACCACCGACTCGAACTAGAAGGCAACACACTGTTTCCCACATTGATACCCGATGCCATGAGAGTGCGTTGCAAGCTGTCGACAAGAAGCACATCGGGAGTGGGATTAGATACGTCAAAGTAGTAAGTCGTGTCGGCAGCTGTACCAGTAAGAACTATTGTAGGATTGGCATATTCCAACAGCACTCCCACATTGTCCTCATTACCGGCACGCATCTTGTTTACAATTTCCACACCTGGCACATTGGGCACGAAATGAGCATTCTCAACTTTACCATTGTGGCTGTCAAATACAAGACGCACCTTGTTGTCGCAGTAGTTCAGAGCATGAACTCCCATACCGTAATCCCATGCCAAGTCGTCGGCGCACCAGTCTCCATTGTAGGCAGGATAGTAGTGAAGCGAGTTGTCGACTATAACTTTGCCTTCAATCTGATTGATGCCTTGCTTTTTCAGAGTTTCGATAATTTCATGCACAATATCAAGATTATCCTTGAAGTACACCGACCCCAGCGTGGGATCGCCTTTGCCCACTATCACCAGATTTCCCTTCAGGGTGCTGCCATGAATCTCGCCATCAAGATACACAGGAGTGCCAAAGGTGTAATCGGCACCCAGCAATTCCAGAGCTGCCGAAGAGGTCACAGTCTTCATGGTCGATGCAGTGATGCAAGCCAGATTGGCATTGCGGCTACCTAGAGTCTTGCCAGTCTTTAAGTCAACCACTATCACGCCCAGTGACCCATGACGCATTAGCGAGTCATCAACAAAGCGGTCTATAGCCTTCTGAGTGCGCTGGTTTGTCACCTCTCTTGCTTGAACCGTGACAGTTGTCATGGCAAGCAACATCATTACAACTATTGATTTCAATTTCATATCTATTATCATTATTTTGTCAAAAACAGAATTAACCGAGAACCGCGCCATCCCACTCCAGCAAGTTTGCGGCAATGCCGTCGGCCAGGTTCACGAGCGAGCACAGAGGGTGCTCGTCGCGGGCGGTGTTCAAACATCGAGTAAGCTCATAGCTGTTCATAGGCAGGTCCCAAGCAGCCATGTGCCAGCGTATGGCAAGCAGCTCGTCATCATAGATTTCCAAGCCACTCATCAGAGCAAGCATAGCCGATTTCTCGCCATGCCCCATTGGGAAATTGCTGAAGCTCACGTCATAGGTCGCAACCTCGCGCCAAAGGCCATCTTCACCTTTGCGTTTCTTTATCGTGGGCTGATAGATGTCACTCTTACAGATGTCATGAAGCAATGTTGCAACAATCACACTCTCTTTCTTCAACTTGGGCTCCAACTCTGGTTTCATGGCGACAACCATTTCGCGCAGCTTCAATCCAGCCTTGCAGGTGTTCAGTGAATGGACCAGCAACCCACCATCGCTGTTGAGGTGATGATTAACGCTAGCAGGAGCTGTAAAAAAGCGCATCTTGCCATCATCAAGCATCTCTAATAAATCGTCAACACCTTCTCGTCCTGTAGATTTAAGAAGGTTTATGAACTCGGCTTTATATGATTCGATTTCTTGTCTTGTCATCTTTCTTGATATTACGTTTATTTTTCTTTTTCTTCTTTCTTCTCATGTATTTCAACCAAGCATAGTGCTTACGCCTCTTAAGATAGTCATAGTCGCTCTCATGGACATACGCCTCACGCTCAAATCCTATGCCACGATAAGCATTACCCTTCAACAACAGCCTCAAAGCCCACTCTATCAGGTATATGATATAGAACGGGATATAGGCCAACTCGCGCATTTGAGCAGTGTGGATGCGCTCATGGTTTATCAAGCGCTTGGTCACGCGCACATCGGGGTGAACAAAAATTACACCAAACAGATTGATTGCTGCATGACGGCGCAACGGCGGCATATATCGACTTCTGACTATTTTCATCCTTAATATGAACTCACTTTTGGAGTTTGTTTTTGTTCTAAGGGATTAATCGGTTGAAAAATTATTTATTTCAGTATTAGAGTTTTCGTAATTCAAAAAATGTTTGAACTCCCACTTTCTATCCCGACGCTGTCGACAACACTTGCTCGCGGAATATCTTGTCTTTATTCAAACGCTCATAAGACTTCTTGCTAGCACACTGGTGCGATTCCTTTTTACTGTAGCCAGAGCCGTCGGCAGCATAAATGCCGCCAAGAAGAACCGCTGTCTTGAACACTGGATTTCCTTCCATGTCGTTAATGGTGTCTATTAGCTGGAACTCTATCGTCACGCGATACTTTTGGGTCCATTCTATGAGTCGGGACTTGTAGTTGCGCTCGGTCTTTACAAGCTCGCGCAAGTCTAAATGCTCGGCTATTATCTTCTTTTCTATGAAATCTTTGCAAGCCTGATAGCCGCGGTCGAGATAAATGGCGCCAACAAGCGCCTCAACAGCGTTGCCACTGATGTAGGAATTATGGCTAGACGAGTGAGTCGAAGCCCTCACATGCGACTCCAGCCTGAATGCCTTGCCTATGCGGTTAAGGCTCTCACGCTGAACAATCTTGGCACGAGTGCTTGTTAGGAAGCCCTCGTGCTTGGTGGGATAACGGTCATAAAGATAGGCTCCAACCACAGCATCAAGTATTGCGTCGCCCAGGTATTCTAAGCGCTCATTGTTGGCCCATCGGCCATCTTGCGTCTTCACTGGCATCGAGCGATGAACAAAGGCAAGCTTGTAATAATCGATGTTGAGGGGATAAAAACCTGTTATACCATGAATAAAAACATAAAGTTCCTTTTCCTTAGCGAAAAGGAACTTTATGTTTGATATGATTCGGTTAAACAAGGTTGCGGAGTCTAGCTTTTTCATGGCAAGGCTCCACAGGCCTCATGGTCTTTCAGGAAGCTATGGTGCTTTCCTTGCCATCAATGGTTTAACGTCGGTGTGATACTGATTTTATCAGTTATCAAAACTTCTTAACTATCAAGCTCGCATTGTGACCGCCAAATCCGAAGGTGTTGGACAACGCAACTTTAACCTCACGGCGCTGAGCTTTGTTGAAAGTGAAGTTGAGATTATAGTCAATCTCTGGATCATTGTCACCTTCCTCATGATTGATGGTGGGAGGTACAACGTCTTCCTCACAAGCTTTGATGCAGAACAAGGCTTCCATAGCGCCTGTTGCGCCCAGCATGTGGCCGGTCATTGACTTTGTTGAGCTGATGTTCAACTTATAGGCATGTTCGCCAAAGACTTCCTTAATAGCCTGAGCCTCACTCAAGTCGCCAACGGGGGTCGATGTGCCGTGAACATTGATATAGTCCACCTCATCGGCACCAATGCCGGCGTCTTCAAGCGCACGCTTCATCACCAGTGATGCACCCAAGCCCTCGGGATGACTGGCTGTGATGTGGAATGCATCGGCACTCATGCCACCGCCTATAACCTCGGCATAAATCTTTGCGCCGCGTGCAAGGGCATGCTCGAGCTCCTCAAAGACCAGAGTAACACCGCCCTCGCCCATTACAAAACCGTCGCGCGAACCGCTGAAGGGACGCGAGGCAGTCTCAGGACTGTCGTTGCGGGTTGAAATGGCCTTCATAGAGTTGAAGCCACCCACACCAGCGGGATAGATTGCAGCCTCCGAGCCACCAGTGACAATGGCTGTTGCCTTGCCCAAGCGCACGTAGTTAAAGGCGTCGATCATAGCGTTGGTCGAAGTGGCGCAAGCCGATACCACACCATAATTGGGTCCACGCAACCCCCACTTTATCGAAATGTGGCCAGCAGCGATGTCGGCAATCATCATTGGGATAAAGAATGGGTTGTACTTAGGACCATTAGCCTCATTCTTGGCATAGTAGCCTGCCTCATTCTCGAAGGTGTGAAGACCGCCAATACCAGAGCCGTAGATGACTCCTATCTCATTGCGGTCAACCTTCTCGTCGTCAAGAAGCTTTGAATCGGCAAGAGCCTGGGTGGCACTTGCTATTGCATAGTGGCAGTACAAGTCCATGCGACGAGCGTCGCGACGGTCTAGATACTCATCTACGTTAAAGTCCTTGACTTCACAGGCAAACTGTGTCTTGAACAATGAGGCATCAAAACGAGTAATAGGTCCCGCACCGCTCACTCCATTAATGGCGTTCAACCAAGTGGTCTCTACGTCATTTCCAAGGGGAGTGATGGCACCAAGACCTGTTACCACTACTCTCTTTAATTCCATAACAATTAAAAAGGAGAATGTATTAAAACAAATATTGTTTTAATCGCTTATTATTCAGCAGCTTTAGCAGCCTCGATGAAAGATACAGCGTCACCCACTGTTTGAATCTTTTCAGTCTCAGCATCGGGGATAGTGATGTTAAATTCCTTCTCAAGCTCCATGATCAGCTCTACGGTGTCGAGGCTGTCGGCGCCAAGATCCTGAGCAAATGTTGCTTCGGGAGTAATTTGTGACTCACTAACACCTAATTTGTCAACGATAATCGCTGCTACTCTTTCTTGAATCTCTGACATAATACTATGAATTTTAAATTGTTAAATAAATTATGTTCATTTTTTGCGGTGCAAAGTAAGTAATTATTTGCCAAATAGAAAAACAAAACATGAAGATTTTGCTAACAACAAACCGTTTTTTCTGCAAAAATTACTTAATGAGGCTTAAAACAAGTAACTTAGAAACACAAAATTACCTTTTTTAACGATGTGGTACCACTTGAAGTGCGACTATTACTGGCCTTGACCTCACTTACGTCCGCCGACGTTTTTTCGTCATTTGTGGCCTTTGACTAGTTCAAATGGCATAGGTTTAATCACAAAAAATTATTTTTTGAAATCTCTTCCTCAAGAAACCCACATGCATCTCCAACGCAGTCCTCGCACGAGCGCAGCACCTTGCCTGTGCCCACACCCTTGAGTAGCTTGCACTGAGTGGCGCCGTTGCGCTCTTGAAACTTCTTCATGATATTTATCATAGGCTTACGAGCCTTGAGTTTATCGCGCTTCACGAGCCCCAGAACAATTGCCGCACCTGTCAGGGCGCCACATGTACCCTCCATATTGCCCATTCCGCTACCAAATGCGCTACCCAACGCCATCGCTGTCTCTTCATCGATACTAGCCAGATCGGCATAGGTTGCTATTACCGCCTGAGCGCAGTTACACGCTTTCTTTCTCTCGATTGCTAGTTGTTTTCTTGTTTCCATATCTTATAGGACATTTTACGACACAAAGGTAATAATTTTCACACATATAGAAAAGAAAGTCCCTCGCATTATCACTAGTGCTGAGGGACTTTTTTAACTTGCGGGGAAGAGGCCGCTCATTCATCGGCGTCTTCTTGTTCTTTTTGTTTCTTCAAGCGATTTTCCTTTTTGCTTGAAGAACTGCTTGTGTCTTTCTCTTCGCTAAGGTCAATTTCTTGTTTTTGCTTGTCGATGACCCGGTACTGAAGGTAGGCCAGGTCTTGATCGGGCATTATTTTGAATACTCGCCCGAACTCACGACGCCATTTCATATAAAGGCTAATGAAACCTTTCTTCAGATAGGCATCGACAAAGGGATGGACATACATAATAAAACCTTTAACGCCCAGGTCGTTGATCAAGTAGTCAAGCTTGTCCTTGAGGCGGTCGGTGAAAAGCAGTGAGGGCATCACTTCCCCCTTACCTCCACAAGAGGGGCACGTCTCGCTCGTCACTATGTCTAGGGCTGGACGAACTCGCTGACGGGTAATCTGCATCAAGCCAAACTTGCTCAAGGGCAAGATGTTGTGGCGTGCACGGTCCTTCTGCATCACTTCTCGCATGTGGTCATAGAGGGCTTGACGATGCTCACTCTTGGCCATGTCGATGAAGTCTATCACTATAATGCCACCCATGTCCCTGAGCCTCAACTGACGAGCTATCTCGTCGGCGGCCAGAAGGTTGACATCGAGAGCGTTGCTCTCCTGATCGGTGGTCTTGCGGGACCTGTTACCCGAGTTCACGTCTATAACGTGCAGTGCCTCGGTGCTTTCAATTATTATGTATGCGCCCGAACGGAACGATACCGTCTTTCCAAACGATGACTTCATTTGCCGAGTGACATTGAACTTGTCAAAGATGGGCTGGTCGTCGCTGTAAATCTTGACAATGTCGCCACGGTCGGGGGCTATTAGGCTCACATAGTTGTGAATCTGCTCATAAATCTCGGCATTATTCACATGTATGCTCTCAAAGTCGGGATTGAAAATGTCGCGTATCAAACTCACCGCGCGGCTCTCTTCCTCATAAATCAGACTCGGAGTTTCGCTGTAGTTGATTTTCGACACACTCTCTTCCCAGCACTTGAGAAGGACTTTCAACTCACTATTCAATTCAGCAGCGCGCTTGTTCTCGGCCGACGTGCGTACTATAATTCCAAAATTTTTGGGCTTGATGCTCTCAACCAGACGGCGCAGACGCATCTTTTCGGCACGGTCTTTTATCTTTTGCGACACCAAAATCTTATTGTTGAAGGGTATCAACACCAGAAAACGACCGGTGAATGTGATTTCGGTGGTCAAGCGTGGACCCTTGGTTGATATCGGCTCCTTGGCTATCTGAACTATCAGTTCCTGACCAGCCTCGAGCACATCGGTTACCGAGCCATGCTTGTCAATGTCGGGCTGCAGCTTCATCTTCGACAGATTCACCTGACGCTTGCCGCCACCCTCGCGCACTTGCTTTATGAATGATGAATAGCTTCCAAATTGTGACCCTAAATCAAGGTAATGAAGAAATGCCTCCTTGCCATAGCCAACATTAACAAACGCGGCATTCAAACCTGGCATCAGCTTCTTCACCTTGGCAAAATAGAGGTTGCCCAGTGCATAAGAGGCGTCACGTGACTCCTTCTGCAACGACATCAGTCGGCCATCTTCCAACAATGCGGTACTGATGCTCGTGGGCTTTACGTCTACAATCAGTTCACTTCTCATCGTGAATTACTGTTATTTTATATGGCACTCGCTCATGATGGATGCTTCTTTTTCAGCCTATTATATATATTATATAATGTGTAAAAAACAAGTCAAGTACTGGCGAGTGGGAACGGGGACAGTTACCACACACTCTACGGTGGGGACTGTCAGTCTATATGCAAAAGAACAAACTAATGATTTTGACCTCATTCAATGCATAATAACACACAGCGAGCTCTCATCATTCGTTTGTTCTTCGCTTAGACTCAATCAGAAAGATCACTTCTTGTTCTTGTGACGATTCTTTCTAAGTCTTTTTTTGCGCTTATGCGTAGCCATCTTGTGGCCTTTTCTCTTCTTACCGCTTGGCATTTTAATTAATTTTTAGAAATTTATATTCTTAAGTTGTCGTTTCTGGATCCTTATTTCTTTACCTGCTCCATGAAAACCTTAGCGGGCTTGAAAGCTGGAATCTTGTGCTCGGGAATAATGATAGCGGTGTTCTTAGAGATGTTGCGTGCAGTCTTCTGTGAACGAGTCTTAACGATGAAGCTGCCGAATCCTCTCAGATAAACGTTCTCACCCTCGGCGAGCGAGTCCTTAACGGTCTCCATAAATTTCTCAATAGTCTCCAATACTGAGGCCTTGTCAATGCCTGTAGATTTAGCGATTTCGCTTACGATATCTGCTTTTGTCATTTTAGTAAAAATTTTATTGATTGTTTATAAAAAATATCACTCACTCTTTTGTGTTCCAGTCTCCACCTCAACGCTTGATTTTCAGACTTAAAAAGCCCAAAAAACAAGCCCCAAAACAGGGACCTTCATTTTTTGCAAGTGCAAATATCGTACTTTTTTTTGAATTACAACCTATTATTCACATTTTTTTACCAGTTTTTTTCAGTTTTTTTCTCATTTTCAGCATTTTTACCCCATTTTTTGAGCCAAAAAGGCGATAAAAACCCTCCAAAACATGAAATCTGATGTCTGAAATCTGACTTCTGAAATCTTTTTCGTATCTTTGCACAGTATAGCATCACCTAGCGATGACAATATATACCTTTTTTATGCAACAATTTACAACAATTTTCTTCGACATAGACAACACACTGTGGTGGTTCTCACGCAACAGTGAACTGGCACTTGAGACAACTTTCAGGCTCATGGGTTGCGACAATTGGTGCAAGAACTACCAAGTATTTCATGACCATTATGAGCATTATAACCATGAGTTGTGGCAACTTTACAACCAGGGAGGCGTAGAGAAAGAAGTGCTCGAAGTCAAGCGATTTGAACAGGCTCTTGAAGCGAGCAACTATTGTTGTGATGATGTCGACGAACTTGCAACGGCGATGAACTCATGCTATCTTGACCAACTTGTCAAGAACCACCACCTCCTTCCTGGAGCTGTCGAACTACTGCAATACCTACACAACAAGGGTTATCAAATCAACGCCATCAGCAACGGATTCAAAGGGGTGCAGGAACGCAAACTCGCCGACGGCGGCATGAATCACTACATCACCCATGTCGTGCTAAGCGAAGACTGCGGCATCACAAAACCCAGACCGGGAATCTACCAATATGCAATGGAACTCTGCGGAGCAAAGCCACAAAATATCGTAATGATAGGCGACGACCCGACCACCGACATACCAGGAGCCCTCAACGCCGGCTGGCACACCATCTACCTCAATATCAACAACATCCCCTGCCCCACAGCGCACCACACCGTAACATCACTCCTGGAGATAAAAAACCTGCTTTAAGAACAGCCACTATTAGAAAACGAGAAGACAAGAGGACAAGAGAAATAAGTTTTAAGTTTTAAATGAGGTCGAAGGGGCGACTGGGACATTTTTTGAAAAAAACGTGGATCGTGATCGGGAATCAGGATGCGATTTGCCTTGAGGCTGGTGAACGCCGCGCATACGGCGCAATGCACCAACAACGCCCAGGATTCTTGATAGCTGCAACATTGTTGCAGCATACATTGACAATCACCTGGACTTTTTGAACGCTGCGGATGGGGGTGAATGGTGTCATGTTGTTTTCAAATTTAAAGTTAATAATTTAATAATGTGGCAAAGGTAATGGGAGAATGTGTTGAGGGGCAATATTAAAAAAACAGGGGGAAAAGAGAAGATTGAAATGAAAGAATCTTATTCCCGCCACAAAGATAAGCGGTTGATTTACACTGTTGTAAACCAACCGCTTATGTTTTTTGGAAGATGAACAATAGAGACTATTGAACTCTTTTATAGATCCAAGACAGCCCTGGTAAATTAGAATCCAAATGCAATTCATCATCTTTTATAAATATAGAATAATAAGCAGTAGGGAAACCTTCAGATTCAATCACTAAAATAGTTTCATTATCTATTTTTTCTAATGACCAATTAAAAGTAACTATAGACCCATTAATAACTTCGCCATCTTGTTTTACCCAATATTTTCCTGTATGGTCAGAATTGAATAAATAGTTTTGAACGGTATATTCATTTAAAAGATAATACCAGTCACCAATAAGTTGCTGTTCAAGAGATTGTGGTTCGTCTTTATCGTCGCCGCAGGAAGTGAGGGCGAAAGGCAGAATGATTGCCATTAATAAGAGAATCTTCTTCATAATGTTGTGAGTTTATTGATGAATACTACTTTTTGCAAAGGTACTATAAAAAATAATATAGCAGCCTTTTTGGTCGAAAAAAATTGTCTTTTGTGGTGTGATTACATAGGAGTAGTTTTGCAAAGAGACTGAAAACATAATAATAAATCAAAAATAGCACGTTCTTTTATTCATAATGTTACAAATCTAATTTTTTTCACTACTTTTGCAGTCGGAAAACATTATCTATATGGAACAAGAACAGAAACTCAAACTCGAGGAGCAAATCATCATGATGCTCAAGACGGTGTTTGACCCCGAAATACCTGTTGATGTATATAGCTTGGGACTGGTTTACAAGATTGACCTTCAAGACGATGGCAACGTGCTTATCGATATGACGCTAACCGCCCCAAACTGTCCCATGGCCGATTTCATCTTTGAAGACGTGCGTCAAAAGGTTGAGAGCATCGATGGCATAGAGAGCTGCACCGTCAACCTCGTTTACGAGCCTGAATGGGACGTGCGCATGATGAGTGACGAGGCAAAACTCGAACTCGGATTTGATCTGGATTAATTGACATAACGTGAAAAAGGCCTATTTCCTATCGGACGCTCATTTAGGAGCGCACTACATCACCAACAATCGGGAGCATGAGATGCGACTCGTGCGCTTCCTAGACAGCATCAAAGATGATGCCTCCGAGCTCTACCTGCTTGGCGACATCCTTGACTACTGGTATGAGTACAAGTATGTTGTTCCTCGTGGACACATCCGCTTCCTGGGCAAGCTTGCCGAACTCGCCGACGCTGGGATCAAGATTTACTGGTTCACAGGCAATCACGATGTTTGGTTATTTGACTACCTCAGCAACGAGATTGGTCTCACAGTGCTCAAAAGCAACACCGAAATAGAAATCTTGGGCAGTCAGTTCCTGCTCTCGCATGGCGATGATGTGGGTTATCAAAAACCCATGTACCGCTTCACCAGATGGTGCTTCTACAACCCAGTGTGCCAGTGGCTATATGCAAGTATTCACCCCCGATGGACCTATCCCATTGCAACCAGTTGGTCTCAGCACAACCGCATCACACGTTCACCCGAGGAAGAAGAGAAGGCCAGGCAAGTGTGCTGCGACAGGCTCGTGACATTCAGCGAGGAATATTCGGCACAGCACCCTCAAGTAAAGCATTTCGTCTATGGCCACGTTCATCTGGCAAGACATTTAGAGCTCGACGACAATCGCACCATGACAATCTTGGGTGACTGGATCGACCAGTTCACTTATGCAACTTTTGATGGTAACATTATAGAGTTGCACAAATTTGATGTTTAATAACATCTTTTTCTATATATCTGACAATCAGCACAATGCGAATAAGCCAGATTTTTTTCTCACAAAAAGTTATGGCTTATTCAAAAATTATACATAACTTTGCAACGCAATAAGAAAACACAAGGTCATTGAAGAATATTTGAATCTTTCCTTTCCAGAGTTTTCTGGATTTTTTTGGAAAGGCGTCCGCAATCGTTTGCACTCATTTTCAACAACGCTTGATGAGAGTCTCGATTAAGGACGTTACAAGTTGTTTTTCAACTGGATTGCATAACTAGTACAACTTTCTAAAAAAACACGAGACGACAACTATTGAAGCAAAACACACATTTTGCCAGTTCGAGTCTCAAATCATGAAAGCATTAACTTTGTATATACAATAAACCTCAAAACATTCTTTTATTACCTTACATTAGATTATTACCTATTGAATGCTTAGCAAGGATTATTTGAAGAAAATAATCCTTGCTAATTGTTTTTACGATTCTCCTTACTCTATACTATCTACTTTCCCATGCGGTTGAGAGCGTAAAGTCCCAATGGTATTGCCAGCAAGAAGGAAGCAGTGTCGGCGACTGCTTGGGCTATCTCCACACCTAAAAATCCCAACACCCAGTTGCCTATAAAGATTGCAGGAATGAGGAATATGCCCTGCCTCGACATCGCCATGATGGTAGCGGGAACGGTGCGTCGAATGTTCTGCAAATACATATTTACCATAACCACATAGCCTGTCAATGGGAACGCAAGGCATTGGTAACGCAATATCTCGGTACCCATGCGACTAACCTCAGGGTCACTTTCAACAAACAACGACACCAACTGCCGGGCAAAAACGAAGCCTGCCACAGCAAGAATAGTGCAGTAAACAGTCGACACCTTGCAACTGTGGACAAAAGCGGCTCTAACACGGTCAAACTTTCCTGCGCCATAGTTGAAACCACACACTGGTTGGAATCCCTGACCATAACCTATCATCGCCGCGCTGGCAAGCATGGTGATGCGGCTCACCACCGAGAAGCTGGCGATTGCTGAATCGCCATAGAGTCCAGCCACATGGTTAAGGATGAGCGCTGCAATTCCCATCATTGACTGACGCGCCAGCGATGGCAGTCCTCCAGCAGCAATTTCGCGGTAACGCTGCATCGACGGCTTGAACTTCGACAACCGAATAGGCACTCCTCCCCTCTTACCCGAGAGCATGAGCATGAGCGTGAAACTCACCACTTGCGACAAAGCCGTCGCCATTCCGGCACCTTTCACACCTAGTCCTAGCCCAAAGATAAAGATTGGGTCAAGCACAATGTTGAGCGCCGCACCCGTCATTATGCCTAGCATCGAGAGCATGGCATTACCCTGATGGCGCATGAGGTTGTTGAGAGTGAAGCAGCTCATAATGAACGGCGTGCCAATCAGAATAAAGGTGAAATAGCCACAAGCATAAGGCAAAATCGTCTCGGTTGAGCCAAAAAACAGCAGAACCAGCTCCATAAACACGAAACCAACAATTGCAATTATCGCTCCCGTGAGCCATGTCGACACCAATCCCACCGATGCCATCACGCCAGCATTATGAGTGTCTTCATGTCCAAGCATACGCGATATATAGTTGCCGGCACCCTGCCCAAAGAAGAAGGCAATGGACTGCACTATCGACATATAGGAGAATACGATACCTAATGCCGCCACGCTCTGGGTATTAATTTGCCCAACGAAGAATGTATCAACGAGGTTGTAGATGCCCGTCACGAGCATACTCACCATCGCAGGCACAGCAAGCCCAGTAACCAACCTACCCACGGGCTGGGTTGTCAATTTCACGAATTTCTCGTGCTGCGCTGGACTGTTGTTGTGCTGCTGCATCTCCTTTAATTGTGCATTATGAATTGTGCATTATGCATTGAATTATCCTTGCCCTTGGCTTTTGGGGGTAACTCCTGGCCTAGGAGCAGTCACATGAAGTTTGCGGGTAAACTTTGTCCTCACTCCTGTGGGTCGAGGTGGATAATAACTACTAAACTCAAATCCATTTGTCACAAGCTCTACACTATCATCACGCACTGTAATGCGATTAATATAATGCACCCACTGTAGATCAGTTGAAGGAAGCATCAATATCCCTCGCACCCGTCCGTTCTGATCACAGATTTGGATGCCAGCATCGGTTACAACCCATAGGTCGCCTGCCCCATCAAAGGTCATAGCCTTGATGGCCAATTGAGAGTTGTCATAGCTGTGGAGCCAATAGAACGGTTGAGCGTAGGACTCGTTTCCATTGCTGTCTATTATGAATTGCGACAAGCAGTTGGATTTCTCATTTGGGCGAACCACAATAGGCAATCCAGGGTAACGCGCACACACATCGTTGATAATATTGTCAATGCTATCAGCCGAGATAATTTCTTGTTTCCATTCACTATCTTCCACGAGCATGGTGTCGAGCAGGTTGTTCTGCGTCTTGCCGCAACGGGGTGCTTCAGGCCATCCTTCCCACATCCATTCCATGACCTCGGGGAAAATCTCGTTGGCACGCTTCACACCATGGTAGCAATCACTCCAGTCGTAACGAGCATCATAGCCTGCGAAGTCAAGCGCCGAGGCTAGCATACGGTTGCCTTCGTACCAGTGACCGAACAATGGGTTCCACACATCGTTGGTGCCGTCTTGCAGGAATATGCGCAAGGGGCGCGGCTCGCTCTTGCGCACAATAGCCTGGAGGTCGTTGCCGCCACGCATCGCCACAAAAGTGCCAACGCCGCTAAATACACGGCTGAACAAGTCAGGGCGATGCCATGCCGCCGTAAACGCCGCGATGCCACCGCTGCTCAAGCCGAATATCATGCCATCGGCTCCACGATGTGAGAGCTTAATAGGGAACCCACGGGCAGTGATGAGGTTCTCCACCCAGGGCAGCACCTCGTTCTCGATGAAGGAGGCAAACGTGGCGGTTGGCATGTCAAACTCGTTGCTGCGGTTGAAGCGAAGCACGTTGCCGTCGCTGTCCTTGATGACACCTGGTTGCAAAAATACGCCGATTGTCACCGGCATCTTGCCTACGGCGATAAGGCTATCCATCACATTGGGGGCGTTGCACAAGATTCCATCAAGCCCCACATAGAGGCATGCAGGCGTCTTGCCGTCATAAGCATCGGGCACGTAGACCTGAATTTCGCGCTCAGTGCCAGGATATTGCCACTTGGCCTTGAGTGTTCCTTTTATTATCTCATGTGCGCTGGCGCCAAGACTCAATGTCAGAGCAACAAGCAATAATGCCAATAATCGATCTTTCATAGTACCTCTTTTTTTTGCAAAGTTAGTTATTTTTCTCATTCGTTATTAGACATTCTCCAAAAAAGCAGTAATTTTGCAGCCGTTTTTTGAGATGAGTTCAATAAAAACTATTTTTGTTTTCAAGAACCATCCATCAATACTATAACCCAAAAATGTTACAAAAAGCAAACAGAATAATGAACTGGACTATCTTTACCACGTTGGGACTTCTCATCGTGAGTAATATTGTTATGACTTTTGCATGGTATGGACATCTCAAGCTGCAGCAGATGGGTGTCACCTCCCACTGGCCACTCATCCTTGTTATCGTCTTCTCATGGGGTATTGCATTCTTTGAATACTCACTCATGGTACCAGCCAACCGACTTGGTTTTGCTGGCAACGGAGGACCGTTCTCACTCATGCAGCTCAAGGTGCTTCAAGAGGTTATAACACTCACCGTGTTCACTGTCTTCGTGCGCATCTTCTTCAACAGTGAACAGCTGCACTGGAATCATTTCGTCTCTTTTGCCCTCCTTGTTGTCGCGGTTTATTTCGCATTCATGGAGGTCGATTAAACTCAAATCGCATTTTTCAGTCTAAAGAGATACAAAAACCCTCTATTTCGCAAACAGGATTTGCCCGATTGAGGATTTGTAAGGAAATTTATGCATTTTTTGAGCAATATGTATGATTTTTGGTCAAAAATATTTAAAACTGACTTCAAAAATGTGATTTTTTCTTTAAATAATTTGTTTTGAACGATTAATTGCATTATATTTGCAACTGTTTTCATGGTATTAGTTTTTAAGGTATGAAATCCTAAACGTCGAGACGACGATTTCTTTTTCATTGTTTAAGGTTTATGTTAATGGTATTAGAAGGTTAATTAGTTAAGCAATCCCCGACGTGACGTCGAGGATTTCTTTTTTGATTGCATTAGGGCCGTGAAACATAAAATGATAATGGCCAACAAGTTATTAAAAACTCATCGGCCATTTTTCTTGGTGATCCGCCTGGGGCTCGAACCCAGGACCCCAACATTAAAAGTGTTGTGCTCTTCCTACTGAGCTAGCGAATCTCCGTAAAAGCGATGCAAAGGTACTGCTTTTTTTTGAACTGGCAAAATATTTTGCGATATTTTGCTAATTTTGCCTAAAAAAACTTCTTTGCCTGCCTTAGAATGGTACTTCTCCCGGTTTGTCGGCAAGACCTTGCTGCTTAGTCTCTTCTTGTGGCGCTGCCACAGGTTCCTCTATCTTACCGGGCTCACTTGTGCGCTGTCCTCCACCGAGCATTTCAAAAGAGTCAACATAAATCTCGGTCACATAACGCTTGATTTTGTTGCGGTCTTCATAGTTGCGAGTACGCAGACGTCCCTCAACATAAAGCCTAGTTCCCTTGCGTATGTATTTCTCGGCGACTTCGGCATTTCGTCCCCACATAACCAGGTTGTGCCACTCGGTGCGCTCAGGCACTTGAGTTCCCGACGAAGTAGTATAGGCCCTATCGCTGGTAGCCAATGGAAAAGATGCCACCGTTTGACCCTGGGTAGGATACCTCACTTCGGGGTCACGCCCCACATTTCCCAATAAAATAACCTTGTTTACTGACATAATGTTTCTCTGTATAATAATGTTATTAAAGTTATCGAAGGTTAAAATACTTGTGCCTTTAGAACAAGGCCAACTTTCTCATGAAGACCGAACAACAGATTCATGATATGAACGGCATTGCCGGCCGACCCTTTGAGCAGAGCGTCAATAACTGATGTAATTATCAGTTTGCCATCATTGCTCGCGAAGTTGAGGAGGCATTTGTTGGTATTTATCACATCAGTTTCATCCACCTTTTGGTTTACGACAAAGGTAAAACTATGATCATCGTAATATTCGTTGTATAAATCTTTCACACTATCAATATCGGCTTGAGACGCCACTTCCACATTAGCCAACAGCGATCGAGTGGTAGTGCCACTCTCCTGCTTAATGTTTATGCGACCTGTAAAGTTGTAATCCAAGGCCTTAATAACATCAAAGATTTCCTGTTTGATAGAGTTGACATTGATGTCATTGTTAAAACAATTGTTGAAATAGACTGTGATATCGACATCGCCATTGAGCATCTTATTTTTTGCCAAAGGCACCAAAGCCAAGAGCACCGCCATCGCCTCGGCCGAAGGTATGAGCACATAGCCAAAGCAATCGTGTACCATAAATTTGCGGTTTATCTCGCTAAGGCCATACATGCCTCTGCCTTCGACAAAGCCATAACTACGCGACAATTCGATCACCCGTAGGGTTTCATTGTTTGCCAATGCCATATCACATAATGGGCTGTCGTAAGAGTCGCAGTTGAATATCAAATCTACTTCATCAATGAGCGGCTCAGAGAATTCAAGGTCGCATTCTCCTATTAACCCCTTGTGCATTCTTGACAACTTGCCATGCTCAGAGTGACTGCTCACCCATTTCACATTAGCATCGGGATGATTAATCAACAGCCGTATCAATTCGCCAGCTATTATCGTTTCTCCTCCTGTAATTCCTATGTTAATCATATTATGTTATCAAAATCTCTCTATTTCATTCAATTATATCGACTGGAACAAACCTTGAGAAAAACCTCAACGTCTCTTCATGCGAAAGGCCCTCTTTCATGATAGCAAACACGGTATCGGCGCCAGCTATGGTTCCAAGAACTTCGCTCGAGTGACTCATGTCAATGTCATAGGCAAGACCAGCGGCATAACCGTTACGTGTTTTTATCACTGCGATGTTACCCGACAGTTTAATAGAGATAAATCCCAATTGCTGATGAGCAGTCATGCTGTGTCGCCCGCTCATGAGCATGCTGTCCTGTAACTTGTTGTTGTCGGGGATGATATACATATATCCACCGTCGTTAGTTGCCACCTTGGTAATTTTCATCGACTTCAGGTCTCTTGACAGCGTTGCCTGAGTCACCTCACAGCCATTTTCCTTGAGCAACTGCGCAAGCTCGTTCTGACTTCCGATACTGTTCTTTTTTACAAGACTCAATATCAATTGAAGGCGTTCTTTTTTGTTCTTCATTTTTACAATTTGTTGATGTTGTTGTTTTAAAGTTTTGTATAAATGGGTTATAAATATCTTGTTTTGTGCAAAGATATAATAAAAATCAACAATCACCTAATAAAAATAGAAAAAAGAAGTAAATTAATAGTATTTTTAGAAAAGTTATTTATTTTTTCCACTTTTCCCGCAAACGTTTGCATTTTAATTTCTTATGATAACGCAAGAGTTCAATTTCATTTGTCGTGAGAATTATATAATTTTGCTTGCAATAATAATCATTCTATCACATGAACCACAAACCATTAGCAAGACGATTGTTCATCATAGCATTGATGGCATGCTCAGTTATAGCGGGATGGTGCGAGACCACATTTGTGGGAGGACGCACCGATTTCCGCGATGAGACCATATACTTTGCCATGACGACAAGATTTTATGACGGCGACAACAGCAATAACACCTATTGCTGGGACGGCAACAGTGCCGGAAACGTAGCAAACCAAGATCCCGAATGGCGCGGCGACTTCAAAGGATTGATTGAAAAACTTGATTACATTAAAGCTTTGGGATTTACCGCAATTTGGATTACACCCATTGTTCAGAACGCTTCTGGTTATGACTATCACGGCTATCATGCTCTGGACATGAGCCAGGTGGACAAGCGTCTTGAAAGTGACGACGTCAAGTTTCAGGACTTGATTGATGCCGCCCACTCTCGTGGAATGAAAGTGATTCTCGACATTGTGATAAACCACACGGGCAACTTTGGAGAAGAGCACTTGTGCAAGCTCTTCAACCGTGATTACAGCGTGCCTCAAAGCGACATGAGCCAATGTATGATTCCGTTTACCATCTCTCAAGGCGGATTGCTTCAGGACAACTATAGCAACCTGGGGGGAAGCACGCAATACAGCGACCGCCTCACCAAGATGAAAAACACCGACGGAATCAACCACGACTCCCACAACCTGTGGCACCACTACGGCAACTTTAACTGGGATGAGCCCAATCGATGGTGGGCTCAGATTGCCGGCGACTGCGTTGACCTCAACACCGAGAATCCGCAGACCTACAGCTACCTCATCGACTGCTATGGCGAGTTCATAAAGATGGGGGTTGACGGTTTCCGTATCGATACTGGAGGCCATATCTCAAGGCTGACGTTCAACGCAGCTTTTGTTCCCGCCTTCAAAGCTCTAGGCGAGCAATACAAGAGCAAGCGGCTCAACGAGTGTCCGTTCTATATGTTTGCCGAGGTGTGCGCACGTTTCAGCGACGTGACCTATCGCGGCCAGCCATCTCTCTCGCCCTACTTCTACACTTGGCAGAGCGATGCATCACTGCTAAGCCAATGGAACAATGACCCAACTTATTGGGATGGTGTAGAAGTGTATGAAAGTACCGACCCAGTCACTCTCGACAATCAAAAGTTGTGCCTTGCTGAGCACAGTGCCAACCTGAGTGAGAGCGCCCAGCCACACAGCAACAACGCGCTGCTCGACGGTAACAGCTATCATACCCCCGATTATAGCAATGCAAGTGGTTTGAATGTGATTGACTTCACTGTGCACTGGAATTTCCAAAACGCCGGCCGAGTGTGGGGCGTGTTAAACAAAGACAACTTGTATAACGACGCAACATTCAACGTCAACTATGTAGAAAGTCATGACTATGGCCCCGATAGCTTCAACCGATTCAACGGCGGTACCGAGCAGTGGGCCGAGAACCTGTCGCTCATGTTCACCATGCGTGGTATCCCATGCCTGTTTCAAGGAGGCGAGATTGAATTCCGAAAAGGAGTACGCATCGATGAGGGAACCAACATCACTCTCAAGAATAGCGGACGCGCCTATTATGGCGGCTATCTAAAGGGCAATGTTGAGACCACCGACTTTGGCGAGTATAGCAACGCTACAGGCAACGTGGCTGCTACTTTGAGCCGTCCACTTGTCAAGCATTTGCAACGCCTCAACAAGATTCGTGCTGCAGTGCCAGCGCTACGCAAGGGACAATACACCAAGAATGGATGCTCATCAAACGGCGGCTATGCCTTCAAACGCCGTTACACTAGTGGCGATATTGACAGCTATGCACTCATCGCCCTCAATGCAGGTGCCACCTTCAGCAATGTGCTAAATGGAACCTACACCGATGTAATCACCGGCAATAGCATCACAGTGAGCAACGGCACCCTTACCACACCATCGTTCAGCGGCAAGGGCAACATGCGCATCTATGTTCTCAACGGTCCGGGCAAGGTGGGTGATGACGGCCCATTCCTCTACACGACCAACAAGGTCAATCCCACACTGCTCTCTTATGACGGCACCGAGGAAGAAGGTGACCCAAACACAACCTATGTGAGTGGAGGCGGAAGTAGTGGCGGAGGTGTTGACATTGACGACCTCGAAGTATACATCCCAACCATCAGCGACGACGAACTTAGTGTATTCTATGAAACTGCAACTCCCACCACTGTCACTTGCTGGGTGTGGAACAGCAGCACCAATTTCACTGGCGGCAGTTGGCCAGGCAAGAATGCCACTTTAATGGGCAAGACTGAGGATGGTTCACGCGTAATTTACAAATGGACCTACGACGGCGAGTTTCCTGCCAATAATATGCCCACTGGGCTCATATTCAGCCAGAGCGGCAGCAACCAGACTGCCGACCTGCAGTTTGTGAACCATGGCTACTATATCGATGGCGTTTACAATCGCACTATTACTGAGCAGGAGCCTGTTGATCCAAGCATCGCAACACTTAGTGTAGACAAGGAAAGCGGCGAATATATAGACGAAGTGACTGTTACCGTCACCTCATCGTTCTCCAATGCCACTATAGTTTACACCACCGATGGTTCGGCTCCTACCCCATCAAGTCAACGCGCGACGGGAACTCTTACGCTCACTTTCAACAAGACCACAACCTTGCGTGCCGGTGTTCTCCACAACGGAATGGTAAAGAACACCATCACACGCACCTATAAGATACGCTCCAGCCATGCCGAGAAGCTGCATGCATATTTCATAGCTCCAACTAATTGGACTAACACCATTTACTGCTGGGCATGGGATGCACAACATGGTAACCAAAATTATACTGGCGGCACTTGGCCCGGTGTGACTTGCAACCTTGTGGGCAGTGGACTATACAATGGTCTAGACATCTGGGAGTGGGATGGCGGCGAAGTGGGAGACGACATACCCACCGGTATCATCTTCAGCAATCATGGAAGCCCTCAGACCGCCGACTTCAGTTTCGTCAACGGGGCTTATTACGACCAGAACGGCCTTGTGACACTTTTAACGGGTGATGTCAACTTTGATGGCATAGTCAGCAGCACCGACATCACAATATTGTACAACCAGCTCTTAGGCAATGACCAAACTTATGCCTTCCATGCCGATGTTGATGGCGACGGAGTTGTCACTGCTACCGATATCACCGTTATATACAACATTCTTTTAGGCAATTAGAAAAAAAGTGAGCAGGAATTTGTTTTTTCTCTCTCGCTTTATTACTTTTGCAGAAATCGCAGAATTTATTGGATTATTAACTTAAAATATTGTTTATCACATGAAGAAAATTACTACTCTATTATTTGCTATTGCTTTTTTGGCAATCAGCGCTAATGCAACTGTTACCATCAACGTGCGCACCACCACTGGCGACTCACCTTGCCTCTATGTTTGGAATGGTGCTGGAACAGCGTTGAATGGCGAATGGCCTGGAACTATAATGGATGAGGAACAGACCTATACCACCAACATTGACGGAAAGGTATGGTTCACTCAAAGTTTTGATGAGGATGCTA
>JAFZAC010000028.1 GCA_017548365.1 Muribaculaceae bacterium
GTTCGCCGCGCCCCCGGGAGGGGGAGCGGCTCTCTCACCTGTCACTTTTAGGAATCTCGACCGGAGATCCGCGGAATCCCTTCCTTGTCTCTCACCTGCTTGTCAGATTTCCTCATCGCAAACATCTCAATGATCTCTGGCCTACGGCCCCGGCACCCCTTCGGCAGGGCGTCAAAAAAACCGCTCAACTCGGAACGGGGTCCTCGTGAGCCGAAAAGCGATGCAAAATTACAACCGATTTTCCATACGGCAAAATATTTACGGGGGTTTTTTCGGAAAAAAACGAATATTTAATGGTTTTTTGCGGATTTTTGAAGATTTTTACATTGCTGGAACATAAAAACGGGGGGAGACACATATTTAAATATACGCGCGCGGGAGGAAGTCCCGGGCGCAGAGAGGGACGAACAGGAGGACAGAGGGGCAGTTAAGAGGAAAAAGAGCGTGGCATCATACAGATACACATGCTAATGCCCAATTGGGTGTTATTTGGCTTTTTTGTAATAGATTTTCTTGAGCTTGCGCACTCCTTCACCTATCAAAATCACTGGCGAAGTGAGTAAAATAATAAAGATCCAGTCTTGCAAATCGATGGGGTGGACATTGAACATGGCTCCGCCCACGTTGACAATTAGCAGCTGACCTACAAAAATGAGCAACGCAATAAATACAAATCCCTTGCAATTCTTCAGTCTCAATGCAGAATAGGCCGACCTATAAGCTCGCGCATTAAACAGGTTCCAAAACTGCATCATCACAAATGTGGTAAAGAACAAAGCGCTCTCATAGGGAGTGATGGTGTGGCGCGGAGCTTTAATATAACTACCGCTAACTATCATTTCCCACAAGCCACCAAGGCTGTTAATCTGTCTCAAGTCACAATGCTTTATCACATAGAACAAGGCTATCAGAACTGCACTGAACACTAGTCCAGCCCACAGTATCTGGCTTGCCATATGTCGGTCGATAATAAACGCCTGTCGGTCGCGAGGTTTTTGTCGCATTAAACTCTTGTTGGGCGGTAGAGATGACAATGCCATTGCCGCAAAGGTGTCCATTATAAGGTTCACCCACAACATTTGCGTGACCGTGAGAGGGGCATCGGTGTCCATGAAAGCACCTGCAAGCACCACCAGGCATGCCGCCACGTTGACTGTAAGCTGGAAAAGCAAGAATCTCTGAATGTTGCGATATAACGAACGTCCCCACATCACGGCATTGCCGATGCTGGCAAACGAGTTGTCGATAATAGTAATGTCGCTGGCTTCCTTGGCCACACTGGTACCGTCGCCCATCGAGAGCCCTACGTGGGCGGCTTTAAGCGCAGGAGCGTCGTTGGTGCCATCTCCTGTGACCGCCACCACTTGGTTGCATCGCTGTAACGCCTCGACCACCCTTTTCTTGTCGTGCGGACGTGAACGTGCAATGATTTTCAGGTCCATCACCCTTGAGTCAAGCTCCTCGTCGGTCATTGCTTCAATTTCAGGACCCGAAGCAATGTTCCGTTCACCATCGACTTCATCGTTCCATAGCCCAATCTGCCTTCCTATTTCCTTGGCTGTACCCGCAGTGTCACCAGTGATTATTTTCACCATTATCCCAGCCTTCAAGCACTCCCCTATTGCTGCCGGCACATCTTCACGCACTGGATCGGCAATAGCCACATATCCAAGGAAAGACAGCCCATCGACCACAACTTTATTGTCTTGCAGAGGCTGCTCTCCAGATTCAAGTACTTTATAGGCAAATCCCAGCGTGCGCATCGCTTTGCTTTGGAAAGCCATAATATCGTCACGCAATGTTCCCTCATCTATGTCTCCGCTAATGTTGTCACACATGGCAAAGACAATCTCGGGAGCACCTTTCACATATAGCACATTACTCTCTATTGCATCACTCCATACCACAGTGGCCATGAATTTGCGCTCGGTAGAGAAAGGCACATTACCAACCATCTCACACGAATCTCTCACATCGATATAGTCTATTCCCTGGTTCTTGAGCCAAAGAAGCAGCGCTCCCTCGGTGGGGTTTCCCAGAACTTCGGTTCGTGCCGTCGACTCATCTGTCGAGAGATGAGCTGTAGAGTTGACTGCAATGCTCTCGCTCACTACTGCCGACTGCTGGCCGTCATAAAGCCATCCTCCACTCATCCCATAGAAACACGCATGATGCACTCTCATCTGATTCTGGGTGAGGGTGCCGGTCTTATCGGTACAGATAACCGTTGCAGCTCCCATTGTCTCGCAAGCATGCATTCGGCGCACAAGGTTGTTGGTCTTAAGCATTCGGCGCATGCTGTAAGCTAGACTCAGCGTCACAGCCATTGGCAATCCCTCGGGAACAGCCACTACAACAAGGGTGACAGCCATCATGAAAGATTGCAGCAGATAGGACACAAACACCAGATCGAACGAAGCATCGGGGGTGTTGATGAAATAGGCCACCACCCTACCCACAATTACAAGGATGGCAATAATGTAGCTCATTTGCGAGATGAGCCTACCCAGTCCGTCGAGTTGCTCGTTGAGCGGAGTTTTGACGCTGGAGTCGATTTGAGCGCTCTCCATCACCTTTCCGTTCTCGGTGCTGTCGCCCACCGCTGTCACCTGAGCGATGCCATTCCCTTCTATGACCTTTGTCGCCTTGAGCACATGGTTGCTGGGATAGGTGGCTTGAGAGTCGAAGAGAGCTTCATTGGTAGTCTTGCTGCATTGCGGCTCGCCTGTGAGCGACGATTCATCAACCCTGAGCGCCGTAGCCTCCAGCAGCGTGGCGTCGGCAGGCACTTCCTCGCCTGTGTTGAGCATCACGATGTCGCCCACCACCACGTCGCGACGAGGCACCTTCTGCACCTTGGAGTTGCGAATCACTTGAACTGGCTCGTCATCATTTACTTGGTTCAGAATTTCAAATTCTTTCTCCGCCTTGTATTCAAAGACAAAAGCCAACCCAGTGGCTAAAGCAATGGCTATGAAGATCCCCACAGGCTCATAAAACACCATCATACCCTGGTGAAGACGGAAATATTCATAGAACGAGATGCCCACCGACATCACGCCTGCTATGAGCAGGATGATGATGAGCGGATCTCTGAACTTCTCCAAAAGCTTCTTCCACCATGGATCTTTCTCAACCGGTGTGAGCACGTTGGAGCCGTGCTGCTGCCTGCTGGCAACAACTAGCTGATCGTCAAGTCCTGTGTAATGAAGCTTGTTATACATAAAGGGATGTCGCGTTTGCTTGTGCAAAGTTAGTGAACACTTCCTAAACTACAAAATCCGTGCCAATGTTTTGACGCATATATTGCCACAATAGAGAATGGCTTGAGTCCTCAAAAGGTCTCAAGCCATTCCAAAATATAGCGTTTTGTTTTATTATAAACAAAATAACGTGTGTAGGGTAACGAAGAAATTATTATTTCAGAGCCTCGTCAACTTTGTCGTTAGGAACCATTCTTTCCTCAAAAACATAAGCACCGGTTTTGGGAGAGCGAACCATCTTAATCACCTTGCTAAAATTACGGCCTTCACCAGTTTGAAGGGTTGCAACAGTCTTTTTTGCCATGACTCAAAAATATTATTTAATTTCTTTGTGAATAGTATACTTCTTGAGGTATGGATTGTATTTCTTCAACTCCAGACGCTCGGTTGTGTTCTTGCGGTTCTTTGTAGTGATGTAACGTGACATTCCGGGAACGCCGCTGCCCTTTTGCTCAGTGCACTCAAGGATTACTTGAACGCGGTCACCTTTTGCTTTCTTTGCCATAATTTAATCCTCGATTTAATAGATTGCTTTAATTTCTTTCAAATGTCCGTCCTGAGCTGCTTTCTTAAGAGCTGCGTCGAGTCCGATACGGTTGATAAGTCTCAGTCCGCTAGCGCTCACTGTGAGCTTGATCCATTGATCTTGCTCAACCCAATAAAACTTGCGGTTGAACACGTTCACATTGAACTTGCGTTTTGTTCTTCTTTTAGAGTGCGACACGTTGTTACCTGTAATCGCCTTCTTTCCTGTGATTTGACAAACTTTTGACATAATGTTTCAGTTCAAATAATGTTATCAAAAAAAATTGTTTCTCTCGTTGATTTCAAGCCGTCACTTGAGCTCATGTGTCCGCGTAGCACAATATTCTACCACGACACACTAAGTCACTGGCGATAAATTGACGTGAGAAGCCATCAATGCTACCCACCAGCTATTGTTTTTTCGTAAAAATATCGTCCTACGCTTTATGGCCACATTTAAGCATCGTCGAGCAGCCATCGAAGTTTCAACGATCATGTCACAGAACAGGACTAACGGGACTAAACCGCAAGTACCTTGACTCGAAATCGGATGCAAAGGTATGAACTATTTTTCAATCTACAAAATTTTTTTTTCATTTCGCAGTTAAAAAAGTTCTGTTTTCAAGGTTCTTCTTGCTGGTAAAAGTCCTCAATGACAACATTTTTCTTAAGTTTGATGAGTTGTCCTTTGCTCAACACAGCATTGTCTTGTAAGTTGTTCATCTTTGCAAGGTCATGGAGTTTTATTCCAAACATTTGTGACACATACCATAACGTTTCTCCATCCTCGGGCACCCTATAGAGCTCATGATTTCCCTGCGACTCACTATGCTTCTTGTTGACATAAATGATATCTCCGGCTTCGGGCTGCTGCGCCGAACTTTGCAGGTCATTGTAACCCAATAGTTTTTCGATTGGCATATTGTATTCGTCGGCAATATCTTGATAGGTATCGCCTAGGACTGCAATGATATAGTTAAGCCCGTGTCTTCTCTTGGTGGGATGCCTCAAAATGGGATGCTTCCGTTTTGTTCTTATTGTGTCTTGCTGTACCTTTGTTTTCTCGACAGGCCTTTCATCGATAAACCTGTCGAGCCCATAGGTTTCAATCATCGCAATAAGCTTCTCGGCATAGCGTGGGTCGGTGGCATAGCCGCAGCGTTTGAGACCATATGCCCACCCGCGGTAGTCGGCGAGCGACAGCCTAAACAGAGACTCATACCTGCGATTTTCTATCAAGAACTTGGAATGGTCGCGATAGGAGTCTAGCGCCGTGCGATACTTGCGGTAGCAGGTGCGCCCCAGGAAGATGCTGTCGCCTCGATGACGGTGACACTTAACGCCAAAGTGGTTGTTTCCTTCCCTTGCCAGCTTGCTAGTTCCCGCTGCGCTCTCGAGCAGCCCCTGCGCTAGAGTGATACTGGCTGGCACACCGTGGTCTTGTTGTTCTATGAGAGCGTCGTTTTTATACCTTTCAATATAATAATACACTTGATCCCTTGTCACCGACCAGCATGATATGTTAAAAAATAGCGCAAAAAACAAGCAAAAAGTAATTTTTTTCTTGATATTTGAAAAATTATCAATATATTTGCGTTTGCTATCCAAAATCTTAGACATCATGACCGAAAAGAATTTTGTGACAAAGATACATATTTACTCTTATTCAGAGCTAAATGATGAAGATAAAAAACTAGTTGACCTTGCACGCGAAGCCACCAAAGCGAGTTATGCACCATATAGCAACTTCCATGTGGGAGCGGCATTGATACTCAACAACGGAGTCATCATAAAAGGCGCAAATCAAGAGAATGCAGCCTTTGCCGGAATTTGTGGAGAAAGAAGTGCTTGCTACAACGCTGGAGCCAATTATCCCGGCGAGCCCATCAAGAAGATCGCTATAACCGCTTTCACACGCAACAGCTTTGTCGAAATGCCCACTGCCCCTTGCGGCATGTGCCGGCAGGCGCTGCTTGAGTTTGAGACACACGCAGGGCAGTCTATTGAGGTGCTGCTAGCTGGCAGAGATAAGATTTACAAGCTCGACAGCATCAAGTCGCTGCTTCCATTGGCCTTTAGCGAGTTTTAAACCGCCATGCTCTTTACAAAACGTTTTTTTCTGGCAATTGTTGCATCAATTGTCGCATTTATTGCGTTACAAGCTGGGCAACCAGCCATGCACACCATCGACGCCGTCAACGACAGCGTCATCGAGGAGGGATACAACCTTTATTATCATGAAAAACTCAACTGGGTACTGAGCGATGCTTACAAGCAGTTGTGCTCAAGCAAGACTGCATCGCTATCTACTATAAGACAACTCAACGACACGTTGCTCAGTGGCATCATGATTGATGTGGACCAGATGAAATGCGTTTTTGAGTGCCGCCTCAATCTTAATACTGGCGAGATTGAGCCTTTCAATCTGGTGCGCGGCCTCACTCCTAAGGAAATCTCACACGCCGAGAAGCATGTCACCCTTCTTGAAGAATTGGACAAGCTCGATGGCATTGAAAGTGTGAGAGAGGCTGGCAATCTCAACGTGAGCATTGTCGAGATAAGCACCAATCTCACTCGCGTGTACCTGCTTCAGGGCACCAACAAGTCGAAACTTATCCCTTTTGGCAACGACTATTCGTTTGACTTCGATGCCAATTGCAACCTCCTGGCGCGACGCAAGTATCACAGCACGTTCATTCCCATCGACTTCTCCAGCAAGGATGTCAACATTCACAAGTGCACACACAGCCACCTCGATGACAACCCTTACATCACCCCCACCGATATTGCCACATTCCTGCTCTACGGTCACGACCTTTATGAGATGAAAACATTCTCGGTCTACAGTCCGGCGCTAAAGTGCTACTTCACCTTCAATACCGAGACAGCTACAATCATCATGGTCGATGATGATGAGGACATGAAGTGAATTTTCATAACTGATATATTGTTTTACATCCAAATAAAAAACAAAGAACAAACAAGAATCAATTTCTAATTCCATGGAACAAGATTATGACGATTTTTTGACCTCTTATAGTGAACGACCAAGGTTAAGTTTTATCGATGCAATTTCTGCTTGCTTTAAAAAATATGCAATTTTTAAAGGTCGATCTCGGCGCAGTGAATTCTGGTGGTTTAACCTATTTTTGTTATGCATTATTATTTGGTGGTCATTTTTTGTTTTCGTTTTGGTTTTTAGCGAAGGAAGTTATCCATATAGTAGTCTTAGTGCTTTAATTGTCGCTATTTTCTTGAAAATTGTTTTATTGGTATTCTTTATTCCTTCAGCTACCGTGACTGTTAGAAGGCTGCATGATATAGGACGCAGCGCTTGGTGGTATGTTGTTTTTCTACTACTTATAGCACTTCTTTGTTCGCTTAAATATATTATGGCATTTTTCATGAGGTTAGGAGATTCTTCTCTAGTAGTAATAACGACATCTTATCAAGTTCTATTCTACACGACTTTAATATTAATAAGTATATTATCAATTGCTCTTCTTGTCTTCTTTGCGACCGACAGTGATACCGAAGAGAACAAATATGGTCTTTCTCCTAAGTATCAATAATCCAACAAAGCTTCACCGGACAATCTATTTCGATATGTCTCTATGATTGTCTTCATAAACCTAGTGAATAATAAATGTATCAGAATCTAAACCCCGTTGAAATTGCGATGTCTTCTTGAGAATTGATGAAATTGTGTTCTTTGCTATGATATAAATGTGCATCAAAGAGGAACTGCAGTCCGACGAAGTATTTGTCGGAATTCCTCACCAGGCTTAATTTCCCCCTCAGGTCCACAGCCGGCATATCTCTCCTTCCGTCGACCGAGTCATCATAGGAATGGTTCCACCCCAGCGACGGTGCTATGGTAATATTAAACAACCAGTTGCGGTGGAACACCCAGTTGTAGGCATATCCCAACAAGAAGCAGTAGGACCGGTGGTGGTATTTATAGATAAGGCGCCCGTCTGGCAAATAATCTTTCATCTCTTGCGGCAACTCGGAGAAATCGACATCAATATTCTGTGTTGAGACAAGTAATCCCGCAATAAAGCTACCTGCGCTCAGTTTCTGTATTTTAGAGTACCCATAGGCTGCCGATTGAGAGTACTTGCGGTGGTTAAAGAAATAGTACATGTCAAATCCAGAGGTCTTTTGCGCCAGTCCATAGAACTTTTTATTTACATATCTCTTGTTGTTGTAATCTCCAAACCTGCCTATAGTCACCCTTCCTGTGTTTTTAGACTTATAGGCCTCGAACGAGAATCTTGAAGTGGCAAATGAGAGATCCCACCTTGAATGCCTTGTTGGATCTCCACCAAAGACATTGTCAAGGTCGAACATATAGGTATAACCAATTCCCATATAAGAAAAGTGGAGTCCCACACTGGAGTTGACATCAGAATTCATGAAAATCTTCATGCTTTTGTCGGCAATCACTCCTCCATAGCTGTCGAACCAATTGTCATTTTTCACCATGACTTTGAAGTCTTTGTCAATGCCTATCACATAGGTAGTGTCGTAGTTGTTGAACGCCTTGGAATAAAAATTGTAGGCCTTATAGGCAAAGTTGAGAATTAACGGTTTCTTCACAGTGGAATCGGTAAAGAAGCTCCACTTGCCATTGACTATTGCCCGTCGCCAATAGTCATCATCGCGCGTGGTGTCGAACGGGATGGCGTCGATGCTGTCACGAATGTGTTTGAGAAAAGCTTTGCGGTTTTCAAGAGAACCTCCAGGAAAAAGACCATCTCCATAGTTCATCTTGACCACTGTATCACCAACAGAGTTCATACCCGCATCATGACTTTGCGAGAAGCTTGACAGCACCACGCAAATCAAACACAATATTAGAACATATCGCTTCATGAATTATCAGGGCAAAGTTGTACTATTCTCATTTCTTGTTCCAAACTTCAACAGTGTATCGTTGGGCTCAAAGAAAATTATTGCAGCGGTATCGATTTTGCCTGGCGTATTTTTCTTGAACAGCTGATCGAAATCGTGCTTGAACACCACTCCCACTCCCTGTGTTGTCATGGCATTGCGCACATAGTAGTTCTGGTCGTTGAAATGATTATAGGCCTTCAGTCTTATTGTTCCCTTACGGTTGAGCAAGTACTCAAGGTCAAAGTCTCCGATGAAATTAGAGTTGCGAGTGTTGTAGGTATTGTCGCGATATCCAAAGTTGCCATTGAAAATGAGACGGTTGTTGAGAAGTTGGCTTGATAGAGCCAAATCAACCTCAACATCACTAAAGTCACCCTTGTTGGAGCGGAACTTAGGCGAGATTTGCCAGTTGTCGCTAATCTGCCCCAGAATGCTCGTGAGCTGTGAAGATATAGTTGACGAAGCCACCGAAGTGAGTTCGTTGTTGTTGGTGTTGGACTTCATATAGTCGGGCGTATAGAAGCGGTTTAAAGCCAACAGATAAATAATCTGTCGGTTCATCATCTCGTCGGTGCTTATCACACTCTTTACCTTGCGGTAAGCATCACTCGTGAGTGTGGGGAATTCCAAGTCAAACGACAGCTCGGGTTCACTGATGCCTCCTTTCACCATCAACAGAGCGTTGACCGGCACATTAGTTCTGTTAAGGTCACGGTCGGTAGAGAACGAATCGTCGAGGTCGGTCAAGTTGGCATTGAGAGAATAAACTGCACTGATGTCGAGAATAGCGTTATAGGGATCTCCATCAAAGCTAATAGTACTACCATTGCGAATGGTGAAGTCCTTGATAATAATGTCTTGAAGGGTGAAATTGTAAGAACCCTTTTCAAGTACATATTTTCCAAACATGTCGAACGACTCATCAATGCTATTGTAATTGATTCTCAAGTTACCCGATCCATAGGCACGGATGCGGTCACCGCCCACAGGGTCCATGACGAGGATAATCTCGGCCTCGGGAGTAATGTCGGCCTGCAAGTCGATGCTATATTGAGTGGGCGCCGACTGCTGCTGAGTTTTGTTTTCTATCTTCTGTGCGAGTTGCCTAACAATCTCGGGTACGGAGTCTTGATGTGCCATAAGCGTGTCGGCAACAGCAGTAGGCGCATCTTTCTTTTCACGATCTCTGAAAGAAATGAAATTATACTCTCCCGCCTCTTGTGTATCACTAAGAACAAACGTAAACTTGCTGCCGCTTGCCGATTCCATATTTACCCCAATGCGCACCTCGCCCGGCTCACCAGCTATAATAGCCGAGCCGTTGCCATATATGGTGCCATACCAATCGGGGTTCATTACCGGAGTGATATCGTAGCACAAGAAGTCACGCGCATCGGTAACAGTAAAGTTAAACTCCGGGTTATGGAAAGCATCATGTTTAAGCCAACCATTGAGCTTGGCGGTATGCTTGTCACGGTCGGTTATGGTGATGTCGTCAAACCTTATCATGCCAGGCTTAATGTGCACCGAATCGGTACAACTGTAGGTGGTGTTGGTGTACCCCACCTTCAGGCTGAAGTCCTCGGCATAGACATCACCCTTGAGGTCAATAGTCTTGAAATTGCCAAAGAGTACGGCATGTCCCGACACTAGCCCATGGACCTCGTCGGTAAACGCTTCCATAAAAGGCTTCATAAATTCCACGTTGGCCTTGTCGGCGTCAAACTCGAGATAAAGCGAGTCGGAAGCAGCAAAGATTTCTCCATTAATGCGAGTGTGCCTTCCGTTCTTCTGACTGAGGTCACATCCAAGCACCACTCCTGTATTCTCACTGTCGAAATGGCTCTTAATCTCGGCATCTCCCATAGGGGCTCCGTTATAGTAAAGGTCCTTCACGTGCAGGGATGGAGAGGTGCTAAGTCGTGGCGACTTAGAGAACAAGTCGGCAAGCTGCAGCTCTCCTGTTGCCACTCCGCCAAAGTTGACATGGTTTATCTTTAATGTCTCAAAGATGTAATCAAGATGGATGTTCTGCAGCGACACGTTGAGAGCGTCGTCAGGATTCTTCGACACCCGTCCCTCAATCTTGATAAACTGGTCGTCGCAAGAGCCCTCGATTCCTTCCACATCTATGACACCAGCCTCATACTTGAGCCTTCCCTCATGAACGTTCCACACTGTGTCGTTAACCACAACCTCGGTTGGATTAACATTGACATTAGTCATAAATTTACCATTAGAATCTCTTCCCAACAATGCCGAGAGGCTCACCGTTCCGTTGTATTGCCTCTCTCTGTTGAACACCCAGTTCACGCTCGCATCCACTCCATCGTTTACAGCATTTGCAAGCAAGTTAAGAGCTATGTTTCCTTTTTTGTTGGGGAAGATAGTTTGCGCAGTCATTATTACGTTGTCGGCACTTGAATCCTTGACGATGTGAAGACTTGTACCCTCGAGAATTTTATTTCCCTGCTGCAGATAAGGCAAGTTGAGGTCTACCGCCAGCTCTTTGTCCCGCTCATTGAAAAATCCATCAATAGTAGCTTTATAGATGAGTTTCACGGGCAGTTTCGCATAAGAGGAGATGTAGGACTCAAACTCCTCATTAGGTTCAACAACAAAGTTGAAACGGAAATTGTTGTTTCCTGTGCTGGGCGGAGTGTGTCCCTGCATAAATCCTGGGAAACACTTCGAAGCCATGCTCTTGAATGCAGGCACCAAACTTTGGAAGTCATAATTACCCGTTATAGAGCCATGAAGGAAGTCAGAGTTAATGTCGATGACCTTGGCACCTTCTCCACGTCCGGCATCTACTGTGAAGTTGCTCAGGTGGAAGCCCTTGCCCGTAGTAGAATTGATGAAGGAAACATTACTGATATCAACCTTTCCTGCAACATTATCAAGGCTGTTTCCTGTGATTGACGCCGCCATCTTGAGGTTTAGATTGTTGGCTGGATACTTGCTGTCAAGGTTCAGCTTAGCAAAATTCACGTTCTTGGCATCAATGTCAAAGTCATAGGTCGAATTAGGACCATCAAGAGTGGCAACACCATTCAGATTAACTTTGCCGTTGGCATCGTTAATGCCAAGTGTACCCTTATAGGTGTTGTTATCCACATTTACATCGGCATCAATGTTGTGATATCTATAACCTTTGAAATCGACATAATCGACCTTTCCCACAAGATTACCTGCAAACTTGTTTCCATCATATACAGTTCCGTCGACTGCGGCGTTCATTGCCACCATGCCCAGTAGATCCTCTTTGGTCAAGAGGTTGCCAATGTTTAATCCCGATGTTGATACCACAGCATCAATGAGCTTTGCACCTTGATTGCTTGCAAAGTGGCCCTTGAGAGCAAGGTCACCCAGCGATGTGTCGAGATTGATGTCTCCCATGACATTGTCAATGTTTCCACGAGCCGAACCCTTGAGGTGGATGTCGCCGCACTTGTCGACAATGGCTTGAGCATTATCGGGCAGGTGTGCATAGTTTCTCGTGAGTCGCGACAACTCGCCACCTGAAGCAGTCAAGTCGATATTCTTGACATCGAAGTCCATTTCACGAGGCGTGCGGTAGTTTTCCATAATAGCCTCGAGGTTGAGTTTTATGTTTCCATTCTGAGCATCAGCGACAAGCTTCCTCACATCAATCTTATCACGCGATACCGTTGCATCGACAGTAAAGTTTACCGGATCGACATACTGAGACAGCTGCGGCACAAAACTCTTGAGGTCGCTCAAGGTGATGTAATTTTCGGTCATGTCGAGCGTGATAGGCTGCACCTTTATCTCATTGATGGCATTCTTCAGATATGAGTAGTGGAAGGTGGTGTTGGCTGGCGTAAGATGTGTACCAGGCAAGTCTACCACCAAATTCTGTATCTCGGTCCTGGTGTCATCAATCTTGAACTTACCGCTTAATTTCTTAAGCTCAAAACCGTTTTTCTCGTTCAAGGCAAGTCGGTTCACATCAACAATAAAATCATTGTTCTTGATGCGAGGAAACACCAAGTCGGCAGTCAAGTTTGTCACTTGCATGTGATTGGCGTCAAATTGCCCCGCTGGCTTGCGTGGCTCATTGAGCACATCGTAGGCTAAATCGCTATTCCTGATAATAGCGTTATTGATTCTGATGTCGTAGGGCGTGGGCGGCTTGCCTGGTTTGGGCTTAAGCTTGTCGATGATAAACTGCAAGTTGGTGGGGCTATCCTTGTCGGGGCGCGTCACGGTGCCATGCAACCCGTCAATCTCGGCATAATTGAAGATTATCTTGCCCTTGACAATGAGGTCGTAGAGACTAACGCCAGCGCCCAGCTTATCGACCTTGATGAGGTCTCCCCCACTTTGGTCAGGGATTTTAACCCCTGTAAGCACCATCTGGTTGAAAGGCGATATGCTAACGCCTTCGATAGTGACATTCGTTTCAAGAAACTTGCTCAACTCCCTCTCTCCCACGGCCTTCAACTTGTTCTGGAAATAAGGCATACTGAGTCCCAAGTAGATGACGCCATAGGCCAGCACGAGCAAAGCCACCACCGTCATGATGATAGCTCGCAAGGTGTTATAGGTCCACCTAAATGCTTGGCTTGTTTGGCTCATTTTCCAGATTCAACGTGAAAAACTGTGATATAGAAGGGGTTTATTTCTCTTGGAGGTCTATCTCTTCACACTCACGCAACCACAACGCACTTGAAGCATCGCTTGGCATGCGCCAGTCGCCACGAGGCGATAGACTCACACTGCCCACCTTGGGGCCGTCGGTTGAACACGAGCGCTTGAACTGCTGATTGAAGAAACGACGGCAGAAGGTAGTGAGCCACTTCTTGATGGTCTCGGCATCGTAGCTGCCTTCAAAAGCCTTGAGCGCAAGCAGGAAAATCTTCTTTGGCCCAAAGTTGTGGCGCACTGTGTTGTAAAGGAAGAAGTCGTGCAACTCATATGGGCCCACAAGGTCTTCGGTCTTCTGTTTGATTTCTCCGTTCTCGGCTGGTGTAAGCTCGGGGCTGATGGGAGTGTCGAGCACATCGCGTAAGGTCGCTGCGGTGGTCTTCTCTCCACTGGTCTGAGCCTTAGTAGCAAACCAGCTCACGAGATATCGCACAAGAGTCTTGGGGATGCTGCAGTTCACATTGTACATCGACATATGGTCTCCATTATAGGTTGCCCATCCCAGTGCAAGCTCCGAGAGATCGCCAGTGCCAAGCACCAAAGCATTCACCTTGTTGGCATAGTCCATGAGAATCTGTGTGCGCTCACGCGCCTGGCTGTTCTCGTAGGTTACATCGTGATTTGCATAGTCATGTTCTATGTCCTTGAAATGCTGCTCAACAGCAGGCACGATTGATATTTCCTTGATGGTCACGCCCAGAGAGCGCATTAGCTCAAGGGCGTTGTTGTAGGTTCGGTCGGTAGTACCAAATCCTGGCATTGTTATGCCATAAATATCGCTTCGATCCCATCCCAACTTGTCGAACGCCTCGACAGCCACAAGCAAAGCCAAAGTGGAATCGAGCCCTCCCGATATACCCACTACCAACTTGCTGATGTGGGTGAACTCCAGTCGCCGCATGAGTCCAGCCGCCTGAATATTGACGATTTCCTCGCATCGATTGTCAAGGTCGTCTTTGTCACTTGGCACAAAAGGCAATCGCTTGACGGGATGCAGTAATTCCAAATCAACGGGCTTAGCGCTGGGAGCTTCCACATCGTCATAGCTCATTGGGTCGGCCTGAATAGCGATATAGTTTTTATCCAGTTGTCGGCCGCAATCTACAAAACTGGTGTTAAGCCTGCGCTCATTGTCGAGAGCTTCGATGTCGATATCCATAACCTGAAGTTGAGGCTCACGAGAGAAACGGTTGCCTTCACACAGCAGATTGCCATTCTCGGCGATTATCGCATTGCCGCCAAATACCAAGTCGGTTGTCGACTCGCCATATCCTGCCGAAGCATAAACATAGGCAGCGATGCAACTCTTACTCTGCTGCTGGATGAGTCTGAGCAGCGTGGCATGCTTGCCAATGAGCTCGTTGCTTGCCGAAAGATTGAGAATAACGTTGGCACCATTCAATGCTGCCTTAGAACTTTGCGGAATGGGAGCCCACAGGTCTTCACACACCTCGATTGCGATGCGTGCGTTGCCCATCTCGAAAATATAGTTGGTGCCGAATGCGGCATATTCTGAAATGTTGCAGTAAGAGCCAATGGGGTCACACTCTAACGACTCCTCGCCACTCACAAACCAGCGTTTCTCGTAAAACTCCTTATAGTTAGGGAGATAGGTCTTGGGCACAAATCCTCGCACCGACCCCTTGTGAATGAATACAGCGCAGTTGTATATCTCATTTCCCTTGCGCACTGGAGCTCCTACCACCACAGCCATGTCGGTGTTGATGGCATCGGTGAACTGGCATAGTTCCTCGATAGCGTCCCAAGCGCTGTTGAGCAACTTGCTGCTGTGGAACAAGTCGCCACAAGTATATCCGGTAATTGACAACTCGGGAAAAACAGCAATGTCGGCATGCTGATTGTGAGCCTGAGTCACCATCTCAATGATTGCATTGAGATTATACTCCACATCGGCAACGTTTACACGTGGCACACAGGATGCCACTCTCAGATAGCCATACTCGCTCTTATTGACGTTATTATAGTTTTCCATATAATATAACTATATTCTATTAAGAATGGTTTTAACCTACAAAGTTAGTTAGTTTTTTTTTATTTCTTGTTTTTTGCTTAAGAAAATGGCAAAAAAACAGCTTTTTAAGCCTTAACTCTGTTTTTTCGGTTTTTTTTCTTATATTTGCATCAAAATATTCATAAACCTTCATAAAGAGTTAAATATTTATTCTGCCATGCTAAAGAAAATAAGAAGAACACTTGCGGTGTTATGCTTTATAGCAGTGACACTGCTATTCCTCGACTTTACTGGCACGCTGCATCATTGGCTGGGTTGGACAGCCAAAATCCAGCTCATTCCTGCAGTGCTCGCCTTCAACTTTGTGATTGTGGCAGCGCTTGTCGTGGTCACCTTAATCTTTGGACGCATCTATTGCTCGGTAATATGTCCACTTGGCGTGATGCAAGACCTCATCTCATGGCTACACAGCAAGCGTAAGAAAAACCGCTTCACATACTCAAAAGAAGTGAAATGGCTACGCTATCCTGTGCTCGTGATTTTTATTGCAGCTATCGCTCTTGGTATAGGTTCGCTTATGGCAATTCTTGAGCCTTACAGCACATTTGGCATCATTGCCACCAACCTATTCCAACCAATTTACGAGTGGTGCAACAATGGCATTGCCGCCATCGCCGAGCATTACAATAATTATTCGGTATACACCGCCAACGTGTGGATGAAGAGCATTGGCTCGCTGGTACTGGCAGCTTCACTTTTCATTATCATCGCCATTCTGGCCTGGCGTGGCGGACGCACCTATTGCAACACCATCTGCCCCGTGGGGACACTGTTGAGCTTCTTCTCGCGGTTCTCACTTCTCAAAGTGCGCATCGATGAAGACAAATGCATCAAGTGCGGCTTGTGTACACGCAATTGCAAGGCTTCGTGCGTCAATCACGAGGAGGGCACAGTTGACCACAGTCGCTGCGTGACATGCGGCAACTGCATCGAGAAATGTAACAAAGATGCCATCTACTACGGCCGTCCACGCAAGAGCACCGCTGCTGTCACTGCCAATACAAGTGACACATCAAGCGAGGAGGCCATTGACAAGGGCAAGCGCGCCTTTCTGATAGGCAGCGGAGTGGCGATTGCAACTACTGCAATGGCACAAGCCAAGAAGAAGATTGACGGCGGTCTTGCTGTTATCGAAGAGAAAAAGATGCCAGAGCGTAAGAATCCCATCACACCTCCTGGATCAATGAGCGCACGCAACATGCAGCGCCATTGCGTGGCTTGCCAATTGTGTGTTGCCGAATGCCCCAATCAAGTGCTTCAACCCTCGAGTGATTTGCTTACATTTATGCAACCTATTATGAGCTATGAGCGTGGCTATTGCCGTCCCGAGTGCACTCGTTGTTCGCAAGTATGTCCAACAGGAGCTATCAAGCCCATCACCCACGAAGAAAAGTCTTCAATTAAGATAGGTTATGCTGTGTGGACTCATTTCCTGTGCATCCCCACCACCAAGAAGAAAAAAGATGGCTCTCCCGCTACTTGCGGCAATTGCGCCCGTCATTGCCCTACAGGAGCTATCACTATGACTCAATTGGACGAGAATGACGACAAATCACCCATGGTGCCCGTAATCAACACTGCAAAATGTATAGGTTGTGGTGCATGCGAACATGTGTGTCCCTCACGCCCTGTTGCAGCAATCCACGTAGAAGGCCTTGAAGATCATCGAACTATTTAATCTCCCAGAACCATGAGTAATAACGACAAACATAATATGAGCCGTCGCCACTTCTTAAAAGTGGCTGGTGGCACAGCAGTAGCTTCGAGCGCTATTATCGCAGCTTGCAGCGACAAGAACACTCAAGATGGTGGTGCAATATCGGCTGCCGATGTACCAAAAGACAAGATGACCTATCGCACCAATCCCAATAGTGGTGACCGCGTGTCACTGTTGGGCTATGGCATGATGCGCCTACCTGTAGAAGGTGGAGGCTCGGGCCGTGAGAACAAAGATGCACCCATCGACCAAGAACTTGTCAACAAAGAGATAGACTTCGCTCTTGAGCATGGAGTGAACTATATCGACACTTCACCTGCTTATTGCCAGGGAAAAAGCGAGAAAGCAACAGGTATAGCGCTGCATCGACACCCACGCGATAAATATTATATTGCCACTAAACTTTCGAATTTCGACCCCTCAACCTGGTCATTTGAATCGGGTAAGGAAATGTTCTTCAATTCACTCAAGGAATTGCAGGTAGATTATGTGGACTACATGCTCTTGCACGGAGTGGGAATGGGCGAGGACGGTGTTGAGGAGTTCAACCAGCGATACATGGACAATGGGTTGCTCGACTGGTTAGTGGAACAAAAAGAAGCTGGAAAAATCCGTAACTTGGGTTTCAGCTACCACGGTGACATCGCTGTATTTGACAACCTACTGAAATGGCATGATGAAGGCGAATATCACTGGGATTTCGTGCAGATTGAGCTCAACTATCTCGATTGGAAGCATGCCAAAGAAATCAACGAACGCAACACTAATGCCGAGTACCTCTATGGCGAACTCAAGAAACGCGACATACCAGCTATAATCATGGAGCCACTACTTGGCGGCCGTCTTGCCAACGTGCCCGACGCTATTGTTGCCGATATGAAACGTCGTGACCCAAACGGCAGTGTTGCATCATGGGCATTCAGATATGCCGGCACCCCCGACGGAGTTCTCACAGTGCTAAGTGGAATGACCTACATGGACCACCTGATGGAGAACATCAAGACCTATTCACCACTCAAGCCCATCAGTGCAGAAGAAAACAAATTCCTTGAGAAAATAGCCGACAAACTTGTTGCGCTACAAACCATACCCTGCAACGACTGCAAATATTGTATGCCATGCCCCTATGGTCTGGACATTCCTGCCATCTTTGTTCATTACAATAAGTGCATAAAGGAAGGCAACCTTGTGCGTGACGAGAAAGACAGCGACTACAAGCGTGCTCGCAAGGCATTCTTAGTTGGCTATGACTACAGCGTGCCCAAGCTGCGCCAAGCCAATCACTGCATTGGGTGCGGCCACTGCGTGAGACACTGCCCTCAGCGCATTGAGATACCCAAGGAACTAGCAAAAATCGATGAGTTCGTAGAGAAACTAAAACTGAGCGATAAGAAAGACTAATAACCGACTTTCCAAAAAACAAATCATAACAATAAAGTCCTCAAAATTTGAGGACTTTATTGTTTACCCAACCATCAATATATAATGTTATTACCCGTTAATGTCAGCTTTTGGCCGTTCATATAGGTAATAATCACCTTTGTGAATTTCATCCATGAAGAATCGCCAGCAACAAAATAAGACGAGCTATCCCATGACCACGAAGCGTTTTGATACTGCTCCAACGGCCCAGTTCCCTTGAAATGCCCTGAGCCTCTAAGGTCGTCAACATCATTATAAATATTCCAATATACATCGATGTACTTTATCGTTCGCTTATCCAAATTCAAAAATTCAAATTCAAAAGTCACCATTGAATACTCAGCGTCCCAGCCCCAGTCGACAAAGAAACCATGTGGAGCCTCCTTAGTCAACTTATCGACATATTCTTTAAAAGAATAGGCATTATATCCCCTTGCTAAATCGGTAGTCCAAGTTTCTTGGCGCGCAATACTGTCGCTAAAAGCAGCCATGTGATATTTAAACTGTCCACGCTCTTTCCACTCTGAGGGTATTGCATAAGCATGCAATACCAAATACTTGTAATCAAGCATGCCTTCTTTAGTTTCGAACGTGTATATAGTATCATTACTTATATTAACGACTACAACCGAATCGGACGAATAGTATGTTTTAGAATTATCGCACAAAGCACACCTGAGAGAAATGCTATTGGAATATGAGTTTCTAGAGGTTCCAACAGGAAAAACTTGCCATTTGTGCTCGGTTTTATAACGTTTTAAGGCATCAGCTTGAGCTTGCTTAATAGAGTCTTGGCGCGCCTTTTCCATTGCAACCTTCCTCTCATTTTCACGCACTCGAGCAATTGAGTCAATGATTTGTTTTTCTCTAGCTTTATTCAATTTCGCATACTTAGCGTCCAAAGCATTATTCTCACTCGCCACAAGTTCTTGAATCTCCTCGGGTTTCAATTGCGGGATTGACTTGTTTTTCTTAATCTCTTTATCCACGTCGCCCGAGACTGTGATAACAAAATTGCCATAAACGTTAGTAACATATAATTTCTTATTCTTTTTATCATAGGCATACCTTGATAACACGTTGTCAACATTGTCGACAGAGACGTTTATATATCTTTGATAAAAGCCTTGTGAATCACGCTCATATAAAACAAGAGCATCTCTTGACTGGGAATTGCTCATATTGTATTGAGCATGACTCACCAGCGAGAAAAAAATGATTAATAATAATGGCAATCGCTTCATAATATTTTGTGTGTTTATGGACGTATAAATTATAAAAAATATAACTAATTCAACTTTTCAATCAAAAAGTGACAACTGCCCCACGAGGTTGAAAGATTTACGATGGTAGGGGCTGATGCCGTGTGCCACAATAGCGGCGCGGTGGTCTTTAGTGGGGTACCCTTTGTTTTTTGCCCAATTGTAATGAGGAAACTCCTCGGCGATGCGACGCATATACTCGTCACGGTGCGTCTTGGCGAGAACGCTCGCTGCGGCAATGCTCATCATCTTGCCGTCACCTTTCACAACGGTGGTGAAGGGGATATCACCATAAGGATAGAATCGGTTGCCGTCGACGAGTATGTGCTCGGGGCGAGTGGAGAGCTGATCAAGAGCACGGTGCATGGCTGTTATAGATGCTTTGAGGATATTGATGCGGTCTATCTCCTGGGGCGACACCATAGCCACTGCCCACGCCAGTGCCTCGCGCTCGATAATGGGGCGCAACTTGTTGCGCTGATGCTCAGTGAGTTGCTTGCTATCGTTGAGCAACTCGTTCTCAAAATCGGGAGGTAAAATCACCGCGGCAGCCGTTACAGGACCTGCAAGGCATCCACGCCCTGCCTCGTCACATCCTGCCTCGATGCGGCCTTCTTGTAAAAATCGTTGCAACATAATAAGTAAACAAGTAAACAATCTTGCTTAATAGGATTGCTTTTATAAACTCAAATGCAAAGATAATACATTTTACGTAAACCTCACTTACTATGGCTTATGCAAATATACATTTTTTATGTGGGAACAATTGTATTTGTGCCGAAAAAAGGCAGCCCCCATGCATAAGGAAGCCGCCTTTGATACGAAACATTTATCACCATTACTCTTTTCTTCAACAAGAAGTTATGAGGTTAATGCATTACCTTGGTTGTGGTAACTGTACCGTTCTTGTAGGTTGTGCGCACAATGTTCATGCCTTTCTCCAGGTGATTCACACGACGGCCATCAATGGTGTAAATCTCGGTTGACATTACCTCATCGCCAACCTGCACATCATCTATAGCATTAACTTCTTCTCCAACGATGTCAACACACATCACATACATGCCGCCTTCACCATCCTTGTATTCAGTTTCTTGAGTATAGAAGATATAAGCATACTTGTCGTCATAGACAACTGAGAAACCGCTTGATTTGAAATTGTCCTCGCAAATCTGCTTACTCCACAGCACATTGCCATCATCATCAATCTTCACTACCATAAAATTAGCACCGTTCCAACTTGTACAGTTGCCATAAAGCACTACCCAGCCATTAGTTGCAGGTATCACCTTTACCGGCTTATAGCCCCATGCGCTATTGGTTTCCAATGTAAAACCATAGATGTTGTCGCCTTCCCAATAATAAAAGTTATTATCATCAACAATGTTCACATTCATGCGGTTTTCCGATGCCGAATAAGCATATTCCCATGCTACAAACGCACGGTCCTCCTTAACTCCCATTGCAGCCGGACCGGCATCACCGTCGATGTTGCCAGCCAATGACACAGGATCATCGGCACATCTACCATCGGGAGCAACAAAGTTAGCAACCTGATAACCATAGAAGTCGGTCAGCACTCTGTAGGACAACAACAATATTCCATAATCGTCAACCTCAGCCAATGGTGTGGCAACATATTGCCCTGTAGTAACGGGTTTTTCCTCAATAACGATGGGATCGTTCCACACATTTGCCAAGTTTGCATCAAGCATCTGAGCCTCGAGTCCAAAAGACTTATTGTCATATACAAGATAAGCCTTACCATCTTCAGAAGGTTGCATCAAAACGATTTTAGAATCCATTTCCTTAGGATTCTCGCTCGCTGGGGAACCATCATTGTTGATGAGCATGATAAGCCACTTGCTCTCGTTCAGGAGCACCGAGTCGGGCATATTTGGCGACCAGGGAGTTGGTGTCCAGTTATTCTCGTCGGCTTTCTCCATATAATATTCATTGTGGTTGACTGCTGCATAAATGTTGTTGCCACTCATGCATAGCACAGGTGCTATATCCTCGACCGACAAAGCATGCTCATGAAACTGGCTCGATGGAAACAAAATGCCATCGGCATCCCACACAGGCTCTCCTGCCTGGTTGTAGCGATAGAGATAGGTCTCGGCATTCTCCTCAGTAGGATCATTGCGGATGTCGGTATAGGCAAAGATAATGTCACCGTTCTCAGCCAGTGTCATTCCATAGTCGGTGGTCCAAGTGCGAGTGGGCTTGTCACAAACGATAATGCCTTCGTCGCCAAACAATGCATTTCCTTCAGCATCAAAAATCTGCAGATGCAGTTTATAAGAGAACACGTTATTGATTCTCTCTGGTCGAAGCCAGCTTAAGATGATTTTGCCGTCATCAGTTCTCAAGGTTTTCATCTGGACTTGGCCACTGGTTCCTTCGGCGTCAAGTTGGATTGCTTCAGTGTCACTGGGCTGCCAGTTTGCCATCATCGAACCAACGCAAAGCAACATCATTGCTAATGTAAAAATTTTTTTCATAAGCTTTAAGAATTAATGGTTACAAAAATATTATTTAAAATAATTTCATGCAATTATCGGTGATTTTTTACGATTTTCATGGAATAATATGCAAAATTAATACATAATTTTATAATTCATCACTTTTTCCTTTCTTTTTTAAAAAAAACAAATCAATTAGACCGATTGGACTAATTGACTTATTGTACAACTTTATTTACTCAACATTCAATTTAAGCATCTGATTGATGACAGTGCGGTTGTTGTTGAGGCGGGGGATTTTGCGCTGGCCGCCAAGTTTGCCAGTCGAGGCGAGCCACTGGTCGAAGAGTCCGCGTCTTGCGACAAGGACCTCAGGCGCGTCGAGGAAGATGCTCTGATAACGCTTGGCTTGGTAGTCGCCGTTGTCTTCCTGAAGGTACTTGTCGAGCAATGCAGCAAACTCATCAATGCTTGCCGGCTCCTTCTCAAACTCTATGAGCCATTGGTGACGTCCTTTACTCTTATCGCCTGCATAGACAGGTGCGGCAGTATAGTTGAGCACCTGTGCACCTGTTTCCTGTGACGCCAGGGTGATAGCCTTGTCGGCGTTGTGCACCATCAGCTCCTCGCCAAAGGCATTGATAAAACTCTTGGTGCGCCCTGCGATATTGATTTTAACTGGGTTTAGCTGCTCGATGTGCACAGTGTCGCCAATGCGGTAACGCCATAGTCCATTACAGGCTGTGATGATGAGTTCGTAGGTCTTGCCTTCCTCTATCTCCCAAATAGGCAGCACATCGGGGTGATCACTGTCGACCTCGCTCAAAGGTATGAACTCGTAAAATACACCCACATCGAGAAGCAAGAGCATCGCTGTGGTGCTCCAGTCGCTCTGTGTGGCAAAGAATCCCTCGCTTGCATTGTAGGTGTTAAGGAAGTGCATCTTGCTCATATCGCACAGACGCTCATATTGCTCTCGGTAAGGCTCAAAAGCTATACCACCATGGAAAAAGACTTCAAGATTGGGCCACACATCATGGATGCAGTCCTCACCTGTGGCACGTAGCACCTCTTTGATTACGGTGAGAAACCATGAGGGAACTCCACTTAAGTTAGTAATGTCTTCGCCCTTGCTCGCTTCGACTAGTTTGGGAAGTTTCTCGGCCCAGTCTTCGAGCAGAGCAGTGCGCTTGTCAGGAACCCTTACAAGGTTTACAAGCGGATTGATATTGTTGATGAGCGTTGCCGAGAGGTCACCCACATGTGTGCCTTGCGGCAGGTTGAGCTCATTGGCGAATGATCCTCCAAGTATCAACGACTTGCCGGCAAATAGGCGGCTTTTAGGATTGAGATTAAGGTAATGTGACACCACATCGCTGGCACCACGGTAGTGGTTCCACCGCAGCGACTCGGGGGTAATGGAAACATATTTGTGGTTGCCGTCGCTCGTGCCTGACGACTGAGCGAAATTGAAGCACCGTCCTGGCCACAACACATCTTTCTCGCCACGCACCATGCGCATGATTTGCGGCTGCAGGTCCTCGTAACGGTAGAGTGGCACGCGGGTGGCAAACTCCTTGTAGGTACGGCAAGTGGAGAATTCATATTTGCGTCCAAACCAAGTCAAAGCCGCTTTCTCTACAATTCGCACAAGCTGCTCCTGCTGCACTGCATCGGCATGGTCGATGTAGCGAGCATGTTGCTTTAGGCGTGACAGCAGATATCCTCGCAAGATGGGCGTGAAATTAATCATGACCACAAAATTAGTCTATTCACCGTTAGTGGGCAAATTTTGAGCAAAAAAAGTGCCTCGGAGCGATGCTCCGAGGCGCTAATGTAAAAAGTCTGGGTTTATTTAGGCTTTAATACCAAATCGCTTTACTGTGCAGTAAATGAGGTGAACGATGTTGTTCCCTGGTGAGTACTGCCCAAGTATACTCCATGCCATGCTGTAGTGGCATTGGTTGGTGCAGTGGTGCTGTACTTGATGGTGTAGCTCTGGTTCTTGGTCATGCCATTAGCGGTGAACAAAGACAGTTTGCTTGAGAAGCCAGCCTCTACACTATAGGTGATAAGGTTAGTACCACTGGAATTGGCAATGGTGTAGTAACGTCCTGTGCTGTAGCTCAGCGAGCTAGTGCTCAGGTAATAGCCTTGCACTGCGCTGCCAATGCCGCTGGAGCCTCCCCAGCCGCCACCACCGCCTTGGCTACCGCCACCACTGATGGCGTAACCATTGCCAGTGATGGTGATGTAACTATTGTTGTCGCAGTCGAGACCTTCCTCGGGATCACCCTTGCTGGTGTAAGCAAGAATACATCCGTTGCCAATCTCGATGGCGCCCGAACGTCCGTAGTTACTGTCAACAGCGTCGTTGCCGTTGCTGTAAACTACTGTCACGCCACCCAAGAACCTAATGGCACCTGCACAGTTCATACCGTCGTCATAGGCCTTGTAGTAGTGGTTACCGCCGTTGATGGTGATACTGGTCTTCGACTCTATACCTTCAGCACCGTCGGTAGAGGTGCTAACTTCCGATTGACCGCCATTGATAACGATTGTACCAAGAACTTTGATTGCCTTGGCGCTACCCGAGACACCGCCGCCACCAGGTTGGCCAGGGAAGCCTCCACCGCCACTGCTTTGACCAGCAGCGCTACCAGTGGTTATTACTGTAAGTGTTGGGCCTTCTCCCCCGCTCACGCCTTGCACATAGTTGCCGTTAACCTTCATACCCTTACCGCCAGTGCCGGTCATCTTGATGTAGATGGTGCCACCAAGCAGGTTGATGTTGCCGTCGGTCTTGAAGCCCTTAGCAGTATAATAGTCGCCAGTAGAGCCTGCAGCTTGTGCCGCGCCGCTATTGTTGATGGTGATGGAGCCACCGTTTGTTGTGATATTGGTTGTTGATACTCCCTTGCCAGCCACACCGCTCGAAGTGATGTTGAGCGTACCACCGTTCATCACAAAGTCAACAGCCTTGATGCCGCTACTATAGCTTGCATCGCTATTGATTACCTGCATTGCTCCACTTGGAGTGAGAGTAACAGTTCCACCATTAATGGTGACAGTAGCCTTGCTCTTGATACTCTTACTCATTGAACCACTGTTGGCAATAGTAATGGTACCAGCGTCGATGGTGATGTTTCCGTCTGCCTTGATGCCTGCAGCGTTGTAGCTAGTGCCTGTGTCCTCACCTATGTCGCTTGAGCCTCCATAGGTTGCTGTTACGTTGTTTAGTTGATAGGTGCGGGTGTAAGTGCTTGAACTAGAAGTAGTAGAGTAACCACCTAACTGGTAGTATATGTCCTCTCCACTTGTTGGACCGCTGAATGTGGCACTCTGAATGATATAAGTACGGCCCATACTTGAGTAGTTGTCACTCTTGAAGTAATAAGTTCCGCTATTGGCTTGACCGAAGTCGTAGTAGTAGAACGTGAGAGTGCTGTAACCCGAGGTCTTCTGAACGGTGTTGTTGGTGATATTTGCCACCATTGTGCCGTCACTCTTGTAGAGGTACATATTTGTCCATGCATTGCTGCTACCACCAGGCCCAGTGCTAGTGGGCTTGGCAACATAAATCCTGTAAGATTGGGGTGTTTCGCCACTGCCAGAGCTGCCTGCCTCTACAGTGCCACCTTGTCCGTTGGCCTTGATATTGATGGTTGTAGTGGTGCTTGCCTCGTCAATTGTGATAGTGCCATCGGCATTCAGACCCTTACCGCCTTGTGCGGTATTGGTAAAGTCGATGGTTCCGCCATGGATAAGTATGTCGCCACCGGCTTTCACACAGGTGCCGTAGTCAACATCACCGTCACCAGCCGTGAGGTTACCGCTCTGGACAACTTTGAATGTACCTTTGAGCATGATGAAGCTGCTTGCAGCCTTGATACCCTTGCCACCATTATTGTTTGAAATTGTCATATCGAGAGTGCCGTCCTTGAGGGTCACCTCGCCGGTGTTCTCCTCTTCCTCGACAATCTGGTCGTTGTCATCGGTTTCATAACTTACCTGAATGCCGTCATCTTCAACATTCTTGATGGTTACCTTACCGCCATTCTGCTGGTAGTACTGGTTGATGTTGAAACCATCACCCTTAGCACCGAGAATGTTGATCTCGCCCACAGTCTTCTTCACTTCCACATACTCCTTGCCCCAGAAGGCGTTCTTGGAGTTACCGGTAATGTTGAGTATACCAGCGCCCTTGAACTCGGTGTGTCCCTTCACTGCAAAGCAGCCCTTTTGAGAACCATTATTGCCGTCGGTGAGGGTATTGGTAGTTCCTTCCACGAGTTCCACAGCGATGCGTTTGCCATCACGTATGTTGATAGCTGCGCTGTCGGGGTTATGAATGGTCAAACCATTGAGACGCACTGTAGCTTTAAGTTCGCCGTCCTGATAGAACGAGCCGTTGGTTGTGTTACCGGCAAGGGTATAGGTAATCTCGTCGGTTACATCAGCATCCTGTAAAGCTACTACATGAGCACCGTTTACTGTAGCTGTCATATTCTTGGCAATGTTACCAGCCACAATCACCTTGGCGGTGTTGCCGTTGTAGGCAACATCAACGGTATTATCGGCCACAGGAGTGTTGTCAACATAGATGTTGTCGACATCACTCACGTTGAATGTCTTGCCTTGAACAGTGAAAGATGTTCCATTGACAAAAGGCATAGCATCGAGCTGCTCGGTAGTGAACGCCCAGCTCACATCACCAGTTACAACCCACATTGTCTGGTCGCCATCGGTAATTTCGCCTAAAGTGCCACCCTTGCCACCCAAGAGGAGGCTATAAACAAATGTCACATCACCGGCTGTAATCTCGCCGTCGCCATCCTGGTCTCCATTAACGAGACTGCTATCATCACCGTTCAACAAGAAATTATAAAGAGCTGTGATGTCGCCTGCAGTGAGGTTTCCGTCGCCGTCAACATCACCAGGCAGTGCTTGTCCGCCTTCTGAGCCTAGCCCAAACATCATTTGGAGCACGTTTGAAAGGCTATTACTGCCAGCTTGAACGCCATTGTTGGAAGCCACAAGCTGCCCATTCTCAAATTTCAGCATCAAATCCGTCGTAGGATATGACACTTCTGAACCATTGTTAAGATTCACGTTAAGGTATGGATAAATAGCCGCTGTAGCCGCTAAAACACCCAACGAAATTAATAAAGTTAAGATAGCTTTTTTCATAAGCATAAATGATATTATTATGTGAATTTTATTCAGAAAACTCACAAAAGTATTGATTCTCAAATTATAAACCAATTTTTTTCAACAAAAGCCCCCATTTTTTAAGCAAAGAACAATATCAATGTTTCAGAAAAAAGTATTATCGGTTGCGAAGCATTTCCAAAACTTGCTCAACAGGGAGAGAGTCGACGTGGTAGCCATCACGACCTGTCATGCTATCGGCCATGAACAGAGAGTTCCATAGTGCCTCGGCTGTAGCCTCGATGGTGGCAGCAAATATGGGAGACATCTGGCTATTGGCAAGTACGGTAGTGTTAAGAGTCTTGGCTTTGTCGTTAATAAGATTCTCGGGAGCGACCGATAATGCAATCACATAATCACCGCTGCCATTAGAAGCAATACCGCCAGTCTTGGCCATTCCCATCATTGCACGTTTAGCCACGCGCTCAAGATTACGCGAATCGAGCGGAGCATCGGTAATCACGACCATCATGCACGAGCCGTCAACATTCTCGGTCTTGCGCACGTGATCAATGAAATCGTGCTTCTGCAGCTTCTGCCCCACCTGCACACCGTCAATCTCTAGGATACCGCCATAGTTGGTCTGCACCAGCACACCAATGGTGTATCCTCCCAAAGATTCGGGCAACACTCGCGATGAGGTGCCTATGCCTCCCTTGAAGCCAAAACAGATAGTGCCAGTTCCAGCGCCCACGTTGCCTTGCTCCACAGGTCCGCCATGAGCGTTGTTAATTGCGTCAATTACCATTTGCGGAGTGATGTACATCTGACGTGTTTTGTTGAGGCGTCCATCGTTAGTTTCGCCCACCACGGCATTAACCGAGTTCTCGCGTTCACAACCTGGTTGCATCAATGTATAACGTATAGCACCTTCCATTCCAGCCGCCACACTAAGTGTGTTGGTGAGAATTACTGGAGTCTCGATATTACCGAGCTCACGTACCTGCGTCACTCCGGCGAGTTTGCCAAATCCGTTCCCCACATAGATAGCCGCTGGCACCTTGTTGCGGAATATATTCCCCTGATGCGGCACTATGGCCGTAACACCTGTGCGAATGCTGTCGCCCTCAATACAGGTGACATGCCCTACGGTAACTCCAGGCACATCGGTAATGGCGTTATATTTTCCTGTTTCAAAAATTCCTGTGGGGAATCCCCATTCTCTCAATGTTTTGTGCTCCTGTGCCATGAGTGGCATGGTGGCAATCGCAATGCTTATTGCAGCTAAAAAATATCGTTTCATAGTATAGTTACTGTTATTTCTCGGGATATATCCCCTTTATAAAATCCTCGATAAGACCTAATGTAGTCCATGAAATATCACCTTGTGTGGCGTAGTTGAAGCTCTCGAGCTTACTAGCGCACTTCTGGAACATGTGGTTGTGCTGTGGCAGAAGTTCGCATCTCACATTCTTGACATTTGCCTTAAGAGCGTCGAATGTCTGGTCAGCATTCACCTGGAAGTCCCATTCGCCATTGAGGGCGAAAACTGGGCATGTGATTTTCTCGAGGTAAGGCTTGGGATTGAAGCGAATAGAAGTCATATACCATGGCGAGGTCATAATAGCTACGCCTTGCTCAATCTGTTCGTTGGTGTAGCGTTGTAAAGTGGAGGAGGCAAAGCGCTTGCGCAGTGACTCGCACAACTCGGTTGTGTCGCCAATGTTGACAATATCATCGAAAATAGCCGTAATCTCGTCAACTTGTGTCGACGTATAAGGTACACCTTGCATTTCAAGGAGGGAAAGGTTTTGCTGTATCATCACGTCACGACCGCTGGCTGCTGGTCCTGCGAGAGAGACGACAAAGGCCACGCGCTTGTCGCTTGCGGCGTTGATGAAGGCAATCTGCCCACCCTCGCTATGACCTATATATCCGATGCGCGTGTGATCTATACCATCGACTGTCGTCAGGAAATCGAAGGCTGCCTGTGCGTCGCGTGCGAAGTCGATTGTAGTCTCGCAGCCTTCTAATGGGCTCGACTCTCCTGCTCCGCGGTCGTCGTAGCACAGCACTGCAACTCCACGGCTATGCAGATAGTGGGCAATAGAGGCATAAGGCTTGAGACCCATCATGGCGCCGTCGCGGTCCTGAGTGCCGCTTCCTGAGACGATAATTGCTGCGGGAAACCCATTTCCTCCACTACCCGATGGCATATATAGAGTGCCAGCAAGGGTCACACCATCGTGACCGAACTTCACTTCTTGAAATTCATAACTGCCCTTCCATTCTTCACAAGGTTTTATTTTTGTGCTATCACCGTCAATTACTCTTAGTTCTTCAGGCTTTTTAGGCTTAATGTATGTCACTACCCCACCTGTGTCATGCTCTACGCATCCAAGCTCGAGCGGCAACTCAAAGCCATTTTGTGAAAATGTACCTACGATAGTGTTACCCCTGCTTTCGTCTATTGCTCCGTTATAGCATGCATTGATCGACGGCACTTTTATTTCTATCTTATAATATCCAGGCAATCGTGTGGCTTCGCATGGGATTCCTGTAGCACCCTGATCGGGTGAGTCGAGCGTGGCGCTGAGTGTTCCATCTTGTAACTCATGGATGTTGAATACCACTCTCAGCTGCGCCTGTCCAAGGTCCAAAGTGCCTTCCCACTTGCCCGAGAACGACATGGCATTAACAGCAATGCTGATGCTCAAAAGCATTATTGCTGATATAATAAACTTCTTCATAGCAATCTAACTTTTTGATTTTTACAAGTACAAAAGTAATAATTTATTTTAGTTTTCTCAATTTTTCAATTATTTTTATTAAATTTGCACAGAATAACCTAAAAACATAATAATCATGTACAAATCTTTATTACTTTCAATATTCTTGTGGATATCTGTGACGGCAGTGGCTGCTACCTATCCGGCAAGTTACTACACCCTTGCGCCCGAGATTACAAATGTGGTGGGTGACGTGAACAACGATGGTGTTGTGTCGAGTGTTGACGTGACAGCACTTTACAACTACCTACTCAATGGTGATTCCAGCTCAATCGTCAATGGCGACCAAGATGGTGACGGCATTATAACATCGGTAGACATAACGATGATATACAATGTTTTGCTCAATGGTTCCAGCTCGCAAGCTACCAGAATCACCATGAATGAATACATCAGCGCTACATCATCGGGTGCGCCAACTCAACACGTCTGGAAAAACACCGAAGATGTCATCTACATCACACTTGATGGCGTGGAGCAGAACATGTATGTGCTGGTGCGTAGCGGTGGCAAGTGGACGCTCAGGGATATTACCGGAAGCAACAAGGCTGGATTCAAGACCAGTGGAACAATTAAGGCCATGTGGGTACGTGGCGCCAACTGGTCAACCGATCAAGTGGGCGATCTCAACATTCCCCAAGACTGCGCCTTTGGCTCCGGCACATACGCTTGCAGTGGCAAAACAGTGGGCATCAACTTACCTCTTGAGCTATATGAGAGCAAAATCATCCTTGGTGGAACCAATGTCAACACATCCACCAGCATGACTTATTGCCAACACATAACAAGCCTTCAAAACATCAACAATTTCATCAACGGCATTGGTTATGAAAACGAATCTGTCACCGTCGCACCTAAGGCTAAGCTGATTAACGGTCAATATGTGATTTATGCGCGTCACGTGGATGTCAACAGCTCAGGTAATACCGTGTTCCATGTAACGTTGCCCGACACCCGCAGTTTTAGGTACACCGCCAACTTTGAGTTTAAACCAGGGCAAGTCTACACCCTTATGAATCCTGGCCCTGGCACGGGATGGACGCGCGACTTTGTAATAGGGTATTACGATTCGGCTTATGACCCCAATAACAGCTTTATAGCACTTAACGATAACGGTTCCACCAATCAAATCACACTTCCTGTGGGATACGATTTGAATCTCGTGCCTAAGGAGGGAGGAATGACGATATATGACGGAACTGTCCAAAACCTTCAGGTTTCTAACACCACATGCGTCACTACCTACAACAGCACCTTTGTCACGCCCACCATTCGTGCCCAAGAAGTAGGAACTTCACTTATCTATTTCAAATACACAACACCCTATGGAGATACTTTCACCTACTCAATTAAAGTCACCGTAAATCCTTCTCTATGGCTTTATGGATATACTATAAAAAACAACAAAAGTGTGCCTACCATCTACTATAACATGAAAGGCACTTCGGCTCCTAAAATCGGCGATGACACAGGCAACCAGGAAGTGTCGGGATTCTCGATGAGCAAGGGCCATGCCGCAGCAATTGTAAAGGGTTCAAGCACTTGCAAACTGTTCAAGAATTCTAACTCACCCTATTACTACGGAAGCTATACTGAGAAATACGACATTGGATTACCAAACGAAAAATGGGTGTATATGGATCCTGATGAGAACATTTATTACAACAAGGCATCATCATCGGGAGAGTATGATTATGTTATGAAGAATAACACGGTAATGCTTACAAGCTCTAATGCAAACCGCCCGTTTAGCAATTTCAAAGTTGACTACACCACTGGCAAAATTGCTTGCGTGAACAGTTATAGCAATAGTTCCGAGCTCTATATCTTGGGAATAGGCTTAGTGAGGGGCGATTATGGCCATGACAACTTGCATTGGGGACCAAATGGCACCAGCACCGGTGAAAGGGTTACTTATAGCTATAATTATGCCTTCAGTAATGACCGCCTAATCCTTAGGGTACACCGTCAAAAAACCCAATTTGGAGAACACGACAATGAGATGATATATAACGACAACTACTATTTCTACATCTACAACTCCCTCGGTCAGCAATTGTCATCGCCCACATACAACCCGAATGGATTTAGTTATTCAATGTTATATGACGGCAACACGTTATTCTATGTCTCGAATAGCACGCTTGGGGAGTTTACTACTATTGTGGGAAATAACGTTAGCACTATAACTACCAACAAAAAGAATATCTATAAAGTTGGCTACAAGGACGGATATGTCTATGGCTTGCGCCGCGTGAATGAGTCGGGTAAATTAATTCACTACTTCTTCTTTGGCTCTCTCAGTCAAGTGCTAAACAATACTTGCACCGAGATAACCCTAGGAGAATATCCTGACTTCACTATTAATGGTATATTCTTCGAGACTTCTAAGAATTGATAGGCTCGTTTCATTGCCACAGAATAATTGTTGCAACGATTCAGAACAACTAATTATATATATTATTCTTGCGACAACCTTGCAGACGCAAACTGCAAGGTTGTCGTTTTCATTATAGGGTGTTTTTTGGGTGTAAATTTGCGGTGTGAAAACTGAAAAACCGCATTTATTCATCTTTAAAACACATTGAATTATGGAAACTATCAATCGTACAAAAGTCTACAACGTAATCATTCTTGACAAGAGCGGCTCAATGAGCAGCATCGCACGTCAAGCCATCGATGGCGTGAATGAAACCATCGCCTCAATAAAACGCAGCCAGGAAACACATCCTGACCAGGACAACCAGCTTACACTGGTCGCCTTCTGTGGCTGTGAAATAAAAAAAATCTATGAGCAAACACCCATCGGAGAGGTGAAGCCCATCACCAACCGTGACTACATGCCTTGCTGCATGACACCTCTATATGATGCCATGGGTACCACTATCTCGACAGTGCATCGCTTGATGGAGAGCGAGAAGAACGCTATTGCTAGTGTAACCATTATCACCGATGGTTATGAGAACGCGTCAAAAGAGTACTCTCACGCAGCTCTCAAGAGCCTTATCGAGGCCTACAAGAGTGAGGGTTGGCTATTTGCCTACATTGGTGCCGACCACGATGTCGAGGCCGTCTCGTTCTCGCTTTCAATTGACAATAGCATGGCTTTTGAAAAGACCGACGCGGGCACTAGAGACATGTTCTGCAACTTTATGGAAAGCCGTAGCTCATATGTTGAAGATGTGGCTGATATTATAAGCAGCGAAGAGCTTGAAGCAGACGAAAAAAGGAGGATATTGCGCAAGCGCTCGAAATCGTTTTTCAAGAGAAAGTAACTGATAATTAGTGTCAAGTGTGTCATGTGTAATTACATGGCACACTTTTTGCTATTTTTATCATTTGTACTACTGCAAAAACTAATAAATCATGTCAGCTTTTATTCGGAATATTCCACTATTAAAAAAAAGTTTGCGTTTCGGCGTAATCTATGTTGTTACATCCATTAGAAAACTAGATGACGTCGACAAGGCGATGTATATGAATTTGCCACCACGATTAATGGGATGGCTTAGGTCGCTCACGGGGTTTGACATCGAAGTTATCGAATCGCCCGATGTACGAGGAACGACATTAATGGCACGGCGCATCAATATTAGCAATGTGGATACCCAAGCAGTAGTTGAGATGCCGCTCACTTACGAGTCATTTCGCGATGTTTCCCGGTTTGTCAAGAGTGCGACCGATGTACTGAGCACCGAAAAAGGCGACCTGGTTCTTGAACAGGAAGCAAACCGGAAGGCGACTAGAAGCTTGATTGATGATAGTTATTGTGATTATTTTGAAGAAGAAAGTTTCCAACCAAAGGAAAAGAAGTCAAAGAGGCTATTTAGAAACTGGTTTATCCGCAAGAAAAATAAATCCAAAAAATGTATTATTGAAGAAAGCGATAGAGATTACAATGATGAGGAAGAGCATGAGATGCCTGCTGCTCCTGCATCCTTGGCTCCTACTGAGGTTGACTTGGAGGAAGAAAAAGAATTACTGAGTATCGAGCAGCAGAAAGAGGAAGCCTTGAAGGCCATACAGGCCCAAATTATTGAATTTGTGAGAATATATCAGGCCGACCCGTCGGAATTGATCCATACCTTGCTTGAGGGAAAGATAGTGATTGGCAAAGAAGAGCAACAAAGTCCGTTGGTAGTCAACAATGATCTAAAGATAGTGCTTCCCCATTATAACGAGATGGAGGTAAAAATGCCAGCCATGTGCCGCACCATCTACATCCTGTTCTTGAAACATAATGAGGGAATAGCGTTGCGCAATATCTCAGACCACCGCGCAGAACTTGAGGACATATACTCGATGGTGATGCCCGGGCGCAGCGAAGAAAGGGCCAAGGAGGCCATCGACAACCTTATTGACCCTATGAGCAACACCCTCAACGAGTATATCTCAAAAATCAAACGCTGCTTCAAGACTTGCATCATTGATGATGAGCTAGCCAACAAATATTGCATCACCGGCAAGCGCGGCAAGCCCTACAGCATTGCCCTCGACCCCACGCTCATTACTTTGCCTAGAGCCGTGACAGAATAAACAACCACGGTAGAACCGTGGTATAGAGGACTTTATTGAGATTGTTTTATCTTTTAATTGAGGATTGTCCTTTGAGTGCAGTGAAGAAGTGCCACATGACGATGGCTGCCGAGCAGGCAATGTTGAGCGAATGCTTGGTGCCGAGTTGTGGAATTTCGATGCAGTGGTCGCTGGCATCAACAACCGCCTGACTCACACCCTTGACTTCGTTGCCAAAAACAAGGGCGTATTTTTTGCCTTTTTCGATTGGGAATTGCTCTAGACTGACGCTGCCGTGCACCTGCTCGATAGAGCAGACGGTGAAGCCTTGCTCACGCAATTGCTCTACTGCCTCGACTGCAGTCTTGTGATAGGACCACTCTACCGAGTCCTCGGCACCGAGAGCAGTCTTGTGAATCTCATGGCTTGGCGGCTTGCCAGTGATGCCACAAAGTGCTACATGTTTAATAACGAAAGCGTCGGCAGTGCGAAACACACTGCCCACGTTCATCTCACTGCGCACGTCGTCGAGCACAACAGCCACAGGGATTTTTTCTGTTTTTTTGAACTCCTCGGTGCTGATGCGATGGAGGTCAAGCATTGATTTCTTTTGCATTTAATCAGCTATCTTAAAGCTAGAATTTCTAGAGGTTCTAGATTTACTAGATTCCCTAGAAATTCTATAATATGACGCTTTGTTTAAAGGCGCTTTGCCAGTTCGGCGCTTTGGGCCTCATAGCCAGGTTTGTTGAGGAGTGCGAACATATTCTTCTTGTAGGCCTCCACTCCAGGCTGGTTGAAAGGGTTGACTCCAAGCATGTAGCCACTCATGCCACACGCTTTCTCAAAGAAGTAAATTAGCTGTCCAAGATACTTCTCGTTAAGTGCTGGTAAGGTGATAAGAATATTTGGTACACCTCCATCAACGTGAGCCAGGCGGGTGCCAAGCTCAGCCATCTTGTTCACTTCGTCAACCCGCTTGCCAGCGATGTAGTTGAGGCCGTCGAGGTCGGCATCGTCGGTGGGAATTACAACCTCATTACGCTGCTTCTCAACAGTGATGACGGTCTCGAAGATAGTGCGCTCGCCTTCCTGAATCCATTGTCCCATCGAGTGAAGATCAGTGGTAAAGTCGACACTAGCAGGGAAGATGCCCTTGCCGTCTTTACCCTCACTCTCGCCATAAAGCTGTTTCCACCACTCGGCAAGGAAGTGCAAGCTAGGATTATAGTTCACAAGTATTTCAACCTTCTTACCAGCCTGATATAGCGCATTTCGGGTAGCAGCATAGTCGACCATCATGTCGGCTGGAGCATTCTCCATCTCAACCGCGCCTGCCACTAAAGCATTGATGTCGAAACCAGCGATAGCTACAGGCAGCAAACCAACGGGAGTTAGCACCGAGAAACGGCCACCCACATTATCAGCGATGACATAAGTCTTATAACCTTCTTGAGTAGCGAGGCTGCGCAATGCGCCGCGTTTAGCATCGGTAATAGCAACAATGCGTTTGGCGGCCTCGGCTTTACCCACTTGCTTCTCAAGCATATTCTTCAATAGACGGAAAGCGATGGCAGGTTCGGTGGTAGTTCCCGACTTGGAGATTACCACGATGCCAAAGCGCTTACCCTCAAGCAGACACATCAAGTCGCTAAGATAATCTTCGCCAATGTTGTTTCCGGCAAATACAACCTTGACACCATTGCTCGATTTATAGGCTGCGAAGTTGTCGCTCAACGCCTCGATCACGGCTTTTGCACCCAAATAGCTGCCGCCAATGCCAATTACCACCACATAGTCGCACTCTTGGCGCAGTTGTTGTGCGGTAGCGTTGATGTCATCGAGCTGATTGGCAGTTATCTCGCTTGGCAGATGAAGCCATCCCAAGAAGTCATTGCCTGCACCGTCACCTTTCTCAAGGGTTTCAACGGCTGCTAGGGCTTGAGGTTTAAAAGCTTCTATTTCTTTCTCGCTGACAGTTCCAAGAACTGATTTATTGTTGATATTTATCATAATTATTGGAATTAAATGAATTTAAAATTATGCATTGTGCATTATGAATTATGCATTAATTAAATTGGCATTGTGAAGGCGCGACGGCGCTTGTTAAGTATAGTGTCGAAGTATTGCCATTGCTTCTGCACCATTTCGTTGTGCTCAAGTTCATGACTGCTCTCGGCCCATTTGTATCCAAGCTTGATAAAGCAAGGAATAAGGTCTGTGAAAAGCAGCGAGTTCACGCCCTTGCTCTGGTATTCGGGCTTCACCGCCACGAGCAGCAAATCAACCACATCGTTCTTCTTGAATGCCTTGAGCATGTGATACCATCCCGTTGGGAACAGGCGTCCACGGTTCTTAATAAGGGCTTGCGACAGCGAAGGCAAAGCAATACCCACACCAACGAGCTCACGAGTGTCGTTCTTGATGATAAGCGACAAGTCTTCGAGTGGCAAATAAGGCAAATACATCTTGATGTAGTGGTTAATCTGTTTCTCACTAAGCTGAGAGTAGCCATATAAGTCTTCAAAAGCCTCGTTGATGAGCTTGAAAATAGCCTGACCATAGTCTGCAACCAGTTGCTTGCGGTTAGTGTACTTGACATTGTCGAGGTTGAAGCGCTTTTTTACGATATCGCTGATGCGCTGCATCTTCTCGGGGACCTGTTCAGGCACCTTGATGTGAAACTCTACCCAGTCGACATCCTTGACAAATCCCATGCGCTCAAATTGCTTGGGATAGTAGTCATAGTTGTAGATGGTGGCATTAGTGCCCACTTCGTCAAAGCCCATCACCAAGCAACCTTCGGGATCCATGTCGGTAAAACCCAAAGGTCCCATAAGTTCGGTCATGCCTTTTTCTTTATTCCACTTCTTAACTGCATCGAAGAGGGCGTCAACTACCTCGTCATCATCGATAAAATCAACCCATCCGAATCGTCCTTCCTTCTTGTTGTGACTTTCGTTAAAGCGGTGGTTGATGATGCCGGCAATGCGTCCCACAGGTTTGCCATTGCGATAAGCCATGTAATAGACGCTCTCGCAGAAGTCAAACGCTGGGTTCTTATCTGGCATCAGTGTGCCAATCTCATCGCTAATGAGTGCAGGTACATAATATTTGCTATCACGATAGAGCACATCGATGGGAAACTTCACATACTTAGTCAGTTCCTTCTTGGTAGGTTCTATTTTTCTGATTTCTACTGCCATAATTATTCATTTATTTTTTATCTGAGTGCAAAGATATAGTTTTTTTGCCACAAAGAAGGTATTATTAAAACATTTTTACTACCTTTGCAGCGCAAAAACAATCAGTTCGGGGTGTAGCACAGTTGGTTAGCGCGCCACGTTCGGGACGTGGAGGTCGGAAGTTCGAGTCCTCTCACCCCGACCCGAATAAGAAAGCGACAAGAGAAATTCGTCTTTTGTCGCTTTTTTCGTGTTTTTTTGAGTAATCGTATGTTTTTTTCAAGGTCATGATGCTTATGTTTTAAATTATTATTAACTTTGGGGGTTAAAATAACAAGATATGACTATAAGGATAAAAATCAAGACAATAGTGATAGCCTGCTTGTTGGCTATCATCAGTAGTGTGCCAGCAATGGCCGAGGAATTCACTACTGCTACTCCCATCAACAGCGAGCAGTATAACAAGTGGAAAACAAGCAAGCCATTCACACAGGCCCTTGAAGCTCTTCAAAAAGACGAAATAAAAGATGCTGTGAAGGGGTTCACACAGGAGCTGAAACTTCATCCCGACAACGCCTATGCAATGTGCAACCTAGCTCAGGCCAATTGCCTGATGCGTTTGGAGCAGCTTCTTGATGAAACCGATTATTATCGTGCCGACACCGCCACTGTAATAGCAGCCAACAAAAAATTCAAAGAGCTTGTGAGCAGCGATGCAAAGTATCTTGAGACTTCCATTACCAAACTTCCCCCTCAAGACAAAGAATCGCAATGCGCTGCCTATCTAGCCCTTGCCGAAATACTGTCGACCTACTGTTATGATGACGAGGATGCGATACTCAAGGCGTTCAACAACGCCATTGCCTGTCATCCGTGCAAGGAGAGTTATTTTGCACGAATTAGTTATATGTATGAAAACAACGAAAACTTTATAAGCCATATAGAAGACGATGCCAAAGCAGTCTATTCTATTGCCCCCAACGATGCCTCAGCTGTGAAGCTAATGGCGCTCGTGTGCTATGAGAAAAAAGATTATGACGGTTTCATAAATCATTATGATGAATATCAAGCCATTGCTAAAGCCGAGGAGCTGCAACCCGACTACGACCTTGACATGCTATATGCAAGCATACTTGAGGACAACAATTTGACCGATGACGCCATCGCCCTTTATTTAAAGATTATCGCCTACAGCCAGAAAACAACTGCATTAAAAAAGTTGCTTGCGATAATCAAAAACGACGAATCAACTGCCGATGTAGTGCTATCAACGATAAAACAGATGCAATTTGCCGAAGAAGGAGATGACGAAGTGTGGGGTATCATCCAGGGTATCATCTTCAAGGACTGCCTCAAAGATTATGACTCGGCTATATCATACTACAAAGAAATGCTGGATGCCAATCCTGGCGTGAGCTATTACATGCAAAGCCTAAGCCAATGTTATATGATGAAAGGTGATATCGCAAACGCCAAATTATATACTCAAGCTTCGGACATTGTAGACAATTCCAATAAATATCGAAGCCTGCTCTTCCAGCTTGGCGAAATAGCTCCCCTGCTTGATTATTACAATACAGCCAATACTACTATTGATTTCTTTGATTATAGCGACAACTACTATACCAGTCAGGCCATTCTTCACACAATGAACCACGATTACGATAAAGCTATAGAAATCTTGAGCATGGGTATAGCCAATGGAAAAGAATCTCCTGAAATTGATTATTACTATGGCTACGCACTGAACAGAATGGGTCGATATGATGAGGCTATGACTTACCTACAGAAGGCTTTGTCGAAAAAAGATGAAGGTGAAGAGCTGGACCGTGTGACTTCCATTCTTCTGAAACTTGAGCTTGGCGATAGCGATAATGCTAAAGAAGAGATAGACGATTTGAGCCGTGAATGGCTTCAAAACCTTGAGTATAATATACCTGGATTTGAGTCTATGAATTCACTGGATGCCTATGATTTGGCATGTCTTTATTCTTTAGCAGGCGACACCGACAAAGCCATGGAATTCATGCGACTACATTTCGAGCAAGATAAGTTCCCTTACAACTTTGGGCTCATATCTAAAGACTTTCAGCTCGACAACCTGCGTTCCCTGCCCGAGTTCCAGGAACTAATCAACAAATATTATTTTGAGTGGAAAAGCAATAACAAAAAGTAAAACACTCTAAAAAACACAAGACAATGAAATATCTCAAACAATATGGCTTATGGGTGATGCTGCTGGTATTAATCGCCTTTTACGCACCACTTGCAACAGCACAAAATAATGCCACCAACGAAGATTCCGAATCGGATATCATCAATAGCGAGCAGTACAACAAGTGGAAGAACAGCAAGAACTTTGTTGCTGGTGTCAAAGAGTTTGACAACGAGGATTTTGAAGATGACACCTATGAGAAAGCTCTTGGATTCTTCCAGAAAGAAGTAAAACAACATCCCGCCAATGGATATGCCTACTGCAATATGGCGCTATGTCAAAAATACATAGCTCTTATCGCTCTTAACAAACAGTTGTATGAGCTTTATAACAGCGAAAGTGCCAATATGGAAAATATCGATGAACTTTTTCAAAAAGGCAAACAGCAACGTGACAAAGAGTTCCTTAACGCAGCAACCGTGCTCGACAAGGGCATTTCCTTGTTGCCTCCAAAGGACAAAACCTCTTTGTGCAAGGCGTATACACAAAAAGGCATTATCTTGAACGAATGTTTCGACAGCGACTCGTCGAAGGTAGTTGCATGTTACCTGAAGGCACTTGAATTGATGCCATCCCTTGAGGCTTATACCAATCTTATCGACTTTTATAACGAAAAAGAAGACCCAATCACAGCCAACTATTACACTCTCGAAGCCTATAAAAACCTAAAAGATATTGACGATGATGATTTCATGGCCACAATAGCATCAACTCTTGCCGATAATGGCGAGACCGATAAGGCAATGGAAATCATCAATACTATTTTGAGAAAAAATCCTCAAAACACCGATGCGATAACCACAAGAAGCGACATTTATTATCAACAGAAAAACTATAACGCTTACATTGACGACATAATCACTCTCTCCAACGCAGGAAAATTAAACAACACAACAAGTTTGCTGGCTCAAATTGCCAACATGAACGAGGATAATCTCGATTTGGTATTACAAAAGGTACACAATGCACAAGAGCTTGACAAAGAAGAAAACCACACCAACTGGCAACTGGTTGAAGGTTATCTGCAAATGAATGAGTCGCATAATTATCAAAAAGCGTTAGAAAGCATGAAAAATGGGCTAAAAAGCACCTATACATCCTTTGTTCTTGCGAGAATTGGCGAATGTTTCTACCTGATGGGCAAGACCGATAATGCTCTTCAGTTCATAGAGGATGCCCAGCTGCTCCTCAACAAGGAAAAGGCCGAAGATGAGGAAGATGACGATGACAACGACTATCTCCTCGACAAAATACAAATCGAGATGAATTGTGGTCTTGTAGAAAATGTCATCAATGACGCACAGATTTATCGCATCTTAAAAGGCGACGGACCTCAGTCAGAACCTGCCTATACCGTACTGGAATGGGCCTATAGGACTAAAGGATGCTATAAAGACGCCCTAAGCATCACCGACAAGTGGATGGAAGTCACAAGCGACAAGGCCAACGTGCAATACCGACGTGCCAACATCCTTTATGCTATGGGCCGAACCGATGAAGCTCAGCAAGAACTCAAGGATCTCCTCGCCAAGGAAGAGAACTTTGATAACAACCAGGAATTTAAATTCAATATTTTGCAGCGTTTGAGCCGCAATGATGAAGCTAGAGATATTCTGGAAACACTTGTTGCCAACACCGAAAAGATAGAAAATATGATGACAACTCCAGAATCACTAAATAACGAAGATTTATCGGAGATAATGTCTTTAGAGGCAATGTCATTATATAATATTGCCTGCTCCTACTCTCTTCTTGGAGATACCGACAAGGCAATTGATTACTTGAAACGTCATTACGAGAGTTATACTGGAGCGATGCAACCAAACTTCGATTACACAATTCTTGATTCAGACTTTGACAACATACGTCAAAATCCTGAGTTCATGCAAACCATCAACCACTATAAGACAATGTGGCTCAACGGAGAGTTGAAACCAAAGAAATAATCATGCAAGAAAGCCGTCAACACACACCTCGCTGGAAGAAATTACTCATTGGCTTGTCGCTGATACCACTGCTGTGGTGGCCTGTTTCGCTGTTGCACGACAGCGCTTTTGTCTTCAACGGAACTAAGCGACTTCTTATGATACTCTTTCCGTTCTACGCCATCGGCTCTATAGCATTGGCATGGCATTGCCGCAATGAGCGCCCCGAAGTAATGTGGGTGCTGATCGTGGTGCTGTGGTTGAGCTATGCGGCCATTTTCACAATTGCCGCCATATAAATAATAAATTTATAATGATAAGATAAACCATAAACGTTAAAACAAAAAAATGATAGACGAACTAAAGATTTTTTGCAAAAATACACAGGAGTATATCGACATTGACGGTGGCGACACCTTACAAGATATATATGAGACTATAGAGAAGCGCATTCCCTTCAGGCCTATCTGCGCCCTTGTAAACAATAAACTTGAAGCACTCAACTATCCAGTTTTCGGACCAAAGATGGTGGAATATTTAGAGCCCATCTCGCCTCAAGGCATCAGGGTTTATATACACTCGTTGTGCATGGTGCTCTACAAAGCAATTGTCGACCTTTTTCCTGGTAAACGCTTGCGCATCGAGCACAGTATCTCGGGAGGCTTCTATTGCACCATCAAGCATGATGAAGAGCTGCTCACACCCGAAAATATCGAGCGAATCAAGGTGCAAATGCAAGAGATTATAGACAAGGACCTCAAGTTTGTGCGTCGCGAGCGTCTCACCACCGACGTAGTAGAGATGTTCCGCAAGCAGGGCCTCAATGACAAAGTGCGACTACTCGAATCGAGCAACGACCTCTACACCACCTTCTATAAACTTGACAATGTAATCGATAGCTACTATGAACCTCTAGCACCTTCAACTGGCTACATCACAGCATTCAACCTTGAGCCATATAAAGACGGAATGTTGTTGCTAGGTCCTGATAAGAACGATGAAAATAAGCCTCGCAAGTCCTATCCCATGGAGAAGATGTTCAAGGCATTCACTAGATATGTGAAGTTTAACGATATCGTAGGACTCGATGACGTGGGGACTCTTAACAAAGGTATAGAAAAAGGTTGGGCACCCGATATCATCAACGTTGCCGAAGCTTTGCATGACAAGATGTTTTCACGCATTGCCGACGACATAACCGAACGTTACAACAATGGTGGTGCACGTGTAGTACTTATCGCTGGACCATCTTCAAGTGGAAAAACAACTTCTAGCAAAAGATTGGGCATCCAGCTTATAACCAATTATATAATACCTAAGGTCATCTCACTCGACAATTACTTTGTCGACCGCACCCGCACCCCTCGAGACGAGAAAGGAGACTACGACTACGAGTCTCTCTATGCACTTGATCTTGAGCTGTTCAACAAAGACCTCAAGGCGCTCATCAACGGCGAGGAGGTGAAGATGCCAACCTACAATTTCCACACTGGCGAACGCGAGTATCGCGGCAACACGCTCAAGCTAGAGGACAACAACATCTTGCTCATGGAAGGAATTCACGGACTGAATCCTGAATTAACCAAAGATATTCCTGACGAAATGAAATACCGCGTGTATGTTAGCGCACTCACCACACTGAGCATCGACGACCATAATTGGGTGTCGACCAGCGACAATCGCCTGCTGCGCCGCATAGTGCGAGACTACAAGTACCGTGGTGCCGATGCTCAGGCGAGCATCGCGCGCTGGCTGAGTGTGAGACGCGGTGAGGAGAAATGGATTTTCCCCTATCAAGAGAACGCCGACGCTATGCTTAACTCATCGTTGTTATTTGAACTTGCAGTGATGAAAGATCAAGCCGAACCCATCCTTAAGCAAGTGCCCACCAACGTGCCTGAATATGCCGAGGCGAGCCGTTTGCTGCGTTTCCTGCGCTACTTCAAGCCCATCAGCGACACAACAATCCCAAGCACGAGCTTGATACGCGAGTTCCTAGGCGGCAGCAGCTTCCGCGACTAACCATTTACGCACTTTCTCCTTTCTCCAATTATTTCTCAATAGAATTATTGACATTACCTTAAAATAAATCTTTTTTTTGATTACTTTGAGCTGAAAATAGCTATTAAGAATCAAACAGACGTTTTTAACACAAAAAATTATTAACTCTTACATATTTATAATTATGAAACATTTTAAATTCTTACTAGTTATTAGCTTTTTTGCGACAGCATTAATATCTTCTACCGGCTGTACCGACAGCAAAGCAAAACAAGCTGCCGATAGCATTGTTGCCAATATGGTGCGTGTGGATGGTGGCACTTTCAAGATGGGAACAAACGAATATGACTATGAATATCAAATGGATCGTGGTCCTGTTCATAACGTTACAGTGAGTACATTCTATATTTGTAAATATGAGGTGACTCAGCAAGAATGGGAAGCAATTATGGGCAAAAATCCAAGCACTTTTAAAGAAGAAAGTCCAAAGAATCCTGTAGAGACCGTTTCATGGCTTGATTGCCAGGAATTCATCAAGCGCCTGAACGAATTAACAGGCAAGAAATTCCGTCTTCCAACTGAGGCCGAATGGGAGTTTGCCGCCCGCGGTGGAAATAAGTCAAAAGGTTACAAATTCGCAGGAAACGATGACGCCTATGAAGTAGGATGCGTATGTACCAACTATGAGCAAGCTACACAAGAAGTGGGTTTACTTCCTCCCAATGAGCTTGGTCTCTATGATATGACAGGTAATGTAATTGAACTTTGTAGTGACGTCTATGGTCCCTACAGCGACAAAGACCAAATAAATCCCAAGGGAGCAGCCGACACAACTGTTTATCGAGTTGGCCGAGGTGGTGGCTGGTGCAATGCAAGCCGTAACTGCACAGTTACCCACCGTCAGAAAGTGGCAAAACATGAATATGCCAATGGCGTGGGTCTTCGCTTAGTAATGGACGCTAAATAATAACATAAAACAACATATATCATGAAATATTTTAAATTCTCATTTATAATCTTGATTGTAGCATCATGGGTAGTCACTGTAACAACAGGATGCAACAGAAGTGCAAAAGTTGCAGCCGACAGCATTATGGCTCACATGGTGCATGTGGATGGAGGAACATATTACATGGGCAACGATTTCTTCTTATTTGGAGGCTACGACAATGAGCGTCCAGACCACAAAGTCACATTAAAACCATTCTACATTTGCAAATATGAGGTAACTCAAGAAGAATGGGAAGCAATTATGGGCAAAAACCCAAGTTACTATAAAGATAAGAGTCCAAGACACCCCATTGAGTCCATCTCTTGGGAAGACTGCCAAGTCTTTGTTAAAAGACTGAGCAAACTCACAGGAAAGAACTTCCGCCTTCCAACCGAAGCCGAATGGGAATTTGCTGCCCGCGGTGGAAACAAGTCAAAGAACTATAAATACTCAGGAAGCAATGATGCCTATGAGGTGGGATGTATCCAGAACCCTGAAGATCAAGCAACTCAAGAAGTTGGAATGCTTCATCCTAACGAGCTCGGGCTCTATGATATGACAGGAAATGTAATGGAATTCTGCAGCGATTATTATGGATCATACTCTTCTGAAGACCAAGTAAATCCAAAGGGTCCATCAAGCAATCCTGAATTGCAGCGGGTTATAAGAGGCGGAGGATGGTTCAATGCTGATTACAGATGCCATGTAACAATGCGAGAAGCTGTAGTACAAAATGTGCGTGGCAATGGGGTTGGCCTTCGAGTTGTAATGGATGCCGAATAACAATGCTCTCAATCTCCATCAAGTAATGGTCACTAAATAAACTTATAAGGCTAGTTGCAGCAATAACATCTGCAACTAGCCTATTTTTTATGACTTTTTGCTATTGGAGCTTAGTATATATCCATTTGCGTGTTTTGGCGGGTAATCCAGAAAAGGCGATAGTCTCATCAAGACATACTTTATACTCCATCCCAGGGCCAGTGTAACTAAAAGCATTCTTAAGAAGCTTTATCAACGAAGTCTTAGCCCTATTTTTGTATACATAGGAAAGAAATACCTTTGGGTCTCGGTTATAAACCATCATTCCTAGATGCATCAAGCGCTCTCCCACTTGCTTGTCGTTATTAAGCTTGGCATAAACCTTGTCAAGACGCGAGAGAACTTGTGGATCGCTCATGGGAGTAAGCATCATTTCCATCATGTCAACAGCGGCAGGATTGGCTACCTCATTAATTAGAGCACCTGGCTTTAGTCCCGAACCTTCTTCATAGGCCTCGCTACCGTTAGTGACTTTGTCAAGGTGTATCTTACCTTGAGGAGTGATAGTATAGTAACGCTTCATCTCTACCTTGTCAGGAAGCCCATCGGCCTCATCTTTGAGATACCAGTAACGGCTTATTGTGAAATGTTCTCCTGTCTCATCAAATTGCAGATTGTGGTTTCCCATGTTGGAAGGCACCTGATAATCCTTGTGAGGCTCCACAAGAAGCACATCACGAGTGTCTCCGATGTAACCCATCATCATAGCATCGGTGAGTCTGCCTTCGTCATCATAGACAGCAATAAACTGTTCCAAATTATCACTTTTAATATTCGTGTATCGGTAATTATCGAAAGCACGGTAAACCACCACTGCGCCACAACCATGATGCACTCGCACACAAAACTTTAAAGGCTCAAATGATCGGGTTTCGTCACGTTCAGAGACAAAGATTCCCATAACCCGCGGTAATGCTTTTTTCTCTTCTTCGCACAAATGCAGCTTGGGTGCATAGTGCCATTCGCTGCTGAAGCTTACAAATCTGTTGGTATAGGCCTCTCCATCATTCATACATATTCCAGCTCCCCGAACACGCCCTTCAGGATTCATATTGTCAGGCCTGGTGAAAACAGGGTTAGTGCATCCTTGAGGCAATCCTACCTGTGATTGCCAATCACGAGCAAATGCTGTCGTCATAATTATGGCGACAAACAACAAAAAAACAACTTTCTTCATTAAAAAAGAATTTATTTCGTTTCAGTTATTGGCTTTGAGAGCGGTTTGAGCTTAGGTATTCGTTTGCCGTCTCCTGCGGGTGATTCTGGGCGATATACACATTTTGCCAACCCTTTTGACGGCCAAATCCACCAGTCGTCAGCTTTAAATCCACTCAGTATTCCATCCAGGTCGGTCTGGGCATCTTCAAGTGAATAATAACACTGGCAGCACAAACGATAGACAGTCTTGCCATCAACCTTTGCTTTGTATACCGGATAAAATAGCACCTCGCTCATATTCTCCGACTGCTTGATAGCATCATCTAATGAGTTATAACTACCACACACGATGTAATATACTGTGCGTGTTTGTTTTTTGGTCTTTCCCTGTGCCTGAAAAGACATACCTAGCACCATTGCCAACAAGATGAGTGGTAGGCTACATTTTAAAACTCTTTTCATAGTTTTATTGATTTAGTGTTTTATTAGTATCTATAGAAATTAGAAAAAACTTTTTTAAAAAAGTTTAATCCCCTGTGAACTCATTTTTTATAGCTTCGTGCAAGAACCGCCATTTCTATAGCGGCCTCGGCAGCTTCGGTACCCTTATTGCACAAAGCACCACCTGCACGGTCAAGAGCCTGCTGCTCATCATCGGTGGTGAGCACGCAGAAGATTATAGGCACATCTTGCGAGGCATTAAGAATGGCACATCCCTGAGTGGCGTTATCACACACATAATCAAAGTGAGGTGTTCCTCCACGTATCACGCAGCCTATCATTATCACAGCATCATACTTACCACTGCGCGCCATTTGTGCTGCTGCAAAAGTCAGTTCAACCGTTCCTGGCACGCGTTGGACAGAGATGTCACTTCGGCTGTATCCTGCCTCGACAATGCGGTCGATAGCCCCGTTGAGCAATGGTTCAGTAATTTGACTGTTCCATCGTGCCGCTACGATACCCACCTTAAGTCCCTCCACATGAGGAAGTTCAATGGAAATACTACTATGTAATTCGGTTGACATTATTTTTAAAAGAATTAAAGGAAGTAAATCTTTATTCTTGACTCTCGAATCTTGTTTTTTCCCATTTTAGAATAAACTCTTTAAGAGGGTCATTATATTGGTATTTTTGCTCTTGTTGTTGAGCAAATTTTCGATTTCTATCTGCTCGTTGGTTGCATTGAGTCGCTTGGCCAATGGCTGCAAAGACTGCAATAGCTGCTCGGCACTCTCGCGACGATTAGCGACCTTGTTGAGAGCTTTAGCAAGTCCTATGGAAAGCACTAATTCCTTGTGGCCCATGTTGCTGCTCACCTTCTTCTGGTAACGCAATGCCTTGGTATAATACTTAGCTGCATTGCGGCCGTTGCCCATTTCCATCATAATGTCACCCTCTTTCTTGAGTGAGTTCACAAGATTGATGAGTGCGTCTCGAGTCTTCTTGCTGTCACCGTTGTTAAGCATGCCTGTGTAAAGCTTCACCTCGTCATCGTAGTGCTTAAGCACTTCCATGAGCTGAGCTTTTGACGAAATAATATCGGTGGAAGCCTCAACGGCATATAACAGCATTGGCGAGAAACGACGCTCGTTCTTTTTCACCAGTCGTTCAAAGAGTTTCTGGCACTTGGTAAGTTCTTTTTTTGCCCGAGCATTGTCGCCCATGCTGTTGTGAACCGATGCAAGATTGTAGAGCAACGAAGCCAGTATAGCAAGAAAGTCTTCCTTTTTCTTGCTAGTGATGTCGGCCATGCGCTGTAGGGCATTCTCGGCGGCTCCAAGGGCGAGCATATAGTCATCGTTGGAAATGAAAATTGTCATTCGCGCCAACCATAGCCAACTCACATGAAGAATGGGCATGTCGCTATAGCTCTCGTCAAAGACCAGAGTGTCGATTAATGGAGCTGCTTCGTCACTATGCCCAGTGTTTATCAAGTGTAGCACATTCCACAAATTCACATCCAAAACCGCCTCACGGCTCATACCCTCCAAGTTGGGCTGCTTGCCTAGAGTGTCGATTTGAGCTTTAGCCACAGTGATGTCGCTATTGAGCTTAGGGAACGATGCCTCGATGAGTAATGGCTTCATTTGATGTGAGGATTATCAATTTATGGTTTACTTAAAGAGTTAACAACTTCGCTTTCTCCTGAGCAAAATCGGCAGAAATGCAGTTGTGCTCATTTTGAGCACAACACTGAGCAAATTCAAAAGCCTGTGCCATTACCTCTTTCCACTTTTCGGGAGAAAGTATGTTAACATCACTATACTTTATATCTCTGATTAAGAAATCATAGATTAGTCCAGCAATGAAACCAGCTTGCCACCCTAGATGGTTATCAGTGTCACCTGTGAATGGGCACACTGTCTTCTCCATGCCCTTGTAAATTGTTGCGCTCTCGCCAGGGGTGATGTGTACATAGGTAGAGTCATAGAACTTGATGTGATTGTTATAGACTTTGTCACTATCCTGGTTGGGGAACATAGTGTTAATGTCCTTGTCGTGGTCGATAACAATGCTAGAAACCTCAAAGTTCTCAAGTATATTAGGCATCACCTTGGTGAGATTAAATTGTGTTCCATGCTGAAAACCAGGCAAATATATAACAATTGCCTTACGCTCAGCGGCATAGCTGAGCAGGTCAAATAGCCGCTCGCGTTGAGGAGCGTCGATAGCATAGTATGAGCCAAATAGCACGATATCATCCTCGTCAATGCGCGGCCAAATGACATTGAATCGATTGGCAGGATACACGCCATAATTCACTATAGCATCAGGCTCATCATCATGCTTGAAAATAGCTGCAAGAGGAGTAGAACCATCGGTATATCGGTCTATCGAATTGGTGTCTACGTGGTGTTTTTCAAAAAAGTCAACTACCCAGTCTCCCACCTTATCGGTGCAGCACTCGCTCACCATTGACACTGGCAATCCAAGTTCTCCAAGCGAAGCTGCAACATTGCTTACCCTGCCTCCCACAAAGGAGCGCACTGGCTTGTAGTTGTAATAAACGGTGTCTAAAATTGATTCACCTATAGCAATGATTTTTCTCATTGTGTAAAATATTTTGATAAAATATAATTGTTTTATGTTTTAATTCTAATTTCTTTCACGGCTTTTTACACCCAGATATCCACCGTGATGACGCTTGGCATAATCCTGCCTGGTGAACCCTGTTGCCTTCATGGTGCACACAACCAGAACATCACCCATGACAGTCATCATGGTAGTAGAAGTTGTGGGAGTGAGCCCTAATGGGCACACCTCAGGCGCCCCTCCTGTGCTCAGACACACGTCAGCAATTTTAGCCAACTCGTTCTGAGGATTTCCTGTAATGACAATGATGGGCACCTGATTGAAGAGTTCCTTGGCAAGCTTCACAAGTTCAAGTATTTCACTAGTACGACCCGAATTTGACAAGAGAAGCATTACATCTCCAGGCTGCAATAATCCCAAATCGCCATGTTGTGCTTCACTAGGATGGAGAAAGACCGCAGGAATTCCCGTTGACGAGAAAGTGGTGGCAATGTTATCGGCAATCTGTCCACATTTTCCCATCCCCGATGTCACGAGCTTTCCCCCATTGTGATAAACTCGTTGCACAATAAGCTCTACAGCTTTTTCATATTGATCAGTTACAGGAATATTTTTTATTGCCTCACTCTCGGCGGCAAGAATATCATTCATTATTTGCTTTACATCCATACCGTATATTTATTTCAGTATGCAAAGGTAGTGCATCAGAAATAAAAAAACAAAGTTTGCACAATTTTTCTCACAAAGAAAAAAAGTAGGTCATTTAAGACTAAGGACATTGTATGGTAATAATGCATGCCTCAATATAAAAACACAAGCCATGCGAATGCTGAAAACTTTTCTATAAATTTGCAACATTGCAAAAGATGTATTACATTTGCAATGTGATAGTTTCGCATCAATAAGCTCGACATCACAGTACTTTTTTATTAACTTTTTAACCCAATTACACATGAAGAAAATTTTTACTCTATGCTTTATGGCAATTGCCCTCATGGTAAGCGCCAACACCTACACTCTTAGTCAGCTCGCCGAGCTGGTTCCAGCTCTTGAGGACGGCACGGGTGTTTCAGTAGTCGATGGGGCTTATGTTATTAAATTGCCCGCATCGCTGCCCGACGGCGTTAGTGGCCTTGGTTATGACGACAACAATATTGTGCTAACCAAGACCTACTTCACCATCAATGGCGACCTGGTTATCAGCGAAGGCGAGACTCTGCTCTATGCAGGCTCAGCGACGATGGAAATCAATGGCAACCTAACCATTACCGGTGCTACAATTGGCGCTGCCGAAGGCTCGGAAGGTACAGCCAAGGGATTCCGCATGTACATGGAAGGCGCGTCGGCAACCATTACCAATAGCACCTTTAACTATGTGGGCATCAACTACGGCAACGGTACCGAAGAAGGATGCCTCACTGCCACCAACTGTATTTTTAACGACCACAACACCAAGGGTGGCAATGCCGTTATCAATTTCACTTCGCTTAGCAAGGGCAACTTAGTTCAGGATTGCGAATTCAACAATCCCACCCTCTCGGCTGTAGCTAGCGGTGCCAACGTAGCTTGCGGCATCACAATCAAGGACAATGTTATCAACAAACCCACAGCCAGCAACCGCCTTTATCCCGGCATCAACATGAGCGCTACTGGTCCTTACGACATCGTTATCGACGGCAATGAGGTACACGGTGCCGCCGCCGAGACTCGCTCTGGAGGTATAGCCCTGGCTTGCTTACTTGGAAATCCTCCAACCGGCACTCTCTATGTTACCAACAACTTCGTTGAGGACTGCTCTTATGGTATCACCCTCACTGGTCCTGGCAACGTGCGCATGATTGGCAACACCGTGCTCAACAACAAGTACATTGCTAACCCCAACAATGGCGGTAGCGGCCTCAACATCACTTGCAACTCTTCTGGCGAAGGCATTATCGCCAAGGCCTTCATGCAGGGCAACCACATCGAGGGCAACTTGTGGGGTGTTACTGTGATTGGCAACGTTGACATCAACGCCGGCTATGTTGGAGAGGACAAGGATATGGAATACAACCCCGGTGGCAACGTGTTTGTAGACAACGGCAACGGCGACCCATTTGTAAAGTATGACTGGTATAACTACACAGCCGCCACATCCTATGCACAAGGCAACACTTGGAACGTTGAAGTTCAGGATGCCGAGCACATCGCCGAGGTAGTTTACGACAAGGCTGATGATGCATCACTTGGAGAGGTGATTTATTTGCCAGCCGCCGAACAACCAGTTGAATATAATGAGTTCTATCTGGTTGGCACCTTTAATGGCTGGAGCCAGGAAGAGGGTATGGTTGCTTTCGAGGCCAATGAAGAAGGCACCGAATTTACAGCTACTGTAGATCTCGAGGCTAATGACGAGTTCAAGGTAATCGTTCCTGACGACGACGGATGGAAGTGGTTCGGTGGCGAGGATGCTAACAATGTTGGCTACTTCCTCATCAACGATGAGATTGAAGAGGTTGCACTTATTGACGGCGCAAACCTCAAGGTTGAAGAACCTGGCAACTTCACATTCATAATTAAGGAAGCTGCCAGCAAGTTGAGCGAGCCTCTCGTTATGAAAGTAACCAAGAATCAGCCAGAGGCTATTGAGACTATCACTACCAACAAGCAGGACAACAACTGGTACAACCTGCAGGGCGTGAAGTTCAACGGCATGCCAAGCGTTCCCGGTGTTTACATCAACAACGGTAAGAAAGTTGTGATTAAGTGAAAGAATAACTGAGCTTGCTCAAGTTATTCCGAACGTGAACAACTTGGAGCGAAGCTCAACATTGTTATCAAATAAGATAATAAACTAATCATAAAATGAAATAAAAGTGGGCTTTGTTTAAAGTCCACTTTTATTGTAATTTTGAAAACTGTTATAGCATAAAAAACCTTTAAAATAACTTGCCGTCGGCCTAATGACCGATTTGGGTTTAACCCACAAGAGAGAAATGCTAAGTAAAAAAATAATGCTGCATAAATGAAAAACCATTTATTATTACTATCTTTGCATCACTATATTTCCTAAACTAATATTTTTATGTCTATTTGGGTTGTATTCAAGCTTATTGGCTCGCTTGCCTTGCTCATGTTCGGTATGAAGTCTATGAGCGAAAGTCTTCAGAAGATGGCTGGTCCTCAGTTGCGCCGCGTACTGGGTGCTATGACCACTAACCGTTTCACGGGAGTGCTAACTGGTATGTTTGTTACTGCTGCCGTTCAGAGTTCAACAGCGACGACATTGATGACGGTATCGTTTGTAAACGCAGGCCTATTGACTCTTATTCAAGCTATTTCGGTCATCATGGGTGCCCACATTGGTACTACCGTCTCGGCATGGATCATGAGCTTGGGATTCTCGTTCAATATTACCGACTTTGTATACCCCGCATTTGCACTCGGCATTGTGCTAATTTACATGAAGAAGCGCCGCGTGATTGGCGACTTCCTCTTTGGTGTGGCATTCTTGTTCTTGGGACTCGGCACATTGAAAGAGACAGGATTCGCCTTTGTGCATGACCCTGCAATGAGTGATTCTATCACGGCATTCTTCGCTAATTTCAATAATCCTTCTTTTTGGAACTCGTTGCTATTCCTTTTTATGGGTACAGTGCTCACATTGTGTGTGCAGTCGAGTGCCGCAATCATGGCAATTACCATGATATTGTGTTCAACAGGAGTGCTCCACATTGACCAGGGTATCATGCTCGTATTAGGAGAGAACATTGGAACCACTATCACTGCCAATATTGTAGCGTTGGGAGCCAACGTTCAAGCCAGAAGAGCAGCATTTGCACACCTCACAACCAATGTGATAGGTGTCACTTGGGCTTTGATATTCTTGAAACCGTTTGTGAACACAGTTTGTGGATTTGTGGGATTTGACCAAGCAATACAACCTGGAGACCCTGGCTATGATGCCAATCTTCTTAAAATCTCTGTGGTGCTTGCCGCCTTTCACTCGGCATTCAATATCACCAATACCTTCCTTCTCATTTGGTTTGTGCCTCAAATCGAGAAATTTGTGTGTAAAGTCATCAAGCCTCAGCGTGAAGACGAGGAGGACGACTTCAAGCTGCATTTCATCACTTCGGGTATAATGAAGACGCCAGAGCTCTCGGTGTTCGAGGCGCAGAAGGAGATACAATCCTTTGGCGAACGCATCAGGAGCATGTTTGGAATGGTACGAGAACTTCTCGATGAAGAAGATAAAGACAAGTTCGTGAAACTTTACTCGCGCATCGAGAAATATGAAGAAATAAGCGATCAAATGGAGATTGATATTGCCAATTATCTTCACGACGTGAGCGATGCCCACCTGAGCGACGACACCAAGGCCAAGATGCGCGCCATGCTTCGCGAGATTTCCGAGATTGAGAGTATTGGCGACAGCTGCTACAAGATAGCACGCATTATCAACCGCTACGTGACTGGCAAAGAGCAATTCTCAGAAACGCAAATCAAGAAAATCAAGACAATGATGGGGCTTATCGACAGTAGCCTTGCCGAGATGAACAAAATCCTGGTTAGCTACAAGGAGCAGAACGACATTAACCGGACCTACAATCTTGAGAACGAAATTGACAACTATCGCGATATGATAAAGTCGGAGAACTTCAACGACCTCAATGAACTGAAGTACAGCTACACCATTGGTACTATGTACTGCGACTTATTTGATGAATTTGAGACTGTGGGAGACTATGTGCTCAATGTGGTAGAAGCACGCATGGGAGTCAAGAAGAAAGACTGAAACAAAGGATATATCAGTATAAAGTTGAAAAGTGGGACATGCTGGGAATCTCCTTGCATCTCCCTTTTTATTGTTGTAATCTAATCCTTAAATTATTATGGGCATTTCTACATAAAATTAATTTTTTTCTTTATATTTGCACCAAAATATAACCGAAGCAATTAACAATAAATCATTTCATATGTCTATCTTGGTTGTTTTTAAACTTATTGGCTCGCTGGCATTGCTCATGTTCGGTATGAAATCGATGAGCGAGAGTCTTCAAAAAATGGCTGGTCCGCAACTGCGCCGTGTGCTGGGCGCCATGACCACAAACCGTTTCACTGGAATGCTCACCGGTATTGCCGTGACTGCAGCAGTTCAGAGTTCTACCGCCACCACTCTGATGACGGTATCGTTTGTTAATGCAGGATTGCTTACCTTGATTCAAGCCATTTCGGTGATTATGGGTGCGAACATTGGAACCACAGTCACAGCATGGATCATGAGTCTTGGATTTTCATTCAATATCACCGATTTTGTCTACCCAGCTTTCTTCATTGGAATCATCCTGATTTACATGAAAAAGCGCCGAGTGATTGGTGACTTCCTATTTGGTGTAGCATTCCTGTTCCTGGGACTCGGCACATTGAAAGAAACAGGCACCTCTTTTGCCAACGATCCTGCAATGCGCGACACCATAATGGCGTTCTTCTCACAATTCGACGCCTCGATTTGGAGTTCACTGCTGTTCTTGGTAATTGGCAGCGTACTTACGCTGTGTGTGCAGTCCAGTGCTGCCATGATGGCCATCACCATGATATTGTGCTCTACAGGCGTGATGAGCATCGACCAGGGCATCATGCTTGTACTGGGTGAGAACATTGGTACTACTATCACTGCCAACATTGCAGCAATGGGAGCAAACGTCCAAGCACGGCGTGCCGCTCTTGCCCACTTGACCTACAACCTCATTGGCGTGATTTGGGCTCTGTGTCTGCTCAAACCCTTTGTGGGGTTGGTGTGTGACTTTGTGGGCTTTGAACGCGCCATGGACGCTTCCCATCCCAACTATGCCGAGAACCTCGCTAAAATCTCGGTTGTGCTTGCTGGATTCCACTCGGCGTTCAATATCACAAACACAGCCATCCTCATCTGGTTCATACCTCAAATCGAGAAACTCGTGTGCGCTATTATCAAACCACGCCGTGAGGATGACGAGGATGATTTCAAGTTGCATTTCATCACCTCGGGCATTATGAAGACGCCAGAGCTTTCGGTGCTTGAAGCACAAAAAGAAATCAGGTCGTTTGGCGAGCGCATCCAGAGCATGTTCGGCTTGGTGCGTACCCTGCTTGATGAAGACGACAAGGACAAGTTTGTCAAACTTTATTCCCGCATTGAGAAATATGAGGAGATTAGCGACCAAATGGAAGTTGACATCGCCAATTACTTGCACGACGTGAGTGATGCCCATCTAAGCGACGACACCAAGGCCAAGATGCGCGCCATGCTTCGCGAGATTTCCGAAATTGAGAGTATTGGCGACAGCTGCTATAAGATAGCTCGAATCATCAACCGTTACAACTCCAGCAAGGAGCAATTCTCGGGCTACCAGGTAAAAAACATCAAGACCATGATGGAACTCGTTGACAAGAGTCTTGCCGAAATGAATAAAATCCTCGTCAGCTACAAGGAGCAGAACGACATCAATCACGCTTACAACATCGAGAACGAGATTGACAACTACCGCGACAAGATGAAGGCTGAGAACTTCAGTGAAGTAAACGACCAAAAGTACAGCTATGCCATCGGAACCATGTACAGCGACATTTTCGACGAGTGCGAGACCGTGGGTGACTATGTTCTAAACGTAGTCGAGGCACGCATGGGTGTTAAGAAGAAAGATTAGCCTTCTATAAGGTGAAATAAGCTGCAAAGCATTATGATTAACAAATATTCATTTAATTCATTATTATATATTAACTCATTAATTTCAAGACACAAAATGAAAGAATTAAAAGGCACAAAAACTGAGAAAAACCTACTTGAGGCATTTGCCGGTGAGTCGATGGCTCGTAATAAATATGATTACTTCGCCAGCAAGGCCAAGAAGGACGGCTATGTTCAGATTGCTGCTATTTTTGAGGAGACAGCAAAGAACGAAAAAGAGCATGCCAAGCTATGGTTCAAGTATCTCGAAGGCGGAGCAATCAAGGCAACAACCGACAATCTTGCTGCCGCTGCCGCTGGCGAGAACTTTGAGTGGACCGACATGTATGACCGCATGGCTCGCGAGGCCGAGGAGGAAGGGTTCATCGAGATTGCCGAAAAAATGCGTGGCGTAGCAGCTATCGAAAAAGAGCACGAGGAGCGCTATCGCAAGCTGTTGAAGAATATTGAGGACGAAGTTGTATTCTCTCGCGACGGTGACGTGATTTGGCACTGCCTCAACTGCGGCCACATCGTGGTTGGCAAAAAGGCTCCCGAGATGTGCCCAGTGTGCAACCATCCACAGTCTTTCTTCCAAATCAAGGCCGAGAACTACTAATAAAACTGTTATCTATTCCCTAAAAAAGTAACCTCTGCACAATTTTGTGTGGAGGCTTCTTTTTTAGCCCTATAAACAAAAAAATGTGAGCCACATAACTCACATTTTAAGTTTTTTTCTTTATCTTTGCGCTCAATAAATAACCATAAAAATTCATTAGTCATGAAAAGAATAACTATTTTTATTATGCTTGTCGCTATTTTAGCATCGTCGGCAAGTGCTTTGTCGGTAAGGAAAAAGACAGTCAGAGGTGTCAATGCTCAGCAAGCTACTGCTGGTCCTGCGACCGACTTTGACCAGGCAATCTACGCGTTTTGCAATGATGACCTAGCCACTGCAACCGAGGCCATTAACCGTCATATCAAAAACAACCCTAAAGATGCATTCGGATGGACATGCTTGGCAGCCATCTATGGCGAGCTTGATGACGAGCATCAGGCATTGCAAGCCTTGTCGAAGGCTAAATCATGCCACATCGATGAGAGTGATCCCACTATGCTAAACTGGATGTATTTCACACATTCATCGGTTCATCTTCAGGCTCAAGACACCATCAGCGCCATTGAGGACCTCAACATGGCGTTGAAATATGACAAGACCGATGTCGACAGCTACATGCGTCGTGGCAACATCTTCAAGAAGATGAGACGATGGGACGAGGCAATGGTAGATTACGGAATGGCCGTTCAGCTCAATCGTAATGAGGTAGAAGGCTATCTGGGACTTGGAACTGTAGCAGGCTCGCTCGGTAAGCGCAAAGACGCCATAAAGGCCTACACCATGGCAATAGATCTTGAGCCCGACGTTGCCGAGTGCTATGCACTTCGTGCCGTTGAATATTATAACGACTGGGACTACAACAAAGCAGTAAAAGACGTCATAAGCGCTCTTGAAAGAGACAAAGACTGCACACGTGCCCTGTGGATTCTTGAATACCTCAAAAGAGACGCTCCCGAAGAGGTTGAGAAAGAGTTCAAGAATAAAGCCAAGAAGACCAAAGACTCTTCATGGCTCGAAATCATTGAATGATATAGTCAGATTAATATCATAGAGCCCCTATATTTTCAACGTGCAACCACAAAACAGGCTCAACGAACTTGACAAAGCACCCATAGGCAAGCTGTTGTTTAAATACAGCTTGCCTTCGGTTGTTGGCATGGTTGTGATGTCGCTCTACAACATCATCGACCGCATGTTCATTGGACAAGGCGTCGGTCCTGATGCTATTGCCGGTCTAGCCATCACATTCCCTGTGATGAACATCTCGGCAGCATTTGGAGTGCTCATTGGCGGTGGAGCTGGAGCACGCACGTCGATAGTGCTTGGGCAAGGCAAGAAACGCACTGCTGAGCTCATCCTTGGTAACAGCCTTGTGATGACATTAGTGTTTGGCACGTTCTACATTGGCTTGTTTGCCATTTTCATGGACGAAGTCCTCATCCTCTTCGGCGCGAGCAAGACCTCTCTACCTTATGCTCGCGACTTCATGATGTACATTCTTCCAGGACTGATGTTCAACAACTTGACGTTCTCGTTTTGCAACATCATGCGCGCCACCGGATATCCTAAGAAAGCCATGTGGGCCAATTTCATAGGAGCCGGCATGAACGTGATTCTGGCCCCCATTTTCATTTTCGGGCTCAAATGGGGCATAAAGGGAGCAGCCATAGCTACCGACCTGTCGATGCTTGTCTCCATGATTTATGTTCAATTGCATTTCTTCAGTCCTAAAAGCGAGATTCACTACAGCCGTGGCATTTACCGCCTGAGCGCCGAAATTCTGTTGCCTATCATTGCTGTTGGTGCAGCACCATGTATTGTAAATACTGCTGGATGTGTGATAAACGCCATTCTTAACAACACAGTGTATAAACATGGTGGAGACTCGAGCGTGGCAGCAATGGGTGTGTTAATGACATTCTCACAGCTTGCCATCATGTTTGTGATAGGTGTGTGCATGGGTATGCAGCCCATTGTGGGCTTCAACTATGGAGCAAAACGTTTTGACCGTCTCAAACGAGCCTATTGGCTCACTGTTGCCGTCAGCACCTTTGTGTGCTTCCTTGCCACTATCGCCAGTGTGTTCTTCCCAAGATATGTGGCGATGATCTTCACCACCGACAGCACTCTTATCGCTGCATGCGAGCATGCGATGCCCATCGCCAACATAGTATTCTGGATTGCCGGTTTCCAGATTGTCACCACCAATTTCTTCCAATCGCTAGGCGAAGCAGGAAAGTCAATCTTCATGAGCCTTTCACGCCAAGTAATCTTCCTACTGCCGTTCCTGCTCATACTGCCACCCATTTTCAAACTTGACGGGGTGTGGTACTCTTTCCCTGTGAGTGATTTACTAGCCTCTCTCATTGGACTGGTTCTTCTTATAATTGAAATGCGCAAAATCAACCGCCTTGTCGCTACAAGTCAGGTTAGTTAAAGCTAGTTGTGAAGAGTTGTTTTGCGTTATTTTTTGACTAAAAAATCAAAAAATCGCCCAAAATCGTTGATTATTAGCGATAATGTTCTTATCTTTGCGCCGATTTTAACGAGAAATAGTTGGTAAAAGTGGCTGAAATGAAGTTATCCATTTCATCATTACCGTTTGGAAAACAAGAATTTAACTATCATCTAGACGGTGATTTTTTCAACGAAATCGAGGCCTCCGAAGTACGCTCCGGAAGTGTTGATGTCGCCCTAAGCGTCAATCACCGTCAGGAGGGTATCTACGAGCTCGACTTCGTGTGCAATGGTGTTATAACTATTCCATGCGACCGTTGCCTTGACGATATGGACCACGTTGTTGACACAAACTACCAGCTCACCGTTAAAATGGGCGATGCACTTGACGACAGCATAGACAACGTTCTAGTGATACCGTCGTCGTGGAGGACATTAGACCTGGGACCTATAGTTCGCGACACCGTTTTGCTCACTATTCCGATGATGCACACTCATTCCCCAGGAGAGTGCAACGAGGACATGCTTGGCCGGCTTGAGGAGCACGCTGCCCGCGGCTATAGTAACGACGAGGACTTTGAGACTCCACCATCACAAAACGAAACCGCTGAAGGCGGAGCCATCGACCCCCGATGGTCGGCCTTACAGCAATTGATAGAAAACAAGAACAATAAAAAATAGTTTAAAAAATGGCACATCCTAAACGTAGACAATCTAAGACTCGCACAGCCAAGAGAAGAACTCATGACAAGGCTGTTGCCCCAACCATCGCACGCTGCAGCAACTGCGGCGCATGGCATGTTTATCACACTGTATGCCCCGAGTGTGGATACTATCGTGGCAAGAAGGTGTTTGACGATGAGGCTGCTGTTTAACACCATTTTTAGTCTCATTATCGATTAAATGACAATTCAATCCTAAATATTAACCTCCTGCCTTTTACATTTATTATGAAACGGCAGTCCTATTGAGGCACATATTTAGGATTGATTATTCATGCCTTTTTTTATTTAAACAAGTTCTAGAAATTTTCACGCTTTATGCTTAACGCAAAGATAACAGGCATAGCATCGTACGTTCCCGATGACGTGCTCGACAACGAGGAGCTATCTCGAATGGTCGACACCAGCGACGAGTGGATCACCACCCGCGTGGGAATCAAGGAAAGGCGTGTCCTCAAGAATGGGAAAGGTTCCTCTTTCCTAGGCACACAAGCAGTAACAAAGCTGCTTAATGAGACGGGCACCAACCCCAACGATGTAGACCTTCTCATTTGTGTGACTTCTAACCCCGATTATCGTTTTCCATCTACCGCCTCGGTTATCATGCACAATTGTGGCATGGATGGTGCTAGCAAGAAATGCTATGGATTTGACATTCAAGCAGCTTGCGCAGGATTTGTAGTGGGCACTTATACAGCCAATGCCTACATCAAATCGGGACTTTACAAGAAGATTATTGTAGTGACCGCCGAAAAGATGACGAGCATGACCGACTATCAAGATCGCGCCACATGCCCTCTCTTTGGCGATGCAGGAGCAGCTGTACTCATTGAGCCTACCGAGAACACCGAGGAAGGCATCATTGACGGCATCTACCACATCGATGGCAGCGGTCTCGAGCACTTGGTTTACAAGGCTGGAGGCTCGGCAAAACCCGCATCAATTGAAACTGTTAAGGCTCGCGAGCACTTTGTGTATCAAGAGGGTCGCGCTGTGTATCGTCACGCTGTTGTCGATATGCTCACCTCCACCCGTGACGTGATGAAGCGCAACAATCTCACCAACGAGAACATCGACTGGTTTGTGCCTCATCAGGCTAACCTGCGTATCATCGAGGCTGTGGGCAGCCGTCTGGGTATCGACGAGGAGAAAATTCTTGTTAACATTCAGAGCCGTGGTAATACCAGTGCTGCTTCTATCCCATTGTGTCTCGATGAGAACAAGCACCGCTTCAAGAAAGGTGACAAGATTGTCCTCACAGCCTTTGGAGCAGGTTTCACTTGGGGAGCCGAGTACATCGTCTGGGCTATCTAAAGCTTTGCCTAATCATAAATGCGTTTGACCACTAAAGGCATCAACCATGCCTTGTGGCAACGCATTTTTTAAATGCATCAACTCAATATTTATAACTTAACACTTAATGAACGTGCATCGCGCAGGATTTGTAAATATAGTGGGAAACCCCAACGTGGGAAAGTCAACTCTCAGCAACTTGCTGGTTGGCGAGAGACTGTCAATTATCACAAGCAAGTCTCAGACTACCCGTCACCGCATCATGGGTATCGTGAATGGTGACGACTACCAGATAGTGTTCAGTGATACACCTGGAGTGCTCAAGCCCAAGTTCAAGCTTCAAGAGTCGATGCTTGATTTCTCGCGCGGAGCACTCATTGATGCCGACGTTCTGCTCTACGTCACCGACGTGGTTGAAACTCCTACCAAGAACCAAGACTTTCTTGACAAGGTGGCAAAAGAGAAGATTCCTGTGCTACTAGTCATCAACAAGATAGACTTGCTCACTGGTGGCCAGCAGGAGCTTGAAACGCTTGTGGCTCAATGGAAAGAATTGCTTCCGCAAGCCGAGATTTATCCCACTAGTGCACTTCACAACTTCAATGTTGACAATATCATGAAGCGCATCGTGGAGTTGCTGCCCGAGAGTCCGCCATACTTTGGCAAAGATGCCTTGACCGACCGCAACTCGCGTTTCTTCGTTACCGAAATCGTGCGCGAGAAAATTCTTCTCACCTATGATAAAGAGGTGCCATACGCCACTCAGGTGATTGTTGAGAAGTTTGACGAGGACGACAAGTCTATCCACATCATGGCGGTAATCTATGTGGAACGCGACAGCCAGAAGGGCATCATCATTGGTCATCAAGGCAAGAAGCTCAAGCATGTGGGCATCGAGGCTCGCAAAGACATCGAGAAATTCTTTGAAAAACGCGTTTTCCTTGAGTTGTTTGTTAAGGTGGAGAAAGACTGGCGCAACCAGGAGAACAAACTACGGCAATTTGGCTACATTGAGTAAAATAATCTAGATATTCTAGATAATTTGAATTTCTAGAATATATGAAAAGCTAACAACTAAAAAATCAAAACCAACAACATATATGGGAAGATTAGTAGCAATAGTGGGACGCCCTAACGTGGGCAAGTCTACCCTTTTTAACCGCTTGACCAAGACTCGCGCGGCTATCGTTAATGACACTAGCGGCACTACTCGCGACCGCCAGTATGGCATCATGGAGTGGAACGGCATGGAGATGAGCGTGGTTGACACCGGCGGTTGGGTCGAGGGCAGCGACGACATCTTTGAGAGTGAAATCAACAAGCAGGTTTACCTCGCTATAGAGGAGGCCGATGTTATTCTCTTTATGGTAGACATCAAGACTGGTGTAACCGACCTTGACGACCATGTCGCCGAGATTCTGCGACGTGGCAAGAAACCTGTTGTGGTTGTGGTCAATAAAGACGACAACAACCAGGGTTACTATGGTGAAAGCGAGTTCTACACCTTGGGACTTGGACAACCATTTGCCATCTCGGCAATCAACGGAACCGGCACGGGAGACCTTCTTGACGAGGTTTACCGCCTGATGCCCAAAAAGAGTAACGACCAACCCGAGGAGGAATTGCCCCGCTTTGCCATTGTGGGTCGCCCCAACGCAGGCAAATCGTCGCTAGTAAACTCTCTCATGGACGAGGAACGCAACATCGTGACCGACATTGCCGGTACTACACGCGACAGCATTTACTCGCGTTACAATAAGTTTGGCTTCGATTTCTACTTGGTCGACACCGCCGGAATACGCAAGAAAAACAAGGTGAACGAGGACATCGAATACTACTCGGTGCTTCGCAGCATACGCGCCATCGAGAACAGCGACGTGTGCATCCTCATCATTGATGCTACGCGTGGAATCGAGTCGCAAGACGTGAATATTTTCTCTATTATTGAGAAAAACCGAAAAGGTCTCGTAGTGCTAGTAAACAAGTGGGACGTAGTTGAGCAAAAGTCGCAACAGGCTATCACCTATATGGAGAACACCATTCGCGAACGCTTTGCGCCATTTACCGATTTCCCCATCATCTTTGGCTCGGCGCTTACCAAGCAGCGCATCTTGCGTGTGCTAGAGGAGGCTATTGCTGTATACAACAAGCGCAAGAAAGTAATTTCCACCTCACAGGTGAATAACGTGCTTCAAGAAGCGATTGCTGCGGTTCCACCCCCAGCCACCAAGGGCAAGTACATCAAGATTAAGTACATTACCATGCTCAAGGAGTCGAGAGTTCCCTCATTTGTGTTCTTCTGCAACCTGCCACAGTGGATTAAAGATCCCTACAAACGTTACCTCGAGAACAAGATTCGCGAGAAGTGGGATTTCAGCGGTACGCCCATCAACTTGTACTTCAGGCAGAAGTAAATGATTGATGCAACAATCTCCTAATTTAAAGATAAAAAATGTCCGGTATTGATTTACCGGACATTTTTGTGTGTTTAGAAGTAGAAAGTAAGTGATGTTCCTATATGGTTTTTGTAGTCTCCTGTAAATATAACTTCACCATCATCACCAAAGAACTGCTTGAAGAAGATGTACCAATCGACATGACGTGAGTTGATACCAATTCCTGCATTCCAGTCCATAAACTTAACAGCATCCTTGAGGGGAAATCCATACTCGTAGCCACCACCCAGGTAGAACTTGCTGCTACCCATTCGGAAAGTGTTGATCTTAAGATTGGCTGGCACTACAATATAATTTCCTATCAGTCCACTACCGTAATCACTTTTACACCTGAACTGCATAAATTTCGCACCAAAGGAGAAGTTAAGGACATCGGTATAACGGCCAATGTCGAAAATAAGTCCTCCACCGTATCCATAAACTGTTGCGGGATCGTCATCCGATCCTTTAAAGAGATAATTAGTATTTATCTCTCCCAACAACTCGATACCCACTCTGAAACGACTTCCGCCTGATGAAGAAGAGTAAGACTTGTCGTAATTTCTGTCGTCATAGTAAGTTGATTTTTTCTTCTTAGATGACGACATGCCAGGTTGATGCACCGATACCTGTTTCTCCAATCCACCAGGGAATCCCACTGTTATGTAAGAATCTCGGCTATACTCGCTGTCATTGGGCGAAGCATAGACATTCAGTTTATTACCAACTTTAGATATTGAGATCCATGGTGTCGAAGAGCCGTCATAAGTCCATTCGTCACTCTCACTTTCAACAGAAACAGTCAAGGTTCCTCCAATCTCATCAAACGAGAGGCTAAGTGGTGAAGGAGAAAAATAGGGTTCATATCCACTTTGTTTGACTGTTACATCAACCGATTTGTTGTCAGCAAACACTTTAAAAGAGCCTTTTCTTGCACGAGTACTCTCATTGCGTTGCACGTTGACTTGCATCACATTTCCATCAGGTATAACACTGAACCAGTCGTTGGATGGCTCGCTTACTTTCCAGTTGCGGTTACTTGTCACCTCAATAGTCTTTGTTCCAGTGTAATTATCGAAGTTTATCACACTTGTAGCCACCTCGATTCTTGGTTCTTCCCTTGGATCCTGTGTAACATCTATTCTTCTTGTCATATTGCCGGCTATGACATAGAAATATCCCGATCTTGACGTAGTCTCATTGTTGGGCTGAGCAAAGAATCTTATTATGTTGCTTCCCTTTTTATGTTCAATATCACCCCATGAAACATTTCCGCTTACCGACCAAGAGCCGTCACAGGTAACGCGAAAAACTCCGGTACCTCCTTCTTGATCAAAATTCACGCTGCTTGGTGACACTTCAAGAGTAGAAGCCGATTTTGGCTTAACGGTCGTATTATACTTTCGATTAGATTGTGGGGCCGCCCATGTAGCCACACTAGTGCCTGCAATAATAATAGCTAACAAGCAGGCAAAAAATCTTGCTTTGTTCATTTTCAAAATATTGTTTTGTTAGTTAAAATTCAATCCTATGGAACGCGCTACCGATCCATCTTCATCAAAATTAGACAAATAAAGTATTAAAAAGAATATAGCTATCAGAATGAAAATTAGTATATAACAAACTGTTCTTAATACAGGTCCTCCCATCACCTCTCTCTTGCTTCGCAAGCGTGGTAATGGCCTAATGAGTGGCAGATGCGACATCATGTCGTAGGCATCGTCTTCTACCACGGTCTTATCCTCGTTGGTCGTGAGACTGTTGTCGCCCAAAGCTTGCGTACTAGCAGGCTTTGATGCCTTGTCCTCGGTCTTCTCGGCTTCAACAGCTACCGCTGCCAGGTTTTGAGACGCTCCACAGTAGGGACAGAACTTTAGACCAGCAACAGGAAGCGATTCTCCACAGCTGTGACAATATAGCTGTCGTGAAGCGCTTTTAGATGTTGCTGTTGTGCGAAGCATAGACGCCGGAACATCCACACCTTGTGCCAAAAATTCATTAAGGCATTGTGGACACACAACAACTTTACGGCTCAAGGCGAGTTCCTCAAGCGTCATGTCGATAGTCTTGCCGCACTGTGGGCATTCAAAAAGCATCTGTTAATATTCTCTGGTTAATGTTAATCTTCGTGCTTATTGATAAAATCAGCGTTAAAACTCTCAATGCTACTGAAATTACGCCTTACAACTTTGGGGTCCTTAATTTTAGGTGTATACCAATCGTAAGCTCTAAAGAAATTGAGGAATCGAGGTTGTGAAAACTCGTAATCATGAATGGCAAAAATCAAATTGCGCAACAAACATAATTCATCGTCACTCATTCCTGCAATATCATCTTCTGTTAACCGACGGCTTGAAACAATCTCCTTAAACGACTCAATTTTAGCATGACCATTGCTGCTGTAATCGATTTGACGATTCTTCTTCTTTAAGTGGTGGCCCTGTGTCTCGGTTACAATAGCCACTTCATTTGAATTGCTTGCGGGTGCAGCCTGGCCGGCTTGTGCGAGCGAATCTTTGAGTTGTGCTTCAAGACGCGCACGCATTGCCGACTCACTCTCACCGCCACAACTGGCAAGCATTACACCTAAACCTAAAGTTAATAATAGTAATAGTTTCTTCATTGCAAATGATGATTTAGTTTATAAATAATTTCTTTTAGTTGGTTGACAAAATTACTGCATTACTATCAATTATGCAATATTTTTTATTCAAAAAAAATACATTGAATAAAAAGGAGATTAATATTTTGGTTATTTAATCAAATATAAGTACTTTTGCGGTCGAAAATAAAATCAAAAATATTGGAAATAAATACATAAGAGTTATGGAAATCAAAGCAAATGAAGGGAAACAGATCAACATTGAAGTTGATGGTGTAGAATACATGCGAATCCCCATTAAAACCAAACTGGTTACCAAAGATGACGACCTAGGTGATGTACTTGACGAGTATACCAAAGAAGTGAGACAACCTGGCGATATGATATATGTGAGCGAGAAAATCGTTGCCATTTCTCAAGGCAGGGCATTCCCCATCGACGAGATGAACCCCAGCTGGCTAGCAAAGTTCCTCGTGAAGTTTGTTTACAAATCTCCTCACGGCATTGGCATCAGTAGCCCTTATACTATGCAGCTCGCGCTTGAAGATGTGGGCCTGCCCAGAATTTTACTTGGTTGCGCTGCTGCTGCAGTTACCAAGCCTTTTGGCATCAGAGGTGCGTTCTATAAGGTGTGTGGCTATCGTGCCCGCGCTATTGACGGTCCTGCCGATGGCGTAATTGCTCCTTACAACCGTTATGCCAAGATGGCTCCCGACAAGCCTCACAAGGTTGCAAAAGAGATGAAAGAGCGCCTTGGCAACGATGTTATCATCATTGATGCCAACGACCTGGGTGCCAACATCCTGGGCAAGTCGGACAAGAATCTTAACGACAAGTTCCTCTGTGCCCTGTTCAAAGACAACCCATTGTGTCAGAACAGCCAGCAGACACCAGTCGCTGTAGTTCGCAAAGTAGAGAAATAAAATTTGAATCATATTTGATAAATCTCACGTTACCGCCCTTGAATGTTCAGTGAGGCGGTAACGCTTTTTTTGTCAACCATTAGAGAATAAAAAATTTTTTTATACCTTTGCACTGTGATGTGTGCTTAAAGCATCTAAACGACCCTATTAATGAAAGGTTTCTTCAAGATATTAAGGCGCTTTGTGCCACCCTATAAAAAGCAGCTTGCGCTGAACATCGTGTTCAACATCCTGGCTGCGCTGCTCACACTGTTTTCGTTTGCCCTCATCATCCCTATCCTGGAGATGCTCTTTGGCATCAACACGGCCACCTACAGCTACACTCCTTGGGGCTCGGCAAGCATCGACAAGGTGGTAGTCAACAACTTCTACTACTATGTGCAGACCATTATAGCCAGCAGTGGCAAGAGTGTGGCTCTAGCATGCATCGCTGGCGCACTGGTGGTGATGACAGGACTAAAGACAGGCGCCGCCTATATGGCTGCTTTCTTCATGATATCGCTTCGCACAGGTGTGGTTCGGGACCTAAGGGCGATGATTTACAACAAGATGGTGTCGCTACCCATAAGCTTCTTCTCGAGCGAGCGCAAGGGCGACGTGATGGCTCGCATGAGCGGTGACGTTACCGAGGTGGAAAACTCGGTGATGATGTCGCTCGACATGATGTTCAAGAATCCCATCATGATAGTGGTTTGCCTTGCCATGATGCTCTTTGTGAGCTGGCAGTTGACTCTCTTTGTATTCATCTTGCTACCCATTGCCGGTTTAATCATGGGCAGTGTAGGCAAATACCTGAAGCGGGCGTCGCTCGAGCAGCAAAACCAGCTTGGCACCATCATGAGCAACATTGAAGAGACCATTAGCGGACTGCGCATTATCAAGGCATTCAACGCCGAAGAAAAGGTAATGAGCCGTTTTGGTGCAGAAAACGAGAAATACCGCAACATCTCTCGCCGCATGAACCGCCGCTATGAGCTAGCCCATCCCATGAGCGAGTTTTTGGGCACCGCCACCATTGCAATTGTGCTGTGGTTTGGCGGCACACTCATCCTCAACGGTACCGATGCCATCACGGCGCCAAAGTTCATCTATTACATGGTGATTTTCTACAGCATCATCAATCCTGCCAAGGATTTCTCCAAGGCGAGCTACAACATACAGCGCGGCCTTGCGTCAATGCAGCGCATAGACAAGATAATGAATGCCGAGAATCCAATCACCGACCCCGAGCAGCCTGTGGAACTGACCTCGTTCCACAAGGGAATCAGTTACCAAAATGTGAGATTCAGATATCAAGACGCATGGGTCATTGACGACGTGAGCATCGACATTCCCTGCGGCAAGACAGTGGCGCTTGTGGGGCAGAGCGGTTCGGGCAAGACCACCATCGCCGACCTGCTGCCACGCTTTTACGATGTGAATGAAGGCAACATCACAATCGACGGTGTGGACATCCGCAACTACCGCGTTGCCGACCTGCGTGGCCTTATGGGCAACGTAAACCAAGAGGCTATTCTCTTCAACGACTCGTTCTTCAACAATATTGCCTTCGGCGTGGAGAACGCAACTCAAGAGGAAGTGGAAAAAGCCGCCAAGATTGCCAACGCCTACGACTTTATCATGGCCACAGAACAAGGCTTTGACACAAATATTGGTGACCGAGGATGCAAACTCTCGGGAGGACAGCGGCAGCGCATCAGCATCGCCCGCGCCATCCTCAAGAATCCGCCTATCCTTATCCTCGACGAGGCGACATCAGCTCTCGATACCGAGAGCGAACACTTGGTGCAGGAGGCCCTCGACAACCTCATGCACGGCCGCACCACGCTGGTCATCGCACACCGCCTGTCAACCATCAAGAATGCCGACCTCATCGTGGTCATGCACGAGGGCAAGATTGTGGAGCAAGGCCGCCACGACGAACTCATAGCCCTGGGTGGCACCTACAAGCACCTGGTGGATATGCAAACTTTTTGATAATGCAGAATGCAGAATTCAGAATTCAGAATGCAGAATTCAGAATTCAGAATGCAGAATTCAGAATGCGCAATTTTTATTCCTTTAACACCTTTAACTCATGAAGAGGATATTGTTTTTTGCCCTGATAATGTGGCTTGTGAATGGGTTTATGCAAGCTGCGCCTGTTAGTGAGAGTTCTGCGCGTGCTATCGCAGCGCAGTTTATGGCACAGAAGAAGTTGGGCGATATCGCCACTGCCGCACCAAAAATTCTGCGTGGCAAGGTGGCGAATCAGTCAGCTCTCTATGTGTTTAACGCCCAGAAAGACAGAGGTTGGGTAATCGTGAGCGGTGACGACCGCACCCGACAGGTGCTGGGCTACAGCGACAGCGGCAGTTACGACCCAAACGATATTCCCGAGAATATGCAGGCATGGCTCGAGCAATATGTCGAGGAAATCGCCTCGCTCGACGAGAGCAAGACTTCTATCTATCAGGGTGAAACCTCCAGCACCATTAAGGCCGGCAGTCCTGTGGCGCCTCTCATTCAAACCAAATGGGGGCAAGGACGTCCTTATTATTTTCAGTGCCCGAAATACAATGGATACTATTGCGTGACTGGTTGCGTGGCTACGGCTATGGCTCAGGTGATGTACTATTACCAGTGGCCCGATATGATAAGTCGGGAAATTCCAGCTTACCATTGGGATTACGGATATACCACCCTCAGCTCTTTAGCTGGAACCAGCTTCAACTGGAATGCCATGAAGAAAACTTATTCGAGCAGCGATACCGTCCCTACTGCGACGGCCAATTTTGCTGTAGCAAAACTGATGCGTTATTGCGGGCAGTCGGTGGAGATGAATTATAGCCCAATCGGCTCAAGTGCCCCTTCTCAAAACGAGGTTTATGTTGACTATTTCAAGTACAGTCCCAAAGCCCGAAAGCTGATTCGTTTTGATTACTCCTATTCTCAGTGGGAGAGTTTTATACTCAATGAACTCCGTGCCCACCGTCCCGTTGTATATGTAGGACATAAATATGAAGGAGGACACTGTTTTGTGTGTGACGGTTATGACGGAAGCGGATATTACCATTTCAACTGGGGGTGGAGTGGTGACGGTGACGGCTACTTCCTGTTGACATCCCTCAATCCTGATGCCAACGGCATAGGCAGTGCCGCTGGCAATGACGGTTACATGATATCAAATGAGATAATTATCGGCCTTGAGCCCAACACGATATCGACAAATGAGAGGAATTCGGTAGTTCAAGCCAAAGACATTGTAGTCAATAGTACCACTTACACCCGCAGCAGCTCTTCTGACCCCTTTGCTATCACTATTGGCTGCAGATATTATAATTATAAGAATAATTCTATAGTTTCTAGAAATTATGACTTGAGCTGGGGTGTGTATGACGAATCAGGTTTCAATCTTATTGCAACTTATGGCAATCCCCATAATGCCACATTAGGCAGCGGTAATAGTACAGGGACAATATCAAGAGTTTTGAATTTTGGAAAAAACTATGGCAATGGCACTTACTATCTCCGTCCCATTTGCCGCGAGAATGGCGGCAATCAATGGTTGCCTTGCCATTATTCAGGACTTAATTATGTTCAGGCTGAGATTAATGGTAACACTCTCACTCTCATGCCCGTTAATAAGGGTATTCAAAATAATATTCAGACCACCGAAGGTGTGTCGGCAAGTATTTATAGTTATGGCACGGTGAGAAAAGTCAATCGTCCGCTTGAGGTGACGGTGAAAGTGACTAAAAACTGCCTTGCCGACAATTTCTTTTTTTACCTTTGGGCAAACAATACGCTTGTGGGCGCCAATACCATTAGTCTTGACGGCAACTCCATTGGATATGTGACGATAAGTTATACTCCAACTAAATCAGGCACCAACAATCTCGAGATAACAGCCGATAGATATGGCAATTATTCCTATTGCACCGGCTCGGTGGACGTGGAAACCTCCTCTGAAGCCAATCTTTCAATGACTTATTATGTCTCGGGAGCCAACTCGTCAAATAATTACACCAGTTACACCCGCTCTCTTCCGTTCCATATAACAATCAAGAACAATAAAAACACCGTATACAGAGACTACATTATAGCTCAATTATACAAGAAAGTAGATGGCTCTGATGTTTACCACTCCAGAATAACAAAAGGTGTCAAAGTTACGGCAAATGGTACTGTTAGTGATGATTTTACTTTCACCAACCTTGAACCAGGAGAATATCGCGCCGAAATTTATTATTATAGCAACGATGACCTGGTGAGGGCATTGCGCACAATAACCTATAAAGTTGCTGTGAATGGCGACGTGAACGGCGATGGTGTCGTGTCGAGTGTTGACGTGACTGCGCTTTACAACTACCTGCTCAATGGTGACACCAGCGCTATAGTCAACGGCGACCAGGACGGCGACGGAATCATATCCTCGGTCGACATAACCATAATCTACAACATCCTACTTGGCAATTAAATAATGTTTAATAACGCAATACTTAATTCTTTTAAATATGAGAAAATTAGTTTTAATCTTAATTATGGCTTTTGCCATGACAACACAATTGATGGCCGATGATATCGTTCGCAAATCTACCATCCACCTGCATAACGGGCAGAAAGTGGAAGGCGTGATCACCTCTCGCAATGACCAGAAAGTCGAAATCTCAACACTTGATGGCATGGACTACGTTTTTGACATGAGTGATGTGGACCATATCGACCATGCGTCAATCAAGAAGAACTACGACACCTCCAAATTCCGCGGATTCATCGACCTGGGCTACTCACTGGGAATGGGCTCTCCACGCAACGACTTTTGGCTGCTTGAGACCTCATTTGGTTATGCCATCACACCCAAGGGATATCTGGGAGCCGGTATTGGCATACACAACTTCAAGCCTGTTGTCAGCTCCTATCCCAAGCGCACCGACAGGCCTCAACTTGAGGACAATGATCCCGAATGGCGTTATCCGTTCATCCCTATTTATGCCGAGGGCCGCTATTGCCTTAAGAACGAAAGCTTGAACACACCATGGGTCAGCTTGAAAGTGGGTGCCACATTCATCAACCACAAGGGCTTCTATGCATCGCCCAGCATTGGTTGGCACTTTGCTACAGGCCAATACTTCACCTTCAATGTGGGTGTGGGATATGCGTTGCACACTGCACATTATAAATTGTGGTGCCTTGGTTCAGAGCCAGGAGCCATTAGCGACGACAAGGGCGGTTGTTACCTTAACAAAGGCGCTATGTTCCACAATTTCTTCCTGAAAGCCGGAGTGGAATTTTAAATAACAATGTGATTGTACTGTTTAATTGTGAGCTGTTTGCTGTTGGGCGATAGCTTGCTTGATTCCTGGCATATTGCTTCGTGAGACAGGAAGGTAGTCGTTACTGTGCTTGATGAGCAATTGCATGGAACCAGCTTTAGAAATAATTTTTTCCACTTGTTGTAAGTTTACAAGGAAAGCGCGATGGCAACGCACTATTGTGGAGTAGCCGCTCAACTCCTCTTCTATTTGTTTGGATGTTGAGCGAAGCATATTGGTAACAACTTTACCTTCATGAAATTGCGCCACTTTGACATAATTTCCCACCGATTCGATATATAATAGATTAGGAACGTGCAGGGTAACTATATCACTTGTAGTGCCTGACAAATCAATTGTGCTTGGGTGTATTGCTGAAGGTTGCGCCTCTAGCTCCGGTTTAGGAGTTACCGACTGAGAGAGTAATTGCTGCTGCAATCGCTGCAGCTGCTCATTCATCTGCTTGGTTTCCTCGAGTTCGGCTGCCAAATATCGGCCACGGAACTTGAAACGCCAGTACAGACCAATAATAAATGAACAAAATGCCATGATTACCAATGTCTCAAAGAAATTGCTCCACGAGAGACGATTGGCATCCACCTTGTCGCTGAGCACAAAATGTCGATATAGACATATCATGAGCGTAATGAGCGGTGTATTAATGAGCTGGAACCACAGGTTACGACGAATGATGTAATCCACACCACGATCAAGTGAGCCCGGCTTCCTAAGAACATACCTCAATATCGCTTCGGTGATAAAGCAAACAACAATTCCCAAAGCACCTATAGCGAGTAAGTGAACATAACCCTGCCACTGCCACGCTTCAAGCCCAAAAGGCTTAAAGACGGCTAGCACCAACACCGCAAAACATACGCTGATGATACGAATTGTGATTGTCTCTCTTTGTTCCCTACCCATAGCAGTGGCAAAGGTATAACAAATCAACCATACCACAAAACTATACGTCACATTTCGCACAATTCATCCCACGTGAGATGTCATTCGTCACAAAAGCGTGCAGAATATCCCAAAAACTTGCTGCGGCGGTAATTTTGCCGCAATTTTGCAGTCATATAAGCACAGGCGATTCAGCCTGGCACACTAAAATTTCAGAATCATGACACGCAGAAAAATTATTGGAATCATTTTTGTTTTTGCCGCCGCAATGAAATTGGCGAGCATGTGGCACATTTTCAACCTCAACTGGTTTGATTGGGTATGGAACCATCCCTGGACTGAATATTTGGGACCAGTCCTTTTGCTTATAATAGGTGTGAAACTTATCATAAGCAGTTATCAACGTAACCCTGATCAGTGGCTTCAGCGCCCAATACCTCAAGGCGAAGAAGGCAAACGCATTCATTGCGCCGTGCGCTTTGGCGGCGATGAGTACATCTACCATGGTGAGCCATTCCATGGAGCCCGTCTCGATGCCTTCTGTGGTGGCCTGCGCCTTGACCTGCGCGGAGCTGTCATCAACGATGATGAGGAAATCGACATCCACACTTTTATGGGTGGCGTTGAGCTGTTGGTTCCAGCCAATATCAACGTGGTGGTGAAGAGCCGCAGCTTCATTGGCGGTATGGGTAATGAAACCATGGGCAGAGTAATTCCAGGCGCCCCAAGTTTGCACATTGTTGCAAGCAATTTCCTAGGCGGAGTGAGTATAAAGAACTAAAGGAAGAAATAAGAACTTCTTTAAAAATTTACGACAATGAAAAACAGTATTATTATTTCAACCATTGCAGTTATTCTTATTACAATAGTTTTAAGTGTGAGTTTAAGTAGTTGCGTTTCAACACGCGACACAGTGAAAATCAACAAAGTGGAGATGGGCATGACCAAAAACGACATCCATAACCTGCTAGGTACGCCACTCTTCAAGAATGCCAACGAAACAGGCGAGGAATGGGGCTACCGCAAGATGGTGGGCGAAATAGCAGGCCCAGAACAGATGCTCTTCATCGTCACCTTTAACAACGACGGCAAGGTAATCGCCTACAATTCGGTCAAAGATTACACCTACTATCACCCTTATTGAAACAATGAAGACTGAAATCAATCCAAAAGACATCAATCGCAAGGAAGCATTCAATCTCTGGATGTCTTCACCTATGCCCATGGTGACATTGGTAAAGACGATGGACGTGACAAAGCTTCTGAGATATAGCAAAAAACACGACTTGAGCTTCAACATGCTGCTCTGCTGGTGTATCGGTAAATCAGCTGGTCCAATTGAAGAGTTCTATGTACTGCCCGAGCATGACAAGTTATATAAATATGACCGCTTGGCTATCAATGTGATTGTGAACAACAAAGAAGGCGGCATCAGCTCATGCGATATCTCATACACCGATGACTTGAGCCAATTCAACCACGATTACATGACCATAGTGCAATCGGTGAGCAAAAACTGTAAAAGCAGTTTCCTGGAGGAAGCAATGGTGATAGGCACTTCGGCAATGATTGAAACTGAATTAGATTGTATTGTAAACCAATATGCCAAGGTATTTAACAACCCTATGGTCATGTGGGGAAAATACCGCAAAGGGTGGCTCAAAACCATGTTGCCCATCAGTTTTCAGTTTCACCATGTGCAGATGGACGGGGGACATGCAGGGCGATTTTTGGCTAACTTGCAAGACGAAATTGATAAACTGTAAAACTTATTACTGTTATATAATATAAGAAATATGGAAAAAGAAATGAGATTCTGTCAGAGTTGCGGAATGCCACTGACTGACGATGTACTCGGCACAAATGCCGATGGTAGTAAAAATGAAGATTATTGCATGTACTGCTATAGGGACGGAAAATTCCTACAAGAGTGCACGATGGGTGAGATGATTGAGCACTGTGCACAATTCATTGGAACTTTTAACGATGGAAACGGCACTAATATCTCGCGTGAAGAGTACATAGGTCAGATGAAGATGTACTTTCCACAACTAAAGCGTTGGCGTAAGACACTTAATGTCAACGATGTTGAGGCTATGAAGGTCAATTCTGCTTTGGCTGGTGTAAAAGAACTTATTGCCCAGATGGCCGACTCGTTGCCTATTACATATATCTCGTCGGTAGATAACGAAGGCTATCCCTGCACCAAGGCCATGTTGGCACCACGTAAGCGCGAAGGTATCAAGGTCTTTTATTTCACCACCAACACCTTCTCGCTGCGTGTAGCCCACTATAAGGCCAATCCCAAGGCCAGCATCTATTTCTGCGATGCCGAGGGTTTCAAGGGCATGATGTTGCGTGGCACGATGGAGGTGTTGACAGACGCCGAGAGCAAGAAGATGATCTGGCGCGATGGTGATGAGCAATACTACCCAGACGGTGTGGCCGACCCCAACTATTGCGTTCTAAAGTTCACCGCCACCGATGGCCGTTTTTACAGCGACTTTTATCCACGTAGTTTTGTCCTTTAAAGTATGCAAACAAAAGCACTAGTCGTTATTGACATCCAGAACGACATCACCAAGCACTACCGCGACATTGTTGACAATATCAATGCTGCTATCGAATGGGCTGTATCTGAGGGTATGCACGTCGTCTATATCAGGCACAACAACATCACCGCTGGCACACGAACCTTTAAGCCTGGTACTCGTGGCGAGGAGTTAGTACCGGAACTGAAGGTTGTTTCGGATAACATTTTTGTGAAAACAAAGAGTAATGCATTGACGAGTGAGGCGTTTGCCACGTTCATTGCGGAAAACAGAATCACAGAGTTCTATATTGCTGGTGCTGATGCTACCGCCTGCGTGAAATCCACCTGCTTCAATATGCGGAAAGCAGGCTACACGGTCCACGTCCTCTCTGACTGTATCACTAGCTACGACTTGAAGAAGTTGCCAGAGATGCTCGCCTATTATGAAAAGCAGGGCTGCGAAGTGATAAATAAATACTCTTCGAACGATGCGGAAGTCCGAGAAAAGTAGAAAACTACATCCTAAATCTTGGATTCAAGGATATTCGTATTCAAAAGACGGAGAAGCAGATGCATGCCAACCCCTCTTCGCAATCACGGATTTCTGATAAAGCGAAACAATTATTTGAACAACAAACAATGAAAAGATTACGCCTTGGAGCGGTGCTCCATTTCATTATTGCCATCGGGCACATCGGATGTCTATTTGCTTTAGATGAAGCATTCGACGCATATGGAATCAAGGAAATGATGCATAACATGGTGTTTGGCCATGTCTGGATGCTTTATGCCCTAACCTTCGGCATTGCCATTGCTTTAACACTGGCAGGACTCTATGCCCTTTCAGCTTCTGGTGACATCCGACGGCTCCCATTGACTCACACTGCCATTATTGTCATTATCGTACTCTATAGCCTTCGTGCTTTGATTGGAGGCTGGTCTTGTGTTGTGGATTTCCGTTGGCTGCAATTTATCTCATCTGCCATCCCAGCCTTTATTGCCTGGTGCTACTATCCAGGACTTAAAATAAAAGGTTAAAGACATGACAGACAACATCATAACAATAATCAGTGTAATCAGTGTAATCAGTGGACTCACTTGACTCACCTGGCTCACTTGACTCACTTGACTCACCTGACTCACCTGACTCACTTGACTCACTTGATTCACTTGATTCAGGTTTCACTCAATCGGGACAAAAAACAAAAAAATCGAGGTTACAATATGTCAAAAATCTCTTTGTCTTGACGACAGGACAAAGAAATCACATTTTTGACAAAAAAACAATATTATAAAAATGAGGACTATCGGTCTCGCTGATCGAGGATATTGCGCACTTGGTCAAGGGTTTTGCCACTGTCTGGAAAGACAAGGACTTCCATCGTTTCGGCAAAATAAGCGCCGAAGCTATTGCCGTCACCCACGATGAAATACATGCCCTTAGGCGTGAAGTAGGTGTTGACGTAGGAATAGCTAGGTTGGATAATCACATCACCATCATCGGTGTCCATGACGCCCATTCTTCCGTCAACCGTAATTTTTGCCAAAACACCGTAATTCGACGGGCTGCGGTCAATCAACTCTATGCGGTTGCACACACAAGGTATGGTTTGATTGTCACTGTCAGCAATAGAGCCATTGATAATGCCGTGACGCAACATACCCAATCCATCGCGCTGTGTCACGTCGTAAAACTCACGCATTTCGCTCCCTTGTTGAGCGACAACAACTTTAACACTCTCATATTCCGGCTCAACGATGGCATAACCGCCAGCATTGTACACGCCCCACTTACCATTGTAGTCTCTCACCAAGAAAACGTCCAATCCGCTAGGCACCGATGCTGGCTCAACCTTTGAGAATTGTCCTACTTCTTGTCCGTTATCGTCATATAGCACCCATTGTTCCTCTCCGTTAGGAAATGTCTTGCCATAGGCAGTGGCCCAAGAGCCATAACCTAGTTTCTTGTCGTAGTTGCCCTTGATATCAACGCTCGAGAGGCGCTGATAGCTGGCAGGGGCAGGAGAAGTGTTTTGCTGAGCTTGCTCTCTCGCTTTTTGCGCCTCTTCTTCTTGTTTCTTTTTCAAATTCTGTTCATAAGAAGCAAGTAAGTTATCTTCGCAAACATGAAAATCAATTATCGCCTTTTCGCGTTCTTCTAATGTGGTCGTTGCTTTTGCTTTGTCCTTCGCCTCAACCGCCATCAACTGTAACATGGCATAAGAACACCAACTCTCATGAACCATGCTACCGCAAACAGGACACGTCAAATTAAAACCTCTCACTCCCACTCTGTAAAGCATTCCATATTCTTCACTGCTTATATTAAGTCTGCTCTTCACCTCGGGAAGAGGTTTGGAATCCTCTATAGTGTAATTCAGGTCAATAAATAATTTCAAATTGTCAACCATGCGTTTATAGTCCCACAAGGCTTGCTTGCGAACGGCTTCGGTTGTGGCATTTTCAGCTTTAGCCCAATATTCCTTGGCCCATTTCTGCATATTTATAATCTCACACCATGGATGGTGAATCAGGCTTCGACAATGGCTGCATGGCTTCTTTCCATCAACGCCCACCTCATATATCAGCGTGTGCTCGATGGCCGACATCCCGGGTATCGGTGTATAATCCTTCAACTGTGATGAACTTGAAGAAGACGATTCTTCTTCCTTTGGTGCCTCATAATAGGGGCAAGTGCTCTTGTGGGCTTCGCCCTTCATAAGGTTCACGCCGCAATAGGCACAGACCGGATCTGGCGGCGTCGGTATCTGAGCGTTTATTGATACTGAAATCAAGCCTAATAAGGCAATCAAAAATAATCGTTTCATAAGCTATTTTTTTTATTTCACCAAGTTAGAATAAAAAGACAATTATACATAGTTTTCAGCTATTTATGTACCCGTATAGATAGACCCAAGTGCGCAATGCGATGTTCTCGCGTAGTTGTGTGCGATAGAGCCAGATTTCGCGAGAGTGGTAGTTGCCTTCCTTACCTATGAGTGGAAGTACATAGTCGGTGCCGGTGTAACCACTGACTAGGAGCAGATGTGTTGCTGGGTCGAGACGCACAGTAAGGGTGTCAGTTTTCTGCTCAACGTTGTGTTTGCCTGGCGACGGCACTGTCACCAACGAGGCTGGAGTGTCATCGGTGCACCAGTTCACTGGATTGATAGCCACAACATTGTCATCGCCAATCATATGCACCACGCAGCTGGGGTCACGCACCGAGTTGTAGCAAATTGTCACACCCGTGTCGTCAGCACAGCTAGCAGGAACAATGCGCGGACAAGAGTCGAGCAGGGTCTGCGGTATGTTCGCCCCTATTACATAGGCGGCAATCATTCGGTCAAAAGTTGTGCTGTCCATTTCCTGCAATAGTTGCAGCACCGCCATGGCTCCCTGGCTGTAACCCGCAAGGACAAACGGCCGCCCATGATTTATATGCTCCAGATAATAGTTGAAAGCCTTGCTCACATCTTTCATTGCCAATGGTAAGCGCTCGGCCACAAGATTATCGGAAGTGAAAGTCTGCAATGTGCACTGTCGATAATAAGGCGAATAATAGTTGAGTTCACCACTCAACAAACGGTCCACTCCCACCATCTCGCCAGTAAGTGCCGCACGCACACTATCGTTATAAGTGTCGGCAAAATGGCACATCATGCCATCGGGCGTTAGATAATCGCCACTTTCGGTCGAAATCACATAGAATATATCGGCATCGGCATGACGGTCCTGCACATACCACTGCGTGGAATCGCTATAGTCGGGCATAGCAGGTAAGACATCGCTTGCATAGATGGTGAGCGTTAGCAGCATCGCCACTATCAACGTAATGCTCATCTTAAACTTCTGCTCCAGCATATATAAGTTCTTTTTCATGCCACAAATATACAACAAATATATGTGTGGGCAATTACTTTGATGTCAATAGTAATTTTTTCTTTATCCATAATAAAAGCGGTTATCGTATAATAAAAGTACGGTAACCGCCTCTATGCGTAAAAGAAAGACTTTATCTATTTACTTCCTAGCAGGATACTGTAGATAGCAGTAATGTCGGCACTAGTGATAGCACCGTCAGCGTTCACATCGCTTGTCTCAATAAAGGTTTCATCACTATTGAGCAAGTAACTGTAAATGCAAGTCACGTCGGCCGAGGTGACTGCCCCATCACAGTTCACGTCGCCAAACACTGGAGGAATCTCGATGAACGTAGCGTTAACGGTCACTGGAGCAGCAGGCATATCGAAGGTGTAAGTACCGTTCTCGCCCTCGGTGAGATCCACATTAGCGCGAATTGGTGCGCCCGAAGTTGCATCAACGGTGGTCACGGTGAGCGTTTCCAGCTCATAGCCATTGTCAGGGGTCACGGTAAGCGTCACGGTCTCGCCCTCAGTAGCACTCTCTTTGTCGCAGGTCACCATGCCATTTTCAAACGACTCGGGCAAAGTGATGCTGTAGGTCATATAACGCACTGCCCGCACGCTGAAACCGTACTGTCGCCCAAGGGCGTACGTGCGCACAAGGCCTGAACCGAAGTTGAGGTAGTAAGCCTGGGGTGAGAAGCTGGTGTCAAGCGTACGAGACCAATAATTTCCCCACCCGCCATTGAACGTGCTGCCATCAAGATGGCCATTTGCGGGTAAGAACAACGTCTCGCCGTTGATGGTGCTGGTCAACAGGCGGCCATTTACACCATTAATTGCGGTCCACTGTGTAGTGCAGTTATTCAACAACTCTTGA
>JAFZAC010000029.1 GCA_017548365.1 Muribaculaceae bacterium
CCTGGATGAGTTTTCTGCGTCGTGCAGCCTCGAATTGCTCGAGGATGGGTGTGAATGGTGTCATGGTGTTTTCAAATTTAAAGTTAATAATTTAATAATGTGGCAAAGGTAATGGAAGGGGATATTGAGGGGCAATATTAAAAAAATGCCCTCGTGGTTCCTTGAACGCCGCGCTTGCGGCGCAATGCATTAACAGCGCCCAGGATTCTTGATAGCTGCAACATTGTTGCGGCACACATTGACAATCGCCTAGAATTTTTGAACGCCGCGCTTGCGGCGCAATTGACTGAGGCTCGCTTATCGCATGCCGCACATCGTGCGACTCATGCTGCTCGCTCAGTCGAGCTGAAGGTTGACTGAGGCTCGCCAATCACACACTGCACTTTGTGCGACTCATGCTTTAAAGGTTGACTAGGGCTCGCTAATTGCTTGGTAAACTAAAAACGAGGAATAATTTATTCCTCGTTTTCACTATATTCTAAAAGTCTAAGATGCATGTCATAGGCTTTCATAGTATCTCCTGATTTTCTTTGCCATGAGTAATCTGCGTTGTTCAAGGAACTCACTATAATTCTCATGCCCCATATCAAAGACATTGGCAGGAATACAATTTGTCTCTAGGTTTTCAAATAATTGGTCTTTATCAATGATTGAGCCACATTTAGCAACCTTTGTTTCACATTGCTCAAGAGCTAAAGAGAAGTACTCCTTTGGAGCTTTTTTGCCTATTGACTCGTTTACCGGTCGGTCAAGGTAAGCATAATTCGCATCTTGGTTGTACTGGTTTCTTGAGAAGTTGTTATTAATTAAATATTTCTTCGGGAAAACATGGTGTACGTCACCACCTAGGTTAATCAATTCACGCACTGTGATGTTAGTCGAAAGCAACGAAACATCGTTAAAATAAACTTGAGCTGCAAGATAGACTAGATAGGTAGGGTTAGATGTTGAAGATACAGTTAAATCTTGTGTTACTGCAACATTCCAGAAGTTTTCTGAAAGAATTGCGTCCTCTATTGATCTCAGCACATTAGGAACTCCCATCTCATTAATCATACGGATGTCCCTTGAAAATTTTGATTCAGGAGAACTGCTGTAACGTCCTGTAAGTACCGACAGAACGTACCACTTTTGTACTATTCTCTTTCTTTCGGCTACAGGAACATCTGAATCCCGCAAGAGAAGATGGATTGTGTAGGCAAAGTCCAGCGCCATATTTGATGTCACCATCTTGCTAGAAATGAAACCAGCTGACCTTATAGCAATCATGAATTGCGTGAAGTTGTGCTGACTGATTACATTCTCCACACCCTCATACATCTTATTGAATGTATCCTCTATTATTTCCTCTTTAAACTCTCGGGTTTCAAAGTCACGACCGGTAAGCAACTGAACTAGGTTGGCGAGTTTAGCTCGTTTCAATTTATGCATGAAAGCTACGCGAATAACATCATCGCATTTTGGGTCATAAACCGTTTCCTTATCGTCTTTTAGCCATTCAAGTTTCGTAAGATATGGCGTGGAGGCAAATGTGATGTCATTTTCCTTGATGTAGTCAAAATAATTAGGCGCAACAGCCAAATGGCTGAAATAGTCGATGATTTTGCGAAGCGTGTTACCGCCATGCACTTCATCGGCTGCCATCTTCGACATAACAAAGTCTCCCTGGCTAAGTGGTGTTCCCTTTGAATTAATGCGGATGAAAATATCGGTTACTACATCAATGTCAAGTTTTTCCGACAATTCAATAACACCTACTTGTGTAGTTTCTATCCCCTTTAGTATTGTGAGAACCTTTTGTAAGTTGTCACCATTCATTTCTGGGTTCTGCTCAATATACTTGGGGATAAACGTCCATGAAGCAAAAGTAGGCTTAAAAATTTCAGCAATGTCGGGAATCCAATGTTTACTTTTTTTGTGTGCAGGAGTTTGAACAGCAAAGATTTCAGCTTCACTATTCCCATTTAGAAAGTCCAGTGCAGCAAACGGGTTAAAGGCTATATTTATAGGTATCTCCCTGAAATCGCTGTTGATTACTTTTCTAGAAGCGACCGCTGCCATCAGTGCTGTAATGCGCTGTTGACCGTCTATGATAATTTTCTTTCCAGATGAGAAAGTGCCATCTTTGAGTTTCACATTGGGATTCTTCCACAAGATTATATATCCTGTTGGATAACCCTTATAAAGTGAATCAATCAAGTCGCGTACTTGGGTGTTCTTCCACACAAAAGGTCTTTGAATTTCCGGAATTGCTATGTCGTTTGCCTCGATAAGTCCTAGTAGACCTTTTATTGTTAATGACGTGTTAGTGAAATTTTCGCTAGCCATAATTTTTATTTTTTGTCCCACTTTCGATCACGATTCTCGATCACGATCTTCGTGTGAACATTTAACCCTTAACCCTTATTTTTTTATCTTGCTATTTCGATGGTTGTTAGGGTGTTGATGTCGTTGATTGTCACTGGGATTGTGAGGGTGCCTTTGGCCTTGTCAAAGGTGACTTTTTTGGCTTTTTTGCCGTTGATAGTCACTTTGGCTGGTGCGACTTGCATGCTTGGGATTACGAGACGGTACTCTTTCTTTGCTGGTGTTCCTGCGCCTTCGCCCTTGATTGTGAATGTGCAAGTCATGCCTTGTGGTGCTGCTGCGAATGTGATGAGGCGATGCATGCCCTCTTCAAGTGTGCCGGTCGATGTGAGGTCGTCTTCGAAGAGTGTATAGCTCGATGGCTCATCGCTGGGGTAGTACATGATGTCGAGTTTGCTTGGGTTATAATCGCCCACGTTATCCATCTTGTAGTTCGCTTGTGGAATGAATGCTCCAGCGCGCACGAAAATGGGCAGCACATCGAGTGGAGTGAGATAATCTACCATGGTGTAGGCCTCAAAGCGGTCGGTTGGGTTGCTGACGTCTATCCAGGTGCCCTCGGGGAAGATGATGTTGCGGCTGGTGGCGCCTTGCTGCATCACGGGCGCTACCAACACGTCACGGCCCCACAAGTACTGATCGTCAATGTGGTCGAAGCGGTTGATGTAGTTGTCGCTCTCGTAAAAGCCGAGTGGTCGCACCAGTGGCAGCCCCTGGCTAGCGTTCTCGTAGGCGAGGGTGTAGTTGTAGGGCAGCCAGCGGTAACGCTCGCGGATGATGCGCAGTGGCAGATCGCCAAACTCGGTGTAGTGGTAAGGCTCGGCAAGGTCCTGTGAATGGGTACGGAGCACTGGTGAGAAGAGTCCCATCTGGAGCCAGCGTATGTAGAGCTCGCCGTCACGCTTTTTGTTCTCGTCGAGAGCAAATCCGCCCACGTCGTGCGACATATAGCCTAGTCCACTCAAACCCGAGTTGAGCATAATGGTGACTTGTGGCTGGAATCCTCCCCATGAGCGCGACACGTCGGTCGACCAGGGGAATACCGAGTATTGCTGCAGACCTGCTGTGCCGGCGCGCATCATGATCATGGGACGGCGGTCAGGGTATTCCTCCTTGAAGAGCTCGTAGATGATGCGGCTCCACTCGTTGCCGTAGAAGTTGTGGTACTGCTCGGCGGTAAGGCCGTTGTAGTGACGAATAGCCTCGGGATGCACCTCGGGCTCTCCCAGGTCGCCCCACCAGCCACCAACGCCCTCATCGGTTAGCGAGCGATAACGGTTGCGTAGCCACTGGCGGGTGTCGGGGTTGGACACGTCGAACATACCTCCCTGTCCCACCCAGATGGTGACTTGCTGTGTTTTGTCGGTGCCATCAGTCTTGCAGAACATACCCTTGGGGTCGAGTTCGCGGTAGTTGTCGATTGCGCGTCCGTTGGTGAGCACATAGGGTTGCGAGATTGTCACCACGTTGATGCCTTTGTCCTTGAAGTTCTTGAGCATGGCGCGGTGGTCGGGCCACTGGTCCTTGTCCCATGTGAGACGACCCATGTCTTGCTCCTTGCCATACCAGTAGAGGTCGAAGACCATGCCGTCGAGGGGATAGCCGGCAGTCTTGAGCGTGTCGACCACGCCCTCGCTCTCGCGCTGGTTGTGGTAGCCATATTTAGAGGTGATGTAGCCCAAAGTCCACAGTGGTGGCAGCTCCTGGCGGCCCACGAGCCAGGTGAAGTTCTTGACTACGTTCTCAACCTTTCCGTCGCCGTTGATGATATAGTAGGTGATGGGTTGAGGCGAAGTGCTGTTGTACTCGATTCCCTGCTCGCCCAAAGCCAATGTGGACTTGCAGAAGTCGTCGAAGAAAATGCCGTAGCCCTTAGAGGAGATTATAAACGGCATGGTGATGCCCATCTGCTTGATGCGCTTCTCGCCTTTTACATAGCCGTAGTTCTGCTTGTTGTAGTTGATTAGAGTGTCGCCAGCGAGGTTGAAGGAATAGCCACGCTCGCCAGCACCATAGAACGACTCCTTGCCCTGGTGCAAGAGCCTCAACGTGCCGTGCATAGTGCGGTCGCACAGGTCGGTGGTGAAAAACCTGTTTCCGCAGCTTACCGTCAAGCTCTTGAGATTCATGTCGATGATGGCACGCATGCCACTTTGGGTGGTCATCACGTGGAAATCGCCGCTCTCTTTAACGCTTAGCTCGGGACCGGTAATCGCATTTTGCTGGCTCAGGTCAGAAACAAGCGAAGGCAGCTGCTCGCCAGTCCAATAGTCGGGCACCACATCAACACGGAGGATGTCGTGGCTGATAGCCGTTACGATAATGTATTGGTTGCGTGCATCGTCTTTTACCGACATGGATTGTGCCTGAGCAGAAAGCGCCAGCCCAACCAGCACCAACAATGTAAGAAATTTGTGAAGTTTCATTTTTGTCTATGATTAAGTTTTAGTTAATATTACAAAATTACATCTTTGCAAAGATACACAATATTTTAATTACAAGCAATTGCGTGACAATAAAAAACAAACCGCGGCACTCCAAAGATTGTGAGTGCCGCGGTGCCGCTTATGTGTGTAAGTTAGTTGTTGCCTAAAGCATAATGTCAATCATCTGTCGCCTTGCCGCTCACTGACGGAGCCTGCCAAAGTCACACATGATGCTCAGCAAAGTATTGCTGTAAAGTAAGAACTTTGTCAAAGAAGATGATTGACTACAATGAAGTAAAATAGGGAAGATTACTTCCCTAAATTGCTGTGGCTGTCGATGCCAGCCTTAACCGAGTCTTCGTAGTTCATGATGGACTTGTCTTGCAGGTCGTTCACCTTCTGGGCGTTGTTATTGCGAATAACATTTTCTTTGATTTTTGCTTCAGGTCTTCCTGTAGCTTTTTGCCCAATATTGAAGATGTTCATCATGAGCCAAATGCCAGCAAACATTGCTGCCATATAGACAAATGGTCGCAGCTTGATCCACAAGGTAGGCTTTTCTTCCTCGGTGATTTTCACCTCAGGAAGCGATTGTGCCAACTTTGCGTTGAACTCATTGAAGTAATTATCAGGGACTTTGAATCCCGGGTCCTTACCAAGCTTTTCTAATATTTTTGAATCCTCTTTTTTCATTACAACCTTTTGACTAGAACAAATTAAAAAGGTTTAATCATTGTTCTCAAAAAATGTCTCAATTTTCTTCAAAGCGTGGTGATAGGATGCTTTTAGAGCTCCGACCGATGTGCCCAGGATTTCGCTCATCTCTTCATATTTCATCTCGTCGTAGTATCGCATGTTGAAGACGAGGCGTTGTTTTTCGGGAAGAGTGGCGATGGCTTTTTGCAGCTTGATTTGTGCCTCGTCGCCGTCGAAATACTTGTCGGCCTCAAGGCTGTTGACGAGGAACGAGTCGTCATCGTCGAGGGAGATGTTGTTCTGCACTTTCTTCTTGTTGATGAAAGTGATAGATTCGTTGATGGCAATCTTGTAGAGCCATGTGGATAGCTTGGCGTCGCCGCGGAAGTTGTCGATGTTGGTCCACGCCTTGATAAAGGTGTTTTGGAGCACATCGTTGGTGTCGTCATGGTCTATTACCATGCGGCGAATGTGCCAATAGAGCTGCTCGGAATAGTGCTCAATGACTTTCCCGAACGCAGTGCGGCAAGTAGCTTGCTTGTGCAGCTGTTCGATTATCTCTTCTTCGTCGTATTTTACTCGTGTTGCCATTCAGTTTTCAAAAAACCGCTTCAAAGTTACTGTTTTTTTTTCACTTTGAGGCAAAAAACAGCAATTAATTACAAAAACACCTGCACAAAACAGGTTGCGCAGGTGTTATAAGGTGAGAATAATGCCTGAAATCAGTTGGCGAAGGCTTTACCGTTGAAGGTGCCGTTGAAATCCTCATTAATGGTGAAAGTGCCATTAACAATTTTTCCGCTGCCACTTATGTTTCCATCAAAAGCGTTTAGAGTATAGTGGCCATCAGCAGACGTAGCATGCTCTTCGCCACTGTAGGTAATATGATAACCAGTAGCTGTGGGTTCGGCATGCAAGCCGGAGAACACTACTTGCTCGATGGTGCCACCATTCTCGCTAAGGGCAAAACTGCCCATCATCAATTGTGCACTCATGTTCTTGGGGTTGATGTAGATCATCATCTCTCCATTTGGGCTCTCCAGGCTTTTACCAGTCGCGCTGTTGGTGATGTTGTACTTGAGATAGGGGTAATACAGATTGGCTGTACTCATCACGCGGTGAGTGCCAAATACAATGAACTCAATATAGAGGCATCCGGTCTCTGGTCGGTAGTATCCGTTGAGGTTGGTGATGCCGGTGCCACCGTTGGCAGCGGAGAAGGTGTAGCAGTTGTAGGTGTAGTCAGGATTCAGTGCCACATCAGTAAGCGACACTGTTGCTGTGTTACCGCCAGTCACTGCCACATTGTAGTTAATAGAGATTGTGGATGTCAACATGTTCCATTCCATGACGATGGGGCTTGATGCCACATATACCGATTGTCCCTCGGCTATATCAACAGAGTTGTTCAGGATTTCTCCTGTAATCTTTTGGATTCTGGAATCATCATTATCGTCATTACACGCAGTAAAGCCCAGCAGCAACACTGCTAATGTGAAGATTGAAAATACTTTTCTCATGTCTTTATAATTTAAAGTGTTAATAAATCAATGCAAAAATGCGCCACAAAGATAGCGCATTTTTTCTTCTACAATAGTTTATTTAAAAATATTTATTGAAAACATTGTTAATTATAGATAGTAGTCACTCCAGTCATGTGCTGATTTTTTTCGCCAGAGGTAGAGTCCCGAGAATCCGTCCCACTCGCCTCCCATGCTGTTGAAGTAGATAGTGTGCATGGATTCGAAGATATCGATTTTGCCGTTGAAGTTAGTGACAACCATTGGAGGCATTGGAGTTGCCTGGTCGAGGTTTGTACCCGAGTAGTTGAATGGCACGATGTTGTCGCCGCGGAGTTCAAAACCTGTGGCTGTCGCTGTCACGTCAAGGTCGGGGATAGAGATTTTCTTGAGCACCGGGCTGCTGGCGCCACCCACTTTGAATTGAATGTTGTGGAGGAATACCTCGGCCTTCATTGTGGCGACGTCAATCTTGTAGATGTAGTATATGTCGGTAGGTGCGGTATAGTCATTGTCTAAGACGCGGCTCAGGATAGTTGGGCTGGTAACAAGCACTTTCCATGTTTCATTGACAGTGTAGACGAGACTGTATACTCCATTGGCCTTGTCAACATAACCGCGCACGTCGGTAAGTTTGTAGCGAGTATTCTCTTCGCCGGTTGAGGCGTCAAGGAATTTCACGTTTGACGCAGCAAACTCAATTGTGTTCTCATCGAATGTGGTGGCTTTGATGCTTTCCATAGCAAAAGTTACTCCATAGGGCATGTGTGAGTCGAATTTCACATTGTTGGCAACGACACTCACAATGGCCTCTTTGGAGGTGCGCTCGATGTTGAAGTTGTAGTCGGCAGTCTCAATGTAAGTAACCTTGTTTTGGGCAATGGTGATGGTGCTGCTGATCAGGTCTTTGCCCTGGACGGTCTCTTTTACTGGATCTTCTTGGATGACGGGCTCGTCATCGGTGCACGAGGTGAATGGCAATGCCATTGCCACAAGTGCTAGTGATAATAAAAATTTCTTCATAATTTATAGTTTTTTGTTCTTATGTTTCTTGTACTGTCTAATAGTAATTTAGATGTTTACTCTCAGGGTAGCGCCGAGCATGCGGCTGCGGCCGCGCTGGAGGAACTCGTGGCTGATGGAGACGAAGTAGAACGTGCTGTAGCGTGTGTCGGTGAGGTTTTGCCCCCACAGCTGCAGCGAGTAGTGCTTGCCTGTGAGTGTGATGCTGCTGCCTAGCAGTGCGTAGAATGGCTGGCGCTGTGTGTTGGCCTCGTTCCAGTAAATCTCGCCAGTGCCCTTGAGGCTCGCGTCGAGGGTGACGCTTTGCGCCCAATCGCCTCCTCCTTTAATGTTATAGGTGTAGAACGCTTGGGCAAAGAGAGTGTGCTGAGGGCAGTAGGGCACATGCTTGTCCTTATAGTCGGCCTTGCCGTCGTTGTAGCGCACGAAGCGTGCGTCGCAGTAGCCGTAACTCAAGTTCATGCCCAGATTATCGGTAAAGTTGACGCTCAGGCTTGCCTCGGCGCCCAGGCTGCGTGTCTTGCCGGCGTTGGTCATGATGCGGCCAGTGGTTGTGCCGTCGGGGAAGATGGTCATTTGGCGGTCTCGGCAGTCGATATAGAACAGTGCGATGTCGCCTTTGATGCGATGGTTGGCGCTCTCAAAATGGCCGCCCAGCTCATAGTTCCACGCTTTCTCGGGCTTGTAGCCCACGATGTCGTTGATGTCGTAGGCAGCACCGATGCCCAGTATGCCCATGAGTCGCTGCTGAAGCACATCGCTGAACATCTGTGTGTTGAAACCTCCAGCCTTGTAGCCCTTGCTCACACTGGCATAGAGGCTGCTCTCGCCATTGGTGGGCAAGTGATAAGTTATTGAGAACTTGGGCAGCAGCTCGGTGAAGTGCTTGCTCAGGCTGCCGCCATCGTTGATGTCGATATTCTCGCTGTGATAGACTGTGCCAGTGGCAGCCTCCATCACTTTGTAGCCAGTGTGGGTCTCGCTGTTATAGTTCAGTGAGGTGTGCTCGTAGTCGAGACGCAGTCCAGCGGTGAATGTGAATCGCTTCCAGTCGATGCTTGACTGATGGTACAGCGCTAAGCCCCAGGTGGGATTAGTAAACTGGCTGCCTAGAATGAAACTGCGCTCGTTCCAAACCACAGGGTAGTAGGGATTGACGTTGTTGATATGATCCTCGATGAGGCTAGCGATGCCTGTGTCTTTGAAGGTAACGGGGGCATCCATGCGATAACGGCGGTAGAAGCCGAAGGCTCCCACGAGCCACTTGTAGGCACGGCTGTCGTCACCTCGTGCCACTACATCTTGTGTCAGGGCATGCTCGCGGCGAGCTTGCGTGAGAGTGAAGTAGGGCAGAGGCGTGAAGTCCTGGTCGAGCGTCATATTGTCATCGATATACTGGTAACTGGTGATGCTCGAGAGCGACCAGCGGTCAAAACGCTTGGTGATGGTGAGTCCGTCCATGATGCTGGTGCGGCGGTAGAAGCAGGTGTCGTTGTAGGCAATCTGCCCGGTCTCAAGCCACTCATAGGGGTAACCGCCCTGACGGCTGATGGAAGCGCTGAGGGTGTTGCTCAAGGTAAGAGTGAGAGAGGGTTGCCACACGAGTTTGAGCCGCCCGGTGCCTTGTCGTTCCCAGTCGCAGCGCTTGCCGTTATATCCGTTTTTGTATTGTCCTTGAGTAGAGGTGTAGTAAATGCCTCCCGCAATGCCCAGTTTGTCGTTGATACGGGCATAGTGGCTCGCTCCGACTTTAAGGCTGAGGTGCGACGCCATCTCGGTGATGATGCGTGTGCCTTGCCACTGCATGGGCGAGAGGGTGTAGACGTTCATAAGTCCGCCCATTGTGTTGCGACCGTAGAGGGTGCTCTGCGGTCCGCGGAGCATCTCGACGCGTGAGATGTCGGCGATGTCAAAGTCGTAGTTTTCTTTGCACATCACCGGTACGTTGTCGATGTTGAGGCCCATTGACGGCTGGTCGATGCGGGCGCCCAGACCGCGCACATAGATTGTCGAGGTCATGCGGCTGCCGTAGTCGGGAAGGAAGAAATTGGGCACCATGTCGCTCACGCCACGCACAGTGACGATGCCGTTGCGCTCCACCTGTTGACGGTCAAGGACCGTGCTGGCAGTAGTGAGGTCGGTTGTAACTCCTTGCTTAATAGCTGTTACACTCACATCGTCGAGGGTCACAGTGTCGACGGCGGCCTCATTGTCGGTCGCCCACATCGGCAAGGTGGAGAGTGTGAGAGTTAATATGAACAGCAGTTTTTTCACAGCTGCAAAAGTATAAATTATTTCCAATCCCCACAATCACAATATGTAGTGATAAAATGGTTAGTGTGGTGTATGTGTTGTTGTAATATTTGTATCAATCGAATTATTGCAGGAACTTCCATAAGTTATCGGGAGTAATTACTTCAAAAGTGGAATTGCTGTAATTCTCGGAGAAGATCTTTGGCATAGTAGCCTTTTTCCTGCTATTCCATTTGAACTCAAAAGTAGAGAGCCTTCCGTCCATATCTTCTATAAGGTCAATTTCCTTTTGATCATGGGTGCGCCAAAAGTATAATTGTGCATAACTCTCACAATAAGCATTACGCTTTATTCTCTCGGCAACCATCAAATTTTCCCAAAGCGCTCCTGTGTCATTTCTTAGTTCTAGTGGAGCAAAATTAGATAGTACAGCATTTCTCACTCCATTATCGAAAAAGTAAATCTTTTTGCCTTTTTTGATTTCATTACGCAAGTTGCGACTATAAGAGTTTAGTCTAAATACAATGAAACATTTCTCAAGCAAGTTGATATAGCTTTCAACAGTGTTTTTGTCAATACCTAGAATGTTGGATAGTTCATTGTAAGATACCTCGTTTCCAATTTGCAGAGCAAGTGCTTTCACAAGATTTATAATTACATCTGCTTTCTTTATGCCACGAAAAGAAAGAAGGTCTTTATATAGGTAGTTGTTAGTTAGATTCACAAGCGTTTGTCGAGCAAAAGTAGGTTGTGTCACAACTTCGGGATATAAACCGTAAATCATCCTTGCCTCAAGCATTCTCTGCTCTTCGAGTTGAGATGAAGCATTAGCATTTTCGATTAGTGAAATCGGAAAAAGATTGAAGTTTATAATTCTACCAGTAGCAGGTTCATTGATTTCATTGGCTAAATCCAGCGACGAAGAGCCTGTTACGATAACTTGAGAGTTTAGTTTCAGGTCTCCTATCTTTTTAAGTATCAAACCAATATTATTTACGCGTTGCGCTTCATCAATAAAGAAATAGTTATATGGCTCAACTAGATATTTCAGTTCGGTTGAAGTTTTGTTGATAAGTAGGTTGCGCTCATCTTCGTTGTCACAATTCAAGAAACGCACTCCTGTCTTATTGCGTGCTAAATCTTCAAGCAATGTGCTCTTTCCCACTTGTCGTGGACCAAGGACAACAATAATTTTATTCCTATTATAGTTGTCAATGAGTTTTTGTTTTAATAATCGGTCAATCATAATGTGGTGTAATTTGTTTGCTGCAAAAGTATGAAAAACAATTTAATTCACCAAATTTATAGTAAATTTAGTGAATAAATTCACCGATTTTAGTATAAATTTAGTGAATATGTTCACCAAATTTGTTGTAAAAATTATGATTTTTGCCTTATGATATCATTCCCCAGTTGGTGTCGCGGGAGAAAAGGAAGCGCATGTGGCGCTGGAGCATTTGGCCGTCGGGGGTGGCGAGATCGAAGTCGTTGTCGAGGATGCGCTGCGCCTCGTCGCGTGCTGCTTGCAGCACCATTCCGTCGCTGGCGAGGTTGGCAATGCGCAGGTTGAACGCCACACCGCTCTGTTGTGTGCCCTCCATATCGCCAGGGCCGCGCAGCTTCATGTCTTCCTCGGCTACGACGAAGCCGTCGTTGGTCTCGGTCATCACCTTGAGCCGGTGGCGTGTCTCCTTTGTGACCTTGTATTTCGACATCAGAATGCAATAGCTCTGGTCGGCACCACGCCCCACACGTCCTCGCAACTGGTGCAATTGCGAGAGTCCGAAGCGCTCGGCATTCTCAATCACCATGACGCTGGCGTTGGGCACATTCACACCCACCTCAATAACAGTTGTCGAGACGAGTATATGTGCCTGACCGCTTGCGAAAAGCCCCATTTGGTAATCTTTCTCGCTAGGCTTCATCTTGCCATGAACGTATGCCACACGGTAGCTTGGGAAATTCTCGCGAATAATCTCATAGCCCTCTTCCAGTGCTCTCAGGTCAAGTTTTTCGTTCTCCTCGATGAGTGGGTAGACAATGTAGCACTGACGGCCTTTTTTAAGCTCTTGACCGATGAAATGATAGACTGCCATGTGGTTGTTCTCGTAACGCAGCACGGTGGTCACTGGTTTGCGGCCCGGCGGCAGCTCGTCGATAACGCTCACGTCTAGGTCTCCATAGACTGTCATTGCCAGAGTGCGAGGGATGGGTGTCGCCGTCATAACCAGTACATGGGGCGGCTTGGTGTTTTTGCGCCACAGCTTGGCACGCTGCGCCACTCCAAATCGGTGCTGCTCATCGATTATGGCGAGTCCAAGATTCTTGAACTGAACGGTGTCCTCAATCAGGGCATGGGTGCCTATGAGGATGTTGAGTTCGCCACTGAGCAGTTGCTCATGTATGGCGTCGCGCTGCTTCTTGCGGGTGGAGCCAGTTAAGAGGGCTGCTTTAAGCCCTACCGCCTGTGCCATCTCGCTGATACTGTCGAAGTGCTGAGAGGCAAGAATCTCGGTGGGTGCCATGATGCACGCCTGATAGCCGTTGTCGGCTGCCAAAAGCATTGTCATGAATGCCACAATGGTTTTTCCGCTGCCCACGTCGCCCTGCAGCAGGCGGTTCATCTGACGGCCGCTGCGCATATCGTGGTGCATTTCCTTTATCACGCGTTTTTGCGCCCCAGTGAGCGGAAACTGCAAATAGTTCTTGTAGAAACTGTTGAAATGTTCTCCCACATGTGCAAACACGTGCCCTGGTACCTGTGCGTTGCGGCCTTTGATGTACTTGAGGATATTCATCTGCAGGAAGAACAGCTCCTCAAATTTGAGACGTCGCTGCGCCTGCTGCAAGAGTTGGATGCTTTGTGGGGTGTGTATGTTGACAAGCGCCTCTTTTAAAGGCATGAGTTTGTATCGGTCGATGATGGATTGTGGTAAAGTCTCGTGAATGCTCTGGAAGAGTTGGTGATCGAGCATAGCCTTGACAATCTTTTGCAAAGCTCGCGTGGTGAACGATCGGTTGTGCATCTTCTCGGTGAGGTTGTACACGCCCACCAGGCCTCGGTTGAGCGCTTCGGGCTTGTAGGGGTCGACCTCGGGATGCGCCATATTGTAATGGCCTTTGTAGACTGTGGGTTTGCCAAAGATAATATATTCCTTGCCTGTGTGATAGTTTTCCATGATGTATTTCACACGGTTGAACCACACAATCTCGATAGTGCCAGTGCCATCGGTGAACAGCGCGTTAAGACGGCGCTTTGCACCCTGTCCTTGAGGGTTGAACGACACGAAACGTCCATGCAGCTGGATGTAAGGCATCTCGCCTTGCAAATCGCTGATTTTGTGTATTGTGGAGCGGTCGATGTAGCGGAAGGGGAAATAGTATAGCAAGTCGTAGAACGAGTGAATGTCGAGCTCTTTTCCTAAAAGCTCGGCACGCCGTGGTCCCACGCCTGGCAGGTATTTTATGTCGGTCTTAGCAAGAAGGTTCATTTATTAAAACGAGTTGACGAATAAACGAGCGAACGAGTTAACGATTTAATGAATTAACGAGCTTGTGGTTTATTGTTCTTTTATTAGTTGTGTGGCGATTATCATGTCGATGGGGGTGGTGATCTTGATATTGGTCACTTCTCCCTCGACAAGTGTGACTTGATGTTTGGCACTCTCCACAACGCTGGCGTCATCGGTGAAAAGAGGTGACTCTTCCACGTCGTAGGCACCCTTGAGGAGCTCAGCGCGGAATGTCTGCGGAGTTTGAACGGCGCGCAGCGATGAACGCAGCAGTTGGCGCGACGAGCCATCATCCATCACCTGACGTATCGAGTCGCTGGGATTAACCACAGGAATTGCGCTGCCTTTGGCTTGTGCGGTGTCATAGCAGCGATTGATTAGTTCGACGCTTGCCAATGGTCGCACACCGTCGTGTACTGCAACCAGGTCGCCTTCGGCAAGATTCTCAATGGCTGTGATGCCGTTCTTTACTGACTCAAAGCGGGTCTTGCCGCCGTCGGCAATGGTGTGTGAAACGGCAAAATTGCCCTCCTTGCACATGTCAATCCACATCTGCTGATGCTCAACGGGAAGCACAACCACAATGGTGGCTCCTGCCTGGTCAAATTTCTCAATAGTGCGCATGAGCACCGCCTTGCCTTTGAGAGGCAGGAACTGTTTGGGCAGCTCACTGCCAAATCTCTTCCCGCTACCTCCGGCAACTATTATCGCATAACGCTTGCTGTTGTTTTCGCTCATATACGTTCAATATTTCTTGTTGCAAAATTAGCAAGAAATTCACGCATTGACAAATAAAAAACGGCGAATTGAGCGAATTATCAAACAAATCACTTCCCGAGGTTTATCTTGAGGCCCAGGTTAATATCGAAACGGAGTGGATGTGACATGTAAATATTGTCGTCGGCCCCATTGTGGAAATAATAGGATGCGCCAGGCTCAAAGTAGATTCCTATCCTATCTATCACATTGTATTGCAGACCGAGCCTTCCAAGTGCCGAGAATTGCGGGCGCTTGTCTTTAAACTCCTTAATATTAATTATTCGAACATCGGCTTTTTCCTGCAACTTACTTTTCAGGTTAAATTCTATCATTGCACCAGCGCTTGCATAGAATGACCATCGTCTCCTGTTCCACAAGATGCGTGAAACTTCGACAGGGATTCCCAAATAACTGGCAGTCTCAGTCTTTCGTATATCGCCCTTGTTATAAATTGTTGTTGTTTTTCGTATCAAATGAGTATATACTAAGCCACTCCCAACACGCCATTTCTCGCCAATGGGATACCATGCATCAAGTCCTATTCTCACAGGGACTATCTGCTCTTTTTCGTCAATCTTGATAGGTCCTTGGTCTTGAGGTTCAAAGGGGTCTGAACTTGAATTTTGTGGAACCAACCCAGGTAAAAAATCTTCTAAATCTCTAGCATCGGCCGAACCTGCCGAACCCAGGAATCCATTATAAGAGAAGGCGAACTCAAGTGGCTGCTTATTATTTCTTGGCTTATCTGAAATCGCCCATAATTGCGGGATCTGTTGAACAGGCTCCTGTGGGATGATTGATGGGAAGTCGACTTTCTCGATTATAGTGTCTTTTTCATGGATTGCTAAGTCCTCCTTTGCTACCACTTGAGACTGGTTGTCCTCTTCTTTGTAAAGAAGGGAATCATCAACATTAATACTTGCGATTTGCTCTTGAGCAGGTGATTTAACTCTATCCTCACTTTTAGTTGATATTGGGCACCTTTTTCCAACGGAGGGGATAGTTGACGACGTTCCAGCTTTCTTGTTTTCCTCACGATGATTTGTGGCAGCCAACTGAGGAGTATTATTAACTGTCTTGTCTTCAAGATTTGTGGGTACAGCTTTCGCCTTGCGGCCATCCAATTTAGAGGGTCGGCTTGTGCTGGCGGCGACCTTCTGAGAGTCAGAATCATGATTACTATCATTTTTCAGTGTTGTCCACATCACCACCGCAACAAGTGCTGCGGCAGCGATTCCAGCCACAGCTTTATAGAAGACACTACGGCTTATCACAATGCCTTTCTTGTGTGTACCACGACTATCCAGCGAGTTTTCTATATCTTGCCACAGTCCTGATGGCTCTATCATCTCGTGCTGCGACAATCGGTCATGCATTATGTCGATAAAGTCATGTTTCATAGCTTCTTGTTTTGATGGTCAATAATCAGTTTTGCCAGGAGCCGGCGTGCACGGTGGAATTGTGAGGCTGAAGTGCCCACGCTAATTCCCAGCATTGATGCTATCTTGCTGTGAGGTAGTTTTTCTATTGCAAACAAGTTAAAAATGGTGCGATAACCTGCAGGTAGTTGTTGCACCAATGTCATCAAGTCGGCGATATCAAGAGTTGAGACGCACTCGGTAAGTTCATTTTCGGCGGTTGCATCTTCCAGTTCTTCCTCCACATCATCAATGCTGACTAAATGATTGAGCAACTTCTTGCGTCGCAGCAGCTGCAACGACTCATTCACCACTATTCGCCTGAGCCAAGCTACAAGCGACCCATCGTCACGCGGTATAAAAGTTCCAATTCCTGAAAAAGCCTTCAAATAGCTTTCTTGAAGTATGTCCTTAACATCGTTCTGGTCAACGACATAGCGAGAGCACACGGCAGTCATGTTGCGCACCGTGAGACTATAAAACTCTTGCATAGCCACTCGATTGCCCTTCATGATGTCGCGGATGAGTCGTTTTTCGTCAGCTCCCGCAATATTGCTCATATTCTATTATTATAATGAGCAAAGTTAGAAATCTTGCATCAATTTGTGTTATTTTTTTGCACAAATCTAAAATTATCAAAGATATCACCGGCTGTGACACTCAAATTCATCGTGCGGTCAGAAGCAGAGCTGAAGAATGATAATGGTTCGAAAGTAACGACGAGGTCGCCATCGGGCAAACACTGAACACGAGTCCATTGTCCAGAGAGATCTTTCCAATCATTATTTTCGAGGTCAGGCACGAAGAACTGACCATCTTCTTCAATCGATGAAATCCAAAAATAGTCGTAATTCTTGCAATGAAACTTATAGCTGCCACCGCTTGCCGGCACTTGATACACATTGTCAACCCTTGCAAGGCCGCTCTCATCATTCCATTCCATAGGATCCCAATCTCCATCCAACCTTTGTTTCTCACACGAGTTCAGCGTAATGCCTGCAAGAGCAAGCATTAGCAGCATTTGTAATAATTTTTGTGTCGTTTTTCTCATAGTCTGTTTTATTTGTTTCTCACTATTTAAATGAAAGAGAGTGCAAAACTTGCATCAGAATTTCTATTTTTTTGCAAAAATAATGCAAGATTTATAAATTTGCGCATTATAAAGATAGAAAAAGACGATTGAATTATGAAGAAAATAACTATCGCACTCGTGTGCATGATTATTGCCACTTGCTCTGCCATGGCGCAGAAGAGATTCACTTTTGGCCCGAAGATTGGTGTTGGCTATACCCACTTTTGGGGAGAGGACTATGATATGTATCAAGGAGTTTTTAACTATCAAGCTGGAGTTTTCTTTGAATACCGTTTCACTGACAAATTCTCAATCGCACCTGAGGTGGTTTTTGCCTCTCAGGGAGCAAGGTTAGACCATGACTTACTTGGTATTCCTTTTTACTCTCTTAATGTTAATTATATCAATGTCCCGGTAATGCTGAAGTACTATGTTTGTCCTTCATTGAGCATTGATTTGGGTCCACAAATTGGTTTCAATATTTACAGCAAACGAGTGCTTGACGGAAGTAAAGAAACAACTGATTTAAAGGACTATACTAATTCTATAGACCTTGGCGTTGGTCTCGGTTTAACTTATAACATTACCAACGATGTGTTTGTTCAAGGGCGTTATACCCTCGGCTTGACAGAGGTGTATAAGAACAATGATTCTTTTGATAGACATGTCAAAAACGGCAACGCCCAAATTGCCATAGGCTACCGTTTCTAAACAGAGGAGAATTGACCTTGAATATAGATTAAGACAAAAACTATTTTTGATTATGACACGAAATCTTCACATAATAATGCTGGCAGCGCTTGTCATGATGATGACGGCTTGCAGCAAGGACGAACCAGATAACACAGCAACATTGAACCCCGACGACCCACGTCTCGAGATTCTGTCCACGCCAGTGTGGCGTTATTGTGGTGGCGCCGGTGACCATGATATACAGAAGATAATCTACACCATGCGTGATGCATCATCTTATTTCATCATTCCCATGACTGAGGAACGTGATAAGGAACTTGCAGGAATCGCGGAGGAAAACAGCGAACTCATTCACCGTTATGGCAGCGAGGGTTATTTAGTTAATGCCGACCGCTCTTTAATCACATCAAGTGACTACGTGAGCGACCGTTACTTTGATGGATATCATCGTGATTTCGGTGGTGAAATCACCATTGATTATACTATTATTCTTCCCACAATAATAGTTCAGGGAGCTGATGGGGTCAATCCCGATGTTTTGAAAGAAAAACTAATCAAGAAATATGGCAAAAAGATAAAAAAGGACACAGTCGGGATAGAACAATGGGGACAGTCAAGCTCTTTTAGAATAATATTTGAATGTAAAGTACATACCTCGGCGCAAGTGCTCGACATCAGCAACGAAATCTACATGCGCGATGATGTGAAATGGGCCGAGCCCGACATGATAATTCCCTTTCACTTATGCGATTAAAATCAGAAGTCAAATCTCACGTTAAACAAAACTAAAGATGAAAAGTAAACTTATATTTCTACTTTCTTTATTGCTCTCACTGCAATTTTGCTCGTGCAGTAATGACGAGCCTGTGAATCGCGAATGGATTGAGATTGACCATGAGAATCCTGTCCGTGCGACTCCACTTCTTGCCACTTATGCACAGCAATATGACGGGCTGATGATGTGGCCGTCAAGGGTTGTTGATGACAGCGGACTTACTGGAGAGGCTGGGGATTATTCTTACTGGCAAGAGCATAAGAATGAGGCTCAAACCACCGAAGAACTGATGGCGATGTGCGACATTCCCGAAGATAAACTGCAAGCTATGTCAACACGTAATCTCGCGCATACTTGCTACAGGCATCCTTACGCATTTGTTTATACTGCGCAGAACGTAGTTTATCAAGGTTTCTTTTTTATGACCCGCGCCAATTGTTACAGGGAATTGATGCAGAGAAAAACGGGAGCGGCCGAGCTGGTGAACCTTTATTGTGATCTTGAATACTCTGAAAACAGCCCTGATTTTGAACTTAATGCACTTACCTTGTTCTTGATGACCGCAGTTGACTATAATGCCTTGAATAAAGAGCAACTGACACGACTCTCAACCGAGATTTTCAATAAAATAGACAACATCGTTGCACCCCATGGTGACAATCTCAATTTTTACGAAAAACTCCGATTCCCTTATCTGCTTGGGGCTTTCATGGCCTATCATTATGATGCTACGCTAAGTGAAGATGAGGTGAATAGGCTGAAAGATTTTATTACTGTTACAGGCTTAGCTTCATATCGAGTCAACGGAAAGATAATTACTGCAGAAGATGTTTCCCACGCCACTCTGATAATCTCACAAAGCCTCGAGCGTATGGAGCAGTTATTACAATAATCTTTCCTAACTTTGCGAAGAGAATATAGCTTGAGATTTCAGTCGGACCTGGTCGGACATAGTCAGACTGTGTCAGACGAGGTCGGGAGTTTTCAGACTAAAAACAATCAGGATTAGTCAATTACTACATCAAAAACGAGAGTATTTTATGTTGATTGACGAATTTTAACAAACGGGGAGGGTAAATCAACATTTTTTTACTATATTTGCCTCCGAAACCGAAGAACTATTACTAATTTAGGGGCGATTTAGATTTCTTTAGCTCATATAAAACTGAAGAAGATATGAAAAAGATGATTTTAATTAACAGAGTCCTTGTTATTGCAGCTTTATTATTGCCTATTGAGGCTTTTGCCCTGTCGGACTTTGAGGTTGGAGGGATTTACTTTAGCATTGTGAAAAATACTACCACCGTCATGGTAAACAGGCCCTATCCAGCCGATAACATTGGTGAGTATCCACCAGTATATTCTGGCGTGGTAAATGTGCCTGAAACTGTAGAGAACGATGGAGTCACTTACACAGTGGTGGGCGTATGGGACTACGCTTTTAATAACTGTAATGACCTAACTGCTGTAACCCTTCCAATCACAGTAACATCGATTGGAGCATCGGCTTTTTCGCATTGTAATAATTTATATGAGATTGTTTTGCCTGAATCGGTCACCAGCATCGGGAACTATGCATTCGCTGGATGTAGTGCGATGACCGAGATTAATCTGAATGAATCAATAGAGAGCATTGGTAATTACGCCTTCAGTGGTTGCGGCATTAATCACATTTCATTTCCTTCGAATATGACTGAAATAAAAAATGGATTGTTTGCTCAATGTGTAAATCTCGCACAAATCGATTGGCCCAGCCAACTGACAAGTATTGGGGACAATGCATTTGAGGGATGCAGCAGTTTGCAGCAGCTAGAGTTTCCCGCTAGTCTCAAAACCATCGGGAATAGTGCTTTCAAGGATTGTACCGGTTTGCAAAATATTGCTTTTGGGAATTCGCTGTCGGAGATAAACAACGAGGCATTCATGAATTGCACGAGCCTATCGACCCTAAACCTTCCTTCTACGCTTTCAACCATTAGGGATGCGGCATTTTATGGCTGCACGGCACTGACCATGCTGACTATTCCCGATGGTGATTTATTATTAAATGGGCAAAGAACCTATTATGTAAGTCGCTGTTTCGCCAATTGCGACGGTTTAACTAGTGTCACAATCGGCGACAATGTCATTTTAGGTTATTCAGTGTTTGATGGTTGCCATAATATCACCACGGCAACAATTGGCGACATCGTCGCTAATCAAAATTTGAGCTCAAGCGTGGCAGGCCCTGTCTTCAATGACTCACAATTAGAGTCAATCACATTCAACGACAATGTGACTGTCATACCTTCATATATATGTGCGTCACAAAAGAAACTTAACAGCGTGGAGATTCCAGATGGTGTCACCCACATATTTCCATGCGCCTTTGAGGACTGCACGGGACTTACTGCCATATCACTTCCTCATGACTTGAAAGAGATAAGTTATGGTGCCTTTATGGGATGCACGGCATTAACTGAAATCACATTCCCGCAACATCTTGAGTACATTGGCTCCGAAGCATTTTATGGATGCTCCAATCTGCAGAACATATCATTCCTGGGAGAAGAACTAAAGACTGTCTGCATATATGCATTTGAAAATTGCACATCGCTCACCGAGGCCTTCCTTCCTAATTCTGTGTCATATGTTGAGCCCCGTCTGTTTTATGGCTGTACAAGCCTCAAGAGGGCATCAATCCCAGCGGGACTAGGGACATCGGTGGGGAATATGTTCCAGCGTTACAGCTTTACTTACTGCCCATTAGAGGAGATTTATTGTTACATGATGAGCGATCTTGAGTTGCTTAATCTATATGACTTTGCTTACGGTCCTTCTTCTGAAGAGTGGTTCGACAATAATACCTTCCAGACTGCTACTCTTTACGTTCCTAAAAACTATAAAGACATCTACAGCCAGGCTCAAATGTGGAAGAAATTTGTAAACATACAAGAAATGGAGTGGGATGCGATAACCGAGGTTGAATGCTCAAAGACGCCAGCAAGCGTGCGTTACTACAACCTCGCAGGCGTAGAGAGCACCGAGCCACATCAAGGTGTGAATATCAAGGTTACTACTTACTGTGACGGTTCCCGCAAGAGTGATAAAGTGGTGAGATAGGCATTAATTAGATTGATTCATAAATAACAGGCTCCCGTGAAGCTTTAAATGGCATCATGGGAGCTTTCTTTTTGCCATTGTCGTCATTAATCACTACCTTTGCACTTGGTTTTTAATGAGAGAAATATGATAACATTTCCTAACGCAAAGATAAATCTGGGACTTAACATTGTGGAGCGTCGAGCTGACGGTTACCACAATCTCGAGACAGTGTTCTACCCGATAGGCCTGACCGATGTGCTGGAGATTGTGCCGGCGCGTGGCGATGAGTCGACTCTCACGACCTATGGTAATCCTGTGGACTGCCCAGTGGAGAAAAATCTGGTGATGAAGGCGCTGCGGCTCATGCAGAGACAATATGAAGTGCCCGAAGTCGATATTTACCTCTATAAACATATTCCAGACGGTGCTGGCCTGGGCGGTGGCTCGAGCGATGCCGCAAGCACAATGCTAATGCTCAACGAGATGTTTGAGCTTGGAATCGGGAAAGAGGAGTTGGCACGCCATGCCGCTACGCTGGGTGCCGATTGTCCGTTCTTTATCTACAACAAGCCCATGATGGCAACAGGCATTGGCGACGTTTTGTCGCCCATCGACGTGGATTTAAGTGGCTTGTATCTGCTGCTTGTGAAGCCCGATGTGAGCGTGCCGACCAAGGTCGCTTATTCGCGAGTGACCCCTGCGCCAAGCAAGTCTTTTCTCGAGAAAGATGTATCGGCGCCTGTGAGCCATTGGAATGGGGTTGTGAAGAATGATTTTGAGCCAAGTGTTTTTGCTCATTATCCTGAATTGGCATCGATAAAGGATGCTATTGAAAATGGTGGTGCTAAATATGCCTCGATGTCGGGCTCCGGTTCGTCAATTTTTGGCATTTTTGATGATGTCAATTTGGCAGAACAACTGAAGAAAAAGTTTGACAATACTACCACTTATGTCATCGCTTTATAATTATAATGTGTGGTGGCAAGCTTTTTGCATAAGAACTATAGGAAATATAAAGAACGTAAATAAAGATTAGAAATATGGGAAAAAAGAATAAAAAACAGAATAAAAACGAAGTCGAAGAACCTGAACAGAATATTGCTCAGGCAGAGACCGAGGAACAAGAGTCTGAGGTTCAAGTAGAGGCTGATGAGCAAGAGGTCGAAGCTCAAGTAGAGGCTGAAGACCCGGAGCAAGAGGTTGAAGTGACTGCCGAGCCCACTCCTGAAGAGACAATAGAACTTCTTCAGGCTGAGCTCGAGAAGGGGAAGAATGATTATCTTCTCCTGTTGGCCGAATTTGACAACTACCGCAAGCGCACTCTGCAAGAGAAACAGGACTTGATCAAGAACGGCGGTCAAAAGGTGCTTGAGGGAATTCTTCCTGTAGTTGACGACATAGAGCGTGCCATAGACGCCATAGCTCAAGGCGGTGACCTTGACAGCTTGAAAGAAGGCGTGGACCTTATTCACAACAAACTCTTGAGCTACCTCAAAGTCAATAACGTTGAGCCCATTGAGTCGACCGGCGAACTTTTTGACACCGACTTTCATGAGGCAGTGACTACCTTCCCTGCTCCAAGCGAGGACCAGAAGGGCAAGGTTATTGACACTGTGCTCAAGGGCTATACACTCAACGACAAAGTGCTGCGCCATGCCAAGGTGGTAGTGGGACAATGATTAAGTGTTAAGTTTTACATTTTAGGTTTTAAGTTTAAAGTAATTAATGGGTTGTGCATTTAGCATTTTCCATTATGCAATAAAAAAATATCATGGCTAAAAGAGATTTTTACGAGGTTCTTGGTGTAGACCGCAATGCCGATGCCGATGCATTGAAAAAGGCCTACCGCAAGCTCGCCATCCAATATCATCCCGACCGCCAGCAAGGTAAATCGGAAGCCGAGAAGAAAGAGGCCGAAGAAAAGTTTAAAGAGGCGGCCGAGGCCTATGACGTGCTCAGCGATCCCGACAAGAGAGCTCGCTATGACCAACTTGGTCCCGATGCTTATGACCAGATGGGTGGCGGTTTCTCGGGCGGCGGCATGTCGATGGAAGACATATTCCGTCAGTTTGGAGACTTGTTTGGCGGCTTTGGAGGTTTTGGCGGTTTCAGTGGCTTTGGCGACACCGGTCAAACGGTGAGTCACGGTACCAACCTTCGTGTTCGCGTAAAAGTGAACCTGCAGGAAGTCGCTAAGGGCACCGAAAAGAAGATAAAGATTCCACGCCAGGTTTCGTGTCAGGCTTGTCGTGGCACAGGCGCCAAGAATGGCACCGCGCTTGAGACTTGTTCTAATTGCCGAGGCTCGGGTGTGGAAGTGAGAATAAGGCGCACAATTTTGGGTCAGATGCAGACACAGAGTCCGTGCAGCGTGTGCGGTGGCTCAGGAAAGCGTATCAAGGAGCGTTGTCCCGACTGTGGCGGCAATGGTCTCATTAAACGTGAGGAGGTGGTGAACATCAGCATTCCTGCCGGCGTGAGAGAGGGTATGATGCTCAATATGCGAGGAAAAGGCAACGACGCTCCTGGTGGAGGCGTTCCCGGCGACTTGCAAATCGTTATCGAGGAGCAGCGAGATGACCAGCTCATCCGTGACGAGCAGGATCTCATCTACAACCTGATGATAGACTTCCCGACAGCAGCTTTGGGAGGAAAAGTGGAAATTCCAACCGTTGATGGAAGAGCCAGAGTCACTATCGAGCCTGGCACTCAGCCAGGAAAGGTGTTGAGGCTCAGAGGCAAAGGCCTGCCCTCGGTGAATGGCTATGGTAAGGGAGACCTCTTGGTTAACGTCATGGTCTATGTTCCCGAAAATTTGAGCTCGGCCGAGAAGAAAACTATCGAGTCTCTGCGTCAGTCTCAGGCGTTCACGCCAAGTGCATCGACCAAGGAGCGCATTTTCAGCCGACTGCGCCACATGTTTGACTAATAGGTAATTACCAACATTATTAGTCGCTTCTGAGAAGAGATATATGAAGAATAGAAGGTTTATGTTCAACGGGCCGCGTGTGCCACGTCATGAGATGAAAGTGACTACATTTCTTGCAAGCGAAGAAATGGAGTTGCTTGATTTCATTCTCAAGAAGATGGATGGCATCAGCCGCAACAAGGCAAAAGGGCTGCTCAGCCACTCGCTTGTCAAGGTTGACGGAAACGTGGAAAAGCAGTATAACTTTGTCGTGAAACCCGATATGGTGGTTGAAGTGACAAAGAATCCTCGCTTTATGCCCATGAAGAACTTTGACCGTTTCTTCGCAATTCTCTATGAAGATGAATATTTGATAGTTGTCGATAAAGCCGACGGTGTGCTGTCGATGGGCGTGGGCCGTGGCAGCCTTAACATGAAGATTCTGCTTGATCAGTATTTTGCTTATACCAAACAGCGATGCACAGCTCATGTTGTGCATCGTCTAGACACGCGCACTTCGGGAGTGATGGTCTATGCTAAGAGCGTTGAAGTACAACAGATATTGGTTCATAACTGGCATGCTCACGTTCGCGACAGGCGTTATGTGGCTGTTGTCGAGGGCGCTATGGAGAGTGACCATGGTCACATCGAGAGTTGGCTGCGCGACACCCCTACGCGCAAGGTCGTGAGCAGTCCGTTCAATAATGGTGGCAAGTGGGCGAGCACCGACTGGTGGGTTCTCGACAGAAATGACGATTTCTCGCTCATTGAGCTGCATTTGAATACAGGCCGCAAAAACCAAATACGCGTGCACATGGAGGTGCTGGGGCACCCCATTGTGGGTGACTACAAGTATGGAAGTATCGAAGACTCGCTCAATCGCCTTGGACTTCACGCATTCCGGTTGGCGTTTATGCACCCCATTACTCACGAGGAACTTGAGTTTGAGACACCATTCCCAGCCTGTTTCCTTGACCTCTTCCCCGAACAATTGGTTTAACCATTGACTATCAGCCGCTTTGCGGCTTATTTTTTTATGATACCCCCTCTAGGATACATTTTTTAAGAGTTTATATAATTGGTAAATGCAAAATTCTTCTTATCTTTGAAAGTTTTAATGTCAATGAATCACAATCAGGAAATAGGACTAGAAATGGCAAGGCTTGAACATGACAAGCTCTGCGAGAGGCACCCTCTGGAACAGCTCTTTTGGGAGTGCACATTGGGGTGCAACCTTTCATGCCGACATTGCGGTAGCGATTGCGCAAAGGATTTGACCGCCAGCGAGATGCCGTTAGAACATTTCCTGCCTGTGCTTGACGAGATTGCTCAGCACCAAGACCCTGCAACTGTCATGGTTTCGACTGTGGGTGGAGAGCCACTGGTGCGCAAAGATATAGTGGAATGCGGCCGCGAGATTAAACGACGAGGATTTCAGTGGGGATTAGTGACTAATGGTTATCTTCTTGACGAGAAGATGATGGATTCCATCGCTCAAGCGGGTGTCGACAGCATTGCAATCGACATTGATGGTCCCAGCGCTCAACACAACTGGTTGAGATGTAACACTCGCAGTTTTGACCGTGCCATGCGTGCCATCAGGCTCATGAAAGAAGTAGAAGGGCTCACATGGGACGTTATTACCTGCGTTAACTCAAGGAACATAGGTCTCCTCGAAGAAACCAAGCAACTGCTAATTGATGCAGGAGTGAAATACTGGCGTTGCTTCACAATAGTTCCTATGGGACGAGCGTCGGGAATTGAGGAACTGCAGATTTCTGACTCTCAGTTTCGAGACCTGCTCAACTTCATAGTAAAGACAAGGTTAGAAGGAAGAATCGATGTAAACTACGCTTGCGAGGGATTCCTGGGAGCATATGAGGGGCTGGCTCGTGACTATTTCTTCTCGTGCGAGGCAGGATTAACAGTGGCGAGTGTGAGAAGCGATGGGGCGATTTCGGGATGCCTGAGCATACGCAGCGATTATAACCAGGGTAACATCTATCGCGACAGCTTCTGGGATGTGTGGAACAACCGTTTCGAACTGTATCGGAACCGCGAGTGGATGCGGAAGGGCAAGTGTGCCCAGTGCGACATGTTCCGCTATTGTCAGGGTAATGGCCTCCATTTGCGCGATGACAATGGCGACGTGATGGTGTGTCACTATCAGCGACTTAAGAATGTAAAATTATAGACTAAAACAAAATAATATGAAAAAAGACAATAATAACCGCCGAAAACTTGCTATTGGAGCAGTGCTAGCCGCTGGAATGACCACAGGTGCCATGACGGCATGCACAGGTAGCGAAGCAAGAAATGCCGGCAACGATAAAACTGGTACTGAAGTTACTGCAGCCGATAAGGTGGTGGTAGAAGGAAGGGAAGTGGTGCTCGACGACTCGGTGCCCAAGCCCAATCCACACCAGGCAAGGCCAATGTATGGAGTGAGGGAGAGGCCCATTCGTCTCCTCTATGGTCCACGACCACGTCCAGGCTTTGATAACAGACAAGTTGATGATGCTCAACTTAGCGTGATTGAACCTCAAGTTTTAGAACTGGTGACCAATGTTCTTGGTGTGGATGCAGCGCAAGTTCAAACCACTTCCAATCTCTCTCGTGACCTCAATATCACTGAGGCGCAGAAGAAAGAACTTAAAGCTGCCCTTGAGGACCGCTTCAACGTCAATATTGAGGATGACACTTTCAAGATGATGAAAACCGTGAGTGACCTGGTGAACTGTATCATCATATTGAAAAATTGAAAATCTCATAGTTGGGGTCATGCACGTGCGACTGGGGGCTAAACAATTTTAGCCATTATGCTACGTTATTTATAATATATGTTACTAAATAACATCATTAGTTATGAGTTATGCTAAATACTATATCCTATCGGTCTTGACTGTTGCTGCTGCCTTGATGACAAATGCTCAAGTCAGCTTTGAGGGCAACAGCAAGCCAGTCTATGTGGAAGGACAGTCTTCCAATACCGGCGATATGGCAGTCTACGTGCTATACTCGGCACAAGGGGTGTCGATGAAATACACAGCCAACAATGACCCATACGATGTGAGTTGGCAAGAAATTATCATCAACGATTTGGGTGAAAGGGTATATAATGAAATTGATGTTGATCACAATGGCAATGTGACATCCTTGACACCGGTAAGGGCCGATCGGGGCTATATCATTAAGGAAGGTGACCATTCAACCTATTTGTGGGTGATTGATTACAGCAAATGCCGCTTTCAGCTTAACAGTGTGAGTGTTGATCCCGAGAGCGACTGTGGAACAGCGATTTTGCACGTTGATGGAAGCGGTCCCGAGATTAAATATGATGGCACTAAAACTCTTGACCGTGAGATAAAAGTGACCTACACAACTCTCGGGTGGAATAGTAATGAAACCTATTGGAAAGAGGAAACCGTGGTTGAGAACGAGAGATTCCTCAAAAACAGCATAGCTGTTCCGGCGCCTTATTGCAATACTAAATTCACTGTGAGTGGCGACAAATTTCTTGAGTTTTGGCACGAGGGGCTAAGTAAAACGTCTGAAATGTACGAGACTAAAGCCATCAATGTCGAGACTACTGCTATACAGGAAGAACGCGACAATGATAACGAGCAGAGTATCCAAGGCTCTGGCCTTGGTGGCTCGGCTCCGGCAAGAATTACGTTCACTGCATATTGCACCGACGCTGTCACATTCAAGGAGTGGCAAGTGAGCGACAATCAAGAGTTTACCAATATTCTTATGACTTTCTCTCAGGATGAGGTGGAATACACATTCGAAGACACAGGTACGACCTACTGGCGTTTCTATGGCGCCAACAGTGATGGCTCGTGTGAGTACATTAGTGATACTTACACGGTGAACATAGGTGAGAGCGTTCTCGTGTGTCCAAACATCTTCTCTCCAGGTACAACCGAAGACGTGAACGATGTGTGGAAGGTTTCTTACAAATCGATTGTCGAATTCCACTGCTGGATATATAACCGATGGGGCAATCTCATCAAAGAGTTTACCGATCCATCGGATGGATGGGATGGCACCTATAGAGGAAAGTTGGTGAGCGGTGGCGTTTATTTCTATGTCATCAGAGCTAAAGGCAGTGACGGACATGAATACAAGCTCAGTGGCGACATCAACATTCTCCGTTATGAGAGGCGAGAGGGAACAACTATTGACAATCCTGATTATTAACCCAAGAAAGGTATTTTAAAAAACAGAATAATAAATGAAATATTTAAAGCATCTTTTAGTGATTTCTTTTTTGTGTCTGGCTTCGACAGGAGTTTGGGCGCAGAGTTCATCAAACTCTTCATTCACGACTGTGGCATCGCCTGATATTCCCATGTCGATTGACTTTTGTGGCGACAAGGTGAGTTTTGACCGCATTGATATGGCCGAGAGACTTGATCGTGAGCTCACAGCGACAATATATGCTCAGACCATGACTTCGCTCATCATAAAGCGTGCAAATAGATATTTCCCAAGGCTCATCGAGATTTTGAAGCAGAATAATATGCCCGAAGACCTTATTTATCTGGCAGTCGCCGAGAGCGCTCTTGACATCAATGCGCTGTCACCTGCCAAGGCAGCCGGAATTTGGCAGTTCATGCCTGCAACAGGCAAGCAGTATGGCTTGGAAATCAATGACGATGTTGACGAGCGTTATGATATTGAAAAAGAAACTGTAGCTGCTTGTAAATATTTGAGGAACTCATATTCTAAATATCATGATTGGGCTACAGTGTGTGCAAGCTATAACGCTGGTTCGGGTAAAATATCTTCTGAGCTCTCAGCCCAACAAGTCAATACCTCGTTAGACTTAAGGCTTGTGAGTGAGACATCAAGATATGTTTTCCGCATCATTGCTTATAAAATATTCTTCCAAAATCCCAAGAAATACGGTTACCACATCACTAGCGACCAGCTTTATCAGCCCATTGATTACGATATCGTGGAAGTGAACACTTCGGTATCGAGTTGGGCCTCATGGGCCAAGAGCCATGGCATCAACTACATGCAGCTGCGTGACGCCAATCCTTGGATACGCAACTCTAAATTGTCGAATACATCGGGAAAAGTTTATAAAGTGAGAATTCCCAAGCAGGAATCGCTTTATCGCAGCAAATCTAAAAAGACTGTTTATAACAGGAACTGGGTGGTTGACTGATTTCTGTAAAAAAGAAATGCTATTATATTCTAGAACTTGATATGGAGCAAAGACCATGTCCCTCTTGTGGGAAACAAGTATTGGACGGAATTAGGGTTTGCCCCTACTGCGGCCATTCCATCCCAGCAGTAGTAAAAAGCAAATCATTTTTAAGCGGCATGACAGCTCGCAAGGTCATTTTTGCTGTGCTGGCTTTTTTGGCGATAACTCAAATGATACTAATCATTATGATGATGCCCAAAAGTTGTGCTAGAAATCAAGACAATGTGACCGAGCAAATAGAAACTGGCGAGCACGAAGCCGATGCTGGCTCTGGGACCATTGGTAAAAACAATGGAAAATATTCTGAGGTTATTGCTCCTGAGATACCTAAACAGTTGGAGTTCTGTGGTGAAAAAATGGATTTTGACCGTGTTGATATGGCCGAAAGGCTTGATAGAGAACTCACCAATACTATCTATAACTACTCTAATACTTCTCTTATAATAAAGAGAGCCAACCGTTATTTTCCATTGCTTGAAAAGCTACTGAAAGCCAACAACATTCCTGTAGATATGTTATATCTTGCTGTTGCCGAGAGTTCTCTGGGTGTAAATTCCGTATCACCAGCCGGTGCAGTTGGCTTGTGGCAGTTCATGCCGTCAACAGGCAAAGAATATGGCTTGGAAATCAACGATGAAGTTGACGAGCGTTATGATATTGAAAAAGAGACTGTGGCTGCATGTAAATTCTTGCGAAAAGCTTATTCAGAATATCACAACTGGGCAACAGTGTGTACAAGCTTTAACGCAGGAATGGGAGGAATATCAAAAAATCTCGCTGAACAGTTGGAGGAGAACTCGTTAGATTTAAAGCTAAACAGCGAGACATCGAGATATGTTTTTCGTATCATAGCCTACAAAATCTTCCTCCAAGATCCCAAGAAATATGGTTATCGGATTACAAGCGACCAGCTTTATAATCCTATAGAGTATGATATAGTGGAAGTGAGTTCGGATGTGCCGAGTTGGGCATCGTGGGCTAAGAGCCATGGTATAAATTACATGCAGCTTCGTGATGCCAATCCATGGATAAGAAGTACAAAATTGACCAACTCGTTGGGAAATGTTTATAAGGTGAAGATTCCCAAGAAAGAGTCACTTTACATAAGCAAAACCAATAAGAAAGTATACAACAAAAACTGGGTAGTTGACTGATAATGAAGTTCGAAGGTAAAGAGACCGATTGTGTATCGGTGCAGGGTGCCAGGGTGCACAATCTCAAGGACATAGATGTGTACTTGCCTCACTACAAGCTTAGTGTCATCACTGGGCTCAGCGGTAGTGGTAAGTCATCATTGGCCTTCGACACTATTTTTGCTGAAGGACAAAGACGATATCTTGAGACCTTTTCGTCCTATGCCCGCAATATGCTGGGTGTGCTCGAGCGTCCCGATGTTGACAAAATAGAAGGCTTGAGCCCAGTCATTTCGATAGGTCAGAAGACTACCAACAAGAACCCACGTTCAACAGTAGGTACGATTACCGAGGTCTATGACTATCTGCGACTTCTCTATGCCCGCGCCAGCGATGCTTTCAGCTACCTCTCGGGAGAGAAGATGGTAAAGTATTCTCTCGATAAGATACTTTCTCTTATTCTTTCCACATTTGAGGGAAAGAAAATATATCTGCTCGCACCGCTAGTGAAAAACAGGAAAGGTCATTACAAGGATCTCTTTGAGCAGCTTCGCAAGAAGGGATATCTTCACGTGAGGGTTGACGGCGAGTTGCGTGAGATTACCTTCGGCATGAAACTTGACAGGTATAAGAACCACGATGTGGAGCTTGTTGTTGACAGGTTGAAGGTTCATTCCAAGGACGAGGTGAGGTTGAGAGATACTATCAACACATGTTTCAAGCAAGGAGACGGTCAGCTCATGGTGATGGACGACGAAACAGGCGAAATCAAGCATTACAGCCGTTCTCTTATGGACCCTGCAACAGGGCTTAGCTACCCAAAGCCGGCTCCACACAGCTTTTCATTCAACTCGCCACAAGGTGCTTGCCACAAGTGCAAAGGTCTTGGGTATGTCAACATCATCGACAAGGAGAAGATAATGCCCGACCAGTCGTTGTCAATCAGGAACGGAGGCATTACCACACTGGGAAAATACAAGAACTCGCTTATCTTCTGGCAAATTCAGGCTATCTGTGAGAAATATGGTGCGTCGATCGACACTCCGTTGTGCGACATGCCCGAGGAGGCCATCGATGACATCATGAATGGCACCGATGAGCGACTTGCTATAAAGAATGAAACATTGAGCACCAGCAACTATTTCCTCTCCTATGACGGCCTGGTGAAATATATAGAAATGCAGCAGAGTGAGAATGCTACCTCCAAGGCTCAGAAGTGGGCTGGACAGTTTTTCTCGCGTGCTGTTTGCCCCGAATGCCATGGTGACAGGTTGAACAAGGTTGCGCTTCATTTCAGACTTGCCGGAAAGAATATAGCCGAGCTTGCGAGAATGGATATCAGTGAGCTGCAACAATGGATGCTCAATTTACATAACGTCCTCCCAGAGAGGCAGTGGGCAATTGCTGAGGAAGTGGTGAAGGAAATCTGCACACGTCTTTCGTTCATGCTCGACGTGGGGCTGGATTATGTGTCGCTCAACCGTAGCAGTGCTTCACTCTCTGGAGGAGAAGGTCAGCGAATAAGGCTTGCCACACAGATTGGGTCGCAGCTTGTGAATGTACTTTATATTCTCGACGAGCCTAGCATTGGATTGCATCAACGCGACAACAAGCGACTTATCGACTCGCTGAAGCATTTGCGTGACGAGGGCAACACGATCCTGGTTGTTGAGCATGACCGTGACATGATGCTCGAAGCCGATTATGTAGTGGATATAGGCCCCAAAGCTGGTCGAAGGGGAGGAAAAGTAGCATTCTCGGGAACTCCAGCTCAGCTGCTCAAGGCCGACACTATTACTGCCCGCTACTTGAATGGAAAGGAGAAGATTGAAATCCCTGCAGAACGCAGGCAAGGCAACGGAAAGAGCATAAAACTCACAGGATGCACAGGCAACAATCTTAAGAGCGTGGATGTCACAATTCCGTTGGGAACATTCATTTGTGTGACGGGAGTGAGTGGAAGCGGTAAGTCATCGCTTATAAACGCCACACTTCAACCCATCTTGAGTCAGCGTTTCTATCGCTCCCTAACTGAGCCGCTGCCTTATTCAACCATCGAAGGGCTTGAGAATGTGGATAAAGTGGTGACAGTCGACCAATCGCCGCTGGGACGCACGCCTCGCTCTAATGCAGCGACCTATACCAACATTTTCACCGATATACGAAATCTCTTTGTCAATCTTCCCGAAGCAAAGATCCGTGGTTACAAACCTGGCCGATTCTCGTTCAATACGAGTGGCGGGCGCTGCGAGGTGTGCAAGGGTAATGGCTACAAGACCGTAGAGATGAATTTCCTTCCCGATGTGCTGGTGCCTTGTGAGGCCTGTGGCGGCAAGCGTTACAACCGCGAAACGCTGGAAGTGCGCTTCAAGGGAAAGTCGATTGCCGATGTGCTCGACATGACGATTAATCAGGCAGTGGAGTTCTTTGAAGCGGTGCCAAACATCCTTCACAAAATAAAGGTCCTTCAGGATGTGGGATTGGGATATATCAAGCTTGGTCAGCCTTCAAGCACTTTTTCGGGAGGAGAGAGTCAGCGAGTGAAACTGGCTGCAGAACTCTCGAAGAAAGATACAGGAAAAACCCTATATATTCTAGACGAGCCAACTACAGGACTGCACTTTGAGGACATCAAAATCCTGCTCAACGTTCTCAATCGGCTTGTTGCAAAAGGAAATACCGTAATTGTCATTGAGCACAACATGGATGTGATAAAATGTGCCGACTATATTATCGACCTTGGTCCCGAAGGAGGCAGGGGAGGAGGTGAATTGGTGGCTGCTGGCACTCCAGAGCAGGTTGCCCAAAGTAAAACATCAATTACAGCTCGATACCTGAAAAAAGAACTCAAACAATAAACAAATAGCGGCTGCCAAGAAATCTGGTAGCCGCTATATTCATCATATAGGATTGTAGAAATTAACTTGCTAATCCAGCAGGTCGGCAATCTCCTGTGCATCTCCGCGACTGAATCCGTGAGCTCTTATCACTCCGCCGCCTTTGGTTTCAATGATAATATCGGCAAAGAGGAGGTGCTTGTCGAGCGATACACTGCCAATAGCGCTGCGTTTTATCGTGGTCTCTTTATATCCTATCACACGCCCTTTGCGGTAGGTCATGCTGTCGCCATCAATGATAATCTTGTCGGGAAACAATGCATTACCATCGCCCGACACTCGGTAGGCAGTAAATTCATGATAAGTATCATTGTCATCTTCGTCGAAGTCTTCGTCATCCTCCTCCTCATCGTCGTCATCGAAATCATCATCGTCCTCTTTGGGAGGCTTGGGTGCCGGTGCATGCACGAAGTGCGCCTGCTTAGAGGATGGCAGTGGCGGAGGAGTCAAATAATTGGATGTATAGGTGTTCTCCTCATTTATGGTGCCATCATTGTTGTACCACACTTGAGCTTCAACAACCGCTCCCACGTTTACAACTTTATATTTCCATATTTCGTCCTGTGAAATGACTTTGTGTTCAATCCTCATGTCTTAATATGTCTATTCTGTTTGTTGCCATATAGCAGTTGCAAAAATAACATATTAATCTAAGATATTCAAATTTCAAAATAAAAAACGATTCTATGAATCTCATGATTTGTTACGATATTCTGGAACGATTTATTTGTTTGCGAGAGTGGGGTGGTTGGGCTATATCTTCCTTTTTTTCAATTATTGTTAATGGTCCAAATTTCCTATAATGGATATTGGTTGTATAATTTTAACCTCGTGAGAATTGATTTTATTTCAGCGTGGCTGTAATAGTAATAGAAAAAATGTGGGGTGGGATAGGGCGCTTGAAGCCTTGCCGTGCTCTTTTGTCGACTGAGGATAGATTTCGCATTCTTGAGGTGAGTCATATTAATGTCAAGGCATGGGGTGATAGATGGCGATCGCCCCCTTGAAACAAGCCAGAAAAATGCAAAATATGGCCCGAAATTGACTTTTTGCCCCTAAAACACCCAATGGTAAGCCCAAAATGGTAGCGAAAAAGCCTCCTAAACACCTGTTTTGACATTTTTCTGACTAGTTGTCGATGTGTCTTTTTGTGTGTTTGAAAGAGGGCGTAAACCCATTGACAATCGGTGTTTTGCAATTGTGATGGTAGGGTAGAAGTACTCATTTTAAGTGCCTGAGAATTCAATATTTGGCCAATGGGACAGTTTTGCCACTTTTTATTGCGAAGAAACTTGATTTTTGGCCAAAATGGTAAGATTACCATCAGCGGTTTACCAAAGTTAACAGGGATAGGTTGCTGTTGTTTTACAAACTCAAATGGATAATTCCTGTATCCGAAATGCGAATTGTGGGCGATTGATACAATGTCAATTATCAAATTTGCGTTTTTAAAATTTGCAAACAGGAACAAAATAGCAATTAACTATTGTTTACATTTAATGAAATTTATTGAAAATCAGATAAATGACTATGGAAATGTATAGCGTTTCCTTATAAAATCAACCCATTTTGTGCAATAAGGCATTCTTGTGGCAAAAATTAGGCGCTTAAATTGTTGTTATATAATAGTATAGATGACTATAATTTAAGTATTGATTTAATATTTGAAATAAGAGCTTCAAGATGTAAAATCAAACTCGAATTTCACGAATAAAAAATGTAAATTCTGAGATTTATGATTAAAAATTTGGTTTTTTCAACTGCTTGACGTAAATTTGCAAACGAAAAATTTGTAATTGTTAATCGCATTATGGACATAATTTCGCGCTTAAAATTGTTCTTAGAGCAAAATGGGATCTCAAATTCGCAGTTTGCCGACACCTGTGAGATTCCCCGTCCCACTCTCTCGCAATTACTCAATGGACGTAACAAAAAAGTGAGCGATGAGGTCATCTCTAAGATTCACGCAGCCTATCCAGCCCTTAATATTATGTGGCTGATGTTTGGCGACGGCGATATGTTTGTCGCTGACAACTCTATTTCGTCGGAAATGCTGCAATCACAAAACTTGTCCAAAACTCCACAAGGACGTGGGGCCTTTATGGGTGGAGCTCGTGCTTCTTCTTCACAGCAATCATCAGGACGCGTTCAGCCCACAATAAATTTTGGTGCCGAAAATATGGCAGGAAATAGCGCCGCGGGAGCGTCGCTTAGCGACACAATTCAGAATATTGCCAAGAGTGTTGGCGGTGCTCAGTCGTCTCATTCAAGCGGTTCAAATCGTGGCCGCAAAATCATGAGCATCCTGATATTCTATGACGACAACTCTTTTGAATCGATAGTGCCTGCCGGCCGATAGACAGCAAAAACAATTTGGAACTAACTTCTCATCACCCATGCCATTCATATGCTTGGGTGATGATTTTTTGTGTTGACAGCAGGAGAATTGTGGTTTTGTGCGTGAAGCTTGCGTGTAGTTTCGTATTTGGTAAAGGTAGTCACTTGTTGATAACTTCTTGTGAGTTTTTTTACATTAATAATATGTATTATTAAAATATTTCACTAATTTTGTGGGTTAATAATATATATAGATATTAATAATAACATTTAATTATATTGACAAATGAAATTCAACATTCAAAGTAAACTGTTATTCACTCACTTGCAGGCAGTGAGTAAAGTGGTTAACTCTAAAAACACCATCACTATCCTTGACAATTTCCTTTTCAACCTTAGCGGAAACAATCTTGTGATAACCGCAAGCGATCAGGAAACAACACTTACCACCCACGTGGAAGTGACCAATGCCGAAGGTAGTGGCAAGTTCGCTGCTGGTGTTAAAGAGTTGCTCGACATGCTCAAAGAGCTTCCCGATCAGGGATTGTCGGTTGAAATCGATGATCAGAACCTCGCCATCAACATCACCTATATGAATGGTGAGTTCAACTTCATTGGTCTCAATGGAAATGAGTTCCCCACAAAGGCAAAGAGCGAGGGTGATGCCAAAACAATGGTCTTGCCAGCTGAGAAGGTTGCTAGAGGCATCCAGCAGACAGTATTTGCTGTAGGAACCGAGTCGCTCAGACCAATGATGATGGGTATCTTCTGGGACATTAAGCCCGACGAGATTGCCTTTGTTTCTACTGACACCCACAAACTCGTGCGTTTCCGTGAGCTTGGTTTGAATACCGGCTTGGAGCAGTCGTTCATCCTTCCAACAAAACCAGCGACAATTCTCGCAAGCATTCTCGACAAGCAAGAGGGTGACGTGAAAATTACTATCGACTCTAAGAGTGCAACATTTGAGAGTGCCGACTATTCGATGTCATGTCGCTTTGTAAATGGCCGTTATCCTAACTACAACTCGGTAATTCCTCAGGACAACGAATACACACTCACAATCGACCGCATGACAATGCTTGCAGCAATCAAGCGCGTGTCGGTAACAGCCAGCCCAGGTGGTCTTGTGAAATTTGACCTCAAGGAGAATCAAATTCACCTGTCAACTCAAGACATCGACTACTCTAAGTCGAGTGAGGAGGTTGTAGCATGCGACTATACCGGCGCCGAGATGCTTATTGGCTTCAACGATGACAATATCATCGATGTGCTCAACAACATTGGCAACGATATGGTTACCATTGACCTCATGGATCCTTCTCGTGCTGGAATCTTCAAGCCTGCCGAGCAGCGCGAAAATGAGGACCTTCTGGTATTGCTCATGCCAATGATGGTAATGGCTTAATAGATTTCAGACATCTAATTAGAATCCAGTCACTATGCAACTCAACTTAAAACGCCCCATCATCTTCTTTGACCTTGAGACTACTGGCTTGAACATAACCAAGGATCGTATTGTGGAGATATCTCTCATCAAGGTATATCCCGATGGCCGCGAGGAAGAGAAGACACGGCGTCTCAATCCCGAGATGCCTATTCCAGAACAGGCAAGTGCTGTTCATGGAATCCACGACGAGGATGTGAAGGACTGCCCTACTTTCAAGCAGGTATCAAAAAGTCTTGCACAAATCTTTGAGGGATGCGATATTGCTGGGTTCAACAGCAATCGTTTTGACATACCATTGCTGGCACAGGAGTTCTTCAACGCAGGAATCAAGGTAGACTTCAACAAATGCAAGTTTATTGATGTTCAGACCATCTTTCACAAGATGGAACCTCGAAACCTTGTTGCTGCCTATAAGTTCTATTGTGGAAAGAACTTGGAAGACGCTCATTCGGCAAATGCCGACACTCGTGCCACCTATGAGGTTCTCAAAGCTCAGCTTGACCGCTATGGTGAAGAGTTGCAGAATGATGTAGACTTTCTTTCGGATTATTCAAGCCACAACCGCAATGTGGACCTTGCTGGGCGTCTTGTGCGTGATGAGCAGGGTGTGGTAGTGTTTAATTTTGGACAACACAAGGGCAAGAGTGTGGAGGAAGTACTAACCAAGACTCCACAATACTACGATTGGATTCAGAACCGTGATTTTGCCGAGGACACCAAGAACGTGCTTCGTGAAATATACATAAAGATGAAGCAGCGCAACAGTCCTGGGACAATACAGTTTAAGTAGTAAGTTTTAAGTGTTAAGTGGGACGAGGGCTGCTTCGTCGGTGAAATGATTCTTTAATTCTTTTATTTATAGTTTGCTGAATGTTGAAAGGAAAGAATATAATAGTTGGTATCACGGGCGGTATTGCTGCCTATAAGGCTGCATCGCTGGTGAGACTGTTTGTCAAGGCAGGTGCCAGTGTGCAAGTGATAATGACACCTAACGCTCGAGAGTTCATCACGCCTGTAACACTCTCGACCCTTAGTGGCAAACCAGTGATAAGTGAGTTCTTCACTGCCAACACCGGGCAATGGAACAGCCATGTGGATTTAGGTCTTTGGGCCGATGCTATGGTAATAGCGCCTGCAACTGCTTCTACCATAGCCAAGATGGCTCACGGAGTTGCCGACAACATGCTTGTGACCACTTATCTGTCGGCAAAAGCGCCTGTTTTCATTGCTCCCGCAATGGATCTTGACATGTTCAAGCACCCTACTACAACTCGCAACTTGGAGCTTCTCAGGAGTTATGGCAACCACATTATCGAGCCTGCTGCCGGTGAGCTGGCAAGCCACCTGATAGGCAAGGGACGCATGGAAGAGCCTGAGAAAATCTTTGAGGTTCTTGACAAATTCTTTGAGCAAGGTCAAGACCTTGCTGGTAAGCGTGTGATGATAACTGCTGGGCCTACCTACGAGAAGATTGACCCAGTGCGTTTCATCGGCAATTTTTCGTCGGGGAAGATGGGATTTGCACTTGCCGAGGAGTGTGCCGCACGAGGTGCTGAGGTATCATTAATTGCTGGGCCTGTCTCCCTTAAGACTTCGTCGCCTGCCATCCGCCGTATCGACGTGATGAGTGCGCAAGAGATGCACGATGCGGCCATTAGGGAGTTTGCCAACAGCGATGTGGCAATACTGTGTGCTGCCGTTGCCGACTACACAGTGGAGAACGCAGCCGACCACAAGATCAAGCGTGAGAAAGACGAGATTCCTGTTATCCGCCTCAAGAAGAATCCAGATATCGCCAAAGCGATAGGAGAGATGAAGAAACCTGGCCAGATAACTGTGGGATTCGCTCTTGAGACCGATCACGAGGTTGAGAATGCCAAGGGTAAATGCCAGCGCAAGAATCTCGATTTCATTGTTCTTAACTCGCTTCAGAACAAAGATGCAGGATTCCAGGTTGACACCAATGTTATCACGATTATCACAAGCGATGGCAAGGCTATGGAATATCCCTGCAAACCCAAAACTGAGGTTGCAAAAGACATTATCGATGTACTGAGCAACGACTACTTGAAGTAAAAGGTGACTTTCTTTGTGAACTTTTAAGAGCCACGGCGACTGCCGTGGCTTTTTTATATTGCATTCATAATTGCCCATCAGGTGAAATGATGGGCAATTTTTTTGTCCCTGTTGTTACGTTTTTGGGGGTATATACGTCTTTATAATGACATGGGACTTGATATGATGACATCATCGTTCTTAGACTTGCGCGACAAGCTGCACCACATTGCTATGCGTTACCTGCAAAGCGATGAGGAGGCTCAAGACGCACTACAGGACACTTGGCTGAAATTGAGCTGCAAAGGTGATGTAGAAACTCCGCAAGAAGCGAGAAATAAACTCGTGGCTGTGCTGCGTAACATTTGCATAGACCGACTTAGAAAAAAACGAACCGTCTCAATCGGCTCCATCAATTCAAACGATGTGCCACAATGCAGTATAGAAATTGAAGACATAAAACGGCTTGAAAAGCTCTTGCAAGAGCAATTGACTCCATTACAACGGCAGATTTTCAATCTTATCACACACGAGGGCTATGATTATGAGCAAATTGCAAAGCAGCTGTCAATGTCGGCAGAAGCGGTGAGGATGAACATGAGCCGTATACGCAAAAAGATTCGTGAAACTTTAAAAAAGTTGGACCAATGAAACATAGCGATGAACAATTCACAATAGAAGAAGTCGAAAGACTGTGCCAACTCTATTTTGATAGCCAGCTCTCGGTGCGGGAAGAGATGGAATTGGAATATGTGTTATTGTGCAGCACATTTAAGTCTCCTATAATCAATGAGACCAAAAATGTGATGGAGGTCTCGCAGATTATCAAATTTGCCAAAGCAAGAAGAACTAATATCAGCAATTGGGTATGGGCACTGCGAGCAGCAGCTTGTGTGGCAATAATATTGGGAACTATTACGATATACAGTCATTTCAACATCAATAGAAGTTCAGATAATAATTATTGCATAGTTTATGTTTCAGGAAAGAAAGCAAGCGACGAGGATGCTCACAAAATTGCAGAGGCCGACGTTGCCAAGATGCAGCAATTCATGCATATAGTAAACGAGAAAAAAATCCAGGAAGAGGCAAAAGTAGAACAATTCATGAATCATATAAACCAATCGAGATGAAACGCTTAACAATAATATTTTTGTGCATCTTCACTGCCGTTGCAGTATTTGCCAAACCACCAAAACTGAATGTGGAGAACCTGTTTGACGGTCGTTTCAAAAACAATAAGAGTGTCACCATTTCTATCTACAAGAACAATGGGAACTACTATCGCGGAATTACCATCAAAAACAATCCGGACATCATAAAAAAGATTGCTTCTGCCATAGAAAAAGATGTTCCGAGAGCTTCGGACTATTCTGACTATCAAGGTAGTGATGGCCAATACACTTCACTGCAAATCATCAACAACGGGGAGACAATATACATTGGTCTGCAACGCGATCGTCATGGTGGAGGATTCTTCTTCATACAAGGCAAAGAAAAAGCATTCAAATAACTAAATTATAATGTGATATGAAAAAATTTTTACAAGCCATCGTTTTGATGGCCATGCTTCCTATGTCTCTTTACGGACAAGAACTGAGCGATTCGTCTGCAATTGATTCCATTGCCGATTACTGGGATAAAGTCTTAGAACTCAACGAAGTGGTTGTAGTAGGGCAACGCACAGTGCTCAAGCAATCACCCGACCGCATTGTCTATCTCACAAAAAACGATGCTTTTGCCAAAGGGCTGAACGGAATAGAGGTGCTTGACCGCATTCCGCGAGTATCAGTTGTAAATGACTTAGTGACTGTCGCTGGCAAATCATCTGTAAGGTATATCGTTGACGGTCGTCTTTTGGATATGAGTGACGATGCCATTGCGATGCAACTCAAGAATCTGCAAGCCTCTGGCATTGAGAGAATAGAACTTCTCACCACTCCCCCTGCAAAATATGCCGCTGGTGCCAATGTCGCTTTCATCAGCATTACGACACGGAACGAGTCGTTAGGCACTCGTGGAAATGTGTGGGCAAACGGAAATATTCGCGAGAGCTTCAATTATATGCTTGGAGGGAATATATCGCACACAGCACGAAAATTGGAACTGTCGGCCGATGCGGGTTGGAGCGATATAAAGGGGATTAACGACCTTGACCGCACCTACACCTTTGAAGACTACATCAAGACATCCAATCGCACAACTCATTTCACCAACAGATCACTTGGTCTCAATGGACTTTTAAAGTACAAGTTTTCAGATAGATTGTGTGCTGGCGCAATCGCCAATTTCAGCACAAATAGATTAAAAAGCGAACTCATTGACGTAACAATAGACCGAGATATTGTTTTCAGCTCCTTTAATCATTCGCCATCACGACCTAATAACTCTTTGACCTTAACAATGTTCTCAGACTGGCAATTAGATGATAAAGGCAAGATGTTAAGCCTAACCTACAACTTCTTCGATCGTAGAAGCAAATCATTCTCTGAGGTAACTACCAACAGTGAGAATGATGAAAACCGGCTTACCAATGAAGGAGACAACAAATACTGCATTCACTCAGCAAAAATCGATGCTGCTCTTCCATTTAATACTTTCAAGATAGAAACCGGAATTGCGTTCACGAGCATTGGCAACAACACCGCTTTGGATGTGAACTATTATAACGCTGACGAATGGATTAATGACCCTTTGCAAAGCAATCGTTTCAACTATGACGAGAACACTAGAGCGGCCTATATAAGTGCCGAGAAGACATTTACTGACTCATTCTTTGGAAAACTTGGTCTACGATATGAATACACCCAAGTAAAAGGACATCAAGACATTGGCAATGAAAGGCATGACAACTGCTACGGTTATCTGTTTCCATCGCTTAATATGAGTTGGAACAACCAAAATATAGGGCGTTTCTCGCTATCATACTCAATGGGAATCACTCGCCCCAACTTTGGCGACCTTAATCCGTTCAGATATTACACTACTACCAGCGACTACGTCTCGGGCAATCCCGACCTAAGACCTAGCATTGCTCATAATGCAGAGATTAATTATAGTTTCAAAGGTCTCTATGCAGTGTTGTATAACTCCTACAACCACAATGCCATAGGCTATGTGACTCGTTTCAATGCCGATGGCAGCCAACAGACAATTCCCGAAAATTGCTTCAACAGCAATAAGACCGGTCTATATGCCTCTTATAATCGTTCGCTGTTTGACTGGTGGAGCATGAACATTGGGGGTGAGGTTTTTCATACCTTCGCAAAATCCAAAATTCCCGATTTCAAAGACCTTGATCAGATCGACTGGAGTGGCAAGCTGGAACTCAACACAACATTTATGCTCAATAGGCCGCGAAACCTTATTTTCAATCTGCGGTTTAGCCACTATTTTCCTTATAACGAGCGAATGGTGCATTATGAATCAATGTCGTTGATAGGTTGCGAGTTGCGTTACATGTTACTCGACAACCGACTCACGCTCACCGCTTCGATCAGCGACCCATTTGGCTGGAACATAACTAAATCCACCGCCCTTTACAAAGATTACAGTGTCTATTCACGCAACAATATTCATTCCCATTCAGTGCAATTTCGCATATCCTACACCTTCGGCAGTAATAAGGTCAACAATGTCTATCGTGACTCAAAAGAGCGAGAGTCCACCCGTTCAAATTGATCAAAACTATACCTTCTTCATCTTCAAAAACGTGCTTCAATTTTTTGAAGTGCGTTTTTAATTATCTATTTGATTCAAGGGCAATTTTTTATTGCTATATACGTTATTATATATAATAAGCTCATGTCATATAAAGATACAATTAAATTGTTGAAATGAGAAGTTTTAGAAAGATATTACTTGTAGCATCTGCGGCACTGTGTTGCCTGGGCGCGGTGGCTCAAGAGTTGAACTGTACATTTGAGATTGATTCCAAGCAGGTTAAGAATGCCAATAAAGATATATTTAACACCTTGCAAGAGGCTGTGAATGAGTATCTGAACACAACAGTGTGGACCGACGCTCAGTTTGCTCCCAACGAGAAGATTCAATGCAAGATGTTTCTCACTGTCGCCGAGTATGACGAGTCGACAGGAAAGATGAAGGGCGACCTCCAGATTCAGAGCACTCGTCCAGTGTATAATAGCGCCTATACAACCGCATTGATCAACTTCAAGGATACTCGCATCGAGTTCAATTATGACAACAACGAACAGCTTGTATATAATGAACAGGAGATGCAGAGTAATCTGACTGCTATTCTCAATTTCTATGCACTTTTTGTTATAGCTGTCGATTTTGACTCTTTTGCTCTCAATGGAGGCGATCCCTACTATGAGAAATTGTTCAATATCGTTCGCATGGCGCAAAGCAGTGGCGAGAGCGGCTGGAAAGCCTTTGAAGACAGCAAGAACCGCAGTTCTGTACTCAGCGCTTATACCGACAAGCAAACTTGTGCCATTCGAGAGGTGATTTACAACTATCATCGCTTGGGTCTGGATCAGATGGCTACCAGCGTTGACAAGGGGCGCGCAACCGTCACCCAGCAGCTTGAAATTCTGAAATCTATCTACGATGTGGCTCCCATGTCGGTGTGCCTGTCGATGTTCAAGGACGCCAAGATGGATGAGCTTGTAAATATTTACTCCAAAGCCAATAGTTCAGAGAAAGAGAAAGTATATGAGTTGCTCTATCCTCTTTATCCAACCGAGACCGACCGCCTTAACCGCATTAAAAACTCCGAAAACAGGTGATAAGCTTTTTTAAATGTTAAGAGTTAAGTTTTAAGTTTTAAGTGGCTGCTCCGATTCTGCTATCTTATCTCTGACATCTGACAAATGTTGAAACGATTATCCATATCAAACTATGCTCTCATCGACCAGCTCGATATTGATTTTGAGCAGGGCCTCACTATCATCACTGGTGAGACAGGAGCAGGAAAATCTATCATACTTGGGGCGTTGTCGCTGATACTGGGTGAGCGTGCCGACTCATCGTCAATTCGCGACAAGGAACGTAAAACGATAGTTGAAGCGTCTTTCAACATCAAGAATTATAACCTCAAGTCATTCTTTGATGACAACGACCTCGACTACTATGACGGCGAACTGATAGCGCGCCGTGAGATAAACCCTAATGGGCGCTCCCGGGCTTTTGTCAATGATGGGGTAGTGCCGTTGTCCACACTCAAGGAGCTGATGACGCGCCTTGTTGACATCCACTCGCAACACAGCAATATGCTGCTTGCGAGGCCCTCTTTTCAGCTGTCTATCCTCGATAACATCGCAGTTCATGAAAATGAGCTGAATGCTTATCATGAGCTGTACTCTCAATATAAGTCTACCGAGAGACAGCTCAACGAGTTGCGCGAAAATTATGAACGCAACCATAGCGAGGAGGATTATCTGCGCTTTCAGCTCGACCAGTTTAAGGAAACGGCTCTCAAACCTGGAGAAGACGAGGAACTGGAGAACCAGCAACGCCGACTCGCCAACGCCACCAGCTTGAAAGAAGACTTGTGGAAGATTATAAAGATTCTTAACAGCGAGGAGAACTCACTAATCGATCAGATGGCTGACATTCATTCCACCCTGTCGAACGCCGAGGAAAACTTGAGCGAGGTGGAGGGCATGAGCGAAAGGGTTAACAATGCCATCATCGATTTCAAGGATATAGCGCAAAGTGTTGCGGCAATAGAAGAAGGCCTAAATGACGACCCTGTCACTTTGCAGAAAGTGGAGGACCGCCTTAACACCATCTACTCTCTTGAGCGTAAACACAATGTTAAGACCGTTGATGAGCTAATCGCTCTGCAAGAACAGTACAGCGCAAGGCTTGATGCTATTGACTGCAGCGAAGAGCGAATAAATGCCATGCAGGAGCAGCTAGCCTTGCAGCGACAAGCAGCAGCCAGTAAGGCCGAGACTATCAGCGAGAACCGCAGGAAAGCTGCCGAGATGTTTGTGCATGATGTGCTTCCCATAGCTCAAAATCTGGGCATGAAGAATTTGCTTTTTGATATCAATTTCAACAAAGTTGATCTTAATTCTACCGGCAGCGACAGCGTTGAGTTCCTCTTTGCGTTCAACAAGAATCAGGCACTAATGCCTGTCAAGGACACTGCATCGGGTGGCGAAATTTCAAGGTTGATGCTTTGCATCAAGTCGGTGATAGCACGTTCGATGAACCTGCCTACTATAATTTTCGACGAAGTGGATACAGGCGTTTCGGGCGAGATTGCTCACAAGATAGGTGACATGATGGGTGAGATTGCTCGTCACATCCAAGTGATAGCAATTACTCATCTGCCTCAAGTGGCATCGCACGGCAATAGCCACTTGCGTGTGTTCAAAACCGACACCGACACTCAGACGGTCACTAGCATAGAGCGTCTCAACGACGAGGAGCATGTAATCGAAGTAGCCCGCATGCTCAGTGGTAGCGAGATAGATCAAGCCGCAATCAACAACGCACGCGCACTAATTAGCTCCGCGAATATTTGCGGTTAAAGAGAAGAGTTTAGGTGCGCCCCAAAAGGTGCAGTCACTTAATACTTAATATTTTACACTTACTTAAATAATGGACATAATCTTTGGCCTTCACGCCATTATCGAAGCCATCGAGGCTGGAAAGACAATCGATAAACTTCTGCTCAAGAAAGACCTGAGCGGAGAACTTGCACGCACCCTTATAAATCTTGCAAAAGAACGAGAGATAACCGTTCAGCGGGTGCCTGTAGAGAAGTTGAACCGTCTTACACGCAAGAATCATCAAGGTGCTGTGGCGATGCTTGCAGCAATCACCTATTACAAGGTGGAGCAGGTGCTGCCTGCAGCCTTTGACGAGGGAATGAATCCTTTTTTTGTTGTACTTGACGGAGTGACCGATGTGCGCAATTTTGGAGCAATAGCTCGTACCTGTGACTGTGCTGGTGTGACAGCTGTTGTCATCCCCGAGAAGGGGAGTGTGAGCGTGAACGGCGATGCCATCAAGACCTCGGCAGGAGCACTCAACTATGTCCCTGTGTGCCGTGAGCGCAGTTTGAAAGACGCAATCACTTATCTGCGAGAGAGCGGTTGCCGCATCATTGGCACCAGCGATAAAAACTCGGTCAATTACACTCAGGAGGACTACACTGGCCCTGTGGTCTTGGTGTTGGGCTCCGAAGGCAAAGGCATTTCGCGCGAAGTGATGAAGATGTGTGACGCCCTTGTTGCCATTCCTGAGTTTGGCAATATCAATTCCTTGAATGTATCGGTAGCCGGCGGCATCATGATGTATGAAGTGGTGCGTCAGCGTCTTGCCGATGGGCAGGAAGCAACACAGTAAGTTATAAGGGTAAAGTTTTAAGTGTTAAGAAATAGCCGCCATTGTGGAATTCCACAATGGCGGCTAGGTTTATAGTGATAATCTCTGAAAATTGATTACCAAATTATTACGCGGTCTTCGGGGTCGCGCCACATCTTCTCGCCTGGTTGGATGTTAAAGGCTTTGAAGAAATAATCGAGGTTGCGGATGGCCACATTCACACGGTTTATGCCCAGAGAGTGTGGGTCAACCTTCGTGCGGCGCAAGATTTCCTCCTTGGTGATATTTGCTGCCCATACATTGGCATAACTGAGGAAGAAACGCTGGTCGGGAGTGAAACCGTCAATCATCTTGTCGCCCTGACCTTGCTCGGTCTTCTTAAATGCGCTGTATGCCACTCGCAGGCCACCGTGGTCGGCAATATTCTCACCCATAGTGAAGGTGCCGTTGGCGTGCACATCGTCGGCAACTATCTCGGCGCTGTATTGAGCGCCCAGTATGTTGGCAAGTTCCTGGAACTTGGCTGCATCCTCTTCGGTCCACCAGTCAATCATGTTGCCATTGTGGTCGAAGTTGCGTCCCTGATCGTCGAAGCCGTGAGTCATCTCGTGGCCAATAACCACACCAATTGCTCCGTAGTTGCTTGCATCGTCGGCATCGGGGTCAAAATATGGTTTCTGAAGGATACCTGCTGGGAAGCAAATCTCGTTGGTCGAAGGATCATAATAGGCGTTGACGGTTTGTGGAGTCATCTGCCATTTAGCCTTGTCAACGGGTTTGTTCAGTTGCGACAGCTGATACTCTGCCTCAAAGCGGCGTGCGTTTCTCACGTTATCCCAATAGTAGGCATTAGGATCGATGTTGATGCCGCTATAGTCGCGCCAGGTGTCGGGATATCCTATCTTAACGGTGAAGCTGTTGAGCTTGACGAGGGCGTTAACCTTGGTCTTAGGGCTCATCCAAGTGAGTCCAGAGATGTGCTCGGCGAGTGCTATGCGCAGGTTGTTGACGAGCTTAAGCATCTTCTTTTTAGACTCTTCGGGGAAGTATTTCTTTACATAGAGTTCGCCCACGGCTTCTCCCAGCACATAGTTAGGAACATTGAGAGCGCGTTTCCATCGTGGCTGCATCACCTGTTTGCCACTCATGGCACGGCTGTACATATCGAAATTGGCTTGCTCATATTCGTCGCTGAGGTAGTTGGAAGCAGCATCAAGATACTTGAACGCCAGATAGTCCCTTATCTGTTCAATCTTGAGTGTTCCCAACATCTCATTGAACTTAGCCATTGAGTTGAGGTGCATGACGCACACCTTGTCAACCTTGATAGAAGCGGGCATAAGCAAGTTGAAATAGCTGTCCCAGTCAAAATTTGGGTAATCAGCCTTGAGCTGGTCGACAGTGCGAAGATTGTACTGCTTGCTGTAGTCACGGCTCTCCTCGCGAGTCATAGCCACCTTGGCTAGCTCAGTCTCAATATCCAGAATGTTCTTGGCTATCTTTTTAGCATCTTTTGCTTTGCGTCCCGAGAGGGTGAAAAGTTTCTCTATATAAGCTAGATAGGCATTGCGAACCTTTACTGTGTTCTCGTCGTTCTCGAGGTAATAGTCACGGTCACCCATGCCCAAGCCACCAGCTGTGAGGTAGAGCAAATTCTTGTCGCTGTTCATCAGGTCGGCCATAACGCCACTGTCGAAGAATGGAGAAGCGACTCCAGTGTGCAACTCGGCCAACATCGCTTCGAGGCTGTTGCGTGGCATTTGATAAATTTGCGCTAGCATCGTCTCTACAGGGAGAGAGCCCTGAGTGTTGCGCAAGGTGCTGTCCATTCCTTGCAGATAGAGGTCGCTCACCTTCTGTGCCAAACTGCCCTTGGGGTTGTTTTTGCCCAAGTTCTGGATTAGCTCTTTGAGTTGAGCACGGTTGTTCTCGCCCAGTTCGTCAAATGTGCCAAATCGTGCATATTGTGGATCGAGAGGATTGTTCTTCATCCATCCTCCACATGCATACTGATAGAAATTCTCACCCGGCTTGGTGGTGGGGTCGAGGTTGCTGCGGTCGACACCCCTGGCAAGATTGCCCGCCGTCATTGTCATTGCTACCATAGCAAACGAAAGTAATAATAGTTTCTTGGTGTTCATTGTTATAGTTTTATTTATATAATGTGTATTGTTTCTATTGTGCAAAGATAATAAATAGTTTTTAGTTGTTGGTTATTAGTTGTTAGTTTTTTGAAGATACGCTCAAAAGAGGGTGGAGCGTTGTTAAGTGCAAAGTAAAGCTGCCAAAGACGGCTTTGGGACGATTTGCGGTTTTTTTGAACGCCGTGCTTACGGCGCAATACATTAACAGCGCCTAGGATTCTTGTGCACGTGCACAAAGGTTATATATGAACTATCCAAAAAAGAGAAAAAGAAAAAAAACTTCCAATTTCTTGCAGGATTTAAAACTTCGTTGTAACTTTGCAGCCGTCAAAATAAGAACGACGCTCGGAAAGATGGTAGAGTGGTCGATTACACCGGTCTTGAAAACCGGCGTGCCGAGAGGCACCGGGGGTTCGAATCCCTCTCTTTCCGCGAAATCAGGGTAACGAGTTGAAAATCAACGAGTTGCCCTAATTTTTTAAAATTATCGGGACGCCATAGGGACGATAATTTTTTATGAGTTTCAAATGTGACATTTTTTGAAAAGCCGACTGGTAGACAAAAAATGTTAAAAAAATGTCGTATCTAACAAAACGAAACACAGCTTCAGAATTGCTTGGTTTCACTTATCCAAAACTACATACTGGCAAGACTTGGTATGTGGACTTCTACGCTAATGATCCTTCAACAGGTGAAATGCGTCGAAAGAAATACAAGCTTGATGGGCTCAAAAAAATCTCAGAGAAGAAACGCAGAGCAGCCGAAATTATCGAAGCTGTAACTCGCGAACTTCGTGGCGGTTGGAATCCATGGGTCAATGCACAGGAAAGCCGCGGTTTTACATTAATTCAAGATTGTCTTGACCGATATCTTGAATATATTGAAAAGAAGGGAGACCGTTATAAAACGAGGATGCGCTACAAATCCAGTGTCAATATACTTCGTGAATTTTTCGAGTCTCTTGTTGTACCTCCCAAATTTGTTTATCAGTTTGACCAAGCTCTCATCATTGACTTTCTAGACTGGATATTGCTTGACCGTGATGCTTCAGCAAGGACACGCAACAATTATCGAGCTTGGGTTTTTGGTTTGTGTGAGTTCCTTAAATCTCGCAAGTATATCACTGTGAATCCAGTGGAGAACATAGAGATACTTAGAGAAACCGCTAAGAAACGTAAGGACTTAAGCAAGGAGCAACTAGCGAAAATGCGTAAATACCTTACAGAGAAAGATCCTCATTTCCTGTTGGCTTGTGAAATGGAGTATTACACATTCATTCGTCCGAATGAATTGAGTCATCTTCGTGTCCGCGATGTGTCATTAGAGAATCAGACTATATTTGTCTCTGGGACATTCAGCAAGAATCATAAAGACGGCTATGTCGGTATCAACAAACGTATTTGCAAGCTGATGATAGAATTGAAGGTTCTTGAACAGCCAGGAGAATACTATTTATTTGGTAAAGGCTTTTTCCCTCGCACCGAGAGATATAATGCCGACCAGTATAATCGTCGTTGGAAGAAGATGAGAGAAGAATTAGGTTGGAGTGAGGAATACCAGTTCTACTCACTAAAGGATAGTGGTATCAGGGATTTGGCTAATGACGCAGGAATTGTTGTTGCTCGTGACCAGGCTCGTCATAGCGATGTCGCAACTACGAACAGATATATTCAAGTCCATCCTAATGATGTACATGAAGCGACAAAAACATTTGAAGGTGAACTATAATATATATAGGTATTATACCACCTTGTAAAACTCACCGCGGATTAGATTTGACATGCCTTCCTCGCTGAACTGAGCAGTCAGCTTTACACAAAGGTATTTCTTGCCGTCGATGAAGAATGTGGAGCGGACGTTAGGGATTTCTTTGGCAAGGAAGGAGAATTGGTATTTCTTCTTACGGTCTATGTTAGTGAATGATGTTCGCTCCACTCCCTGTCCGTAGGCTTGGTTGTTGATGCGCAGCGAGAAGGGATGGTTTGCGTAGATTGCCCTCCATGTTATTGTCAGAGTGCCTTGTGGAGAATCCGTGTTCTGCATCACATAGGAATAGTCCGTGTCGAACGAGTCTATCCAGGGATGCGGCAGGTGTGGCGGGAACATAGCTGTCGCTCCATCCCAGAACGCCACAAAGAGATTGCTGAATATTTCGTCCTTCGCTTCCCTCTCACCATTACCTACAGTCCTGCACGCACCGAACTGAATAACCTCGTCTATATCTGCATAGTCAGAAAGGAAAGGGTTGTTTGGATTATGTGAGTGATGCGCTGGACCGGTATCATCATCATTGCCGAAGTCACCACAATCCAGAAATGCTATTGGTCCCATTTCCTTGTCTGTAACGTCAATGCATACAGGCACGATTCGTAGTTCTTCAATGCTGTCTCGGTTCTCTTCGTCAAGTATCAGATTTCCGAAGCGGTTAACTGGCACCAGACGGCACACATTGCCCCAAGTCTCGAACACATTTCCACCCTGCGTACGGTACTCAACTCTCTCCACCACTTCTACTACGAAGTATGTGTCCACATCCTGGGCATGATGCAATCCCCATTTGCCTCCTGGATATAAGTTGCTGCCACGACCACCGCTGTTGTCGCTTATGCAGTCCTGCTTCAGTCTGTGATTCAGCAGCTGGCTCAGCGTCTCGTACTCCGTACATCTCACCGTGCCGTCCTCCTTTGTCAGCTTATGGATGTACCACTCACAGGAATAGAAGTTGTCGAGTCGGTGTCCTCCACTGGCATATCCGCGGTTCAGCATCGCCTTGTAGTCATCATCATCTTCAGTGTCAACCTCCACCGAGAACTCATCAACAACTTTCTCGATAAGAACCGAACCTGCCGACTCAACATTCTCTTGAGTCTTGGTGCATGTGACATGGCCTTTTTTGTGGTCGATGTCGAATTCATAGAGCAGCAGGTTCTCCAGTTCCATGAAAAACTCGTTTATCGTCCAGTGTGGAAGTGCTGTCGCCCATTTCCCTGATGACCACACATAAGGAGTAGTGTTCATCACCATCAGGTATTTGTAAATACTATTCTCCCATATAGAGAAGTCGTAGGTGTAGCCGAGAGTGTCACATATCTTCTTCGTCAGCCAAAGCAGGTTCGGCTGGAATGAGAACCCTTTGGAATAGTTCAAGTCATCGTTATCATCTGCCACAGTCTTCCAGTCATAGCGGTTCTGTGCGCTGTTCCATTTCACGCAGTTCTGCAGAACGCCTGTCGAGTTGTTCACCCAGGGAAGTGCCGTGTAGTCCTGCCATCGGGACCACATCTGTGCTGGAGTGGTGTTCGATGGAGTCAGGGCAGGCCAATCTCCGAGGTCAAGCTCATTGATATACTTCTCATCAAAACGTGGAAAGAAGTTCTGGTAAGATCTTTTCTCAAGGAACTGCACCTTCACGGTCTCGTGAGTAATTTCCGTTATCACAATTGCACCACGTTTGAAGAACCCTGTATCTTGCAGCACTGCATCAAAAAATATGTTGTCGGTATCAACATCTTTGCGTGTCAGCATACCGAAGATTGCCATGTTCTGCGAACATCCTGCCAGAGGCAGTTCAATCTCCATCGTGTAGTCATCAGCATCCGTGAATATGCGGTTCTCTGATACATACTCTATAGACGAGCCCTTCTTCAGAGCAGCTTCCTTGCCGTCGATAGTAAGTGATATAGCCATAAGTTAAGCGGTTGATTTACTGCAAAGGTAAACCAACCGCTTAGACTTTCAAAAGACGTGGGAGACGCTTATTTCTAATTGAGGCGTGAATATCTTATTTCATAATCGCTTTCTGTGTCCTTCATTATAAGAACATCATTAACAATAGAAATGATGTAATAATATTCATTATTCCCAGAGAACCTCATTTTTAAAGTGTTTCCATCCAGCTCCCATGTAAAATGTTCTTTAGTTACCCACTGGTGATTCATTCTTCCAGTATATTCGCCATTATGATTAGAGTTGAATACAATGGTTTCACTATACTCATTTGATATGAAGCCAACCCAAGTATCAGTTAATTGTTTTTCAAGATTGTTTAACTCATCTTTATCGTCGCATGAAGTAAAGACGAGAGGCAATATAATTGCCATAAATAATAGTACTTTCTTCATTGTTTTGTTGTTTTATTATTAATAATTGACAAAAGTACTAATATTCCGTTTTACCCCCCCATTTCACATTTGTTAACTATGATTGTTAATCAATTTAACTATTTTCTCTTATTTTTCGGTGATTTATTATTCATTAGACGCTGATAACTGTCTTGCGCTTGCTTGATACCAAGATCACCAGTAACGGTGTTCACGGTAACAAACGGTTCATCCAGTCTCTCTTTGAGTTGCTTGATAGTTTCTCTCAGTTCAGCATTCTCCTGAACAATTATCTGCGGTTGCATATTGGCAATAGCCGCAGAAGCCGTTATCGAGCGTGATACATCAGCCTGACGTAGTGAGCCGATAGTATTAGTTCGCTGCGCATAGTCAAGGGCCTCAATCAGCGGACGCGCCACAGGTGAGGCAAGCAGTTTCTGCGAAGCCACCCATTCCCCGGCATGAACCACACCAGCCACCTCATCCACTCTGCCAGGCTTGGTGAATCCACCTTCAGAATAGCCTTCCGAAGCCGACTGCTGCTGTTGCTTCTTGATTGCCGCTACTTGAACCATACCGGCAGCCACTGCCATCGCTGCCGCTATAGGAGCGATGATATAACCTACAAGAGGAATAGCTGCTGCCGAAGCGTATGCATTGATGGCTGCAGATGCCGTCTGCGCTATCGCCTGCATCACCTCCATTGCGTACATCTTGCGGTTCGCCTCATCCTTGATTTTCTTCACCTCCTGCTGTTTCTTTTTCTCCAGCTGTTTTGTCATGTAGGCATTACCCTGTGCCGCCTCTATCTCTCGGTCGTATTTCTTCTCCACAGCGGCAACCTCCATCTCCATCTCAGCCTGCATCAATGAGCGCAGCTGCGAGAACAGCGATGACATGGCAGACGAGATTGCTTCTACAGACTTGGTGACAGCCTTTCCCACATCCGACTCCAGCCATTCCTGCGCTGACTGGTTGAACTTCTGCATGAAGTTCTTGTTGTCCTCCTCTGTAATCTGATTGTATTTCTTCTTCAGGGCGAGTTTCGCTTTCTCGTATGCCTCCTCGATGCGTAGTTTCTCTTTGGCGTTGTCACCCACCATCTTCAGCTCCTTCTCGTACTGCTCATCAAGAAGCGCTATAGCGGCATCATACTGTTGTTTATCCTCCACGGCGTTGTTGCCGAAGTATTCATCCTTGATGTTCTTCAGTTCAGCCTGGTGCTTTCTCACTTTCTCCTCGTACTCTCTTTGACGCTGCTCCATACCTTCCATCAGTTTCTTGCGAAGGTTCTCTTCCGCTTCGACTCTCTCGTCAGTGCCTTCCTCCGCCAGATCCACCAGAGCCCTCAGATGGGCATATTCTATGTTCTCCATCTGCATGTCGTAGGCGTTCTTCGAAAGTTTGCCGTCAATATAGTCCTGCATCGTCTCTGCTCTCAGTTCAGCGTATGCGTCCTTCTCCTCTTTGAGGCGGTGCTTGTGCTTCTGTTCCTCCAGTTTTAGAGCCTCCTCCGCATATTGCGCCATTATCTTCAGCCTCTCGTTCTCTCCGAGGTCTGTATGTGCCAGCTGCTTCTCGTAGAACTCCAGCGCAATCTGGCTCATCTTCTCGGTGTATTCCTCATAGTCTATGACACCGGTGGCGTAAGATATGCGAGTCAATGCCTCCTCACGCTCGCGCCATGCCTTCTCGGCGGCGAACTTGTCTTCAGTCTTCTGAGAACTGCTTCCGCTATGACCGCTACGGCTAGTATGACTTCGGCTGCTGTGGCCACCACCGTTGCCACCGCCGCCTCCACCACCAGGTGTGTATGACGGGTCTGTTATTGTCGGTTCCGTAACGGTTGTTGACTCTGTGCTAATAAGATTCTCCTTTCCAGCATACTTCACCAGTCGGTCAATCTGCGCACGTACTGCAGCTCGTTGTCCTTTCAGCTGTCTCACCTGCTTTGAGTCAGGCACACCTGTAATTTGGCCGCCGACAGTCATACTTGCGCCGTATGCGTGAGCCACTGCCTCCTTCATCTCGTATCTTCCACTTCCGCTGTGTGCGTCCACAGCACCTTGCACTCTCGCTATATCATAATCTTGTGACATTGCAATCTCACGCGACAGCCTCTCGTCCTCCTTGATCAATCGCTCATATTCGGCGCGGTTCGACTCCAGACGTATCTTGCGCTCCAATGAAACAAGATAGTCATCCAGTGCCTTCTTGTTCTCATGGTACTTGCCTGTCTCAGCATCCAGCTTGGCACAATAGTTCGGGATTATGCGGTTCAGCGTGTCGATGGCTTTCTTGCGCTGCTCCATCGATGCCTTGTCATCACGCGCCACAGCAACCAAGTCGTTGATACGTCTTTTCTCCACGTCAAGACGCTCCTGGTATCTTTTCCTGGTCTCTGCCAGCTCCTCGTTCATCTGCTGCAGCTCCTTCTCCGATTTCGTCGCTTCTTTTGTAGCGGTCGCCATATTGTATATGGCTACGCCTACAGCGGTTATGGCTGCAATAATTATGCCCCACGGAGTACTCTTTGTCAGCAGGTTGAATGCCGTATAAGCAGCTTTCGCCCGCTCTATTTGTCCAGTCAGTGCCAAGAAAACTATTTTAAGTGTCAGCGTCACAGTTGAGAGCATCTTCATCGCTCCCTGAGTGAGCACCAGCCAATAGTAATGCATCTTGAAGGCGATGTTGCTGGCATTGACTGCCAAAGTATATGCCGCCCATGAGGCAGCCGCAGTGATTATGACATTCTTGTAGGTTATCACGAAGTCCGCTATCATGTTCAGCAGTCGAAGCATCGCGCTTCCGCTCGTCATGATATGCTTGTATACAGGCAGAAGTTTCTCTCCGAGTTCCACGGCGAGCTCATGGATGCGCTTCTTCGCTTTCTCTATTCCTGCTTGAGCAGTATTGTTGAAGATGTTATACTCACGAGTGGCAGAAGTAGCCTCATCAAACGCCTTGTTAGCCTCCTGCTGCTCCCATCGAACCATCTCCAGTTTGCCTGAGAGTACCGACAATACCTGCGCCATGCGGATGCCATCCATTCCGAGGTCTTTGAACAATGGCGAGAGAGCCGCCAATGCGTCTTTGTCACCTATCTCATGTAGCCTTTCAAGGAACATCAACAGACCCTCGTTCGTTGATTCCTTCAGTGTCTCAGTGAACTGCTGCACGTCCAGCCCCACCGTCTTCGCTATCTCCTCGGGCGACTGGAAAAGTTTCATAATGGTACGTGAGAGAGCCGATGCCGCCATCTCTACCTTCTGACCGTTTGCGTCAAGTGTCGCACCGAATGCCAGGATCTCCGGTATCGTCATGTGTGCCTGTGCTCCAACACCAGCAAGACGCTGGGCGAACTCCACCAGGTACGGTTTTGATGCGGTACAGTTCTGCGATAGCACATTCACCGTTGAACCGACCGATAGCATCGCCTCTTTCGTTCCTAATAGCTGCTCTACACCGAAGATGTTGGAGATTTTGGCGATGGTCTGTGTCGCTCCCTCGCCGAGGTCAACGAGTGCCACAGAAAGGATGTCTGCTGCTTCAACATAGCCTTGAACATCCTCCATAGTATTCTTGCCCAGTCGTCCAGCCTCCTGAGCGAACTCGTTCAGCTTGTCACGACCGGTACGGGTGTCCATATTCTTGAATGCCTCGTTCAGCTGCTCGACTTCCTCCTTCGCCATCTGCGTGTACTTGCGAGTGTTCGCCATCTGCTCCTCCATCTCGGCGAAGGCGTTCACGGCACGTCTGCCAGCCATCACGATGCCCGACAGCAGCGCTGCCGTCATGAAGATTGATGACTGCCAATCGTTCATTGTACGTGTGAAGCGTTTCCAGAATCCCTCTTGTGCTCGCAGTTCAGCGTTCAGTCTTGCCAATTCCGCTTTCACCTGTCTAATCTTCGCAGTATGAGCGTTCCATGCCGCTGATCCACGCTCCATATATTGGAGTTGTCGGTTCAGCGTCTGCAGTGCACGGTTCAGCTCGTTCGGTGTTGCGCGGTTCAGTCGTCTCATCACGCTCTCCACCTGCATGGTCGATGACTCTATCTCACGGATTTGTCTGCGAGTGTCTGTCAGTTCCTTGCGTAGTCTGCGAAGATCCGTTCTGTTTCCTGCCGCTGCAGCCCTGGCGATTGCCGACTCCAGCTGCAGAGCGTTCTGCCGCAGTTGCTGCAGCACTTGTATTGGTTGCTGACCGTTGATGGTCAGGTTCACTGTCGCTTGTGTATTGATGTTGCTCATATCAGTTGTTGTTTGTCGAAGACAAAGTAAAACAAATCGCTTCAGCGATTAAAAGACATCGAGCCGGGGCAGGTCTCGATGTCTGAAAAGGCATTTTTTCACGAAGTGTAAAAATCGGTATATCAGCAAGTTAATTGCTGATGCTGCAGATGCGTATTGCCAATTTTTGCAAATTGTCCGCATCTGCTGAAAAACCAAACTGCTGTGATACAGCAGTTTGACGGGGGTTGGAGGGGGTGAAAATGAAATTTTCACCCCCTGTCTCCTCCGCAGGAGCCCCCACTGCCCTGCGGAGCGAGTTCGCAAAACCGCTTTTTCCGTTTGCGGAATATGCAAGACGCAAGGCGATTGTGCGGTCGATGTGCCGACGTGCGAGAGAGAACCTTTGACGCAGGAAAAGGTTTCGCTCGCGCGTGTCGGCTCCGCTTTCAAGACAGAACCGTGTCAAGCTTGCTTGACTTGGTTTGTCGTTCATTATTCATACGTCAGGCGATACTATTAATCTGCTACGTCATGATGTACGGTGACCGACAGGTGCTATAACAGCTATGCTGTCATCAACTTAGTGAGACACGCAGTATCGAACACTTCTCTCTCCTCGCCTGGGCGCAGAAGTATGAAGGTGGCCAATGCAGAGCCTGCCCGACGAGAGCGCAGCGTGCATCTCGATAAGCGAAGGAAGAGTGTGCCGCAAGGCGAGCCCACGTGTGGCGGTGGCTTCTGCCAAGCTCGGGACGAAGGCAGTAAGCAGGTGCAACGTAGCGCAGTAGGCGTAGCGACCAGCGACGATACCCGACGGCGACGCAGGAGTCTCGGGTGTCGGCGCGTCATGGGAGCCTCGCCCACGCAGCGTAGTGCACAGGCGCTGACAAGTCTGGAGCGTCCCCCACACTTGGATAAAGCTCACCGACGGATATGGCGCAACCCGTAACAACGAGAAGGGTTGCGCTGTGTCCGGGCACTTTCTTCCGCAGCGACATTCGAGATAGCCGAGTCAGGCGGCGAAGCATACTTTGTCACCGCCTTGCGTGCGCCCATGTGAGGTGGTCTTGAGGGATGCGACTTGTCGCGAAGTGAGGGGTGGGCACGTGGGGCCTTCCGGCTCGTGCCGCTTGCGGAGCGAGCTGGATCTTCCGGTGACTCGTCACCGTTAAAGACCTCGTGAGCTTGCCTCACACCTCTCTCCCCTGGGCGCCGGCGCAATAGTGGGCTGTGGCGTGGGCGCAGCCTGCCAAGCGAGAGTGAAACGTGCGCCCGAGACAGCAGAAAGGATGAGTGTGCCGTAAGGACTGCCCCCTCATGTCGATGGCACCAGCCAAGCTCGGGACGTAAGACAGTCGAAGGCTGAGGGAGGTGACGTAGCGTAGTGCGTGAAGCGACCAGCGGTGGCACCCGACCGAGCGCAGCGAATCGGGTGTCGCCGCGACA
>JAFZAC010000030.1 GCA_017548365.1 Muribaculaceae bacterium
CATGGCACAGAGCACCTACGACGAAACCGCATTAATCGAGCAGTTGCACCACCAGGACACTGCCCGCGCTGCCTTTGGCAAGGTGATTGAGCACTACTCAAGCACCTTGTATTGGCAGATTCGCCGCATGGTGATAGACCATGACGATGCCAGTGACGTGCTTCAGAACACGTTCATCAAGGCCTGGACGAGTATCGACAACTTCCGCGGCGACGCCAAGCTCTCAACATGGCTCTACAAGATTGCCATCAACGAGTCCATCACCTTCATCAACAAGAAGAAAATTCAGAACAACGTCTCGCTGGACGATGATGACTCTTTCTTGACCAACTCGCTGGAGAGCGACGAGTGGTTTGATGGCGATCAGGCACAAGTGCTGTTGCAGCAGGCCATAGCGTCGTTACCCGAGAAGCAGCGGTTGGTTTTCAACATGCGCTATTACGACGAGATGAAATATGAGGATATGTCAGAGATATTGAACACCTCAGTGGGTGCTCTGAAGGCATCTTATCATCACGCTGTTAAAAAAATCGAGGCTTTTTTTGCCGAGCATGATTAAACCAATTTTAACAACGCTAGTCAAACGAGTGCAATGAAAACAGAAAAGTCTCAAATACTCGACAAGCTGGGCAAGGATTCAGGCTTCAAGGTGCCCGAAGGTTTCTTTGAGCAATTCAACCAGCAACTCATTGACTCCCTGCCTGATGTCACCATCACCGATGTCGATGAAAAGCCCTCGATGTGGGTCCGCGTGCGTCCATACCTTTACATGGCCGCCACGTTTGCCGGCATCTGGTGCATGATGAACGTGTTCAACCACTTCAATGGCACGACCGACCAGGAATTGCGCGTGAAGGAGATTGCCGCCGGTATCAGTGACGGCAACAATGCCGACGAGCTGATTATGAGCGGTGTAGCCAGCGACTATGACATCCTCAGTTATGAGGACAGTGTCATGAACGACATGGAGGTTGAGCACGAGTTGCCAAAATAAAAACCCTTCTTGCTTATGAAACAATCGATAGCATTCCTACTCATTCTGTTGGCCTCGCTCACTGCCTCGTCGCAGGACCGCTCAAAGTGGGCCAACGAGATGCTCGAAGCCAAGCATAAGATGCTCATCGAGGAAGTTGGCTTGACCCCCACACAACAAGAGCAGTTCATGCCCCTATACGAAGCCATGGAGCGTGAAATCTACACCACCAACCGCGATGCCCGCGCTTTAGCGGCGAATGTCGAAAAGAAGAAAGCTCCGAGTGACAGCGAGTATGCCCAAGCCGCCGAGGCGCTGTCTCGCATCAAGGTACGTGAGGGTGAGATTGAAGCCAAGTACTTTGAGAAATTCTCCAAGATATTGTCCAAGCGTCAGTTGTTCCTGCTCAAGCAGGCCGAGAACAAGTTCACCCGCTCGATGCTTCGTGGTCGCAAGAACTGACTACTTGCACAACCTCATCACAAGTCTGGATAGCAACCGCTACCCAGACTTTTTTAGTCTCCCATAGCAGAATGTTTATCCAATCGGCATTTCGGGATAATGGACTAATTTTCGACTAAAATGAAGCTTAAAACCTGTTTTGGGCAAGTCGCAAAATAGTTTGGGCAAAAAATATTTTTCAACTTATTGGTTGTGTGTTTGTTATAAAAGCATTTGGGAATAGAATTATTTGGACGGGAATCCCTATTGATGTAACTTTGTACTATAGATGATTCGTCTGATTTTTAATTTTAATTAGATTTTCATCAATATTTATGAATACAGCCTCTTTGGCACAATTTTTGACACTATTCTTCGTAATATAAACAACTTATTATAAATTCTATGAGACATATATTAACCCTCCTAGTAGTAGCCATTATGGGATTATTACCATTCTCGCTGCATGGCGCAGCCAAAGACAAGGTAGTTGACTTCAATTACCCCCAAGATGTATCAAAGAATGCGCTTGCCGACCTGGACAAAGCGCTGAAAGGCGGTGACGGCCGCCTGGTGGTAGATGCCATCGTGCGCTACTCCATCGCCCAAAGCGGCATCTCTGAAGAGAATATGGGCGATATCGTGAGCCGAATCGAGTCAACCATTCACAAAGAACAACGCCCTGAGTATCGTGCGCTGCTGCACTACTTCGAGGCCTGCGTTTTCAAAGCCTATCAGGAACAGTACGGTGTCTGGGACCGTGAGAATCCCGACGAGGAAGCTGACCAAAATGATTACAGCGCCTGGGACAACGAGCGTTTCAACAAGAAGGTTGACGAGTTGCTCAGTGCCGCGTTGAGCCAGCCCGAAGAATTGAAGCGCCATCCCATTACCGAGTTTGAGGGTATCATGCGCTATGACGAGCAGGGCGTGCGACTTGTTCCAACGCTCTATCAGTTCTTGTGCATGAAGTCACAAGAACTCAGCGATGAAGGTGATCTCAACCAAGAGATAAGTGCCGCCTGGATAAAAAGTGTCGAAGGCAATGTTCCTGCCTATATCTATGCCTGCTTGGAAAACGATGACAGCGCCTTGAATCTCTACGAGAAGTTCAAAGACAACGAGCACAGCGGTCTGGCCCTGCGCGAGACCTACTGCGGCAAGGATATGTACAGTGCGTATAAGGACTATGTTTCGCGTTTCCCTGAAAGCATCTACACACGTTCCATCGAGAA
>JAFZAC010000003.1 GCA_017548365.1 Muribaculaceae bacterium
CAAGGGTTCGGTATTCCACATTGAGGTTGAAGTCAGACGAGCGGCTGGGCATGTAGGGCCCGAACTGCGCGTCACCGTAGATGGCGCCCACGTTCTCCTTGTAACGGATGCCGGGGCGTGGAGTCATGTGCTGGATGGTGTCCTGACACCCGATGATGGGCTGCATGAGCAGTTCGGGTCGCCATTTGGTCGCTGCCTCTTGGAACTGCTCCAGAGAGGGAGTGATGTTGATTTGTCCTGCCATATTGGTGTAGAGATTAGAGATGAGCGAAAATGAGTGAGTGGATTAGGGAACGAGATTGAACAGCTTCTTGGCTGAGTTCACCTTGCTGGCGAACTCGTCAATGGGAGACTTGGGGGTCTGCTGCTGCGAGGCATCGACCACCGACTGGGACTTTTCGGCAGGTGCGGCTTTCAGGGCCTGTACCTGCTCGGCGAGCTCGGCGTTGCGCTTGTCACGTTCTGCGAGCGCACGCTCCACGGCGAGGGCTTGCTCAGCCGTGAGCGTCACACCGTTCTCGCCCACGGCGAAGCCCTCGATGTTGAGGACTTCGCCCACGAGCGAAAGGGACTGGAGCATGGTTGCGGATGGTTTGAGAGTGTTGGATGTTGGATTGTTCACGTTATGACTAGCTTGGGATTCTTCAGCTATTTCTTCTTGGGGATTTGGAGCTGTTTCGGCTTTGGCGGGCTTGAAAAGCGAGGCGATAGAGGCAAGGAAACGCGCGAAGAGGGTTTCTTTGCTGTCGGTAGGCACATTGGGGATGGGCATACCAGCCGCCGCCATAGCCGATGCCACAGCGTCGGTGAGCACGGGCTTGGGTTCCTGCAAGTCGGTGATCTCATCGACAAAGCCCCATGCCTTCGCCTCCTCTGCCGTGAGCCAGCCGCCCTCTCGCATGAGGTCGAGCAGGTCGGCTTGAGGCTTGCTGCACTTGGCGGAGTACATCGAGGCAACATTGTTGTCGAGTTTGTTCAGGTCACGGATTGCCGCCTCGCAGTTGTCTCGTACAGTTGCGAGCTGGTCGGCATTCAGATCTCCCCACTCGAAGAACTCGGTGCTGCACTTGTGCACCAGGTACATCGCCGAAGCGTCGATGGAGATGTGCTTGGCACCGAGCGAGGCGATGGTAGCCGCGCTTGCGTTCATGCCCACGAAGTGGACTGACACGTCGCCGTGGTTCTTGAAGGCACTGGCGATGGAGAGGGCGGTAGCGAGTGAGCCGCCGAGGCTGTCAATCAGCACGTGGACCGGCTTGTCCTTGCGTTTGGCAAGCACATAGTCCACGTAGTTGCGGTCGAAGTCGTAACCGCCGACATAGCCTTTGAGGTGGAGATTGTATTCTGTCTGTGGCATAGTAATGTAATCAAATTGTGCCACAAAATTAATGATGTGGTTTCCGGTGGTAAAAGACATAAAAAGGCATAGATTTATTCTATGCCTTAAAAATGAAGAACGCCCTTCTAGTATGCTGCCGAAGCTCGCCTGAAGGGCTTATTATATCGTTTACTTAAAAAAGTGTCGCCTTAAATCATTGCAAAAGTAATGCTAATTTTTGTAATAGCAAAAAAATTAACATTATTTTGTTATCCAAATAGCTTCTTTTTCCCAATTTTGTGGGAATCCCATTGCTGATATTTTAGCGACTGGATACTGTTTTAGTAGTTCTTTTAAACGAGACGTGAAAGAGCTCCTCGGGTTAATTGTCTGCAAGAAATAATTCACCATACATAAGAAATAATACAACTTGCTTCTTTTAGCCGTTTCAGGATCGCTTATCCAAACTTTTGTTTTAGAAAAATCAAGGCGTTCCGGTACAATATTAAAATCGCGATTCCATAGGCGTGAATGATGGGCGCAAATATTGCGCACATAATTCACTGTGTGTAACCATGAGTTGAAAATACGAGGGGGTAAACTAAAATAATTTGATATTGAACTTTGGTCTGCTCGGTTTTTGAGCTGCGAACAAATCTTCGACAAATGGTTGAAGAACATAATCTCCACACACATCCAAGAAGGTGGATTTGACGGAGTTTCGTAGGTTTCTTTATAGTGAACAATAAAAGTCTCAGCCTTATTGTTCTCCACCTGCTCCTTGATGTGTTGTTGTAGTTCGGAGTATATGTCGACTGTTTGAGTTGTCCCATTTCGGAGTGTTTTTGTCTGGGGTGGGAGAAATATGGAGTTGTCATCCTGCCAATGAGAACCATACTTCAAACTCAGCTGGTATACAATCTGGGTCCTCACTGCCACTTCTATTCGCTCGATAGCATCAAAAACTAAAAGCCTGAGTTTTCGATCAAACTTATATAGATTATAGATGTCATCCCACTTTGTTCCATACCTAAACACGTCAATTATCTTACCTCCAACATTCTTCTTGAATGGCAACATATATGCACTAAGACGATAATAGCTAATATTAGCCAAAGTCTTTTTGGCTTTATCAACATCATCAATTATAAGTCCTCGATTGAGTAACAACTCAATCTGTTGGTCATATGTCAGTGGTGGTTTATTATATGTACTCATGATGGCTGCAAAATTACTAAAAACAACCGACATCATCAAAGATATGGTTTTATATTTTGAAATAATCAAACTTACACAGTCGCTTAAACGTCGTATCATCAAAAGCACTTGTCGATGGTAAGTGACCGAATAAACGACCGTATATTTATTGGGCCTCGTATGCCGACTTTCCACCAGCGTGCAAGAGTGTAATAATGATAAATACCTCTCTTCTCAATTTGTTTGAGATGATAAAAACAGCGGGCCAGCGCTGTCACAGCGACGGACCCGCTTCAAACAAATTATTACGCTGATTTGATTAAACCAATAAAACTTATGCGAAACTCTCATATTGGATGTGTGACTACACAGGGGATTAGCGACTTTTGTGCATAGAGCGTGACTTCGACGGATAAAACCGCAGGATCGCCATTGGGCGTTCCTGTGTTTTGGGTGACTTTCACGATTGGCCTAGGCTTCTCATTCTGCCCAATGACGTACGACTGATTGTTGCTGTCGGTGACTACAAACGCGACGTGTCGATTTGTTGGCAAATCATTTAGCGTATTGAAGCGCAAGGTTGTCTGCTCAAGCCTGCCATTGTTATTGTGGGATGAAACTGCCTCGCAGGTGGGCACGCCGACAAACGCTATTGGCGTAACGTCGGTGAATACGCCCACAGCTATACCTGCAAGGTGTTTGAGCATAATCTCACGTTGCAGCCTTTCGGCTGGGACAAAACCGATGAACTTGATGCCTGGGAGTAATTGATTTGATTTCATACAATGTGCGGGACATTTCGGACTTTGTGGGACAGTTTGGAATGTATGGGACATTACTTATTTTTGCCCCAACCAAGTCGCAGTTTTTTAACCTTATTAAATGATAGAACATATTCATTAACCTTCTTTGCTCTGGTTACGTAATTGTTGGCGACGATACACATCTCGTTTACGCAGATAGATTTTGGCGATAGTGTTCCAGTTGGTATCGTTCGTCTCGATACCGTGTGATTCCATCCACGCCCAAATCAAATCCTGTTTTTGTTTGCCGATGTTGCCGAACTTGTAAAGATCGTTCCACAAGGCAATGACAAAACGAGAGCGTATGCACTGTACCAGCGCACGCCTCGCTTTGCCGGGCAAGTAGTTGTTCTTTCTCACATCCTTTTTCTTGAAAAACGGCAAAACGATTGGAACATGGTTCTCGCCCGGGCCTATGTCCGTAGCGAGAATCGGTTTGGGAGTAAGCCCCAGCTCCAGCACATCGTTCTCGGTCGAGTTTTTGGGGAACTCGACAGGGTTGCCACCATGCTCATGAATGAGCCATTGCGCCAAATAGGGGTCAAGCCTCAGATATATTACAAATTCACTCATTGGAATCCCTTACATATTCGTTAATCTCAAGCAAAGTTAGTGACGATAGCTGATGTCTTGAAAGACGATGATATCTAGCATCTCATTGAATCTGTCAGCGATGCGCGAGCCATATTTCTTGCTGATTTCAGAACTCGTGAGATTTGTTGTGATGCAGGTGAACAACTGGTGTTGGTAACGGTATTCCAACAAATCAATCACGGGACTTGTTAGATTGCCGAAATCCATTACCTCTGCAGGTTCTTTTCCGAGGTCGTCAATAGCAAGCATCGACCGCGAGCGCACTTTCTTTAATTCGTTCAAGTTTTTTGAGATAGCGACCACTTCTTTAGCATCCATTATTTGCATGCCCACCTTGAAGTACTCACTGAGGAATGTGAAATGATTCCTTGAGTTAAGATAGTTAATGGCCCCCTGCAGTGCATACAAAAGCGTGGTCTTGCCGTTTCCGCATGTGCCACACATCATCACGCCGAACTTTGGCACCGGCTGGGTAATGTACATAGCAAGCGCCTTTAGGTTGCTTACCGTATTCTTGTCGAGCACCAACTTGCCCTTTCGTTTGTTCACTGCGACCGTATATTGTGCCGCAAGCAGGTTCAATGCCTCGACGGGACTAAGGTCAAACCGAAAACGATCCACCGTAATCTGCAGCCGTGTGATTTCCGACACCAGATCCTCTACGCGCTTGATATTTATCGTCAGCTCCGCCATCTGAGGCATTACCGCCTGTTGACTTTTGTCTGTTTCCATTTTTATTAATCTGTTTACGTGCCCAGTCGAAAAAATGATTCCTGAAATCGCTGAAGTCTGAGTGCGTCTTACCCTTGGCCTTGCACTCGTTCATGAAATCCTCAAGGAGTGATTTGAGTTCAGCCGTCTCGCAATGCAGCGACATAGCAGACTGCTCAAAGAACTCCCCACTAGACTTCAACTCCTCAAAAAAACTATTTTCCTCACGCACGCGCTGATGTGAGATATTATTGTATTCTTCATTATTGTTTTCTTTAATCTGTTGCCTTTTGCGTTTCCTGACACGTTCCGAAACATTGTCAAAATTGGGTGAATTATAGGGTGAGATTTGCGGGTCTAACGGGCTCTGATAAGCGTCATAATTACATATAGTAATAATTGTCCTTTCAGTGGTTTTTTTGCAGCGAATCATTTTGTCCGACTCAAAAATGCCGAGAACTTTCAGAACCATCCTCGCATTGGTTCTCCATCTGCCCATCAACAGCCTGGTCGATGTGACGAGCTGGCCACGCTTCAGCTCCACTCTCGCTCCGCCGAAAAAAACCGCCCTATTCTCCCATGAGGCCTGAATAAGCAAGTCCATCCACCGGTGAGCGAGCTTACCGTCATGCCACACCCAGTGGTTGGCGATATCCCTATATAGGAAGATGAATCCAGGCATGGCTACAATTGCGCTTTCCAAAATCGCAGTATTTCGCTACCGAGATAAAACTTTCTCGATGTGGACCGCCGAATGCCACAACGAATCGTTCCTTTCACCGTATAACGACGCAATGTGTGCCGATGTACTCCCAACAGTGCGCAGGTTTCCTCTATAGAATACCTTCCAGCCATGCTAATCTTCGGTTCTGTCGATACCATCACTCTTCAGTTTTATCGTTTAACATAGACTTGGGGAACAGTTCGCCTACAGGGATGTTGAGGAAAGCGGAGATTTTTTCCTGCACATTTTGGTCAGGCAGCGTTTCGCCAGCTACCCATTTCCTTACAGCAATCTCTTTTCTGTGGCACAACGATGCAATTTCTCTGATGAAGGAAGTTGCTGGAGATGGCTGATACTTAAGTGATTGATAATACTCACGAAAATTCATGTCAAAAAAGTTCTTTATAAAATAAAATATAACCCTTATATATTTTGTTATATCAAAACTTCTTTGTAACTTTGCAGCGATAAAGAGAAGTTCATTGAGGATATAACAAAATTTGCGACTGCAAATGTACTTATATTTTTTGTTATATCAGCAACAAAATAAGAACAAATTTTTACGCTTATTTTCCTCTATTTATGCGAGTACTTGATTTACAAAGGATTAGGGCAGAAAAAAATATTTCGCAAATCAAAGTTGCGAAACTGACTGGCTATCCCCAAGGCTTCGTTTCTGTCATTGAACGAGGCAAAGCTTCCGCCCCGGAGGCCTTTATTAAGAAAGTAGCCTCTGTCCTCAGCGTGGACAACATCGAGGACTATGTTAGCGAGGTCGCCAATCCCAAATTCAAAGAGAAGATAGCGAAACGGGCCCTTGCGAAGGTGAACGAGACAGACACGGCGAGCATGGCTTCTCCCGAGCGGGCAATCGTTTCAAATTTTTTGGAGCTGCTTAAAAAGAAGGAGGAAAGAATTGAGAAACTTGAGGCCGAAAATGTAGCTTTA
>JAFZAC010000031.1 GCA_017548365.1 Muribaculaceae bacterium
GCCTTCAGGAGTTGTCTTCGTTGAGGGCAAGGAGTTTGCATACTTTGTAGCTCCCACCAGCTGGACCAAGTGTAACGTTTGGGCTTGGAGCAGCACTACTGGCACGAACTTCACCACCAGCGGAGCATGGCCTGGCGATCCTATCACCTTAATTGGCAACACCACCGAAGGCAACCCTGTATACCAGTGGATTGGCCCCGACATTGTGGAAGGCGACAGCCCAACAGGCATCATCTTCAACAATGGTACCACCCAAACATCTGACCTTGCATATGTTGCTGGTGGCGTTTACAACCTTGCAGGCAAGCTGCTCTACACTGTTCCTAACAATGGCGGCGGAGAGCCAATTCCTGGTGACGTTAACGGTGACGATTTGGTTTCCAGTGTTGATATTACAGCCCTTTACAACTACCTGCTCAACGGCGACAGCAGTGCAATTGTAAATGGCGACCAAGACGGCGATGGCATTATCACTTCGGTTGATATTACTATCATTTACAACATCCTTCTTGGCACCGAGTAAAGCACTAAAACCTACAACATCAAGGGCGTGCCTAATTTGGCGCGCCCTTATTGTATAAACCTGTGTGTAAAGCAATACTAATATCCAGGGTTTTGACTGTCACCTGTGAGAGCTGGGATTTTTCCAGGTATGGGGAACACTATGGTGTAGCCGCTTGCCTCACCAGGTAGTTGTGGACGGTCGGTGTAAGCTCTTGTGAACAGTCCAAAACGAATCAAGTCGTTGCGGCGCCAACCTTCCCATGCCAACTCCAGCAACCTTTCATCGAGAATTGTGGCAAGGGTGGCAGTGCGGTGTGGTGCGAATACACGGTCACGCACCTGGTTGAGCGGTTCGTCACCATTCTTGCCGTTACGCACCAGTGCCTCGGCTTTCATAAGCAACACGTCGGCATATCGGAAGAGAACTATATCGTTGTCGCTCTGGGTACCATCCTTGGTACCTGTTGGGTCCACTTCATACTTCCTCATTCTTGCCCCGGCAGTCTTCTCCCATGACTTGCCACTCACATCGAGTGCCACCTTCCATGGCTCATAAATCAGAGGAGTTCCATCATCGAGCTTAACAGGAACACCGTTAAGGTCATAAACATCGTCGGCATAGTAACTCATATAAAAACGAGGGTCCTGACTATCCTTGCCATACTCAAAGATGTTAAGCGCCTCGATTGTGGCACTTGAGCCGTTCTCTCCGTTAAGCCCCAATGCTGCAGCATGATTGTAGTGACGAGAGCGAAAGAGGTATATAAACTGGTTAGTATATAGATACTTGTCCATTGGTATCGTGAATATGTTCTCTTGCGAAGTCTCATTATTGACTGCAAAAGGTTTGTCAAAGTCGCTATCAAGCTTATAACCCATAATCTCCAAATCGTCACAGTATTTGATGGTTGCTTCCCAAGTGTTGCACTTTTGGCCTTCAATGGTCCACATGATATTCTTGCCATTGGGACGGGAGGCGGCATCGGTCCAGTTGTCATGGGTATAAACCTCGGCATTTAGCGCGAGCTTTGCCAGCAAAAAATAGGCTACTGGACGAGTGAAACGTCCATAATAGTTGCCATGCCGATTGCTGTAGCTGGGGTCGAGCTGGTATTCAATGTCCTGTAACTCGCTACGAATAAAATTGAACGTCACGCTTCGAGGCTGAAGCTTCATATCGGCCGTTGTGGGCGATGACATGGTAAACACCGGCACGCGTCCATAGAGGTCCATAGCATAGAAATAGAACAACGCACGCAGTCCCCTCACCTCGGCACAATAGGAAGTTATTGCGTCGCTGCCAGGATGAGTCTTGTCGTAGGCATCTATATGCTCCAGCGACTCGTTGCACTTTATGATAGCTTGGAACAGATAGTTCCACGTTCCGTCAATAGCACCATTGCTCACACCCCAGTTGTGCGTGAAAAGGTCTTGCCAGAATCCTCCGTCATACCAGTCGGCACCTCGTGTGGGCATAATTGCCTCATCGGTGGTGAAGGTGTTGAGGTCGTAAACGCCTCGTCCTGTGCCTTGGAGCCCCTCGCTGTTGGAATTACCGCCCACATGGCTGTAGAGAGCCGCAACCGCATTACGATAGATGTCTCCCTCGGTGTTATAGGCCTCACCGTCGTCGATGCGATCGGTAGGGTCCTCTTCAAGAAACTTGTCGCATGATGTGGCACCAATCATTGCCACTGCCGCTATAAAGATTAAAAACCGTTTCATGATGATATGCTGTATAGATGATGATACTTAGAAACTGATATTAACGCCCAGCGTGTAGTTGCGCGAGAGCGGATAGGTGCGCTTGTCGTCAACGCCAAGCGTTGGGTCCACACTGTTGCTGTTGATGATAGGTGTCAAACCACTGTAGCCAGTGAAAGTGGCAAGGTTATTTACTGTTATCGACAACCTCAAGCGGCTGATTACTTTGCTCTTTACTGGCACGTTCCAACCAAGCGTGATGTAATCAATGTTGAGAAAACTGCCGTTCTCAAGCCAATAGTCGGTAGCCGTCTGGTCAAAGATGTTTCTTTGTGGAGCTTCGCGCAACACATTATAGCCCGGCAAGCTGTTCATGTTCATATAGGTGAGCGATGTGCCATTGTAAATCTTATGTCCAAAGGCGCCGTTCATCTGAAGCACGACATCAAAGTTCTTGTAACGGAAACTAAAGTTTGTGCCAAGCAGAGCCTTGGGAGTTGCCTGGCCGCAAATCTTACGGTCCTTGCCGTTTTCAAGGTCTATGATGCCATCACCGTCAATGTCCTCGATGCCGTAAGTATAGGTCCCATCGTCATTGAGCATAAGGCCAGTGCAATGCGGCAGATAAAAGGTTCCCAATGGCTGTCCCACTATCTGATAAACAATATTGTTGTCACCACCATGGAATCCTGCTCCGTTAAGGCTCGAAATCACCACATAGTCATCAGCATTGATGGCATAGCCCTGATATTCACCATTCAACGACAACAACTTGTTGCGCTGGAATGCCAGGTTCATATTGATGTTCAACTCCATGTCATTGGTCTTGAACGGCGTGACACCAAGAGAAAGTTCCACACCGCTGTTGCGCATTTGGCCAATATTGGCAAGCAGACTCCCGAATGCGAAAGGCGGCACTGGCACGCCATAGTTATATAGCATGTCGAGTGTTTTACTGGTATAGAAGTCAACCGAGGCAAAGATGCGGTTCCCCAAGAAGGCCGCATCGGCACCAGCGTTGAAAGTGCGCTTCACCTCCCACTTTAGGTCGGGATTGGTGTTGCGTAATGTGGCAAGTGGTACAAGGGCCTCATTGCCCACAGGAGCAACGCCAGCCGGCTGAACATATCGCAAGCTGGAATAGGAATCGATGCCACCTTGATTACCAGCCAAGCCGTATCCCACTCGCAGTTTCAAGTTGTCGAGCCACAAGCAATTGTCGAGCATTGCCTCGTTGCTGACTGTCCAACTCGCCGACACCGAGGGGAAGAATCCCCACTTGTGGTTGTCACCAAATTTCGACGAGCCATCGGTTCGAGCGGTCAGTGTGATTGAATAGCGATTTCCGTAATCATAAGTAAACCTTCCCATAAATGCTGTGAGCGACGGACGCTCTTTGTAGCTGCCAGTTCCTTCCCACAGAGTGAGTGCGCCTGCCTGAATGTTGTCAAAACCTATTTCATTATTGTTGAAATTAGTTGTTGTGGTAAAGAAACCATTATATGTGTCGCGCTCGGCCTCGGCAAGAGCCATGGCATTGATGTGGTGCTTGTCGATGAGCTTATCATAGGTGAGCACAATGTTTCCAAGAAGCGACTCGGTTTTGGCTGTACTGCGGTAGGCCTGCCCGTGAGCCCAAATGCTTGTAGGCAGGAACTGCTGACGAGAAACCTCGGTGTGGCTGTAGGCACCAAACAACGACAGCACCAGTCCTTGTGTCAAGTTAAACGTGAGCTTTGCGTGAGTGCTGATGTGAGTGGTATTGTCCTGAGTGCGGCTATCCATGAGTGCGAGAGGATGGTTAATCTGATTGCTGTAGGAGAAGCCATCGTAGCCACCACTGGCGTTCTTTGACGCTTCAAAGGTGGGATTGAATGTGGCAGCCGAATAGAACGTTTTTTGAACATCGTAAATGGCAGTTTCATTCTTCAACAGGTTGCCAAACATTCCAATATCAATCTTGAGAAGACCATCCCACATGTTTTGATACATACTCATATTGCTCATGAAATTGCGCGCTTTCTCATGAAGAATCACGCCATCGTGGTCGACATAGCCAAGCGACACGCGGTAGCCGTTGTCAGTGCCACCACCAGAAAACGCAATGTGGTGATCTTGTAAGAAAGCGGTCTGTTCAATGACTTTTTGCCAATTGGTATCAAACCCCTTGTCTATGAGCATCAATCCACGACTCGCAACTTGGCTTACATAGGAAGCGGCATCAAGCATATCAAGGTTTTTATATGCCTTTCTAAAACCATAACTGCCGTTGTAACTAATTGTTGTCTTTCCCGAATGTCCCTTCTTGGTCACAACCTCAATAACACCCGAGGCTCCTCGTGAACCATACTGTGCCGTCTCGCTTGCATCCTTCAAAATAGAAAAACTCTCAATATCGGCGGGATAAATCGAAGACAGTGTGGTGAGGTCGCCCATCACACCGTCAATGATGATTAAAGGGTCGTTGCCACCAGTGAGTGACGTGGTACCTCGCACGCGCACGGCATTCATTGCAGCCACTCCGTTGTCACTGCGAGTGATGGTCAATCCTGCCACGCGTCCGTTGATAGCATCCAAAGCGGTCGATACCTGGTCACGGTTCATATTGTCTTCGGTAACAGTCTCAACCGAGCCAGCATCAGCACCACCCTTGGCATAGCCCACAGTAGTCGTGGAATCGTTGGCTGTGGTTGCGCATATTTCAGCAAAAGGCAACAGACACATTGACACAGCCATTAAAAAATTAAGGAAATTGTATTTCATATTCAAGTTGTTAGTTTTGGCAAATATACACAAAAAATTTCATTCCGCAATGTTATGAATAACACTTTTCACGCACTAAACAAAGGGTTAAAAAATAACAAATCTATAAAAATAACACAAAATCCGCATATTTTTCGTTATAAATTGTTGGAATTTCAGATTTTTTTCTTACATTTGCAAAGATTGCTGCCACACCTTTACCATATCAGGTAGCGACAGTATATCAAATTAAATGAAGTTATTAATATTAATCAATTTTAAATAAGCACATTATGGCTACACCAAAACTAGACGATCTGGATTATCAAATCCTTAACATGCTTTCAAGCGATGCACGTAAACCTTACCTTGAGATAGCTCGCGAGTGCAATGTGTCGGGTGCTGCTATTCACCAACGCATTCAAAAACTCAACGCGATGGGTGTTATTAAAGGGTCTATTTCGCTAATCAATCCTGTATCTGTAGGCTTTGAAACTTGCGCTTATGTTGGTATTTTCCTCAACGACTCGTCAAAATTTGAAAGTGTCGTAAATCACTTGAAAGAACTGCCCGAAGTTGTTGAGTGTTATTTCACTACAGGAAAATATGACATGTTTGTGAAGTTGTATGCTCACAACAACGACCACTTGCTAAAGCTCATTCATGACAAGTTCCTGCAATTGGGTCTTGGCCGCACCGAGACACTGATAACTTTCAAGGAAGTGTTCAAACGTCAAATTCCCATTAAAAAGATTGAAAAAAAGAAATAAGCTTTTTACATGACAAGTTTACATGCTATTCTCGATCACGCTATGACAATGGCGCGAGCGGCAGGTGAAGTACAGCTCCAGCTTTTCAGGTCACAAGAACTGGAAATAGCAACCAAGCAAAATGACTTTGATGTCGTTACTGCCGCCGACAAAGCCAGCGAAAAAATCATAGTTGAGAGCATTAACAAAAAATTTCCCGACCACTCGGTACTCACCGAGGAGTCGGGATTATCTTTGAAAGGAAATGGAGAGTGGGAATGGGTAATCGACCCACTTGACGGAACTACCAACTACAGCGCTGGACTGCCATGGTTCAACGTGTCAATAGGCATCAAGCACAACGGTGAAACAATGGCGGGTGTAGTCTATGCTCCACGGCTAGGAGAGATGTTTGCCGCAACGCTCAATGGCGGAGCCACTCTCAACGGCGCCCCCATAAAGCCAAGCCTCACCCCTACCCTGTCGAAGGCTGTAATATCCACTGGTTTCCCCTATGACAAAGCCACCAACCCCGACAACAACCTCGACAACGTACAGCGAGTAATGCCTGTTATTAGAGGTTTGAGACGCATGGGATCGGCAGCTCTCGACATATGCTATGTGGCAGCTGGCTTCCTCGATGCCTATTGGGAGCTGAACCTCCATGAGTGGGACGTGTGTGCAGCAATGCTTATAGCACACGAAGCAGGCGCCATAACTCATCGATTCAGGCCCGACCGCAACTGGTGCATAATAGCATCAAATGTGCCCCTAGCATCACAGCTCAAGGACATAATAATCTGAAGTAATTGTATTGAGATAAACTATAGAGTGTTCTATAACTACGACCCCAAGAGGATGTTGTAAATAAGAGTGATATCTCCAGCAGTGACAGAACCATCGCCGTCCTGGTCTCCATTGACAATACAGCTTGAATCGTTGTTGAGAAGGTAGTTGTAAAGCACTGTAATGTCGGCGCTGGTCACTGTTCCATCGCCGTCAACATCTCCCATAACAGGTGCTGCCAAGCTCTCAACTATGACTTCCCTAATTGATAGAGCACTATTAAGAGTGGCATCCTTGCATGATAATTGCAACTTGAACTGTGTGGCTTCAACATTGCACAAATCTATCTTCACCGAGAACGCCCTGTGCTCTTGTGCATCCTCAAATTTGTAGAATACGCTTGCCAATTCATTGTCATTTTCATCAATGAGGGTGAAAGTGGGCGAACCTTGTGTAGGATTATAAGAGGACGTATTAATATTTGAATGTGTCTTCACGCTTACAGATATGGAATCGACACCCCCACTATTCATAAGAGGAGAAGTAAGAATATAATCCCCATAAAGATTAATCTTATTCTGCATGATATTGCTACTTGACAAGGGCACTGTGGTTTTGCTATACACCCAACCGTCATAATGTGTATTGTCAAATTGAGCTATCGTGTCAACAGTTTCGGCCTGTGAAATAAGAACTGAGGCCATTATAGCAATAAGTGTGAAGATATACTTTTTCATAGTTGAAAGTTTATGATAGTTTAAAAGATATTTTCAATTGTGCAAAAATACCATTTCTCTAACAATTATGCAAATCATGTACTTATTTTTATTTTTTACTCAGTTTGTATATTTGGATTGTGTTGATTACCTTTGCAAAAGTTTTTAATATCACAAGACAATGGCAAAAACCACCAGAAAAAAAACTACCAAGAAGGCTAACACCAAGTTCATATTACCAAAGTGGGCGAAAATCACAGCTGTTGCAGTTATTGTCCTAATAGCAATCGGAGTAATATTTGCAGCACCATTTCTAACAACTAAAGCCGACAAGAAGGCTACACTCCTTTTGAAACGAGGCACGAGCAACAAAGAAGTTGCCGACTCCCTAGCAAGCTGTACCAGCAAGCATTTTGCCGACAAAGTAATGGAGCTTATCGAAATAACTCATGGAGACTTGAGCAACCGTCATGGAGCATTCACCATCAAGGAGGGCGAGAGCGCCTTAAGCGTTGCCAACCATCTGCGCCGAGGCGACCCCGACGAAGTAAAAGTCACCATTAACAGCATACGCACCAAGGAAGATCTTGCCAAACGCCTTGCCAATCGTCTGATGATGAGCAAAGAGGATATGCTCAAAGCGCTCAACGATAAAGAACTATGTGCTAAATATGACAAGACTCCCGACAACATCACAGGCATCTTCCTGCCCGACACTTATCAGTTCCTATGGGACGTAGAGCCAGCCAAGCTCATTGAACACATGGCTAAATACAGTAACAATTTCTGGAATGGCGAAAGAAAAGAAAAGGCCGAGAAAATTGGTCTCACACCCGACGAAGTGGTAACACTTGCTTCAATAGTCGAGGGAGAGACCACCAAAGCCGATGAGAAAGGAAAAGTTGCACGTCTATACCTTAACCGACTGCAAAAACACATTAAACTTCAAGCCGACCCAACGGTGAAGTTTGCGCTTCAAAACTTTGCATTGCGTCGCATCACCTTCGAGGACTGCAGTGTTCAGTCGCCATGGAACACCTATTATGTGGAAGGTCTGCCACCAGGCCCCATCTGCATCCCCGATAAGGCTTCAATAGACGCTGTTCTCGATGCTCCCAAGCACAACTATATCTACATGTGCGCAAAGGAAGACTTCTCGGGATATCACAACTTTGCCGAAACGCTTGCCGAGCACGAAGCTTTTGCCGCCAAGTACCATCAGGCACTCCGCGAAAAAGGCATCAGGCGATAGCCATCAACAACTCGTATCGTCTCCAATTATTTGACGAGCCTTTTCCAAATCTCGCTCAAAAACCACCACCCTATAAGCTCCTTGTGGGAATCCCTGCAAGAGCGCATTGGCTGTGGCATCACCCATAACACCGGCAATAATACCGTTTTGTTCAAGGGCTCCTTTCACAATTTCGGCATCAACCTGGCTGTTATACTTTGACAGGGTAACAATATTGTCATCGTTTTCCATAATCAATAAATTTAAGCATTATTATCGTCATCGCTCATCTCGGCGAGCACCTTCTTGAGTTCTTCGTCGGTGGCGGTAAGTTTTGCCTTGCACACCTTGAGAAGCTCCAGCGAGCGAGCGGTATACTGGCTCAGATTGTCAATGCTGCACTCAGGGCTCTGCATTTTTTTTACTATCTCCTCAAGTTCGGTAATTGCTTGAGTATAGGTCATCTTGCTAATGTCTTGAACATCCATATCTTATTATATCTTTTTTATTCTACAACACTTATAACTTTACCGTCTTTCAACATTGTCTCAAGGCGGTCGCCACACTTGACATCTGTGGCACTGGTCACCACATGTCCATCAATGGTTGTGAGCGAATAACCGCGGTCAAGGATGTTCTGTGGCGAGAGGAGCTGAACTTTGTCGGCGAGTGCTGCAAGCCTCATCTTCTCACGTTCAAAACCGCTCGTCACAGCCAGCTTAATTGCCTGCTGTTTGTGCTGCAATCCTGTTCTTTCATTGCCAAGTCTTGACTTGAGGACCAATGGTATTGACTGTGCATAGTTTCCAAGCCTCAACCGGCTGGTCTCAACAAGCTTTTGAGCAGTTATGGGAATATAGTTGCCATAGTAGGCCAGCTGCTCCCTAGAGTGAGCCACGGCATCACGTGCACTTGTCACTACCAATGTTGCGAGCTCATTGAGCCTATCAAGCTGAGCAATGCCGCATTGCACAAGGAACTGAGCTGCGGCTGTGGGGGTCTTCACATGCAGTTTCGAAACCATATCAGGGATTGTTACATCGCGGTCATGCCCTATACCTGTAATCACCGGTAGCGGAAATTGTGCAATATTGGAACCAAGTTCATAATTGTCAAAAGAATTTAGGTCGGTAGTTGCTCCACCGCCACGAATTATCACCAAGCAGTCGAACATCTCTAGCACCGCGGCAATGCGGTCGAGAGCCGCAATCACCGACGGCACAGTGTTCACACCTTGCATAACCGCTTCAAAGAGGCAAGTGTAGAATTTGAGCCCATAATCATTATTATGAAGTTGATTCATGAAGTCGCCATAGCCCGCGGCACCCCTTGCCGAGATAACCGCAATGCGCTGAGGGACAAGCGGCCAGCTTAGCTGCTTGTTCATATCGATAATGCCGTCCATAGTAAGCTTGGCTATTATCTCACGCCTGATGCGCTCCATATCGCCAAGTGTGTAGCGTGGATTGATATCGGTAATCACAGCCTTCAATCCAAACTGCTCATGGAAGGTGGCATTCACCTTGACCATTACGCCCATCGAGGTACTCAGATGACTGCCTGTTTCTCTCAGAAAAAAGTCGTTGAGTCGGGCAAAAGTGCTTGCCCAAATCACTGCTCCCAACCTTGCTACAGTGGCACCCTCTTCATTTTTCTGAATCAGTTCAAGATAGCAATGTCCTCGCGAGACCCTTAGGTCGCTCGTTTCGGCAGTGACCCAGCATCCTTGCACACTTGGGTCGTGCACAAGTTCCTTGATTTTAGAGTTATATTCCAGTAATGTTAACGAGTTCTCCATTATTAAGAAATCTCAACTCTGCATTATTTAGCCTTCTTGAACTTAGCTTTTTTGATGTCGTAGACAACCTTTTTTGTTACGATAGATGAATAGCGCGTGAAACTCTCTCCAAGGAAGAAATCCTCAAGATTGCACTGTGCTACAAGAGTGTTGCCTTCAAGCTTCATCTCTATCATGGCAAAGTAAACAGCGCTCTTAAGTTCTTCTCGTAATTGATTTGACGCATTTGGCAAAATGAAATCGTCTACGGTGGGTGGAGTAAAGAACGCTGCTGTCTCGAGCTGCCTCCACTTGGTATCATAGAATGTGATGCGGCTGTCTTTATAAGGTGTTTCCACAGTCTCTATTACAACAACGACTGTGTCACGCGACGACTTGGGAAGCATCTTCATCTCTACAGTTCTTGCCGATGAAGTCGAGATGAGCATATAGTCATCAGTGAGCTTCAGCAAGTGTGTCTCGCTTGTCTCCAGGTCGTTGACTACATCTTTTTTATATTCTTTTCCATAATAGTTGAGCAGTTCATATCTTGTTGACAAGGATAAAGAGTTGAATAAATCACCTTTTTCCTCAAGAAAAAGCTTCGAGATGCCATCATAGGTAATAGGCTCTACAACATCTGAAACCGGCCCTGCTTTGACCATCATCGACAGCATCATAACTGCCGAAAGAATCAAGAATTTCAAATTACTTTTCATAGACGTGTTATTGTGCCGTCGTCGGTAATATTTAGTTTGTTGTCTTTAAAATCGCTTAATGTCAGCTCTCTCATATCTTTTGGAACGGCATTAGTTGGATCGCGACGCGGACCCGTGAGGCTTCCCTGAAGGAAAGAGTGAATCTTGCCGTCAAGAAACTTACCATCAGGGCCAAGTCTTGCCACCAGCAGAGGTGCGTGACCGGTTTGGCCAGCGGTGCTCATTCCCATTGTTGCAAAGTTGCCCAAGCTGTAGGCAATGAGGTGGTCGTTATACAGTTCCATGCCTCGTGGCACGTGGGGTCCGTGTCCATAGACGATGTCGGCTCCACTGTCGATGCACAGGTGCGCAAACTTGCGCACATCTCCCCTATCCATGCCATGGAAGTACTCGGTTCCATAGGGCACGTGACGCTTGGATGTGCCCTCGGCGCCACCGTGGAAGCACACAATCACTATATCGCAGTCTTTGCGCAGCTGCTTGACGATGCGCGCTACTGTAACGGTGTCCTGAGTCTTTAGAGAATAATCCTCGTGTCCAAAAGCACAGAATCCATATTTCACCCCGTTAATCTCCTTAACGCTCGTCTCGCAGTCCTTAGTGCCTGCAACACCTATTCCAGCATCTTTCAACGTTTTGATTGTTGACTGAATGCCGGCATCATAAAAATCGAAGATATGGTTGTTGGCTATACCCATGAAGTCATAACCGGCATCTACCATCAAATTGACAAATCGTGTGGGCATCATGAAGGAGAACGACAGTGGTCCTGGGCGCTTGCGTGTCGTGCCATTGTCGGCAAGCACTCCCTCAAGGTTTCCGCATGCCACATCGGCACTCTTCAATATCGAGTCACAATCACGAAACAGGTCTTTTCCATCGTTGGGCGGCATGCGTCGGGTGGGCTTTATCGACCCAAGCATCATGTCGCCGTTCATCGCTATTGTGACAGGATGGGAAATGCGGTGACGCACAGAATCCTGAGCTGTGGTATCGCTTTTCCCTACCGAAGAACTGTCCTTCATGGTTGTGTTGACACAACTTGAAAGCGCGACAATGGCAACGAATGCCATTACATTAACAAACTTCATTTTGATTGTCATTAATTACTCTTCTACTTTTTAGTGATTGTACCGTCGTCGGCAATATTGAGCTGGTTATCCTTGATATCCTCCTGAGTGAGCATTCTTATCTCTTTCACCACTGCATTGCCGGCATCACGGCGCGGACCCTTGTCGCGGTATTGTATGAACGAATGAATCTTGCCGTCAATAAACATTCCCTTGCCGTCGATGCGGGCGACAAGCACTGGAGCATAGGCGGTGGGACCATGAAGGCTCATGCCGCGAGGTGTAGCAAAATTACCCAGACTATAAGCGATGAGGTGCCCTTTGTAAAGCTCCATTGCACGGCACACGTGAGGACCGTGACCATAGACGATGTCGGCGCCATTGTCGATGCACAGGTGTGCAAACTGCCTCAAGTTGCCTCGGTCGGCGCCATAAAAATACTCTGTACCGTTGGGCAAATGCCTCTGCGACACTCCTTCGGCACCACCATGGAAACATACTATCACGATATCGCAATCCTTGCGCAACTGCTTGACGATGCGCTTGACAGTTGCAGTGTCTTGAGTCTTGAGGGAATACTCCTCATGTCCAAAAGCGCAAAAGCCATACTTCACACCGTTTATTTCCTTGACACTGGTCTCACATGCCTTGGTGCCTGCAACTCCAATATTATTATCCCTCAATGTCTTGATGGTAGACTCAATGCACACTGGATAAAAGTCATTGATATGGTTATTGGCGATACCCAAGAAATCATAGCCTGCATCAACAAGTAGCTTAACACTCTTGGTTGGCATCATAAACGAGAAGTTGAGTGGGCCTGGTGGCTTGCGAGTCTTGCCGCTGTCGGCAAGCACTCCCTCAAGGTTTCCACATGCCACATCGGCGCGTCTCAGAATATCGGCACAGTCTACAAAGATGTCTTTGCCATCGTTTGGGGGCATATTTCGCGTTGGAAGTATCGTGCCGGTCATGATATCTCCGTTCATTGCCAGTGTAACGGTATCGACAATGGGCTTTTTCTCCTTATCTTCGGATTTGGTTGTAGCTGTTGAGTCGTTGCCTTCAGCTCCCGAACCGCTGCTGCCATCTACGTTGCACGAAATGAGCGCCATCAACGCAGCCAATGCTATAATGTTGAAAACTCTCATATTCATGCTCACTTACCAAGCCTCACACAGTAAACCCATGTGACATTGGAAAAATCGATATAAATCTGCAACACGTCATTCTTGTCCACCCTAAGTCGCAAATCACCTTTATCACCGTCCTGGTCAATGATTTTCATCTTTATTTGAGAGCCACCTTTCACATCATCCAATGCAGTGACATACTCGGTGATGCGATAGGTTTGAGTCTTGTTGCTGTAAATAATCACAACTTCCTTGTCAGTATCAATTTTCACATCAACATCACACTTTTGCCACTTGTTCCAAGGATTCCACTCGCCAGTAGACATATTCTTGGTGTGATAATTGTATTTATAAGCTTTATACCACAAAGCTTCGGCATTCAGCGATAAGCTAATGCTCAGAAGCAGCATCAATATAAAAATCGTTTTTTTCATAATCTCAAAAATTTATGTTTGTATCGAGTTAATTATTTAATCCTGTCTATTTTCACTTGCGTGTGATGATGCCGTCGTCGGCTATGTTCAGTTGATTGTCCTTAATGTCCTCCTCGGTAAGAGTCCTTATTTCCTTGACCACAACACCTGTAGTGTCGACACGGGGTCCTTTGTCGCGATACTGGATGAAAGGATGAATCTTGCCATCAACGAATTCACCATTCATGTTCAACCTCACTGTGAGCAATGGAGCATAGGCTGTCTGCTCATGGAGTTTCATACCTCGAGGTGTAGCAAAATTACCAAGGCTGTAAGCGATGAGATGGCCTTTGTAAAGCTCCATGGCACGACACACGTGAGGTCCGTGGCCATAGACGATGTCGGCGCCATTGTCGATGCACAAGTGTGCAAACTGTCGCAGGTTACCTCTATCGGCACCATAGAAATACTCTGTCCCGTTGGGCAGGTGACGTTCGGATATTCCTTCCGAGCCTCCGTGGAAGCACACAATCACGATGTCGCATTCCTTGCGCAGTTTCTGAACTATGCGTTTCACAGTGGGAGTATCTTGAGTGCGCAGTGTGTAGCTCTCGTGCCCAAAAGCGCAAAAGCCATATTTCACTCCGTTAATCACCTTGATGCTAGTCTCGCAGTCACTGGTTCCAGCAACACCTATTCCGTTGTCGGTGAGAGTCTTTATTGTAGATTGGATACAAACGGGATAAAAGTCGTTGATGTGATTGTTGGCAATGCCCATGAAGTCATAACCGGCATCCACAAGAAGATTCACACTCTTAGTGGGCATCATAAATGAGAAAGACAACTTTCCTGGGCGCTTGCGGGTCTTACCCTTGTCGGCAAGCACTCCCTCAAGGTTGCCACATGCCACGTCAACACTCCTTATTATCGAGTCGCAGTCAATGAAAATGTCGCGTCCGTCATTGGGTGGCATATCGCGAGAAGGCAAAATCGAACCGGTCATTATATCGCCGTTCATCGAGATTGTGACAAATTCTGGCTTGCTTTGTTGTTCGACACTTTGCGCCAGAGCAAGGCTCGATACTGCAATTATCAGCACTATCGTGATGTAAAAACGTCTAAATATATTCATCGTTTTGAATTACTTGTAAGCTCTTATATAAATGTCTCTTATATCATCGGCTGTGTACTCACGGGGAGCGTGAGACGGACTACCGCTCATGATAGCCTCGAAGCTCATGTCATCGACTGCCGCCATATAAGCATTACGATCAATGCCAAACTCGCTCATAGTGGGCACATCAAGTCGCTCAACGAGCTTCTCAACTTCCTCTACAAACTTCTCGCTGGCGTCGATCTCGTCAACCGCCTGAATGCGCAAGTAGGTAGCTATGCGCGACAGGTTATGTCGAGCCGCCATCTCCATGTCGCTCAAGCACACATTAAGGAGCATAGCATTAGACATTCCGTGGGGAACATGGAAACGTGCGCCAATGGGACGACTCATGCCATGTATCAAGGTCACACTGCTGTTGTTGATGCAGATGCCGGCCTGCAAAGCAGCTATCGACATTTCTCGTCGAGCATTGAAATTGCTGCCGTCGCGGTAAGCTTGAGGCAAATATCGCATGATGCGCTTGATGGCACTCAAAGCCAATGCGTCGCTCAATGGCTGTGCATTTACCGAGATAAATGCCTCGATGGCATGTGTCAACGCATCAAGGCCTGTGGCAGCGGTCACTATCTTGGGACATCCGTTAGAGAAAGTGTAGTCGAGCATTGCCATCTTGGGCAACAGAGCGTTGCCTGTGAGAAGCATCTTAACGCCTGTTTTCTCGTCGGTGATAATGGTATATTTAGTAACTTCCGAACCTGAGCCTGCAGTTGTGGGAATGCAAATTACTGGTGGCAGTTCGGCATCATCAATGCGCACGCCTTTATAGTCGGCAATCGAACCTTCTAGCACAGTCATCGCGGCGATGGCTTTTGCCGCATCGAGAGGACTTCCTCCTCCCAGGCCGATTATAAAGTCGCAGCCATATTCCTGATAGGCTTTCACACCAGCCTCAATCATGCCGACTGTGGGTTCTCCCTCGATATTGGTAATCACGTTATATTTCACACGGTCGTTGTCGAGCGTGCGTTCCAGGCTTGCTATCATTGTAGAACGAGCAATATTGGGTCCTGTAACTATCAATGCGTGCTTTCCATAAAGGTTGAAAACGTTCTCGACCGAGGCAACAATATTGTCGCCCATCATTATCTTATCGGGGACTTTAAATTGGTACATAATACTCTGTTTTTAATAATTAGTGCAAAAATAAAGAAAATCTTTCACATTTCACTTAAGAATGAGAAAGATTTTGCCCTATAAATGTTTTTTATGGAAAAATCAGTAGTTGGTGATAATATAGCCGCCATTGACGGTCGCGCGAACTTTATACACATTCAATCCCACTTTGTAATCAATGGCCATACCGCTCTTGGGGCCTCCGCCGCCCAGCAGGACATCATAGCGAGACTTGCACTTGTTGCAAACGGCATCGAAATTGTCGGGGTCAATCGACACTGTCACATCTGCGTTGTGCTCAACGGGGCATGCAAGGTCGTAGGCCAAAGGAGCGGCACCTCCAGTGCTCATGTCCTGCCCCATGAAAAGCAACACACCGCCAAAACCAGTGTAGGTGTTAACATTGTAAGGGAAATTAGATGGAATACCTTTAGCGCGGTTAAAGATACGGTACTCGCCCAGCGAGTGAACGCCATAGGTATTCCACTTGCCATATTCTCCCAGGTCAATTCGCACCGAATATCCCGGCAACGACTTATTGTTAATCTTGTCGCAACCCACAAGCAACCCGAAAGCCACTATCAGCAACATATATATCTTTATTCTCATCATTCTATTAACGCATAATTCATTACAATATTATACATTAAACTATTATTCAAATAGATAAAAAACTCGATATAAGCATCGGCTTTGTCGAAAGATTTTGGGCTCAATCACTGATTATTCAGTAATTGCCGGTGTGTTCTGGTATTAGCGACATACTTTTCTAGATACCAGTTCTTGAACTGATCGGCATCGGCAGGATAATAGCTCCAATGGTCTAATCTATTCCAAAGAATAGCCTTTAAACCAAGGGGAGTGCCATCTTCTTCATAAGGTAAAATGGATGGCAAATCATACTTCTCGGAATAATAATCTAAACATTCTTGCGGAACAGGGCTATTCTCCAAGACCATCCTCACCCATGCTTCCTCATATCCCCACATAAGGTTGTCAATTTCTTCGGGTGGATATTCCTCACCGTTGTAATAACGGCAGTCCAATATCAATTCTTCTCGTGTCATAACTGTTGCAAAGATACAACTTTTTACCCAATAATTATGATATAGTGAATGCGTTTGAGCCAAAAGCGGTGCATGTTGCCAACAAGATGTCGGTAAAATTCGAGAAAAATAAAGCAAATTAGCAGTTTGTCTGACTGTGCTTCTGAAAAAAATCGTAACTTTGCAGTCTGAAATACGTTATTAATCATGAACAAACTTAATTTAAAATATGACGGCGGCGAGGAGTTTTCCAAGAAACTTTTTTTGGAGACTTACGGCTGCCAGATGAATGTTGCCGACAGCGAGGTGGTGGCAAGTGTGATGCAGATGGCTGGATATGGCACTACCGATAACCTCGATGCTGCCGACGCTATCTTCATTAACACATGCAGCGTGCGCGACAATGCCGAGCAACGCATCTTCGCGCGCCTGAACACTCTCAACGCATTGCGTCGCAAGCGCCAGCGCCGACTCATAATAGGTATCATAGGCTGCATGGCCGAGCGCATGAAGGATGAACTCATCAATGAGCATGGCGTTGACCTCGTGGCTGGACCTGACAGCTATCTTGAGCTCCCCAATCTCATCGCCACTGCCGAGACAGGCGAGAAGGCTATCAATGTAGAGCTCTCGACCACCGAGACCTACCGCGACATAATTCCAAAGCGACTGGGCAGCAGCCGCACAAGCGGCTTTATCTCGATAATGCGTGGATGCAACAATTTCTGCACCTACTGCATCGTGCCCTATACACGAGGACGCGAGCGCAGCCGCGAGCCGCAGAGCATCATCAACGAGCTCCACGACCTGCAAACCAAAGGATTCAAAGAGGTGACACTACTCGGCCAGAATGTAAATTCCTATCTTTTCAAAAGCGACAAAGGCGATGTGGATTTTGCCGCCTTGCTGGCAATGGTCGCCGAGGCGACTCCCGAGATGCGCGTGCGTTTCACAACTAGCAATCCAGAAGACTTGAGTGACGCCATCATCGACACCATGGCAAGCCATGCCAACATATGCAACCACATCCACCTGCCGGTACAGAGCGGCAGCAACAAGGTACTCAAGCTCATGAACCGCAAGTACACCCGCGAGTGGTATTTGGACCGCATAGCACGCATCCGTCAGGCGATGCCCGACTGCGGCATCTCGACCGACATGTTCACAGGTTTCCACGATGAGACCGAAGAGGACTTCCAGGAGACTCTAAGCCTGATGCGCGAAGTGGGCTTTGACTCGGCTTTCATGTTCAAATACAGCGAGCGTCCAGGAACTTTCGCTGCTAAACGCCTGCCCGACAACGTGCCTGAAGACGTGAAAATCGACCGCCTTAACCGTATGATAGCTCTGCAAAACGAACTCTCACTATGCAGCAATCGTGCCGATGTTGGCAAGACCTTCGAAGTGCTTGTAGAAGGCTACAGCAAGCGCTCCAAGGACGATATGTTTGGCCGCACCCAGCAAAACAAGGTTATTGTCTTCCCCGCTGGAGATGCCAAAGTGGGCAACCTAGTAATGTGCACAGTAGAGAGAGCCACAAGCGCAACGCTTATAGGAAATAGAAGGTGAGAGGGAAGAGTGAGAGGGAAGAGTGAGAGATTCTTTTTTCCTTTTATTCATTTTATTCCTTTCAACACTATAAAAAACAAAGAGCCTCGACTATAAATAGCTGAGACTCTTTTATTTAGTGGCGGGGGCCGGATTCGAACCAACGACCTCTGGGTTATGAGCCCAACGAGCTACCACTGCTCCACCCCGCGATTTGCGACTGCAAAATTACTACTTTTTGCCGAAATGACAAAAAAATATGCGTGAATAAGGAATTTTTAAACAAGATTTAACAATTAGCATAAACTCACAATTCATAACAAAGGCTGCACATCAACAAGATGAGTGCAGCCTCTGTATTGCTTTGTATCGTGCGGAATGATTCCGCACAAGATCCTTAGTCAAATGCTCCTTGCATGTTTTCGGCTTTGTGCGGTTCTTCTCGGCGAGTGGCCTGATTAGCTCCTGCTTGTGCAGCAGCTCCGCCTCCTGCAGCATTCTTCCTACCCGTTCCAACACCAATCACATCGCTATTGCGAGGCGCAAGTCCCTTAGGACGCTCGCAATAATCGAAGTCGGAAGGAATGGGGAATTTCGCATCCCTATTATACTTAGGAAGTGCCGGATCATCAAGCACAAGTTTCATGTATCTACCCCAGATGGGCAGAGCCTGTGTGGCACCCACACCATTGTAGTGGATGTAACGCTCTTCACCACCAACCCAAACACCGTTTACCAGCTGCGGAGTGAATCCCATGAACCAACCGTCCATATTATCATTGGTAGTACCTGTCTTACCACCCATTTCTATGGCTCCCACATACCCTCTTGCAGCGGTACCGGTACCACTGGCAATAACATTCTTGAGCATGTCGACCATGCAGAAGCTTGAACGCTCGCTGAGTACCTCCTTTTGACGAGGCTTGAACTCAGCAATTTTGTTGCCATGGCTGTCGTAGATATACTTAACAAACAACGGGTCGCTTCTAATTCCCTTGTTGGCGAATACCGAATATCCACTAACCTGCTGCTTCACCGAAATCTCGCAAGAGCCCAAACACAAAGGTGCCACAGTATCAAACTCGTTGGTCAATCCAAAGTTGTGCAGCATAGTGATGAGGTTGGTCACCTTGAGCAGGTCAACAAGACGCGCAGCACAGGTGTTGTTAGAACTAGTGATAGCCTGCTTAAGGGTGAGCATACCACCGCCACCACCACCACGGGGGCTCCAACCATTGATGTTAACACGCGCATTGGAAATCTGGTCACAAGGATTGTAGCCACATTCCATAGCCAGCGAGTAAAGGTATGGCTTCATAGTAGAACCAATTTGACGTCTACCCACCGATACCATGTCATAGTTGAAGTGGTCAAAGTCGGGACCACCCACATAGGCCTTCACCTCGCCTGTGGTTGCATCCATCGACATCATGCCGCAACGAAGTATGTTCTTTGCAAACTTGAGAGAATCAAGCGGCGAAATAAACATCTTGCTTTGCTTGGTCGAATCACCGTTAATGGGATCGTAAATGTTTTTAAGATTCTGTTTGGTCTTGAAGTTGACCAATATTTCATCTTCACTCAATCCCTGAGCTTTGAGAGCACGATAACGAGACGAGTTGCGGATGGTATTCATGAGCAAACGCTCTTGCACCTTCTTGGGAAGTCCGCTGCTGGCATAAGGGTCACGTCCTGGCCTTGAGCAGAATCCACTTTGAAGCTTTTTCAAGTGCTCTTCTACCGCAGTCTCGGCATGCTTTTGCATTCGGCTGTCGATTGTGGTATAAATTTTCAGTCCGTCGGTGTAAATATTGTAAGGACGTCCATCGGGCTTGTGGTTCTTGTTGCACCATCCATAGAGTGGATTGTCAACCCATTGAGTTGAGTCGTCATAGAACGCCTGCTTGTTCCACATGGGGTAGTCGGTATAAACAGGACGCTTTGCCATCATCATGCGCTTAACCTCCTCACGCAGATAGGGAGCAATGCCTCCTGCCTGAGTCACCACATGATAATTAGAGAGGTCGATATCAGTCTGCTTAGCTTTCTCGCAATCGGCCTGAGAGATATATCCAGCAGAAGCCATTTTATTGAGCACCAGGTTGCGACGGCTCTTGGCACGCTCGGGATAACGACGCGGGTTATAGTAAGATGGGTTCTTACACATTCCCACCAGCAGAGCAGCTTCCTGCAGATTAAGGTCGCTGGGAGAGTTTTTGCCAAAATATACATAGGCAGCACTCTTGATACCCACAGCATTATTCAAGAAGTCAAACTGGTTGAAATACATCTGCATTATCTCATTCTTGGTGAAATAACGCTCGAGCTTCATGGAGATTACCCACTCGATTGGCTTTTGAAGAGCACGTTCAAACAACGAGCTGGACTGAGGTGTGTAGAGCTGCTTGGCGAGCTGCTGAGTGATAGTACTACCACCACCAGCTTCTTTCTGGCCCATGATTATTCTCTTGACAATTGAACGCACAATAGCCGTAGCGTCAATACCCGAGTGGTCGTAATACCTCTCGTCCTCGGTAGCAATGAGCGCGTGCTTCAAGCAAGAGGGAAGATCATCAAAATCAACATAATATCTATTTCCCTTGCTTTGGAAAATCTTACCCATTTCTTGTCCGTCATCGGTATACATTGTGGAGGCAAAGTTATCGGTTGGATTCCTCAGCTCAGCCACAGGAGGCATATATCCAATGATTCCGTTATAAATAAGGAAAAAGACAAAAAATACAGCGATGAAGAACAGCGCTAGGCCTCGCCACAACCATTTAATTATCTTGTTGTTACGCGCTTCTCTATTATTATTTGCCATTGCTTTATGTTTTGTTTTTTGTTTCTTTTAATGATTATGAAAGCCGCCAGTGCGGAACAATTCAATCTGCAAAAATAGTAATAAAATTTGATTTCACCGCATTTTTGACAAAAATACTCACAACTATAAAGAGGAATTATAGAACTTAAAAAGTTTTTAGCTGATGTTATAACAAGAAAACCGCAAGGCCTGAGAGTCTTGCGGTTTTTATTGTTATCTTGTGAACTTATTTGCACATGGGGCAGCGAGGCTTGATTTGCTTGAAGAAGTCGTTGCCCTTGTCATCGACGAGAATAAAAGCTGGGAAGTCTTCGACCTCAATTTTCCATATTGCCTCCATACCAAGTTCGGGATACTCGACGCACTCGATACTCTTGATATTGTTCTGAGCAAGTATAGCTGCCGGTCCGCCGATGCTTCCCAAGTAGAAGCCGCCGTGCTTCTTACAAGCGTCGGTCACAGCTTGTGAACGGTTACCCTTGGCGAGCATGATAAGACTGCCGCCGTGATCTTGGAACTCATCAACATAGGGGTCCATGCGTCCTGCTGTGGTGGGGCCCATCGAGCCACATGCCATTCCTGCAGGAGTCTTGGCTGGTCCAGCATAGTAAATGGGATGATCCTTGAGATACTGAGGCATGCCCTCGCCTGCATCGAGACGCGCTTTAATCTTGGCATGAGCGATGTCGCGACCCACGATGATGGTTCCGTTAAGGCTCAGACGTGTGCTTACTGGATATTGACTCAAAATCTTGCACACCTCGCTCATGGGCTGGTTGAGATCGATTTTCACTGCATCGCCCTCACCCGCCTCGCGAAGTTCGGCAGGAATCAACTCGCCAGGATTGTCGTCAAGTTTCTCAATCCAAATACCGTCTTTGTTGATTTTAGCCTTGATGTTGCGGTCGGCACTGCAGCTCACACCGAGTCCTATTGGGCAGGATGCGCCATGTCGTGGCAAGCGCACCACGCGCACATCGTGAGCGAGATATTTGCCGCCAAATTGAGCTCCAAGCCCTATGTTGTGAGCCTCCTCAAGCAGCTGCTTTTCGAGCTCGATGTCGCGGAACGCGCGACCTGTCTCGTCACCTGTGGTGGGCAACTCATCATAATAATGAGTAGAAGCCAGCTTCACGGTGAGCAGATTCTTCTCAGCACTTGTTCCGCCTATCACTATTGCAATGTGATAAGGAGGACAGGCAGCTGTTCCCAGAGATTTCATTTTCTCCACCAGGAAGGGGATTAGGGTGCCGGGGTTCTGGATGCGAGCCTTGGTCTCTTGATAGAGATACGTTTTATTGGCGCTGCCGCCGCCCTTGGTCACGCACAAGAAATGGTATTCCATGCCCTCGGTAGCTTCGAGGTCTATTTGTGCAGGAAGGTTGCAGCGGGTGTTCACCTCGTCAAACATAGTGAGAGGTGCGTTCTGCGAATAGCGCAGGTTCTCCTCGGTGTAGGTCTTGAAGACACCGAGCGAGAGAGCCTCCTCATCACAGAATCCAGTCCACACTTGCTGGCCCTTCTCGCCATGGATGATAGCGGTGCCGGTGTCCTGACAAAGCGGGAGCTGTCCTTTCACCGAAGTCTCAGCATTGCGCAGGAAAGTGAGAGCAACATACTTGTCGTTCTCGCTAGCTTCGGGGTCATTGAGTATTTTGGCCACCTGCTCGTTGTGTGAGCGACGCAGCATGAACGACACGTCGCGGAAGCAGGCATTGGCAAGCATAGTCAAAGCCTCGGGCTCTATTTTCAGGATTGGTTTGCCTTCAAACTCGCCCACGCTCACGTGGTCCTTAGTAAGAAGGTAGTACTCAGTTTTGTCGGGTCCCAATTGGAACATGGGAGCATACTTAAACTCTGGAGTGTTAGCCATAACAAAAAACAGTTATAATAGTTATTCTTTATTTCAACAATGCAAAGATAGTATTTTTTTGCATATAACACAAATCACAATGAATTAAGCTTCCAAAAGCATAACAATTTGCATTTTTCGTTTTTTACATTTATCTTTGCAAAAAGAAACAAATCGGAAAAACAATAACATAATAACACTTTATCACAATGAAGAAAGCTTTACTATTACTAATGGGGGCATGGGCATTGCTCACAAGCGCGCAGCAGGTGACTGTGACAAGCAGCACTACCCTGCTGCGAGGTGTGGAAGACGCCTTCTACCCCTGCCTGAACTCCGCTGGCGACAAGCTACTCTACAGTGATGTGGATGCTCACGGCCTGAAAATGCTCAACTTGACCACACAAGCCGTCACCATCATAAGCGACAAGAACGGTGCAGGCTTCAACGCCAAGTGGAGCAGCGACGGCAACGTGTACTATGTTACCAGCGCCATCAACCCAAGCGACCGTCTCGTGTATCGCACGGGAATGCGCTATGACATGGAGCGCAAGATGAGCGATGTTGTTCTTGAGGCACAGCATGGAGCAGTCCATCTTGAGACTGGCACCCAGGGAATGGCGTTCAATGGCACTCATCGCACCTTTTCAACAGCTCCAAACCGAGGACTGAGCGTCTACACAACCGGTTCGGAGGTTGTCCTGAACATCAACGGCAAAGAGAGTCGCTACACTCCCGTCGAGAGCTATGCCGGCTACTTGTGGGCTTCGGTGTCTCCCAAAGGCGACAAGGTGGCATTTTTCGCTGCCGGCAAGGGCATCATTGTAATAAATCTTGAAGGAAAAGTGCTAGCCGAACTCGGCAACTATGAGATGCCCTGCTGGTACAACAACGACTACATCGTGGCACAAAACGCCAGCGACGACGGTTATCAGTTCACATCCTCCCAGATACTATTGCTCAAGGCCGACGGTACGTTCCACCATGAGCTCACACCAAAGACCTCGATGACTATGCAACCCTCCTGCGGTGGCGGCAAGATAGTGTACACCACCATCGACGGAAAACTCACAATGATAACATTAGATATTAAAGAATAACTGCAACACATTATATATATTATGAAAAAGAGCATCTTTACCATAACAATGATGATGGTTGCAGTAATGGCGACCAGCATAGCAAGGGCCCAGTACATGCCACACGTGTACATCAATCCTGGCCACGGCGGCCACACCAGCAACGACCGCAACGTGGTTATATATCCGTTCGTTCAAGGCGACACAGCAGGTTACTGGGAGTCGAACTCCAACCTCAAGAAAGGCTTTGCACTAAGAAACTGCCTCAATTTGAAAGGCTACACAACCAGCATATCACGAGTGAGAAACGACGAGAGCGACGACTTGGCTCTATCGACCATCGTGGCCCTGTGCAATCAAAGTGGAGCCGACATCTTCTATTCCATACACAGCAACGCAACAGGTGTGCCGGCACGACGTAACCATATCTTGGGCCTTTACCGCGGTCCCACAGGTTCGCCAGTGGTTGCCAACAGTGATGTGCTAACACTGAAACTCATGCAACGCCTGCAAGTTAACCAGGCTGCAGTGTGGACCAGCAATTACCAGATTGCCGGCGACTTCACCTTCTACCCCGACTGGAACAATGCCGGCCTTGGTGTGCTGCGTGGCAACAACGCAGTGTCGATGCTCAGCGAAGGCTCGTTCCATGATTATATTCCCGAGACCTACCGTTTGATGAACGACAATTATTGCTGGATGGAGGGTTGGAACTTCTCGCTCGGCGCCGACGACTACTTCGGCTACCAATTCTTTGGTAAAGGTTGTGTGGCAGGCAACATCCGTGACAACCGCATGCCCCGCATTATCAATGACTTTATCATGTTTGGCGACGACAACCGCGAACCGGTGAGCAATGCCACCGTCATCCTAATGGATATGAATGACGTGCCACTCGACACCTGCTACACCGACGACATGTACAACGGAATATATGCCTTTAAGATGCTTGATCCAGGCACATATAAGATTAAGGTGGAACAAGAACACTACTATGGTCAAACCAAAGAAGTCACAGTAGAGGCTAACCACTCGTCATACTGCAACTTCGACCTGGCACGAATACGTGAGACACCTCCAGAGGTCATCAACTACTCTCCTGTATGGAACGAGGGCGATGCACCGCTCAAGGCCAACACACCTGTGATTTTTGAGTTCAACTGGGACATGAATACCAACGTTACCGAGAATGCGTTCCACATCGAACCAGCCGTGGAAGGTCACTTCAGCTGGGAAGACAGTAACTACCGTATGATATTCGAGCCCAACGACGCCTACGACATCAACACCCTCTACACTGTTACTCTCGACACCACTGCCGAGCATGGCGGCGGCATGAAGCTGCAGGAGCCTTTCACCTTGCAATTCAAGACCACCTACCGCAAGTATCTCGAGGTGATCGACATTTTCCCGCATGAGGGCGACCCAGTGCACTACAAGAGCGCCACCATTGAGCTTCGCACCGACTCGATGCTCAACAACAGCTACTATTACGACAAGATACTCCTTACAGACAAGGACGGCAATCTCTTGACGTATAACCGCCGCAACACCAAGACAGGCAAGAACACCGACCCATTCGGATTCATCCGCATACCTGTTGCCACTAACATGACGCCAGGCGAGGAATATACCCTCACCATCCTGAGTGAGATGAGCGACACCGCAGGAATCCACCTGCCCGAGACCATCGTGCACAAGTTCACCGCTGTCGATGCCGGCGAGGAGAAACCTGATGCAACGGTTATTGAAGGATTCGAGGACGCAAGCACATTCTCGATGGTAACAGCAACCGCCAACGGTCCCGAAAACACTCAGCTCAGCAACTCAACCGACAAGCTCTTCGGCAGTAAGTCGCTCCAAATTAAATATCCATGTTCGCCTCAGGGTGGTCAATACGAATTTACCAGTCCAGCCATTTCTGAAGCTACAATAGCTGGTAACGAAGAACTCTCGTTGCACATCTTTGGCGACATGAGCTATGTGGACATAAACATTATGCTCAATAGCACCGATAACACCGATCACCCAATTATAGATTTCGGCAAAATCGACTTCCATGGATGGCGCTACGTCACTGGCAATGGCACACTTGATCCTAACAAGACCTACAAGATTGAATCAATATTTATAGGCAACGATCCCGAAAACCCCATTATGATATCCAGCGCCACCATCAAACTCGACAACCTGCTCAAGAGCCAAAAGACTTCGGGAGTATATGGCGACGTGGATGGTGACGGAATAGTGTCGAGTGTCGACATTACAGCACTCTACAACTACCTGCTCAATGGTGATGACACTTTCCTTAGCACCAGTGATATAGATGGTGATGGGATTGTTTCAAGTGTAGATATCACCATCATCTACAACATACTGCTTGGAAACACCAGCAAAGCGCCAGAGACTGAACTTGAACCAACTACCAACACTACCGTCAAGGTAGGTCCAGTGCCTTCGAGTGACTACATCGTTGCAAGCGCAGCCGGTTATATCCAGGGCGTAGAACTCTATGACCTGAACGGCAACCTGGTGGCACGCAACGGCGGCAATTACATGAATGTGGAAGGCCTTCGCAACGGGCACTATATATTAAAGGTGTACACTGGCGACACAGTCTCCTCACACCATGTGGCAGTGAAACACTGATTTTAGTGAAGGGTAGAGAGTACAGAATAAAGAGTGGAGAGTTTTCACTTTCGCTTCTGAAATCTGACTTCTGACCGCTAAAATCTAACATCTAATCAGGCTGGGGGTATAGTTAAATAATTTAACCATACCTCTAGTCTTTAGTTAATAGGCGTTCTTTTATGTTAAACTTTGCATAAATATCATTAATTATAAAAAAATATTATAATTTTGCACCCGAAAATCTATACAATCTGTTTTTTTACACTGTAACATTCATAATTACATCTACAATTAATGAGCGCAAGTCAATTCGCTAAAGTAATTGCTGAGAGTTCGTCAACACACTCCGAGTGGAGTTTAATAGACGGCAACAATGTAGTGGCTCACGCCATGATTTCGGGAATCAACCCCTATTTCTTGACGCGTCGTGAGATAAGTCATATAATCAGGCTCGAACTGCCACGCGAATTTTTCAAACGTCGCTGGGACAAGGTATTGTTCTATGGCGCAGGATGTTCAACACCCGAAAGAAAAAAGATAGTAGAACTATCGCTTGTTGCACAATTCAAGACCCCAGTAACTGTTGAGAGTGACCTTGTGGGAGCCGCTCACGGACTTCTCCAGCATGAGGCCGGCTTAGCCTGTATTCTTGGTACAGGATCCAATTCGTGCTTCTATGATGGAGAAAAAATTACCAAGAGTGTGACCGCCGGTGGTTTCATTTTGGGCGATGAGGGCAGTGGCTCATCGATGGGCCGCATCTTCCTGAGCGACGTTCTCAAGAACCTTGCTCCTCGTGAACTAATCGAGGAGTTCTATGCAGTTAACAAGATTACAACATCGGATGTGATGGACTCGGTGTACAACAACCCACACGCCAACCACAACCTCCACAACTACTCATTCTTCCTTGCCGACCACCTCGACAACGAGTATGCCCGTGACTTGGTAACCAACGAGATTAAGCGATTCTTCGACCGCAATTTGTGTCAATATGAATACAAGGACTATCCCATCTGTTTCGTTGGCTCGATAGCGACAAGATACAGCGAAATTCTGCTTCAGGTAGCTTACAGCTACAACATGAATGTTAAGAAAATCGTAAGCGAATCAATGCCCGGCTTGGTAGCCTACCACTCAGTTGGGTTCAATGCCGTAAGATAATCTTTAAGATAACAAACACAGCTATCTATAATCAACACATCCATCAAGAGCGTTAATATCAGCACTCTTGATGGATTTCATTTTATAGAAACGTCTTTTTTACAACGAGACAAGTAATTTCTTTTCAATAAACTCAATAATGCCATTAGTTTTGCATAATAAGTGTTATTTTGCAACGTTATAAAACAAATACAAAAAAATGAATAAGCTATGAACAGAACATTCACAATAATGATAATCGCCGCAATTGTCATGAGCGGAGCAACAAAAGTCAATGCCCAAGATTTCGATCCTAACGACGAGCCAAAAAATGAGTTGTCATTGGGCTACGGAGCAATCAATTCCTCTAACGTCCTCGACGTTTTTGTCGACGTTGTTAGCGCAGTATTCGGAGCGCGATATACCAATGAGAAATTCATAGGTCCATTCTCGGCCGAGTATTTCCGACATGTGAGTCCCCTAGTGGCAGTGGGAGGAATTGGCGTTTACAACTACCACAAGCAAGATGTGATTCAAAACGATGTGGTAACAGGGAAGCGTACCAGTAATTACTTCTCAATTATTCCAGCCGTGAAATTCAACTGGCTTCGCAAGCAAAACTGGGGATTGTACTCTAAGCTTGGCGCGGGTTACACTCATGGCCGTTATACCACCACCGGCAAAGATTCAAGCGGGGACTATACAGAGAGTATAAGCGACAATAATTTCTTCAATTTCCAAGTATCGCTTATTGGCGCCGAAGCCGGCAACCGCAATGTGCGAGGTTTTGCCGAACTGGGCTTTGGAGAGCAAGGCCTCATACATGGCGGAGTGAGATTCAGATTCTAAACCCTAAAACTGATAACCCCAACATTCTCAAAAGATTTGTCTTATAAAGACGTAAAACAAAAACACTCAAGTAACAAGGAACGGAAAAGTAAAATTTTTCCGCTCCTTTTTTTGTAGAGAAGAGCCGCAATCAGGCAAAATAACACCCCGACTACAATCATGTCTGAAATGAGGGACTCCTTGTTTTTTATGTATCTTTTTCTAAATTTTTGTTTATAATTTATAAATAAAATGCTTTTAAGAAAAATGAACACTTTTTTTATTTTTTATTTGAAATCTTTGTTGTAAATTTGTAAGCTTAAGTTTGTTGCAAAAAACTCATCATTATGGCAAAATATAAGAAAATACTAATTGTGGCATTAACACTGATGGCATTACCAGTCATTCAGTTGCGTGCCCAAGAAAGCGAAGTAACCGCGACAGCCGAGAATACCGAAATCACCGAGAGTGCAAAGCAAGCCATCCAGCAAATCATTGCTGCAAATCTTCCCGAAAATATGGGAATTGGCACGCTCAAAGCTCGCAACATTGACATTTCGGGCGATTCAATTAAGGTTGACCTTAGTGAGAACTTTGGAGATGTCCCCTTTACTACCGAGAGTATAGACAAACTGAAAAAAGACATCAAGTCGACCTTAGGTGAGGGATATGACGACCATAAGGTTTACCTCACAATAGCGGGCAACCCCATCGAGAACTATTTTTCGGAATTCGACAACAGCTACAAGCGCAAGCACAACAGCTTTGTGAGTCCTGTCGACGAGAACCGCAATTATAAGAAAGGGTTGAGCGGAAACATAGTTGCAGTGTGGCCCAGCCATGGGTGGTATTTTGAGCCCAAGCTCAACCGCTGGGAATGGCAGCGTGCGCGCATGTTCCAGACTGTTGAGGACATGTACACCCACAGCTATATGATACCCTATATCATTCCTATGCTCGAGAATGCAGGAGCCTATGTATGGGACGCCCGTGAGCGCGACACCCACAACTTTGGTGCCGTAGTCGACAACGATGGCGGCAATGCACAGAAAGGTTACAACGAGCATAATGGCAGCAAGAAATGGAAAGACGGCGAAGGCAACGGCTTTGCCTACAAGCGCGACAACTATCGTGACTTTGAAAACCCGTTTGACGAAGGCACCTATCGTATGATAGAAGCTGAAAAAGACAAGAAAAAAGAAGCTACAGCATCATGGGATGTAGATATGCCCGAGGCTGGCACTTATGCAATATATGTGAGCTACAAATCGCTTCCCAACAGCGCTCACGACGCCACCTATACTATCAACTCGTTGAACGGCAGCCAGCAGTTCAAGGTTGACCAGTCGATGGCAGGCGGCGTTTGGGTTTACTTGGGCTCGTTTGAGCTCGCCAAAGGCATCAACAAGAACGTAGTGACTCTTAGCAACCACAGCTCTGACAAGAAAGCAGTCATTACAGCCGACGCCATCAAAGTAGGTGGCGGAAAAGGCAACATAGTTCGCCGTGTAGCACTTCCCACACCCGAGAACAAAGCCATTGCCGAGAAAAATGACGACTTGAAATATCTGGGCAAAGAAGGTATCAACTACCAGTATGTGGGCAGCGGCGAGCACCCATGGTTCCATCTAGGTTCACGTTACTTCCTCCAGTGGTCGGGATTCCCTCATGAGGTTTATTCTACAAGCACTGGCGTCAACGACTATGTTGACGATTACCGCAGCCGCGGCGAATGGGTGAACTATCTTGCCGGCGGCAGTGACGTATTGCCAAACAAGCCAGGCTTGAAGGTTCCCGTCGATGTTTCGTTCTGTCTCCACACCGATGCAGGCACTACAACCAACGACGACATCATTGGCACCCTTCTCATATACTGCACCACTAAGAATGGCAAACAATTTGGAAAATATGAAAACGGCACACCACGCGAACTCTCGCGCCAGTATGCCAACATAGTCTCGACCGAAGTTGTCAACGATATTCGTGCCAAGTATGAGCCCAAGTGGACACGTCGCGGCATGTGGGATAAGAGCTACTACGAGGCACGCGTTCCTGAAGTCCCCGCTTTACTGATGGAGCTGCTTTCTCATCAAAATTTCGCCGACATGAAATATGGTCTCGACCCAGAATTCCGCTTTGATGTTAGCCGTTCGATTTATAAAGGCATTGTAAAATTCATCGCAAAACGCGACCACCGCGAGTGCGTCATCCAACCACTCCCTGTGAATTCATTCACCATCAACAAGCTCAGCGACAACTTCTTCATGCTCAACTGGGAGCCAACCCCCGATCCATTGTGCTCAAGCGCTGTAGCAAAAAAATATGTTGTATTGGAGAAAGTGGGCGCCAACGATGGCTTCAAGGAAATTGAAATCGTAGACGATCCTCACTACTCTATTCGCATCGACGACAACGAGATACACAGCTTCAAAATCATTGCTATGAACGAGGGCGGACGCAGTTTCCCCAGCGAGGCATTGTCGATAGGCGTTGCTAAGAACAGCAAAGGAACCGTAATGGTGGTCAACGATTTTACCCGTGTGAGCGGTCCCGACTGGTTCGACAGTGGCAAAATGGCTGGATTCTATGACGAGAAGGACCACGGCGTGCCTTACATGGAGCAAATCAACTATCTGGGTTCACAGTTTGAGTTCCGCCGTAATCTCGAGTGGCGCGATGACGACGCTCCAGGCTTTGGAGCCAGCCGCAGCAACCACGAGACCGAGAACATTGCCGGCAACACATTCAACTACCCATCTCTTCATGGTGCAGCAATAATGAATGCTGGATACTCATTTGTATCCACAAGCGTAAAAGCACTTGAGAATGGCGATGTAGACCTCACTGGCTATTGCGCTGTTGACATGATTATGGGCAAACAAAAAGAGACTCCCACCGGACGAGGCGCGAAACCTTCTCGTTTCAAGGCGTTGACTCCCGGCATCATGAACGCATTGACCAATTACACCCGCTATGGCGGCAATGTGCTGATGACAGGCGCCTATGTGGCCAGCGATATCTGGGACAAAGACAAACCTGCGTCAAATGAAGTGAACTTTGCACAAAACGTAATGGGTTATACCTGGGTAGATGGCCGAGCCACCCTCCGGGGCGAGGTCTACAGCGTTCCCAGTGCTTTGAAGCTGAGTGACGGCATGAGCAACCTGAAATTCTATAACACATTGAACAGCGAGTTCTATGCTGTTGAGTCGCCCGACGCAATCAAAGCCAGCGACAGCCATGGTGCGACAATCCTGCGATACAGCGAGAACAATATACCTGCCGGTATAGCCTCAAGCCGCAATGGCTACAAAACTGTGGTTGTTGGTTTCCCCTTCGAGACCATCAAGAACGAGAACGAGCGCAACGAATTCATGAACCGTGTGCTCAACTTCTTCTCAAACGAGCAATAATTTTTTTCTCTGCTGTTTGAATTATTAAGGACAAACCATCAGGTTAAATGGAATCGAAATTTCGCATACCAATTGTCATTTGCGCCCAAGCTACCATCACAAGTTGTGACGGAGACTTGCCGCTTAAAGTGCTCTTTGACGAAGTGAACCTCATGGGCTATGACAAGCATAACTCATGGGCTCATTCCTTGAAAGTTGTTGGTAGCGAAGAATCAAACTATGCGATTTACATTTTACAGCCAACCCACATTGAGCTTGGTCATATGGCGTTGAGGCGCATGATGAAGGTTGCTCAAGACACTGACGCTACTATGGTATATTGTGACCATTTAAATCGCATGCCCAATGGCTCGCTCGTCAAGCACCCAGTTATTGACTGCCAGGAAGGCTCACTGCGCGACGATTTCGATTTTGGTCCTGTAGTCTTAATAAACAAAAATGCTCTCAGTAAAGCCTGTGGTGAAATATATAACGATTTTGAGGAATTACAATACTCTGGATTCTATGCCGTGAGACTGGCTTTGTCTAGATACGGAAAAATTGTTCACATTCCTGAATATCTTTACACCTGCGATGCATCTGATTCACGCAGCAGCGGTGAACGCATCTTTGACTATCAACGTGAAGAAGAGACCGACAAACAGAAGGAAATGGAAGCTGTGTGCACTTGGCACTTAACAAAAATCGGCGCATTCCTAAATCCTGGGCAGTATAAAGACGTGGACCTTACTCAGGGCGAATTCCCTGTTGAGTGTTCTGTTATCATTCCTGTTTTAAACCGCGTGAACGTTATTAGTGATGCCATCAAAAGCGTGCTAGCCCAAGAGACACCGTTCAATTTTAACCTCATCGTCATCGACAACCACTCAACCGATGGCACCACCGAAGCCATCGACGAGTTTGCCGGCGACCCGCGCCTCATCCACATCATTCCCGAGCGTTATGACTTGGGGATAGGCGGATGCTGGAACTTGGGCATCTACGACGAGCGTTGCGGACGCTTTGTCATTGGGCTTGACAGCGACGACCTCTTTGACAGCCCTTCGGCAATCGACACAATGGTCAAAAAATTCTATGAAGACAATGCCGCAATGGTAGTTGGCAGCTATAAGATTGTTGACCACAATCTTCAAGAGGTTCTTCCTGGTATTATCGCACATAGAGAATGGACACTAGAAAATGGCCGCAACAACCTGCTCAGGGTTAACGGCATTGGCGGTCCCCGCGCATTTTTTACACCTATCTACCGCGAGATATGTCTGCCATGCAGCAGTTATGGCGAAGACTACGGCATGGGACTGATGATTTCACGCAACTATCGTGTGGGTCGCGTTTGGGACGTTATGACACTAGCCCGCCGTGGTGATGACAACACCGACTCCAACCTCTCCATCGAACAAGAAAACGCAAACAACTTCTATAAAGACCGACTTCGCTCATGGGAAGTTCAGGCGCGTATTGCACTTAACAAGAATAAAATTCAATAAATCAAAATATTACTCAAATGACAAAGATTAATTGCTTTATCCCATTTGCCAATGCCGACCAGGCACAGGCTACAGTTGATGGATTGAAGGCCAATCCATTAGTAAACAAAATCTATTTGCTTGCCAATGATGAGGCCCAGGGCACTATCGACGGCTGCGAGATGCTCAAGGTGAATAACCTCACATCGACCGCCACTATGAAGGCTATTGCCGAGCGCAGTGACGCATGCGTGACATTACTTTACACCAAGTATGTAACACTCAAGTTCGCGCCTTATGCCATTGAGCGTTTTGTAAAAATACTTGCCGACACTCAGAGCGGTATGGTTTATGCCGACCACTACAACGTTACCGACAAGGGCGCCGACAAAGCTCCAGTAATTGATTATCAGATGGGTTCTCTGCGCGATGATTTCGACTTTGGCTCAGTGCTGGTTTACTGTGGTGAGTGCTTCAAGAAAGCCGCTGCAGCAATGAAGGCCGACTATGAATTTGCCGGTCTCTACGACCATCGCCTCAAGCTGTCGCAATTCGCGACCATCACCCATATCAATGAGTTCCTTTATAGCGACGTAGAGCTTGACACTCGCAAGAGCGGCGAGAAGATTTTTGACTATGTTGATCCTCGCAACCGTGGTCGCCAAATTGAGATGGAGGCTGCCTGCACCGAGCATCTGAAGGAGATTGGCGGTTATTTGGCACCCACCAAGGTGGTTGACGGCAAAGAAGTACCAAACTTCAAGCACATTGAATTTGATCACGACAAGTTTGAGGTTGAGGCAACAGTAATGATACCCGTGCGCAACCGCATCCGCACCATCCGCGACGCCATCAACAGCGTTCTTAATCAGAAGACCAATTTCAAGTTCAATCTCATGGTAGTTGACAACTTCTCGACCGACGGCACTCGCGAGGCCATCGCCGAATATGACGACCCACGCCTCATCCACATCATTGCCGACTTCTACGACATGGGAATTGGCGGTTACTGGAATCTTGCCGCCCATCATGAGAAGGCTGGTAAGTTTGTAGTTCAGCTTGATAGCGACGATATGTACAAAGACGAGAACACTTTGCAGACCATGGTTAACGCCTTCTACGAGCAAAACGTGGCAATGGTTGTCGGCACCTATCTGATGACCGACATCAACTGCAACCCCATTCCTCCAGGCGTGATTGACCACAAAGAATGGACTCCAGAGAATGGCCGCAACAATGCTCTCCGCATCAACGGTCTTGGCGCTCCCCGCGCATTCTACACTCCCGTGCTTCGTGAGGTCATGCTACCCAACACCAGCTATGGTGAGGACTACGCACTTGGTCTGAACATTTCACGCACTTACCAGATAGGCCGCGTTTACGAGCCTGTTTATATGTGCCGTCGCTGGGACGACAACAGCGATGCCAACGTGGATGTTGTTAAGATGAACAATAACAACCTCTACAAAGACCGCATGCGCACTTGGGAGCTTATGGCTCGCATCGCGCTTAACAAAAAATAAAGAAACTTTCTTAATTCATGAGCCGCCGTTACAACGAAGAAATAACCCAGTTGTGGGCAAGACAACACGCTGAGTGGGACACCGTAAGAAAGAATTACGGCAACCTCTATAATGCACTCACTCGCACCATAAAGGTGGGTGTAAATACGTTCGTTTTGCAATACAACCCCGAGCGTTTACGTTCTTCGGCAGCAAACATTGACGCAAAAGCAATAAGTGAACGTCCCTGCTTCTTGTGTAACGAGAACCAGCCACCAGAGCAAGAAACTGTGATGTGGGAAGATAAATATAAGATACAGGTTAACCCCTACCCCATCTTCAAGCGCCACCTCACCATCTCGGCCGTAGAGCACACTCCTCAGTTAATCTCAGGCCGCTTTGGCGACATGATGCGTCTTGCTCGAGACCTAAAAGACTATGTGGTGTTTTACAATGGTCCTCATAGTGGAGCTTCGGCTCCCGACCACATGCACTTCCAGGCGGGGTTACGTGACGAGCTGCCCATATGCAGTGAACTACCTTGGCTAACGATGAGAGTAATCAACAGCGGCGCATGTTTTTTGAGCTACAATATCAGCTCGCTACGACCAGTGTTCTACATTGACACCTCCAGCTTAGAGGATGGCGAGAAATACTTATGTGAGCTGCTCAATTTCTTGCCACAGAAAGAAGGGCATGACGAACCAATGGTCAACATCTTGTGCTGGTATGATTACAACTCATGGAAGATAGCATTGTTTCCACGCAGCAAGCACCGTCCATCGTGCTATGGCACCAATGATGACCAATTTATCATTAGCCCTGCATCGGTCGATTTGGGCGGCTTGATAGCCGTGGCTCGTGAAGAAGACTTTTATAGACTTACCTTCCCTGATGTGACATCCATCTTATCAGATGTGTGTCTAAATGAAATTGAAGTAGCAAAAATTGCTGACAACTTAACCAACTATTACACTTTAATAAAACTTACAAACTATGGCACAAGTTCCCCAAGTTAGAGTGGGCATAATGTCCGAACCTATAGTTGAGTTTGAATTCAACGGCGACTATCGTGTAGACGGCGAGAAAGTGACCGGCAACCACTTGGCGCGCTGCGTCGATGGCATGGTAGAGTGGAATGGCAAGAAATATCACGACATTCTCTTTGAGCCCATCAATGTCGACACCGACTCGTTCACTCTTGAGAATGTGACGATTGGCGTGAGCTTTCATTGGAAGCGTAAGGAAAATCAGACCTTCCGTGGAGCTCTGCATCTCATAGTTGAGAACGACAGCATTACCACAATCAACATCCTTTCAGTTGAGGAATATCTGTTGAGTGTGATTTCGAGCGAAATGAGTGCTAATGCCTCACTTGAACTGCTCAAAGCTCATGCAGTGATTTCACGTAGCTGGCTTTTAGCTCAAATCAAGAAAGATAATGTTGACGCAACATCCGATCCTGGATTGCATCAGGAATTTGAAGCAAGCAGCGAGACCGAAGAAATAAAATGGTGGGACCGCGATGACCATGTGAACTTTGACGTATGCGCCGACGATCACTGTCAGCGCTACCAAGGCATCACACGTGCCTCGACCGAGGCTGTGCGACAAGCCATCGAAGCCACATGGGGACAAGTGTTGATGTATGGCGGTGAGCTTTGCGACGCACGCTTCTCAAAGTCATGCGGCGGTGTTTATGAGCAGTTTGAGAACTGCTGGCAAGATGACCCACACCCCTATCTGGTGGCACGTCGCGACGATGATGACGAGATGAATTTCCCCGACCTCACTCGCGAAGACAATGCCGCCGACTGGATTCTTTCATCACCTCACGCTCATTGCAACACCACCGACAAGGGAATCCTGTCACAGGTACTCAATGATTATGACCAGGAGACCACCGATTTCTACCGTTGGCGAGTGGAATACACGCAAGAAGAGCTCAGCCGCATCATCAAGGAGCGCACTGGCGACGACTATGGCCACATCATCGACCTCGAGCCTGTGGCACGAGGCACCAGCGGACGACTTTACAAGCTGCGAATCGTGGGCGAGAAGATGACCAAGACTATTGGCAAGGAGCTTACCATTCGCTATGCACTGTCTCCTTCGTGCCTCTACAGCTCGGCTTTCATTGTTGAGAAAATCAATGAGAACAACGCGCAATATCCCGAGAAATTTGTGCTTCGTGGTGCTGGATGGGGACATGGTGTTGGTCTTTGCCAGATAGGTGCCGCAGTGATGGGCGCCAAGGGCTACGACTACAACCAAATCCTGCTCCACTACTTCATCGACGCACAAATCGAGACAATATATTAAGTAACGCCAATAACTAAAACACTATAACAATGAATGCATTAACAAAATTCAAACAGTCACCCTGGGCATGGATACCAACTCTTTATTTTATTGAGGGCATACCTTATTTCCTTGTTAATGAGATATCAGTAATCTTATTCAAGAAAATGGGTGTTCCCAATGGCCAAATGGCACTCTTCACGAGTCTTATATATCTCCCTTGGGTAATCAAACCCTTGTGGAGTCCGTTTGTCGACATCATCAAGAAGAAACGCTGGTGGATTGTAATGATGCAGATGCTCATGGCAACAACCTTAATCCTGCTCACCGTCACCATGCCATCGCCTGGAGAAGAGATGATAAAAGCGGGCACTACGCCAATGAGCATGTTTACCGTTACTCTTATCTTTTTCATCATCACAGCATTTGCCTCGTCAACACACGATATAGCTGCCGACGGTTTCTACATGCTGGCACTGACACAGAAAAACCAGTCAGCTTTTGTAGGAGTTCGTTCCACGTTCTACCGACTTGCCAATATTTTTGGAAATGGCGTGCTGGTGTGGATTGCCGGATATCTTGAGACCAAGACTTCAATTCCCGCAGGATGGAAAATCACAATGGGAATAGCTTCGGCCATCATGTGCTTATTCTACATTTACCACCTATTCTTCATTCCTCGCCCCGACAGTGACCGTTCCTCACTTGAAGGATCTTTAAAAAACAACAGTTCACAAGTGATGAAAGAGTTTGGACGTACTATTGTGACCTATTTCAAGAAACCCGGTGTGTGGATTGCTATCATCTTCATGCTGCTTTATCGCTTGCCCGAGGCCTTCCTGCTCAAGATGTGTAAGCCTTTCATGCTCGACCCAATAGACAAGGGTGGTCTATCGATGACAACACAAGACGTGGGTCAAGCTTACGGCATCATTGGTGTGGCTGCCCTTTTAGCTGGTGGTATTCTTGGCGGAATATTCTCATCAAAAGTTGGTCTAAAGAAAGCCATTTGGCTAATGGCCGGTTGCATGACACTGCCTTGCCTAACCTTTGTATATCTCTCAATGGCTCAGCCCACAAACTACTTCATCATCTGCACCTGCATCGTGATTGAGCAGTTTGGTTATGGCTTTGGATTCACAGCCTATATGCTCTACATGATGTTCTTCTCGGAAGGCGAGTTCAAGACCTCACACTATGCCCTGTGTACGGCATTCATGTCGCTGAGTATGATGATTCCAGGCATGTTTGCTGGCTACATACAGGAGTCTATAGGCTACTCGGCATTCTTCTGGATGGCATTTGCTTGCAGTATAGCAACAATTGCTGTAACCTTCCTTGCCGACCGCAAAATTGATCCAGAATACGGACTCAAATAATTAACAATCAAACAACTGAAAATTATGAAACGTCACATATTATTCATAACTTTAGCTATAGTGGCAATGGCAGCAAGTGCTGCTGTAAAACCAGGTATTGAGGTGCTGCGCGATAGAGGTTTTAAGGAACTACAAGGCAAGCGCGTGGGATTGGTGACAAACCCCAGTGGCATTGACAACAACCTCAAGTCAACAGTCGACATCCTCAACGAAGCACCTGGCGTGAAACTGGTAGCACTTTTCGGTCCTGAGCATGGAGTACGCGGCAATGCCCACGCAGGCGACAAAGTAGCCGACGATGTCGACCCTGCAACTGGCGTCAAGATGTATTCCCTATATGGCAAGACCCACGAGCCTACAACCGAAATGCTGAAGGACATTGATATTCTCATCTACGACATCCAGGACATTGGCTGCCGCAGTTACACGTTCTATGCCACCATGGGAGTGTGCATGCAGGCCTGTGCCAAGCACAATAAAGAATTTATGGTCCTTGACCGCCCCAACCCCCTTGGAGGCAACAAGGTAGAAGGCAACCTTGTGGAAGAAGGCTATTTCTCGTTTGTGAGCAAGTATGCCATTCCTTACCTCTATGGTCTCACTCCTGGCGAATTGGCGCAATATCTCAACGAAGAAGGCATCATTGGCAAGGAGTCAAAAACCGGCAAAAAGTGCAAGCTGACTGTCATCCCCATGGAAGGCTGGACTCGCGACATGAAGTTCCGCGACACCGGTATGCCCTGGGTACTCCCTTCTCCTCAGATTCCTGCTCCCGAGAACGCATTCTTCTATCCCGTGAGCGGCATCCTTGGCGAGTTGTATATCTTCAACACCGGCATTGGCTACACTTTGCCATTTGAATGTTTTGCCGCCTCTTGGATTGATGCTGAAGAGCTTGCAAAGAACATGAACGCACTGAATCTGCCAGGAATGCACTTCCGTCCCATCAACTACAAACCATTCTTTGCATTAAGCGTGGCAGTCGACAAGACATTGCAAGAGGTGCATGGTGTTCAGATTTATATCACCGACTTTGACAAGGCAAATCTTGTGCTCACTCAGTTCTACTTCCTTCAAGTGATTCACGAGATGTATCCCAAGAAGCAACTCTTTGAGCAGAATCCACAGCGCTATGCGATGTTTGACAAGGTGTGCGGCACAAAGGAAATTCGCGAGCGCTTCTGCAAACGCTATAAAGTAGAAGACATTATCGACTACTTCAATAAAGACACCGAAGCTTTTAAAGCAAAATCAAGCAAATATTACCTCTATGAGTAATGTAGTTGAGCTGTAAAATAGTTGAGCAATTTATCATAACTCCTTTAATTCCTTTTTACTTTGGACGAGAAACATAAAAAATATCTCAAGCGCATTAGGGAGTTCATCCCTAAAGACCGCATCTATACCGACGACTTGCACTGCCTGGCGTGGGGCACTGATGCTGGCTTCTACCGCAACATTCCGCAAGTGGTGGTGCGCTCCAGCAACGAGCAGGAAGTATCGAAACTGCTAAGCATTGCCAATGAGATGCAGCTTCCAGTAACATTCCGCGCTGCCGGCACAAGTTTGAGCGGACAGACCAACACCGACTCCATCCTCATTGTGGCAGGCAAGAACTGGGAAAACTATGAGGTTGCTCCCGACGCCAGCTACATCAAGCTTCAGCCTGGAATTGTAGGCAGTGAAGTCGACAAGATTCTCGCCCGTCACAACCGCGCATTCACCCCCGACCCTGCCAGCAAGAACTCATCGATGGTGGGTGGCATCGTCATCAACAATGCCAGCGGCATGAGCTGTGGCACACATGCCAACAGCGACCGTATGATGCTCTCTATGCGCATCGTCATGGCCGACGGCACCGTTCTCGACACTGGCGACAAGCGCAGTCGCGACAATTTCAGTTTATCTCATCCACAATTCATCAAGCGCATTGAAGAGATTCGCGACCGAGTAATGGCCGACGAGGAGCTTGTGGCACGCATTCGTCGCAAGTATTCCATCAAGAACGTAACAGGTCTCAATATTTCGCCGTTTGTACTCTACAACGACCCATTCGACATCATCACACATTTGATGGTTGGCAGTGAGGGAACTCTAGCATTTGGCAGCGAGTTCACTATGAAGACTGGACATCTCTACCCCTGCCGCGCCAGCGCCATGCTATATTTCCAAGACATGCGTGAGTCGTGCGAAGCAGTGGTAGCTATGAAGAAAGGCCCTGTGCACTGCGCCGAGATTCTTGACAAAAAATCACTTGCAAGTGTGGATGACAATACTGGTGAAAATCTCACAGCAGTACTCATTCAGACCTTTGCCGACAGTCAAGAAGAGCTGCAGAGCAATATCGACCAAATCATGTCGATTCTCGAGCCTTTCCACCTCTTTGTGCCAGCCAACTTTACCGATGATCCAAAAGTATATGGCAAGTACTGGGCTATACGCTCAGGAATCTTCCCCAGTGTGGGCGGCACTCGTCCCCTTGGCACCACAGTACTTATCGAGGATGTGGCATTCCACATTGAGGATCTTCCCGAGGCCACTGTTGATTTGGCGCAGATGCTGATCGACTATGGTTATGACGACAGTTGCATCTACGGCCACGCACTTGAGGGCAATTACCACTTCATAATTTCGCAGTCGTTTGACACAGATGAAGAAGTAAAGCGCTATGAAAACCTGATGCGCGCTGTAGTGAAGTTGGTTATCGACAAATATGACGGTTCGCTAAAGGCCGAGCATGGCACTGGCCGCAATATGGCTCCATTTGTCAAGAAAGAATGGGGCGAGAAGGCCTATCAAGTGATGCTTGACGTTAAGCAACTTTTCGATCCGAAAGGCATCCTCAACCCTGGTGTCATCTTCAACGACGACCCTGAATGCTTTATCAAGAACCTCAAGCCCATGCCCTTAACCAATGACAACGTTAACAAATGCATTGAGTGCGGATTCTGTGAGGTGAACTGCGTGAGCAGCGGATTGACACTTTCATCACGCCAGCGCATCATTGTTCAACGCGAGATATCTCGACTAAAAGCGACAGGCGAAGACCCTGAGCGATTGAAACGGCTTGAGAAGCAATATCAATACTACGGCGAGGCCACTTGCGCCGCCGACGGACTATGCTCTACTTCTTGCCCAATGGGAATCAATGTGGGAGAGCTCACTCACGACCTGCGAGCTGAACAGCACGGCAAGGGCACTATGGCACACAGTTTTGGAGATAGTGTAGCCCGCCATTTCGCCATAACCAAAGGGGCACTCAAGTCGCTGCTCTATGTTGCTGGAGCAGCTCACACCGTGCTTGGCGACAGTGGAGTGATTGCCTTGGGCAAAGCTCTGCACTCCATAGGAGCTCCATTATGGACTCCCTCCACACCTAATCCTCACAAGATGAAATCGCTTAACCAGCAAGAGAGCGACAAGAAGGTTGTGTACTTCCCCAGCTGCCTAAACCAGTCGCTGGGACGCGACAAGCATGGCGCAGAAGTCGACCTCGTCGACAAGGTGGTATCCTTCCTCAACAAGGCTGGATGGCAAGTCATCTATCCCGAGAACATGAATAACTTGTGCTGCGGCATGATTTGGAACAGCAAGGGTATGCCCGACATAGCTCAGCAAAAGACTGATGAGCTCGAACAGGCACTGCTCAAAGCCAGCGATGACGGCAAACTGCCAGTGGTGTGCGACCAAAGTCCATGTCTGCATCATATGCGAAAGCACATGAAGCAAGTGAAACCGCTGGAACTCATGGAATTTATCCACGACCTTGTAGCTCAAGATTTGGATTTCACTCCGACCGACGAACCCATTGCTCTGCATCTTACCTGCTCCACAAGGCTGATGAAAATTGACGACAAAATACTCGATCTTGCCAAGCGATGCTCCACCAACGTGCTGATTCCCGAAGGTGTGGGATGCTGTGGCTTTGCCGGTAACAAAGGATTCACCCATCCCGAGCTCAACGCCTATGCCTTGCGCAAACTGCGTCCTCAAATCGAGGCAGCAGGCATACATCGTGGTTTCAGCAATAGCCGCACTTGCGAGATAGGCCTCACCACCCACAGTGGTGTACCCTACCAATCTTTAATTTACCTTATCGATGAAGTGACAACAAAAAAAGACAAATAAATATGGCAAATAACAACAAACGACTCCTCTCGCTCGACATACTGCGAGGAATAACGATAGCTGGCATGTTGCTAGTGAACAACCCTGGCACATGGAGCCACATCTATGCCCCGCTCGAGCATGCCGAGTGGATTGGACTGACACCCACCGATCTGGTGTTCCCGTTCTTCATGTTTGTGATGGGCGTGTCGATGTTCTTCTCGTTGCGAAAGTTTAACTTCAAGCTCAGCGGAAGCTTGATGCTCAAGATATGCCGTCGCACTATTATCCTATTCCTTATTGGATGGGTTGTACAGTGGTTTGGAATGTGGTTGAGAGGACTTTACAATCCCGAATCACAGTTCTTTGCCGACATGTTTGGCAAGTTGCGCATCCTGGGCGTGTTCCAACGCTTGGCACTTGTCTATTTCTTCGGCTCAATGATTGCCGTGCTGTTCAAGAGCAAGTTCATTCCATGGATAATAGGACTTATTCTCATTGTATATGCCTTCATCTTGGGATTTGGCAATGGCTATGAGTTCTCGCTCGACAATATTCTCTCGCGCATCGACTGTGCCGTGCTCGGTGAAAATCACATGTATCACGAAGAGGCTTTTGGTCTGAAACTCGCTCTCGACCCCGAGGGAATACTCAGCACACTGCCTTGTATTGCCCATGTGCTCATAGGCTTCATGGTGGGCAAATGCATTAACACTGTACACAACAACCGCGACCGCATAGTTGAGATTGCAGTGTGGGGAGCACTCATGCTGCTTGTGGGATGGCTGCTGCAATACGGAATTCCATGCAGCAAGAAAGCTTGGACATCTAGTTATGTTCTTATCACTTGCGGTATGGCATCATGTATTCTTGCGATGCTCATATATGCTATCGACATCAAGGGTCACAACCGCTGGTGCCGCTTCTTCCAGGCATTTGGAATCAACCCGCTTTTCTGCTATTTAGTGGGCACCATTTTTGCCATAGTGTTTGGCACACTTCGCTTCGGCACCAATGCCGAAGGCGACCCAATTACTATAAAATCACTCATTTTCGACGGCTGGAGTGCCGTCACCACTACCCCCGAGGCAGCATCTTGCCTCTATGCCATCACCTTCGTGCTCATCACCTGGTGCTTTGGATATTTCCTATACAAGAAAAAAATATATATAAAGATATAGTTGACTAGACAACAAAAATACATATCAACAATCCACAATCACGATTCTCGAATTCAATTTATAACTTAAAAATATTACATTATGATTTTAATTGCTGACTGCGGCTCCACCAAGATTGACTGGTGTCTGCTTAACGGAAAAAAGAAAGTAGCGCAAATCTTCACTACCGGCATGAACGCTCTGCTCATGACCGAAGAGGAGATGGCCGAGTGCATCATGACCGAACTCATGCCCAGCCTTCAAGGCTATGAGGTAACCGAGATTTTCTACTATGGTGCAGGAATCATTAATGATGAGATTAAAAATCAGGTAATTAATGCGCTCAAGCGCAATATGCCAAACGTGACCAAAGTTGAGGTCGATAGCGACCTCCTGGCTGCTGCCAGAGCATTGTGCCAGTACGAGCCTGGAATCGCATGCATTCTGGGCACCGGCAGCAACAGCTGCTATTACGACGGCGAAAAAGTCGTTGACAATGTTTCACCACTGGGCTATATTTTAGGTGATGAAGGTAGTGGTGCCGTTCTTGGCAAACTTCTTGTGGGCGATGTTCTCAAGAAGCAACTGCCAGAACATCTGTGCGAGAAGTTTCTCAAGGAGTACAACCTCGACCGCAACACCATTATCGACCGAGTGTATCGCAAACCAGCCGCCAACCGCTTCCTGGCGCAATTTGCTCCATTCCTGGAGCGCAATATCAATGAGCCTTCAATACGTGCCCTCGTTCTGCGTTCATTCACCGACTTCTTTGTTCGCAACGTGGCAAACTATCCTAAATACAAGGAACTTCCTTGCAATTTCGTAGGTTCAATCGCATTACTCCAGAAGGATGTACTTACCGAGGCTGCCAGCAAACTTGGCATCACAATTGGCAACATCATCCAAGCCCCAATGGAAGGACTTATAAAATATCACTCTAAATAATGCACTATGCATTTGTGTCTAAAACTTAACACATTAAACTTATAACTTAACACTTACTAAGTTATGGCATTTATTAAGATAAGCGAACAGCCCTCTCTCTACAACGACCTGGAGAAGAAGAGCGTGCATGAGCTCCTCACCGAGATCAACCAGGAAGACCACAAGGTCGCCGATGCTGTTCAAAAAGCTATTCCTCAAATCGAAAAGCTTGTCACGGGCATCGTGGAGAGGATGAAGCGGGGAGGACGCATCTTCTACATGGGAGCCGGCACCAGTGGTAGGCTCGGTGTGCTCGATGCCAGCGAGATTCCTCCCACTTTTGGCATGGACCCAGGCTGGATCATTGGCTTGATTGCTGGTGGCGACTACGCCTTGCGCAACGCTGTGGAAAACGCCGAAGACGACGAGAAACAAGGATGGAAAGACTTGCAAGAGCACAACATCACTAGCAACGACACAGTGATTGGCATTGCGGCAAGCGGCACCACACCTTATGTGATTGGCGCTTTGCGCGATGCTCGCGCTAATGGCTGTCTAACAGCTGCCATCACTAGCAACCCCGACGCCCCAATCAGCGAGGCCGCCGAAATCCCCATCGAGATGATTGTTGGTCCTGAATATGTCACCGGCAGTAGCCGCATGAAGAGTGGCACGGGTCAAAAACTCATCTGCAATATGATTTCAACAAGTGTGATGATTCAGATGGGACGCGTGAAGGGCAACAAGATGGTGAACATGCAGCTCACCAACAAAAAACTCGTAGACCGCGGCACCCGCATGGTGGTCGAAGAGCTTAGGCTCTCTTACGATGAGGCCAAACGCCTGCTGCTCTTGCACGGCAGCGTTAAGAAAGCCTGCGATGCCTATCGCGGCATTACCGAATAACAAAACATTAAAAAATTACCACAACTATGAAACGTATCATTTTGACATTAATTGCTGTGGCAGCGGCTTGCATGGCGATTCAGGCACAACCACTCGAACGCACTGCGAACCAAGACAAGTACTATGTGCGTCGAGCTACACACTTCGACGACCTACCAGTATATCGCCACGACATCATCATGCTGGGCAATAGCCTAACCGATGGTGCCGAATGGAACGAGCTTTTCAACAATCCACACATAAAAAACCGTGGCATCATTGGCGATATCGTTCAAGGTCTCTATGAGCGCATGGAGCCAATTCTCAAGGGTAAGCCACGCAAAATCTTCATTCTGAGCGGTGTCAATGACGTTTCGCACGGCGTTGACGGCGACAGCATTGGACGAGCTATGGAGAAGCTAATCGTGCTAATCAAGAAGCGTTCGCCTAGGACTAAGATTTATCTCCAGTCGATGCTACCGTTCAACACCGACGTGCAGATGTGGAAACTGCTCGTTGGCCGTGAGCAAGTGGTCATTGACGGCAACCGCGCCATGGAGGAAGTTTGCAAGCGCCAAGGCGTGACGTGGATAAACCTCTACCCTCTCTTCGTTGACGAGAACGGCAAGCTGCGCGAGGACCTCACCAACGATGGTCTGCACTTGCTGGGACCAGGCTACCTGATATGGCGCGATGCCATAAAGAAATATATGAAGTAGCCCATACTTTCTATAGCCAATCTTATATTAATTTTAAAAAGCAACATAACAAACATAAAACAAGAAACAATGTCTAAGAAAATTACCGAAAAAGTGACTTGGGTGGGTAAAGTTGACTGGGAACTCACTCATTTCCATGGCGATGAATTATCGACCTTCAAGGGGTCAAGCTATAATTCCTATCTTATCAAAGACAAGAAGACGGTGCTTATCGACACTGTGTGGGGACCTTATGACCGTGAATTTGTGGCTCGCCTCAAGGAGATTGTGGACCTCAAGACCATCGACGCCATCATCATGCAGCACAACGAGTGCGACCACAGCGGTGCGCTGCCCGAGCTGTTGCGCGAGATTCCCGATGTGCCCATCTACTGCACTGCCAAGGGAAAGGCAATAATTCAAGGCCACTACCATCAGGACTGGAACTTCGTGACCGTAAAGACTGGCGACAAGCTCGAGATTGGCGGCTCTACACTCACCTTTATCGAGGCTCCCATGCTGCACTGGCCCGACACAATGTTCACCTATATGGACGGCGAGAACATCCTGTTCTCCAACGACGGCTTTGGACAGCACTACGCTACTGAGTCCCTCTACGACGACCGCGTTGACATGGCCGAGATGCTCTATGAGGCAAAGAAATACTATGCCAATATCCTCGCACCGTTCAGCATGATGGTGACACGCAAGCTCAACGAGATTCTCGCCATGAATCTGCCATTGAACCTTGTTTGTCCAAGCCATGGTGTGATTTGGCGCAAAAATATCAACCTCATTATTGAGAAATACCAACAATGGGCAGCCAACTACCAGGAGAACAAGATTACTATCGTCTACGACACCATGTGGAACAGCACCCGCATCATGGCGCAAGAGATAGTACGTGGCATTCAGGAAGTTGACCCAGAAGTTGAGGTAAAGATTTACAATGCTGCTCATGAGGACAAGAACGATGTTCTCACCGAGATTTTCGCGTCAAAAGCTGTGCTTGTAGGCTCGCCAACCATCAACAACGGTTTGGCTCACGCCGTTACAGGTTTGCTTGAGATGGCAAAGGGAATGAAACTCAAAAACAAGAAAGCTGCAGCTTTCGGAAGCTACGGATGGAGCGGCGAAGGTATTAAGCTTCTTAGCGGTCTGCTCAGTGGCTGTGGCTTTGAGCTTATTAACGACGGCATCCGCATCCAGTGGGTTCCCGACCAGGCTGCAATCGAGCAATGCCGCGAATATGGTCGCGAGCTCGCTAAGGCGCTGTGACTAAGCTAACTGAAAACGACATTAGTATAAATGCTCTCGTTCATTGCCGTTAAGGTAAAGAACGAGAGTATTTCGTTGGTCATTATTAAATTCATTTATGAAGGGTTGGTTTATATAGATTACAGAGAATAATTTGGTTGAAAGGTTGTGAGGACATTTTTTTTGTCCATTTTTTGGAAATACCACAACATTTTTCTATTTTTACAAGCTGAAAAAGTTTTGTGACCAAAAAACTGCAAATACTATGGACTTGTTACTACCTAATAAAATAAACGGAAAGAAGGGCGAGATCCTGAGGGAGGCTCGACAGGTGACCATCATTGGTGCCAACGGTGCCGGAAAGACACGTTTCTGCAACAAGCTCGTGGAACAGTGTGGCGAGTTGGCGTTCCGCATTTCGGCATTGAGAGCGCTCTTTCCTGTAGAACATAAGGAACAGCAGTTTAAAGGCTCGATAAGCGAGCGCTTTGACAAACTCAACCAGAACATGCAGCAAGTTGTCAATACCGCCAAGAGCGAGTTTGACAAACTCACCTATGTGATGATGGTTGATGAGTTCCGCAGCTTGATGAATTTCAAGGCCCATCAATTGATGAAAGAGGACATGGAATTCCCCAAGACCAAGCTCGACAAGGTAGTGAAGATGTGGCAAGAGGTGTTCCCCAAGAACAAGATTCTGCGAGAGAACGGTAGACTGCTTTTCACCACCGAAGGCCAAAGCGACAAGTATTCGTCATTGCGCCTTAGCGATGGTGAGAAAGCTGTGCTCTACTATCTTGGCGCCGTGCTTTATGCCATGGATGATGCCGTGATTTTTGTCGACGACCCCGAGACCTTCATCCATCCATCAATCATGCAGACCTTGTGGAACGTGATTGAGGAAATGCGTCCCGACTGCACTTTCGTCTACAGCACTCATGACGTGGATTTTGCCAACTCACGCATCGACAACAAGTGCATTTGGGTCAAGGACTTCAACCCTGAGCAACTCACTTGGGACTATGAGGTACTGCAGTCGAGCAGTAACCTGAGCGACAACCTTTACATCGACTTACTGGGCACTCGCAAACCTGTCCTCTTTGTCGAGGGCGACGAGGAACACAGCATCGACTCAAGGCTATATGCTCTGATATTTCCCGAGTATACCATCAAGCCATTAGGTAGCTGCAACAAGGTGATTGAGAGCGTGCGCTCGTTTAACGGACTTGAAGGCCTTCACCATCTCGACAGCTGGGGTATCGTTGACCGTGACCGACGCGACGAGAAGGAGGTAGAATACCTGCGCAAGAAGAAAATTCTTGTACCCGAAGTTGCCGAGATTGAGAACATCCTCATGCTCGAGGGCGTGATACGTGCCGTAGCTCGACATCGCCACAAGAACGAAGACGATGTTTTCAACAGCGCCAGCCGTTCAGTGATCAAGAATTTCGACAATGAGATAAAACAACAGGCGCTCATGCACACTCGCCACCGTGTAAAACACGACGTTGAGATGCGAGTCGACATGAAGTTCCGCAACATAGGCGCACTTGAGGATCACATGATAGACCTCGTGAACGAGATTAACCCTCGCGGCATCTACGAGATGCTGTGTCGCGAGTTCCATGTCTATGTCCAAAAAAAGGATTACGCCAAGGTTCTCAAAGTCTACAACCAGAAACTAATGCTCACCCAGAGCGGTGTAGCGGGGCTATGTGGTCTCAAGAGCCGCGAAGATTATGTGAAGACTGTGCTCAAAATACTGAAAGGCAACGGCCGTGACGCCAATGCCATACGCAAAGCCATCAAGGTTTGCTTCGGTCTAGAGGATACTGCAACCGATTAGTGTCGTTTTATTTATCACAAGAACTAAAACAAAAGTGACCTGCATTTGATGCAAGTCACTCTTGTTATATACCCGTTTTTAAAAAACTTACTCGTATTACAGCATGTAGTGCATGTATTATAATTGTTCTGTTATAACATTCTTAGACTCTTTCTTGATGAGCTCTTCCTCATTACTCTTGAGCAACTTCTCGCTCTCGGCAATCATCTCCTCGGCAACTGTTGCTGCGGGATTAGCCTTGATAATGCGGCAAGCATTGCGATAGCGAACACGATAGTAGCTCTCGGTTGAATGACTCTCGGTAATACCACGACTACAAGATGCATGGATAAATGAGAAGTCCTGTCCATTGCCGTCAACTGCTGTCACGATTCCCACATGGCCAATAGCAGGGCCACCACCACGACCAGCAAAGAAAACCAAGTCGCCTGGCTTGAGATTGCAGCGCTCTACTCTTTCACCATCTGCAAATTGAGCACGACCGGTGCGTGGAATTGAATAACCCATGTTTCTATAAACATAGCTTGTGAATCCCGAGCAGTCAAATCCCTTGGGAGAAGTGCCACCATAACGGTAAGGTACTCCACGGAAACGACGTGCAAAAGAAAGAAGATTGTTGATTTGAAGCTCTACATCGGCTTCGCTGTTTACAAGATTAGAGAGAGTGTTGTTTATGCTTTTTGATGGAGTGGGTTCAGGGTTTCCTGCATTTGCACTAAAAAGTGCCGCAGATGCAATAAATAATAATGTGTAAATAGTTGTTCTAAAAAATAACTTCATACTCTTTTTATTTGAGTTAATAATCCGACTTCAATGCGTGTAACCAAATACACAATCTGAGCCGCTATTTGTTTTTGACATTGCAAAGGTAGGGAGATTGCCACAACTGGGCAACCTCCCTAAACGTTCTTAAACATTTACTTTTGTAAACGATTTTGAAACCCTATTTCTCTTACTCACCTTTGCCGCTAAGGGCAGAAGACGTTTTGTTTTTTAAACTTCGTTACGTCAAAAATGAAATAAAAAACATTTTTTAACTTAAAATGGCATCTCTTGACACCCCTAAAAGCGGTATTCCGCACATTAATTGCAGTCATCAAAAATATTGATGACTGGTGTTTAGACAACATCTTCAGTCTTGAGTTTCAGAGAATAGTACATTATTGCCGAGAGAACAACGAAGAGTCCTAAACTACCTGCCAGCAGGGCATAAGACTCAAGGTTGAGCAGCACGAAAATATAAGCATAGACAATAGTCAGCATTGCTCCAATAGCGAGTGCCATTTTCTTGCTTTTGAGTATGCCTAAGAGATATAGCGTAATCATCACAATTGTCATAGCAGCTGCGATGAGATAGGCCCATCCAAATGCCATGTGCTCGCTTATTGACAGCAGCAATGAATAGAATAGCACAAGAGCCAGTCCCACCAGCAGATACTGGAAGACGTTAATGTAACGCTGCATCTTTATCTCAACAAAGAGCACAGCAATAAATGTGAGCACAATCACAAGGAAGGCATACTTGATAGCACGCTCAACCTTCTGGAAGCTGTCGACAGGTACCATCAACCCTACTTGCACTTGTGACTTGCCCAGGTCGTAGCTGCGGTCATCGATAAATGCTTGAGGATAGGTTCGGTTAATGCTGATAATATTCCACGACGCGGTAAAACCGTTATCGGTAACCTTGCGCTCATCAGGCAGGAAATTTCCTCCAAAGCTTGGTTTGGGACAATCTCCCTTTATATTTATATGTGTGGTCTCACCAATAGGAGTAAAATTGAGATTGTCACTACCCTTCAAATCAAGATGCATCTTGAAAGGAATGGTGTCGAGCGATGACATGGAACTGATGTCAAGGCTTGCCTTGGCTACTGGTCCACCATTCTTGTCGAACATGTCATCATAAGGAACAGCGGCTTCTTCAACTGCCATTTCTTCTGATGCGCCAATGCTCAAATCTACAGCATCGGCATCATCGACACTGGAGCTGTATTCATAGTCATCTTCCCCGTGAAGATTCCCATCCTTGCCGCCGTCGTTCACATCTATTGTGTTGCCGTTCAAGTCAAGAACCAACTTCTTCGAAATACCTCTCAGATCGGTGATTCCCACTTCAATGAAGGCTTTGTCGAGTTGCAGCATAGTTGAGTCTATCTCGCTTGGCAGCAACCCTTTGATGGCGAATGTTCCCGAGAAGTCTATGCCGGTATTATAAACCACTGTCTCATAGATGCTGCGGTAGAGAGTCTTACTCTTCACATCGGCATTTATGTCAAGCTTCTTGGGCAAGATATACACCATGTGACGCTGATCGTTCGAGTCTTTCTTATTCTTAGTAACATAAGGTATGGCAATTACCGGACCTGTAACATGCTGTGGCAGTCCCCATTTTTCAGAGATTTCTCGCTGAGCCTCTGCAGCAGTTGCCTGCCTGTCGCTACTCAACGAGTCAATCATTAAAGTGGGAATGAGCAACAGTAATGATAAGAGAACAATGAATCCAACCTTGAAACCCAAAGTGTGAGTAAACGGCTTTGAGCGTTTAGGTTTGGGGGCTGGGGGCTGAACTATTGGCACCCCGGGAGCCGAAGCCTGAGAAGGCTGCATAACGTTTTGCTGGGGGAATGGAGGCATGTCGCCTGGTGTGTTGAGTGTTTCCATAATCTGATTATCTATAAAAGTTAGGTTTTTGACTTTAAAACGATAATTGCCAGTCTTTTATTTTACTGCCATTAGTTAAGCTTGGTTAATGTGGCAAATACCTGGCTGATGCACTATTGTGACAATTCTAATTGCCACACATTGTTGTGATAAATATAGTACAAACTGCTCGTCCCACCAATGAGAGAGCTTATCTTATCGAAATATAATTGGATTGCTTGCTGTACTGTTATAAGCGCTTGATATCGATGACAGCAGGACCAAGGTTGTCGATGATGTCACTTGCTATGACGCTGCGCTCACCAACCTTGGCAGCAGCCAAGTCACCTGAATGTCCATGTATATACACGCCCATCCACACACTGTCGTCGGGACTGAAACCCTGCGCTATCAATCCAGATATCACTCCCGTGAGCACATCGCCACTTCCGGCAGTCGCCATTCCAGGATTGCCGCTGCTATTAATATAGACCTTTCCGTCAGGACGAACAATCATTGTGTAGTGCCCCTTGAGCACTATGGTGATATTGTAGGTCTTAGACGCATTGATAGCACGCTTGAAACGCTCCTCGTCGGTAGTTATATTCTTATTACAGAAGAGACGGTCAAACTCGCCTGTGTGAGGAGTGATAACCGAGCCCTTTGGAATGCTCCTGAGCAGCATAGGTCTTGCCGCGATGCCGTTAAGAGCGTCGGCATCAAGCAAACAAGGCTTGTTATAGTTCTTCAAAAAGTGGTCGAGAGCGTCGATAGTCTCATCGCTGGTACCCATGCCAGGACCCAGAGCTATCACGCTGCAACGGTGCTTCACGTTGATGCTTGTTGTGCATATATCACTGCTATCGGGCTCAAAAAGTGCCTCGGGGCAGGATGTCTGCATGATAGTGTTGGCACTTGCAGGACCATGAACCTTGACAAGTCCGGTGCCTATGCGCAGCGCACCCCTACACGCAAGGATTGCAGCACCCATCATGCCATAACTGCCAGCAATCAGGTATAGAGTGCCGTTGTCATATTTGTTGATAAACGGGTCAAGGTCTTGAAGCTTCTCTCGTACATCCTCTTTTTCTATAAGATAGTAGTCAGAAGGTGTGGATGCCACTGCTTGAGAATCTAAGTCAATGTCGAGCACAACACATTGCCCTATGAACTCGGCATTCTCGCTGAAGAAGAAAGACAATCGTTTCGCTCCAAATGTGAAGGTGAGGTCGGCACGTATTATATTGCGTCGGTCACTGCCTTCGTTCCACTCGCAGAACAATCCCGAAGGCATGTCAATTGAAACAATGAAAGCATCGCTGTTGTTGATATACTGAACAAGCGAGGTGTAACCGCCCTTGAGTGGACTGTGAAGACCAGAGCCAAACAAGCCGTCAATAACCACGTCGTCGGCCCCCAACTCGGGAGGTGTGAAATTGTCGACAATCTCGGTGAAGTCGATATCGCCCATGTCCAACAGACGCTGACGGTTGGCCTCACAACACTCACTCAGGTGAGACGACCGAATATTAAAAAGGAATACTTCGGGACGATAGCCCTGCTCATAGAGCATTCGAGCCACTGCCAGTGCGTCACCTCCATTGTTGCCTGGTCCAGCAAAAATCACCATGCGCTTCGATGCGCGCCAGCGTGAGATTATCTCAAATGCCACAGCCGAAGCCGCCCTCTCCATAAGGTCGAGCTCTGAGATTCCCTCGGCAGCTATTGTCTCACGATCAATTTTTCTTATTGCCTCGTTGGTAAATATTTTCATTTCTGTATTCTCGTTTTTACTGTTTCATTATACCTAACCCCCCGAAATGGTAGTATTTTCATCCATTCATCATCTGGGATTGGCGCCTCTTTTCATTTCAAACCACAAAGTTAGTGAAAATTCATTTTATTCCAACTAATATTTGAAAGAAAAATTTGTTTTTTTCCAAAAACGACCTCTTTTACATACTATCTCATAAAACTTGCCCCTCACATTGCAATTCCTTCAGTGGAATGCTCTATGTGAAGGGCAAGAATCTTATATGACAGCTTTTCCTTATGAGATGATTGAAAAGCTGCTATTAATCCTTTTACTTCTCGGCAACAATCTTGCAAATCTCCACCACGGTCATCATGGCTTTCTCCATGGCTTGGATAGAGACATACTCATAGCGTCCGTGCATGTTCATGCCACCGGCGAAGATGTTGGGGCATGGCAGATTCTTGAACGAGAGCTGAGCTCCGTCGGTGCCACCGCGAATGGGTTGCACTTTGGGCTTGACACCGGCACGCTCCATAGCCTGCTCAGCAGTCTCAATGATGTGCATAACTGGCTCAATCTTCTCGCGCATGTTGTAGTACTGGTCTTTGAGCTCTACAGTCGCGATGTCACCATAGGTGCCGTTGATGAAGGCAACCACACGTTCCACCTCTTTCTTGCGAGCCTCAAAGCGATCGCGGTCGTGGTCGCGGATAATGTAGGTGAGCTTGCACTCCTCAACGGTGCCCTCGATGCCAACGATGTGGTAGAAACCCTCATATTTCTCGGTAGTGGCAGGAGTCTGGCTCTCGGGCAGCAGCGACATGAGCTTGTTACCAACGAGTATAGCGTTTATCATCTTGTTCTTTGCCATACCGGGATGCACATTCAGGCCCTTGATGGTAATCTTAGCGCTGGCAGCATTGAAGTTCTCATACTCGAGCTCGCCCTCGGCACCACCATCCATGGTGTAGGCCCATTCAGCACCAAACTTCTCAACATCAAACTTGTGAGCACCAAGGCCAATCTCCTCGTCGGGATTGAAACCAATGCGGATTTTGCCGTGCTTCACCTCGGGATGCTGCTGGAACCATTCAATAGCGGTCACAATCTCGGCGATACCGGCCTTGTCGTCGGCGCCCAGCAGTGTAGTGCCGTCGGTAACGATAAGGTCTTGGCCAATATGGTCGTCGAGCTCAGGGAACTGCACCGGGTCAAGCACGATGCCTTTCTCCTCGTTGAGGGTTATAGCGCCGCCAGCATATTTCTCAATGATGCGGGGCTTCACGTCCTTGCCGCTCATGTCGGGGGCAGTGTCCATGTGAGCGATAAAGCCCAGTGTGGGTATAGGTTTGTCGGTGTTAGCGGGCAGAGTGGCATAGAGGTAGCCGTTGTCGTCAAGCTCAACCTCGCTCAATCCCATTTCCTCAAGGTCTTTCTTCAATTCCTTGGCAAAGACCATCTGTGTGGGGGTCGACGGGGTCACACCGGTATTCTCATCACTTGTGGTTTCAAACTTCACATACTTAATAAAACGATCAATTAATGGTGTCATAGTCATTTAGTTATTGTGTTAGAATATTTATCAAAAATATAGTCATACTTATTTTCTGCAAAAATACAACTAAATACCGACAATACATCATTTTTTACTGAAAAAAAGTCGGTTAATATTGTGCCATCGTGAAAAGTTAAAGTAAAACTCATTCTGTTTCAAAGTTTTTTTGTACCTTTGCCGTTTGTTATGGATTTGGCACAATTTTTGCTGCAATCTATTATCGTTTTATTAGAAAATCAAATACAAAATATTCAATATGTCATTTAATAGTTTTTTGAAATCAATCTTCGGCAACAAGAGTGAGCGTGACTTGAAGAAGCTCATGCCCATCGTGCGCAAGATTCAGGCGGTTTATCCCGAAATCGAGCACTTGTCGAACGATGAACTGCGTGAACGCAGTGCCGCAATTAAAGCTGAGATTCAAGAGTATGTAAAACCACAGCGCGACGAGATTGCAGCCATTAAGGCCGAAATCGAGACTCTAGAGTATGAAGAGCGCGAGCCACTGTGGGGGAAAATTGACAAACTAGAGAAAGAAGTTCTCGACCGAATCGAAGACAAGCTCAACGAAGTTCTTCCAACGGTATTTGCTATCGTCAAGGAGACTGCAAAACGATTTACCGAGAACGAAGACATCGAAGTAACCGCTACCGACTTTGACCGCAAACTTGCAGCCGACGGACACGACTTCCTTGACATTGATGGCGACAAAGCCATATACCACAACACTTGGGAAGCCGGCGGTAATGAGATGACTTGGAACATGGTTCACTATGACGTTCAGCTCATTGGTGGTTCGGTGCTCCATCAAGGTAAGATTGCCGAGATGGCAACTGGTGAGGGTAAGACCCTGGTGGCTACTCTGCCAGTATTTCTTAACGCCTTATCGGGCTGCGGTGTGCATGTGGTTACCGTGAACGACTACCTCGCCAAACGTGACTCGGAGTGGATGGGTCCACTCTATATGTTCCACGGTTTGAGCGTGGCATGTATCGACAAGACCGAACCCAATAGCGACGAGCGCCGCAACGCCTACAATTGCGACATTACATTTGGTACCAACAGTGAGTTTGGCTTCGACTACCTGCGCGACAACATGGCAATGGCACCCGAAGACTGCGTTCAGCGTCCTCATCACTATGCTATTGTCGACGAGGTCGACTCGGTGCTTATCGATGACGCCCGTACTCCATTGATCATCTCTGGTCCTGTGCCTCGTGGCGAGGATCAGATGTTTGACGAATACAAGCCAAATGTTGAGCGTGTGTACAATGCACAGCGCAGTCTCGTCACTCAGTTGCTGAGCGATGCCCGCCGCATGATGGCTAGCGACAACCCCGATGAGGTAAAAGAAGGCACATTGCTACTCTACCGTGCATTCAAGGGTCTGCCCAAGTACAAGCCATTGATCAAATACCTCTCTCAAGAGGGTGTTAAGCAGGCTATGCTTAAAATCGAGGCTATTTACATGCAGGACAACAGCCGCGAAATGCACGTAGTGACCGATCCTCTATACTTCATCATCGAAGAGCAGAACAACACCGTTGAGCTCACCGACAAGGGTATCGACGTGCTCACTAAGGGCACCGACGACCCCAAGTTCTTCGTGCTTCCTGATATCGCCAGCGAACTCTCGGCAGTGACCAACGAACCGCTCAGCGAGGAGGAAAAGCTCGTCAAGAAAGACGAGTTACTGCAGAACTACTCGGTTAAAGCCGAGCGCGTTCACACTGTTACCCAGTTGCTCAAGGCCTACACCCTGTTCAACCGTGACGACGAGTACATCGTTGACGAGGAAGGCAAGGTGAAAATCGTTGACGAGCAGACGGGACGTATCATGGAAGGACGCCGTTACAGCGACGGTCTGCACCAGGCAATCGAGGCCAAGGAAGGCGTGAAAGTGGAGGCTGCAACACAAACATTCGCCACTATCACCCTACAGAATTACTTCCGTATGTACCACAAGCTTGCTGGTATGACCGGTACCGCCATGACCGAGGCGGGTGAGTTCTGGGAGATCTACAAACTCGACGTTGTAAACATCCCAACCAACCGCCCTGTAATCCGCAAGGACAACCCCGACCGCGTGTTCAAGACCGAGAAGGAAAAGTTCAATGCCGTTATCGAAGAAATCGTGAGGATGCGCGACGCCGGACGTCCAACGCTGGTGGGTACTACAAGCGTGGAAATCTCAGAGCGCTTGAGCCGTCAGCTGAGCCTGCGACACATCGAGCACAACGTGCTTAATGCCAAGCTGCACCAAAAGGAGGCCGACATTGTGGCACAAGCCGGACGTCAGGTCAACGGCAAGGGTGTTGTGACCATCGCCACCAACATGGCAGGTCGTGGTACCGATATCAAGCTCTCTCCCGAGGTTAAGGAGGCAGGCGGTCTCGCCATCATCGGCACCGAGCGCCACGAGTCACGCCGCGTCGACAACCAGCTTCGTGGTCGTGCCGGACGTCAGGGAGACCCTGGTAGCTCTGTTTTCTTCGTTTCGTTTGAAGACAAGGTAATGCGCCTCTTCGCCAGCGAGCGAGTAGTTAAACTGCTCGACCGTCTGGGTCTGCATGATGGAGAGATGATTGAGTCGCCCATGGTAACCAAGAGTATCGAGAACGCTCAAAAACGTGTTGAGGAGAACAACTTCGGTATCCGTAAGCACACCCTTGAGTATGACGATGTGATGAACGTTCAGCGTAACGTGATTTACACCCGCCGTCACCATGCGTTGATTGGAGAGCGCATCGGCACCGATATCATAAACACTATCAACGATGCCGTTGAGGATATTGTCAACAAATATGGACCAAGCGAGTACGAAGACTTCAAGATAAATGTACTTTCCACATTTGCTATTGAGCCACCGTTTGACGAAGAAGACTATCGCAAGAACGACAACAACAAGAACTGCGAGAAACTCTCTGAAGCTGTGCTCACAGCATTCCGTCGCAAAACCGAACGTCTGTCGGAAGTTGCCAATCCTATCATCCAAAGAATTTGCAAGCAGCAGTTGGATGCAGGTGCTCCCGAGCCCGAGGGCAAGATGCGAGTGCCCATCACCGACGGCAAGCGCACCTATGGCATCGTCATCGACATGAAGGAGGCCTATGAGACTCAGAGCAAGTGCATCGCCAAGGCATGGCAGAAAGCAATCCTGCTGCTCTCTATCGACGAGAGCTGGAAGGTGCATCTGCGCGAGCTTGACCAGTTGCGTCAGAGTGTACAGAACGCTAGCTACGAGCAAAAAGACCCATTGGTAATCTACAAGCTCGAATCGTTCGACCTCTTCAAGGTGATGCTCGGTGACATGAACAACAAGGCTATTTCGTCGCTCATGCGTGGTCAGATTCCTGTTCAGGATGAAAACGACGTACAGCGTGCAAGCGATAACGAGCCTCGTCGTCGCCAGCGCTACAACGAGGGACGTGGCGATGCTGTAGCAGCAGCTGCAGCAGCCCAACGCCAAGCAGGTATGGGTGCAAGTCAAGCTGGACGCGGTCCTGTGGCACCCATCCGCAACGAGGGTCCCAAGATTGGTCGCAACGATCCATGTCCATGCGGCAGCGGCAAGAAATACAAGAACTGCCACGGCCGAGGACTTTAAATAATTAACAATGCATAATGGCATAACAAAATCCCCTTGAGCGAAATGCTCAAGGGGATTTTCAATCTAAAACCCATTTAAAAATTATCGATAAATCTTCTTAGTGGTTTTGTTGCCTTGCTTCTCAATCACGATGCCAGGCTGAGGACCATTGAGCTTGCGTCCCTGCAAGTCATAGTACTCTACCGACATTGGGTTCACATCAATACCGTCTATTCCTGTCCAGGTTTGACGAGTATAAGGGAATGTGATAACAAGAAAATAATCATCTTGATTATAGCTGCCGCTTGAAGGAACCTGCTCAGTAAAATGATAAGTCACTGTCACAGTTTGCTCATCTGAATCATTTTCTCTGTCAAGTCTTACTTCTGAATGAACAACAATATCATAGGCTGTCTTTCCAACAGTTATTGATGATGTTGTTCCAGGATTGGTCTGCTCTTGTGAATATTCGTTGCTGCATGTTTGAGTAACCTCAAAATCTTCCTCAAAATGCTCTATAACGATATCGCAATAGAACCAATACTCGCTCAAATAAATGTTTTTCAAAGTCAAACGATAATCAGTTCCAAATATCCTTGCAGCCTTCTCAAGAAGTTGTGAATTGTTATTATTGATATATGACTTAGGAATATTAATATAATCCGTATCATATTCACTTGCATAGCTCAACAAAGAGCACACACTCATCATTACCACCAAAAAAGCATTTCTAAAAATTTTCATAATCACATTACTATAAAAAATAAAGCCTACTCCCTTTTTAGCGTTTCGGCTGTCTCTATAAAATTGAAAAAAGTTACCTACCAAAATTGGACTGCAAAATTAGGTAGAGGTTTCATTAGGAGAGTAAAAAAAGTCATAATTATTCTAAATATTTGTATGTAAACATTAAAATTTCGCTATTTGTGCAATTTTTCGCCCGAATTGACCATAATATCAAGAAAAAATTCCCCTTGAGCTTGAAACGCCCAAGGGGAATTTATTCATAATGCACCATGCATTATTTCATCATGTTTAGCGCATTTTCTTAAAGTTGGCTATAGTCTTGTTGCATTGCGGTGTTGATACCGGCCTTTACATCACCAACTTGATATCCAGCTTTAAACCAGCGCATGCGTTGGTCACTGGTACCGTGAGTAAAACTCTCGGGCATCGCATAGCCTTGAGCCCTCTTCTGCAAGTAGTCGTCACCAATCTTTTGGGCACACTTGATTGCCTCTTCCAAGTCGCCATCACTCATCGATTTAAAGCGCTGGTTGTCGTAATGAGCCCAGCATCCTGCCAGATAGTCGGCAAGCAGCTCAATGCGCACGCTCTCCTTGTTGGCTTGGGCGCTGCCCTGGCCATAGCGAGCCATCTTGCTGTGAATCTGCTGGAGCACGCCTGTAAGGTATTCAACATGGTGTCCCACCTCGTGAGCAATCACATAGGCATAAGAGAAGTCGCCACCAGCACCCAATTGCTGCTCCATACTAGAGAAGAACGACAAGTCAATATACAAACACTGGTCACCGCTGCAATAGAATGGTCCCATTGCTGCCTGACCTTGACCGCAAGCAGTACTTGTTGAACCTGTATAAAGCACCATCTTGGGATTCTTATATTCCCCAAGTCCCTGCTGCTCGAAAATCTGAGACCAAATGTCCTCGGTACCGCCCAAAACCTTCTTTGAGAACGATGCAAGTTCTTGCTCTTCCTGAGTAAACTCTACTGGCTGGCCATTATTGTCGGTGCTTTCCTGCATTGTGATTCCACCACCCATCTGGCCCATCTGACCAAGGATGCTGCCTAAGTCACCACCGCCCATGAACATAGCAACCAGTGCTATAATAATACCCATGATGCCGCCACCAAGGCCGAACTTTGTGCCACCGCTCATACCACGGCGATCTTCTACATTTGTACTCTCTCTACGTCCGTCTAAATCCATAAGTATAATTTTTTAAGTTTATAATCAATTTCATTTAACTTGCAAAAATACCATTTTTTTAATAAAAAACAACCATTATCGCATTAAAATAATTATCACACAGCAAAAAAAAGACACCCAAATTGTTTTTTTTCGATTTTTTACAAAAAAACTAAGCAAAACGCTTGCCAGTTCAAAAAATAGTTGTACCTTTGCAGTCGGAAATCAACAAAATGATTTCTTTTTTTGACTCCGTGGCTCAGTTGGTAGAGCAACTGACTCTTAATCAGTGGGTCGAGGGTTCGAGCCCCTCCGGGGTCACCTTAAAAGTCGGCTAGCAAGCTTTTAATCAGCATGTTAGCCGATTTTTATTTTCAAAAATCCCCATATAAATCCCCATATCTGAATAGAATAACTTCCCATGTTACTCAAAGCCAATCGCATTAACATTCTTTAACCGACATAAATGGTAATAAACTTTTGCACATTCTCACCGCGTTTTATACCAAATTATTTCAGATTAATCATGTTCTATTATGATGTGTTTTGTTAGTAACTTTTATTGGTCGAACTCGTTGTTGTTCAAAACTTATTGTAACTTTGCAATCAATTAGAAACAACCTCAAACTTTAGATTTATTTCTATGAATTACAATTCAACAAAACAGTACGGCGCGATGATTAAGGAAATGGCATCGCAAATAGCCCAAAGCAATAATATATATAATGTGTCGGCAAAGTTATATGAAGCGTATAATGAATCGCTTTATTTGATTTCACGATTATCATTTAAAGAATTGTATGATAATTATCCAAACAACCAAAAAGTCCTATCATTCGTTATTGATGAGTATGTGATAGACGATAAAGTAAGAGAGGTCTTCCTTACAAAGCTTTTCCAAAATGATGATTTTGAGATAGAGTTCATAAAACGCGATATTGGAGGTGCCTATAATTTTCTTTGTGCCACTCAAACCCTACTCCAGGCTATGGCAATAACAGCACACCCCATCCAGTACAAGGAAGGCCAGTTGACTACTGCATTAGAACAAGTCATCAAGCCAGTAATCGAGCCATCAATAAAGAACGCTGAGAATTTTGGTTTTGCATTCAACAGTCTAGCAGCGAAAGATGCACTGAAAGCCGCCGCAGAACAAACAGAACAAGTGAAAGCAGAAAAGACTAAAGAGCCTAAATCAAAATATAAAATTGAGAATGAGCAATTACTTTTGGATATTTACAAAATATTACAAGAACAGAAAATCATATCAAATGATGTGTCTTTCGTTCTTATAAATAAAATAGTTGCAAGCGGAAACGCAAGTATAATTAAGCCACTTAAGAAATGGGCATTCTTCATTGCATTGTATTTCATGAAAGATAGCATAAGTAATAATACCAAAGAATGGGTTGCAGACATCACAAAATCACTTGGCATAAAACAAAATGCACTAACACAAAACAAACCCACCTATGAAGAATTATATGAATTGTTAGAAGAAACTGTAGAAAAGAATCTCAAATAGTATATTTGCCATATTTTGCCATATTTGCCATAAAAAATATTTTACAACATGCAATGGCTATTACACTGAAATACAGGTAATAGTCATTGATTGTTTTTGATATTACTTTTGTTGTTTTTTTAAGTTTGCCATAAATTGCCATAAAAAGACGGCAGTAACTTTGCAATGTCCGAATGATGAAAGACTGACAAGGACAATTGTCGAGAGCTTGATTCTGAAGGTCACAAGTTAACGAGGTTTGTCCACCTCATTATTAACCTATAAAATCTAAGATCACATGAATAGGTATTTAGATTTATCTGAAATTATTGAAGCGAATCCTAACGTGATTCTTCAAATCAAAGGAGAAGACCTAAAAGAGTTTTCTAATCATCTTTTGCTTGGTACGCAGAGTATCGCCCACGAACAGGCCGAGTTGGCTGAGAAAGCCGACAAGTTGTTAACCGTAGAGGAAGCGGCCAAGATGCTGTCGGTGTCGAAGATGACACTGCACCGCTGGGACAAGAACGGCATTTTAAAGAAGGTAGAGATCGGCGGCAAGCGTCGCTACCGCTTGAGTGACATTGAGAAACTTGTTGGATGTAAAATGTAAAGAACATGGCAACTAACAACTCAAATCCTAATAATGGTAAGCTCCGTCTCCATGACGAGGTGGGGCTTCCCATTGACGGCCTGCCTTTGCAGGTTCAGACGTTCATTAACGAGATTGCATCGAAATATAACTGCCCAAGGGAATTTCCAGTCGCTGCTGTAATCTCAGCAATTTCTACAGTAATTGGAAAACGCATAATGATTTATGATGGTTTTTATACTAATCCTTTAGAGATTTGGCTTACTATAGTTGCTCCGAGTGGTTCTAACAAAACAGCTCCAGCTAAGGAAGTCTTTAAACCATTACGCGAGATCAACAACAGAAATGGCGAATTATTTAAGAGAGAGTATGCGGCATGGAAAGCCGATAAAGACCGTGACGAGTCAAACCCTCCGCGCCTGAACCAGATAATTGTTGATGACCACACAGAAGAGTCACGGAATTCCATTCTGCAGTATAGCAAAACAGGCATCCTAGCCTACCAACCTGAAATTAAAGGGTTCTTTGATGACCTGAATCGTTATGTTAAAAGTGGCGCAATATCTAGGATTCTCAGGCTCTTTGATGGCGACAGTTTTGTTGTCAACCGTAAGGGGGAAGAAGAACCATTAATACTCAAGAATGCGTTCATGAATATTTTTGGTGACATTCAGCCCGATCTTCTTCGTTCAACGTTTGGCAATGAACTATTTGTCTACAATGGCATGAATCAGCGTTTCTTGTTTGTATGGCCCGACAATTTTGAATTTCCCCCAAGAGAGATAATCCATCTTGACCAGGAGATACTCAATAAATGGGCTGCCAGTCTTATTCGTATCTATAATTATGAACATCTTGAAGGGACTATAAACATCACAGGGAAGTGTGAGCAAATGTATAAAGAATACTATGATTCCCCACAAGAAAAGAAGGCTACTAACTTCGATAACAGTTACCTGATTTCAATCTATGGAAAACTTCAGATTCATGTAGAACGCCTGGCTGGCATAGTACACATGATGAGTTTGATTGAGAATTCATCATACACTTTCAACATATCGGAACAAGCCATGGATTATGCCATACGTTGCATGCGCTATTTTGAGCACACCGCCATAAAGGTGTATGAAAAGATATTTGACATCAATCAGCAGAAGACTGTTGTCATGCCCACCACTCTAGCAGGTTGGATTAGATTGTTCGCCGAAAACGTTCGCATTACCAACCAAAAGGCTTTCGCACATGGAATATCAAGAGATCCTGCTTATATTTCGAAAGCGCTAAACGGTAAAGTGTAGTTTTATGTCAATGTCAATGCCGAAATTGCCTTGCAATGCCCACCAATTGGGCTATTTGGACTCTTCTCGGCATTGACATACATAAAAAATAGCAACTGAGTATCAATAAGTTAAGTATCATATAAAAGTCAATATAATTGACAAATGTGCGGAAATACTTATTCTTTAGATGTCAACATCGAAAAGCACCCTTAAGCCCTATCAGACAGAGAGATACCTATCATTTTCATGTTGACAATTGACATCGTTTTTATTTTTCATACAAAAAAGCAAAAAAATGGAAACAAGCATATTTGACAGAAAAATATCCTGGTTTATGGGCATGCGTGACAAGGAACCGAAGGGTATCACACTTGGCGAGTTTCTCGCTAAAGGAAATGAATTTTTAGAACAGATCAAGCGACTCCGCTCATGCCGGAACGCTGATGAACGGAAATACATAAAAAGCACTTTGCCACAAGCGACGATAAGCGGTGTGTTCAGCGGAGGCCGAAAGAGCGAGAACCTGGTGCAGCACAGCGGACTGATCTGTATCGACATAGATGCCAAAGACAATCCAGATATGCCAGATTTTGATAAACTCATCGAAAATGTACTAAGCAAATTCGCCGAAGTTGCTTACGCAAGCCGTTCGGTTGGTGGTAAAGGATATTTCGTTATCATTCCCCTGCTCTTCCCTGAACATCACCGGGCGCATTTCGAGCAACTACGCATTGATTTTGAGAAATTAGGCATTGTTATAGACAGTGCCTGCAGTGACGTTTGTCGTCTTCGCTGCCTGAGCTATGATGACAATCCCTATGTTAATGAGAATGCAGAGAATTATTCTTTCGTGTATCAAAAGCCAAAGCCAACACCAAGGCCATTCTACCGAAGCCGTCATGCAGATGATACAGACGAGCGTGTCTATCTAGCCTGCAAAGAGATATTGCACCGTCATATAGACATGACAGCGAATTATGCCGATTGGATAAGTATCGGGCTTGCGCTTGCGTCTTTGGGCGAAAGCGGCCGTGAGTATTTCCACATCGTCAGTCAGCAGAATGCCAAGTATAGCCAACGCGAGACCGACAAGAAGTTTGACGATTTCCTGCGATCTAACAATGGTAGAGTTACAATCGGCACCTTCATCCATTTCTGCAAGCGATACGGTGTTTTGTGATACATTTTCGACACAAGATGTTGCGAGATTATTTTGAAACTCCGTTGTGGCTTTCCAGCGACAACGGAACTTCTGTTATATGGCTTTATGTGGTGATAATGAGAACTCAACAAATGAACAAAAAACAAGAAAAATGTTACTTGATGAGACCGTTCAACTGGATGTGTTTTCAACTCACACCAGATTATAATCTACATGAGAATACATTTGAGAGACTTCGTAGTGTGTTGGTTACACATGAGGTGAAAACAACTCAGAAGTTATAATTTGAAAAATGACCAAAAACATGCGTAACACCTGTATTCATCGGCATTGTTTCAGAAAAAAAATGGAAATTTGTTCCACTTGTCCGCATCTTTCCGCACCTCAAAAGAATAACATCCGCTGATTTACAGCGGATTACGGGGGTTACAGGGGGTGAAAAATTAAATTTTCACCCCCTGTCTCCTCCGCAGGAGCCCCCCACGCCCTGTGGAGCGACTCCGTAAAACCGATTTTTCTGTTTGCGGAATATGCAAGGAGCAAGGCGAATGTGCGGTGGATGTGTTGACGTGCGTGAGAGAACCTTTGACGCAGGAAAAGGTTTCGCTCGCGCGTGTCGGCTCCGCTTTCAAGACAGAACCGTGTCAAGCTCGCTTGACTTGGTTTGTCGTACATTATTCACACGTCAGGCGATACTATTCATCTGCTACGTCCCGATGTGCGGTGACCGACAGGTGTTATACCAGCTATGCTGTCGTAAACCGAGTGAGACACGCAGTATCGAACACTTATCTCTCCTCGCCTGGGCGCAGAAGTATGAAGGTGGCCAATGCAGAGCCTGCCCGACGAGAGCGCAGCGTGCATCTCGATAAGCGTAGGAAGAGTGTGCCGCAAGGCGAGCCCACGTGTGGCGGTGGCTTCAGCCAAGCTCGGGACGAAGGCAGTAAGCAGGTGCAACGAAGCGCAGTAGGCGTAGCGACCAGCGACGATACCCGACGGCGACGCAGGAGTCTCGGGTGTCGGCGCGTCATGGGAGCCTCGCCCACGCAGCGTAGTGCACCGGCGCTGACAAGTCTGGAGCGTCCCCCACACTTGGACCAAGCTCACCGACGGACATGGCGCAACCCGTAACAACGAGAAGGGTTGCGCTGTGTCCGGGCACTTTCTTCCGCAGCGACAATCGAGATAGCCGAGTCAGGCGGCGAAGCATACCTAGTCACCGCCTTGTGTGCGCCCATGCGAGGTGGTCTTGAGGGAAGCGGTAGGCGAAGCCGTCATCGCAGAGGGGTGGGCACGTGGGGCTTTCCGGCTCGTGCCGCTTGCGGTCGCGAGCTGGATCTGCCGGTGACTCGTCACCGTTAAAGACCTCGTGAGGCATGCCGAACACCTCTCTCCCCTGAGCGCCGGCGCAATAGTGGGCGGTGGTGTGGGCGCAGCCTGCCAAGCGAGAGTGAAACGTGCGCCCGAGACAGCTGAAAGGATTAGTGTGCCGTAAGGACTGCCCCCTCATGCCGATGGCACCAGCCAAGCTCGAGACGTAAGACAGACGAAGGCAGAGGGAGGCGACGAAGTGGAGTGAGTGAAGCGACCAGCGGTGGCACCCGACGGCGACGCAGGAGTCTCGGGTGTCGCCGCGATAAGGGAGCCTTGCGCACGCAGCGTAGCGCCGTACTCTGTCAAGCTGTCGAGTCTGGAGCGTTCGCCTTGAGGGGTGCCAGCAGTCCGACGTTCATAGCGCAACCCGCAACGAAGTGAAGGGTTGCGGTGTAACCTGGCACTTTCATCCGCAGCCGTCGAGAGCGCCGAGCCTGGCGGCGAAGCCTTTTTTTGTCACCGTCCGTGTGCGCCGAGGCGCAGGGGGTCTATGAGTATAAGAGTTGATGCAGCAAAAGCTGCTGATTGCGTCCGATTGTGCGGTGCCAGCAGTGAATAAGAAGGTGAATTTCTGTTGTGAAAAATGTGTTTATCTCATCTCATAGATGTCAGCATCAACATCAGGCATTTTAGGTTGGACTATAATTAGGCCCGTTAGGCCTCTGGCATCTTCTTTCATCTTTACGACGAGATTATCTTCGGATATGATAAGGTCCTTTATCACGTCCTCATATCCGAAGAGACTTATCTGCACTTTACAACCTTTAGAGACTTTTATTGCAAATTGTCCGTAATAATCAGTGGCTGTACCGTATTTAGTTGTTTCTCCTTTTTCATCAAGGACGTGAATCTGTGCTAAGACCAATGGCTCATTATCCTCATCGAGGACACATCCACGCACAATTATTGCGGCAGTGTCATTTGGTGCACAATCAACAGGCTTCAGTTCCTCTTTACTTTGCTCAACTTTTGGCACATTATGATATGTCTGTGCCATTGCTGGAGCAATGCTTGTTGCTCCAAGTGCAAGACCTGCAACCACAGCTGCCTTGCCAAGGGTTTGACGACGCAATAATTGTTGCTCAATGTATAGCAATTCTTTCTCACATTGCGGGCAAGTGCCAGAGCAATCGCCTTTGTGATTACACTCTGCAGGAATATAATCGATATCATTAGATTTTGCGATATTGAGTCTTATTTCTTTGAGCGCCTTACAGATCTTTTTTCCTTTCATAATTAATTATTTTGTGGGAGTGAAAGTAATTGGTAAAATGATTCTACAATTCACTGGTTCTCCTTGAATGTGTGCTGGGTAGAAGTTTGGTAAAGATTTTACTGTTCTTATTGCTTCCTCATCCAATTTATCATTAATTCCACGTGCTATATGAACATTTTTTATTGAGCCATCTTTCATAATCACAAACTGCACAATCACTTTGGTTGACGACATGCTGCCTGGGACATCTATTTGTTTGAATATATAATTATGTAAAGACTCTTGTCCACCTGGAAATAATGGCAATTGGCTAGCATCATCGAATACTGTATCGTTGTCTAAAATTCTAAATCTGAATCCCTTGTATAAATTCTTTTTATCAATTTTTTTTCTTGTTTGATAATCAATATTATTGCCTTCATTGTCCAAATATCCAATGATTAAGCCTTTGGTTATGCCTCTGGGGGTATGTTCAAACTCAACGATTTCACGAATATAACTATCGATTCTTATTGTGTCGTAAAAGGTGGTATCTTTATAATAATATCGGTCACTTGTCAACGATATATTATCAGCATCGGCGTTTTGCTGTTTAGTGGATGGATTTTGTTGTTTTGCGGTGCTATTTGTGCAACCCCAAAAACAAGCAAAAATCAATAATAATATTATTATAAACTGAAGTTTCATGATTAATTGTTTTGTGGAGTTCAACTTCGCAAAGTAATTGTTTTTTTCATTAAAAACCAAATATTTGCTCATTTTTCGGTTCCACTTGCACCATAATCCATCACCATCGGTTCCAATCAATCCTCCGAGCAGGAGGATTGATGATGATTACCAGCCCATCACTGTGTCGTAAATCATCTCTGATCTGGCAGGAAGCTTAGCGTCGAACTTGTCAGCTAAAGTCTTCACTATATGCTCGAGTGCTTCCTTGCAGTTTGTAGTGCAGATAGGCGTATCACCGAGCCATACGTTAGCCGAGCCGCCATTGATGTTGATGTCGATGTTCTCTTGTGCCCCATTGCTTGGAGCTTGACTGATGTTGAAGAATTGCTGTGTCATGATGATGAATTTTAGAAGTGAAACATGATTTTTACGTGCAATCAAGTGCACATGCAAGCCCACGAGAGGCGCAAGAATTTTGCCGAGAAATACTACCCGCAGGGCTGGAGAGAAATGCGAGTAAGCGAGAGAAAGCTTGAGCTTGCTCAAAGCCTTCCGAGCGTGAGCATTTTATGTATTTCTCAGCAAAACCCGCAGGGCTTGTCCTTGCGCAGTGGGCGATGTGCTAACTTTGCTAAGTAAAAATATGTTTCAGAAATTCATCGGTACGGCAATTCTATCAGTCAAGTTGGCGGTTAGTGTTCCACCATCCTTGTAACCGCTCAACATCAATAACGGCAGTCTGGAATAATCCAACAATAACAAAAAGTTAGAGCAAAAAAATGGGATCTTGGAATATTTACAGTAAATAAAAAGTGGGATTTTGGAATATTTACAGCAAATAAAATTTGGGATTTTGGAATTATTGTTTAATTTTGCATCGAAAAATCTAACTATAATATGGCAACAACAAGAGTTTTTAAACGTAAAATATATGACCGTATGCTTAAGTGGAAACAAGAGCGCGACGGCAAGACAGCCCTTCTTATCAAAGGGGCGCGACGAGTTGGTAAATCTACGATAGTTGAAGAATTTGCCAAGAATGAGTACGAATCGTATATTCTTATAGACTTCTCAAGTGTATCGGATGAAGTCATATCACTTTTTAACGACTTGATGAACCTTGATTATATATTTCTACGTTTGCAGGCAATCTACAATGTTGTACTTATTGAACGCCGATCGATAATCGTGTTTGATGAAGTACAAAAATGCCCAATGGCTAGACAAGCCATAAAGCATCTTGTTAAAGACCATCGCTATGACTATATAGAGACCGGTTCATTGATTAGTATCCGAAAGAACACCGAAAACATTATTATACCCAGTGAAGAAACGCGCATTGAGATGTATCCTATGGATTATGAAGAATTTCGTTGGGCAACAGGAGACACGGCAACAATTCCACTGCTTCGTCAGTTCTTTGATAAACAGATGCCACTTGGACAGGCATTGCGCAAATGCATGCGTGATTTCCGTCTTTATATGCTAATAGGAGGAATGCCTCAAGCAGTGAACGAATATCTTGACACCAATAACCTTAGCAAGGTCGACATGGTTAAACGAGAGATAATAGAGCTTTATTTTGATGACTTCCTCAAAATTGACCCATCAGGACGAGCCTCGCAGTTGTTCCGAGCTATTCCGTCTGAACTGAGCAAAAATGCTTCCCGATATCAAGTTGGTAGTGTCCTATCCGATAGTGAGCGTAAGAATATTCTAGAAGTGCTTCGAGCGATGAAAGATAGCATGGTTGTCAACTTCTCATATCATGCGAATGATCCTAATGTCGGGCTGTCTCTCAACAGTGACGAAGATCGCTACAAGATGTTTGTATGTGACACTGGTCTTTTTATAACTCTCGCTTTCTGGGACAAAGATATTACTGAAAATATAATCTATCAAAAGCTATTATCCGACAAGCTGTCGGCTAATCTCGGTTATGTATATGAAAACGCGGTAGCACAAATACTTGTTTCTACTGGAAATAGATTGTTTTATCATGTTTGGCCTGCAGAAAACGGGAACCACAACTACGAAGTAGACTTTTTACTCTCGAGAGGCAGCAAATTATGGCCTATTGAAGTGAAATCATCTGGCTATAACACCCATGCGTCTATTGATAATTTTTGCAAGAAATTCTCGAGTCGTATCAGCAACCGATATCTCATATACACAAAGGACTTCAAAAAGGACGGTGCAACAACTCTATTGCCAATACCAATGACGATGTTTCTATAGTATTTGCCAATTTTGGAATAAAAAGAGTGATCGAGCGTCCACGAGGGATTGCGACACCTCCCGATAAACGGTAACCGACAGGATCTTAATCCAGGAAAAAAGAAGAAGTTTATTCCATTTGACACAAAAATATTTAAGATGATTAGAAACTCAGAATTAGTCTTTCAGATAAACGAGAGAATCATTGCAGACACAGAGAATTTACTTCCTAAGTATTTTGCAATCTATAAATATTTGGAAGGAGAGGACTGCTCATTAGAGCAGCCACAAAAAGAGTTTTGTATGCAAATAGTATGCATACAAATGTTTGTGAACTATTTCTACTCTGTTTATTTGGTTTCTTTGTTTGGTGCATTAAAGTCTACAGATAGAAGGGAACAGCAGGCTCATCTCAAATATGTAAATTCTTACATTATTGAAGGTTTTAAAGCTCTTTGGGGCTACAACAAGCCAGGAAGCAGCATGTGGGGTAAATTAATTAAGGAATATCGATTAGTTAAAGAAAATAATGTTTTCGACAATGATATTGAAGCCATTACAAATAGACTTAAAGAGTATGCAGAAAGTGCTATCACGGATAAAGATGAGAGAGATTTGGCTATGCATTATCAAATTGAAAATGGTAGTAATCCACGCGATTTGCTGAAACTTGACGATATTACCCTTCAAAAAGAACTTGAGCGATATGAACAATTCGGAGCGATTTTCAGAATGATGGGGAGTATAATTACTGATATACTGGATCATTACCTGTTTCAAAAGAAAAAGAACGAATTGGCAAAGCTTCATCCTATACTTCCGCCATTGTCCTCTTTGGATCAACATGTATGGAAAAGTAGATTTTCAGAGATTAATGTTGTAATAACTGTGGTTGCCTGATTTTGGTTGACTGTTTGTTCAGTCCTTATTCCTTATAAAAGTTGACTCGGTTAAACTTATCCCTGTTAGGGGTTGACTGCTCCCGTTCTTATTCCTGCTATGGGTTGACTTAAGGCCGTAGGCCGAAA